>NZ_JBITSF010000077.1:0-1013 GCF_044540485.1 Streptomyces sp. NPDC085946 | reverse complement strand
GCGGAGCTATTCGCTGTGGGTGCCTCCAACGCCGAGGTCGCCAAGGACTTACGGGTGAGTGTGCGCTCGGTGCAGCGCTGGCGCCGGACCTGGCACGACGCCGGCGCCGAGGGGCTACGGTCTGCCGGGCCCGTGTCACGGCCCAAGCTGAGTGAGGCCCTGTTCACCGTGCTCGAGCAGGAGCTCGCCAAAGGGCCGGTCGCGCACGGCTGGCCGGACCAGACGTGGACGCTGGCGCGGATCAAGACGCTGATCGGGCGCCGGTTCCACAAGAGCATGACGCTGTCGACGATCGCGCGGATGCTGCACCGGCACGGCTTCAGCCACCAGGTCCCGGCCCGCCGAGCCATCGAGCGCGACGAGCAGGCCGTGGCGGGCTGGGTGAAGGAGACCTGGTCGCAGGTGGAATGTTCGTGGCGGCGCTCGACGCCTGGCTGTGCTTCGAAGACGAAGCCGGCTTCTCGATGACGCCGCCCACCGCACGGACCTGGGCCCGACGCGGACGCACACCCCTCATCCGGGTGAGGGGACGCTCCCAGCGCCGCTTCTCCATCGCCGCGCTGGCCTGCTACAAGCACGGTGAACGCTCACGGCTGATCTACCGGCCCAAACGGCATCTCGATCACAAGCGCGGCGGCAGACGCAGTTTCACCTGGACCGACTACCGCGACCTGCTCATCACCGCGCACCAGCAGCTCGGCGCACCCATGGTGCTCGTGTGGGACAACCTCAACGTCCACAAGGACCGCCGGCTGCGGGAGTTCATCGACACCCACGACTGGATCACCTGCTACTTCCTGCCGGCCTACGCGCCGGACCTCAACCCCGTCGAGGGCATCTGGTCCCTGCTGCGGCGCAGCAGCCAGACCAACACCGCCTTCACCGACCCCGACCACCTCATCAGCACGCTCCGACGAGGTCTCCGCCAGATCCAGTACCGCAGCAACCTCATCAACGGATGCCTCGCCGAAACCGGCCTCACCTTGACGACATCACGGCGACAACGTCAGTAA
>NZ_JBITSF010000076.1:0-1041 GCF_044540485.1 Streptomyces sp. NPDC085946 | reverse complement strand
CGGACCTCGAAGGCGGGCCGGCCGCCGTGCTGGAGGTAGGCGTGCAGGATGTCGGGGGTGTTGGGGAAGAAGTTGGGCCGCATGTAGCTCGCGGCCTCGCCCGACAGCTCGGTGAGGTACTCGGTCAGCTCGTCCTTGGTGTTGCGCCAGGTGAAGTAGGTGTAGGACTGCTGGAAGCCGATCTGGGCCAGGGTGTGCATCATCGCCGGGCGGGTGAAGGCCTCGGCCAGGAAGATCACGTCGGGGTCGGTGCGGTTGATGTCCGCGATGACCCGCTCCCAGAACACCACCGGCTTGGTGTGCGGGTTGTCCACCCGGAAGATCCGCACCCCGCAGTCCATCCAGTGCCGCAGCACCCGGCAGGTCTCGGCGACCAGGCCGTCCATGTCCGCGTCGAAGGCGATGGGGTAGATGTCCTGGTACTTCTTGGGCGGGTTCTCGGCGTAGGCGATGGTGCCGTCGGGCCGGTGGTGGAACCACTCGGGGTGCTTGTGCACCCAGGGGTGGTCCGGGGAGCACTGCAGGGCGAAGTCCAGCGCGACCTCCAGGCCGTGCCGGGCGGCCTCGGCCACGAACCAGGTGAAGTCCTCCAGGGTGCCCAGCCGCGGGTGCACCGCGTCGTGGCCGCCCTCGGGGGAGCCGATCGCCCAGGGCACGCCGACGTCGTCCGGGCCGGGGGTGAGGGTGTTGTTCTTCCCCTTGCGGAAGGTGGTGCCGATGGGGTGGACGGGCGGCAGGTAGACGACGTCGAAGCCCATCGCGGCGATCGCCGGCAGCCGCCGCGCCGCGGTGCGGAACGTGCCGTGCGGCTGCTGCGCGGTGCCCTCCGAGCGCGGGAAGAACTCGTACCACGAGCCGTACAGCGCCCGTTCCCGCTCCACCAGCAGCGGCAGCGGCTCACTGCTGGTGACCAGCTCACGCAGCGGATGCCGGGCCAGCACGGCATCCACCTCCGGCGTCAGCGCCGCCGCCAGCCGCGCCGCGGCCGGCCGGCCCTCGTCCCGCAACGCCCCCACCGCCTCCAGCACCACGTCCCGGCCG
>NZ_JBITSF010000074.1:0-1083 GCF_044540485.1 Streptomyces sp. NPDC085946 | reverse complement strand
GCTGAACGAAGGCCGTCTGATCTAGTACAGATCC
This sequence comes from Streptomyces sp. NPDC085946, assembly GCF_044540485.1. NCBI lineage: Bacteria > Bacillati > Actinomycetota > Actinomycetes > Kitasatosporales > Streptomycetaceae > Streptomyces > Streptomyces sp. NPDC085946. The sequence goes on along the minus strand of NZ_JBITSF010000074.1, from coordinate 1,049 downwards.
AATATTTAGCCAGTTGAAGGGGGTGTGTGTACATCGTACGTTCAATGCGCGTACACCGTACAAGGCACTGGAGGAACTACTCATGCAGACCGTACTCATCTCCGGCGGTGGAATCGCCGGGCCCGCCCTCGCCTACTGGCTACGCCGCCACGGCTTCGCGCCCACCGTCATCGAACGCGCCCCGGGCCGGCGCAGCGGCGGCCAGGCGGTGGACATCCGCGGCGTCGCGCTCGAAGTAGTGGAACGGATGGGCCTGTTGGAGCAGGCAAGCCGTGTACGGACCCGGATGCGCGGTATGTCGATCCTCGCCCCAGACGGCCACGAGGTCGACCGCTCCACCGAGGCAACCTTCAGCAGCGGCCGGCTCGACAGCGAAGACATCGAGGTGCTGCGCGAGGACCTGGTACGGATGCTGTACGGGCACACGCGCGCAGATGTCGAGTACATCTTCGGCGACAGCATCACCGCGCTCGACGAGGAAGAGACCGGCGTGCGCGTCGACTTCGCGCACGGGCCGTCCCGGACCTTCGACCTCGTGGTCGGGGCCGACGGCCTTCACTCCACCGTACGACGCCTGGCCTTCGGTCAGGAGGAGCGTTTCGCCCACCACCTGGGCAGTTACCTCTCGGTGTTCAGCTCGGACAACTTCCTCGCACTGGACAACTGGCAGATCTGGCTGCGGGACGGCGACATCGGTTTCGGCATCATGCCCGTACGCAGCAACACCGAACTCAGGATCGCCTTCGGCTTCGAGTCCGCTCCCCTCGCCCCCGACCGCATCGGCGGCGCCCTGCGGCAGCTCGTCGTGGACAAGCTCGCCTCGATGCGGTGGGAAGGGACTCGCCTGGCCGAGGCCGCCCGGAAGGCGCCCGACTTCTACTGTGACGCCATGGCCCAGATCCGCATGGACCCCTGGTCGCAGGGCCGGGTGACCCTGCTCGGAGACGCCGGCTACTGCCCTTCCCCCCTCTCGGGGCAGGGCACCAGCCTGGCACTCGTGGGCGCCCACGTGCTGGCCGACTGCCTTGCCCAGGCCAACGGCGACCACC
>NZ_JBITSF010000073.1:0-1131 GCF_044540485.1 Streptomyces sp. NPDC085946 | reverse complement strand
CCTAGTGCCGTGAGTCGGAGATTCTCTGGCAGTAGGCGGCGACCTTGTCGAGGATCTCGTCGGCGGTCTTCGTCCAGTCGAAGGGCCGGGGGTTGTCGTTCCAGTCGGCGACCCATGCCCGGATGTCGCGTTCAAGGGCCTGGACGGAGCGGTGGACCCCACGGCGGAGTTTCTTCTGCGTGAGTTCGCCGAACCACCGTTCCACCAGGTTCAGCCACGATGAGCCGGTCGGCGTGAAGTGCAGGTGAAAGCGGGGATGTGCCAGCAGCCACTTCTTGATGGCGGGTGTCTTGTGTGTGGCGTAGTTGTCCAGGACCAGGTGGATGTCGAGGTCTGCAGGGACCTCCTTGTCGAGCTTGGCCAGGAACTTTTTGAACTCGGCGGCCCGGTGCCTGCGGTGGATCGAGCCGATCACCTTGCCGCTGGCGACTTCCAGGGCTGCGAAGAGGGTGGTGGTGCCGGCGCGGACGTAGTCGTGGCTGCGGCGTTCAGGAACGCCAGGCATCATCGGCAGCACCGGTTGCGAACGGTCCAGGGCCTGGATTTGGGACTTCTCGTCCACACACAGCACCAGTGCTTTCTCCGGCGGGTCGAGGTAGAGGCCCACGACATCACGGACCTTGTCGATGAACAGTGGGTCCGTGGACAGCTTGAACGTCTCGCAGCGGTGCGGAGCCAACGCGAACGCCCGCCAGATCCGCGAGATCGCGGACTGGGACATACCCGTGGCCGCCGCCATCGACCTGGTCGACCAGTGGGTGGCGTTCTTCGGTTTCTCCTCCAGCGTCTTGACGATGACCCGCTCGACGTCCGCATCGGTGATCTTCCTCGGGACACCCGGCCTGGGCTCGTCGGACAAGCCGTCCAGGCCGCGGTCGAGGAAGCGCCTTCGCCAGGTGCGGACCGTGTCCGGCGCGACCTTCAGCCGCCGTGACACCTCCATGATCGAGTGTCCTTCGGCGCACTCGAGCACGATCCGGGACCGCAGGGCCAGAGCCTGAGCCGTCGAGCGGCGACGCACCCACCCCTCAAGCACAGCCCGCTGGGCATCGGTTACCGACAACGGCGGAATTTTCGGTCCACGGCGATTCACACCAAACCAACGACGAACCTCTGACTCACGTCACTAGT
>NZ_JBITSF010000072.1:0-1259 GCF_044540485.1 Streptomyces sp. NPDC085946 | reverse complement strand
CGCGAACCGCACGGTGAGGTCCGGGAGTTCGTCCGGTTCCGGGATGCGCCAGGGTTCGGAGCCGTTGGCCAGGTAGCCGTCCGACAGCAGGAACACCGGGGTGCGGTAGACCAGCGCGATCCGGGCCGCCTCCAGCGCCGCATCGAAGCAGTCGGCGGGCGTGCGCGGCGCGACGATCGGGACCGGCGCCTCGCCGTTGCGGCCGTACATCGCCTGCAGCAGATCGGCCTGCTCGGTCTTGGTCGGCAGCCCCGTGGAGGGCCCGCCGCGCTGGATGTCCACGATCAGCAACGGCAGCTCCAGCGACACCGCCAGCCCGATCGTCTCCGACTTCAGCGCCACCCCCGGCCCGGACGTGGTCGTCACCGCCAGCGACCCGCCGAAGGCCGCCCCCAGCGCCGCGCCGATGCCGGCGATCTCGTCCTCGGCCTGGAAGGTACGCACACCGAAGTTCTTGTGCCGGCTCAGCTCGTGCAGGATGTCACTGGCCGGAGTGATCGGATACGACCCCAAAAACAGCGGCAGCTCCGCCCGCCGGGACGCGGCGATCAGCCCGTAGGACAGCGCGAGGTTGCCCGAGATGTTGCGGTACACCCCCGGCGGGAACGCCGCGGCGGCCGGGGCCACCTCGTAGGAGACCGCGAAGTCCTCGGTCGTCTCCCCGAAGTTCCAGCCCGCCCGGAACGCCGCGATGTTCGCCGCCGCGATGTCCGGCTTCTTCGCGAACTTCGACCGCAGGAACGTCTCGGTGCCCTCGGTGGGCCGGTGATACATCCAGCTCAGCAGCCCGAGCGCGAACATGTTCTTGCTGCGCTCGGCCTCCTTGCGGGAAAGGTCGAACTCCTTGAGCGCCTCCACCGTCAGCGTGGTCAGCGGCACCGGATGCACCTGATAGCCGTCCAGGGAACCGTCCTCCAGCGGCGAGGTGGCGTAGCCGACCTTCTGCATCGCCCGCCTGGTGAACTCGTCGGTGTTGACGATCACCTCCGCGCCGCGCGGCAGGTCGCCGATGTTCGCCCTCAGCGCCGCCGGGTTCATCGCCACCAGCACGTTCGGCGCATCACCGGGGGTGAGGATGTCGTGGTCGGCGAAGTGCAGCTGGAACGAGGAGACCCCCGGCAGGGTGCCGGCGGGCGCCCGGATCTCGGCCGGGAAGTTCGGCAGCGTCGACAGGTCGTTGCCGAACGACGCGGTCTCCGCGGTGAAACGATCCCCGGTGAGCTGCATCCCGTCACCCGAGTCACCCGCGAACCTGATGA
>NZ_JBITSF010000071.1:0-1266 GCF_044540485.1 Streptomyces sp. NPDC085946 | reverse complement strand
ACGCGGCGGTGCATCTTCTTCAGCCGGACGCCCGCGGCCACTGCAGCCGGCTCGGGTGCGGTGGCCTGCTTGCCAGGAGACATGGTCAAACTCCCAGATCATCAACGTGTACGTGCTGACCTTGAGAAAACCCGCCGACCCCGACCAGACCACCGACCACGAAGGCCCGACCACGGTCACGAACAGGACACAAAACCCGTGGTCGGTCTCGTGGTCGGCCCGACCATGAGACCGACCACGGCCCCGGACACGGCCGGGCACGGTCGAGCCGGCCGCGGGGCGGGGGAGGTGGCCACCGGGGCCTACGGGCTGCACACGGGCCAAGCCCGCCGATGAAAGCGGACGCACTCTCAGGAGCCGGCCGGGGGCAGGCCGATTGCGCAGGAGCTGCCGATTGCGCAGCCTCACGGCGGACTTTGCGCATCCCGCTGTGCGCAACCGGCTGCGCACGCCGATTGCGCAGGACCTCGCACTCATTGCGCAGCCGTCTGCGCAATCGGATGCCCTGCGGTGCACAGTCGCGATTGCGCAGCCGTCCGTACCGCCGAAACCGCCGTGGTCGGTCTCATGGTCGGGGTGGCGAGGACCGTGGTCGGCCCGACCACGAGACCGACCACGGCAGCTCACGGCGCATGTTGCCCGATCGTGACCTTTGGTCGGGGCTGGTGGTCGGCGCTCTGGTCGGGGGCGCCCGGTGAGCTGACGGCATGGATCTCGTCCACCGCCTTCCACCCAGCGATTCTGGTCATCCTCCGGCGCCCCGCTGGCCGCAGGACCTCAGCGCCAGCGCGCCCACGGTGCGTGGGGGAGCACGGTGAGCGGCTTCGGTACGGGGGTCCGGCGCGGGGTGATGGCAGCCGATCAGTTCACCCAGATCGCCAACCGCCTCTTCCGCGACGCCGAGCTGTCCTACAAGGCGAAGGGGATCTTCGGCTGCATCTCCACACACCGCGACGGCTGGCAGGTCACCGTCGCTGACCTGGCGGCCGTGGGCCCCGACGGGAGGGAAGCCGTCCGCGTCGCCCTGAAGGAACTGGAGCGCTGCGGCTACCTCATCCGGGAACGCCTGCGCCGCGCGGACGGCACACTCGGCGAGATCGTCTACTCCATCACCGACCAGCCCGCCACGCTCGACGCAGACCTGCCCAAGGCCCCCCTTGTCCCCGCGGCCCCGGCTGCCGACTGTGACACCGATTTCGCGTCGGGGATCCGGCGCGGGGTGATGGCCGCGGATCAGTTCACTCAGATCGCCAACGGCCTGTTCCG
>NZ_JBITSF010000070.1:0-1416 GCF_044540485.1 Streptomyces sp. NPDC085946 | reverse complement strand
CTAGTAGTGCTTCGTTAGGTTCTGGCTCTGGTTCTGCTGGTCTTGAGGGGGCGGCCGCAGGTGGTGCAGGTGCCGGTCCAGCACCTCAGCAGGTCTTGGAGTGCGTCGAGGGTCTGGTAGAGGCTTGGGCTGGTGCCTCGGCTTTTGGGTCGAGCCTGCGCAGGGTGAGGAAGGCCTGCGCGGCGGTGACGAGGGTGACGTGGTGGTGCCATCCGCGCCAGGTGCGGCCCTCGAAGTGGTCCAGTCCCAGGCCGTGCTTGAGCTCTCGGTAGTCGTGTTCGATCCGCCAGCGCATCTTCGCCCACCGCACCAGGTCAGCGGTCGGTGTGGTGGGCGGCAGGTTCGATATCCAGTAGTTGGTCGGGGCATCCTGGCCGTCGGGCCATTCGACCAGGAGGGTCTGGGTGGGCAGGACGCCGTCCCACCGGTTTCGGCCGCCGCCCGATTGCTGAGCAGCGGCCAGCGCCTGTTTGCCCGCGGGCCGCACCGTCAGCACGGTGAACCGTGAGGTCATCGCGCCTTTGCTGCCCTGGCGCCAGGTCACTTCGGTGAATCGCTGTGCTCCCGCCTCCACTGCGAGGGTGGAAATGGCTCGCGGCGGGGTGCGGTAACGGGCAAGGGTGGGCGGTCCGAGTCCGCCGTATGCGGGCCGGTGCGGCTCGGCATCCTCCGGGTGAGCGACTTCCTTGCCGTTCAGGGCCAGGACATAGGACAGCCCTCGCTCCTCAAGACCGAGCCGGAACGGGGTGCTGACGCCGTAGCCGGCGTCGGCGACCACGACCGGCGCCGTCAGCTGCCACTCGGCGAGTGTGTCCAGCAGGCCGAGCGCCAGGCGCCACTTCTCCTGGTGCACCACGCTCTCGGGGACCCCTGCCCTGCGGCAGCGGTCCGGCTCGTCCGTCCATTCCCGCGGCAGATACAACTGCCAGTCCAACGGGCACGAGGCGGTGTCGGTGGCGGCATGGACACTGACCGCGACCTGGCAGTTCGCCCGTTTGCCGACGGCTCCGCAGTACTGCCGGGCCACCCCGACCGACGCCTTGCCGCACTTGGGGAACGACACGTCGTCGATCACCCACACCTCGGGCCTGACAACTTCGGACAGCCGTTCGGCGATCCGCCGCCTGACCGGCAGCGGATCCCACGGCGACTGGTTCACGAACTGCTGCAGGGCCTGCATGTTCCCGTCCGGCAGGCGTTCGGCCATCGGCTGAATCGACTTGCGCCGGCCGTCGAGCATCAGGCCACGCAGATAGCACTCACCCCTGGCCCGCTGATCCCTACGCGGCACCGAGGCGAAGACATCCGCCACGAACATCGCCAACGCCGCCCGTAATCGGTTCACTTCATACGCATCCACACAGCCAACATGCTCTTGATCAGCATCAACGAAAAGACCTAACGAAGCACTACTAG
>NZ_JBITSF010000069.1:0-1424 GCF_044540485.1 Streptomyces sp. NPDC085946 | reverse complement strand
CTAGTGTGATGCGCCTGAAATCGCAGGCTTAAGTCTCTTTCGTGTTTTTAGTGGATGGTGGAGTGACCTTGGTGAGGTAGTCGGCGAGGGATTTGAGGATCTCGTCGGCGGTCTTGGTCCAGGTGAAGGGCCTGGGGTTCTTGTTCCACGAATCGATCCAGGCCCTGATGTCGTCCTCCAGCGCCTTCACCGAGGTATGGACGCCGCGGCGGATGAGTTTGTCGGTCAGCAGGCCGAACCACCGCTCGACCTGATTGATCCAGGAGGAGCCGGTCGGGGTGAAGTGGACATGGAAGCGGGGGTGCTTGCCGAGCCAGGTCTTGATCTCGGGGGTGTTGTGGGTGGCGTAGTTGTCACACACCAGGTGCACATCGAGCCCGGCGGGAACCGCCTTGTCTATCGTGACCAGGAACTTTTTGAACTCAACAGCCCGGTGGCGGCGGTGCAGTTCACCGATGACGGTGCCGTCGGCGATGTTGAACGCAGCGAACAGACTGGTGATGCCGTGCCGCAGGTAGTCATGGGTGCGCCGCTCGGGCATGCCCGGCATCATCGGCAGCACCGGCTGCGAGCGGTCCAGCGCCTGAATCTGGCTCTTCTCGTCCACACACAACACCACCGCCTTCTCCGGCGGGTTGTGATACAGGCCGACGACGTCGACGACCTTCGCGACGAACTGCGGATCGGTGGAGAGCTTGAAGGCATCCTGCAGATGCGGCTTGAGGTCGAACTTCTTCCAGATCCGCCCGACGGTGGATTTCGACAGCCCGGTACGGGCGGCCATGGAGGCCCGTGACCAGTGCGTGTCCTGACCCGGGGTGGATTCCAGCGTCGCGACGACCACCTCCTCGACCTGGTCGAGCAAGATCGAGGGCGGCCGGCCCGGGCGCGGCTCGTCCTGCAGCCCGTCCAAGCGCTTGGCGATGAACCGGGCCCGCCAGCGGTTCACCGACTGCTCGCTCACACCGCATTCGGCCGCTACCTGCTTATTCGTCCTGCCCTCCGCGCACCCCAGCACGATCCTCGCGCGCAGAGCCAGGAACTGCGCGGTCTTCGCCCGCCTCGCCAGGCGCGTCAGCTGAGCCCGTTCGTCATCGCTGAGCACCAGCTCCGCCTTGCGCCGGCCCGGCCGCGGCTCATCCGCAAGCCCGGCCATCCGCCGGGCAGCAAACCGCAACCGCCACTTCCTCACCGTGTCCACGGTTACCTTGCACTCCGCCGCAACCCGCGTATTCGGCTTCCCCTCCGCGCACGCCAAGACGATACGTGCCCGCTCGACGAGACGAGGCGCCACCGCCCCGCCCGCCCAACGCAGCAACTCGGCGCGCTCCTCATCGGACAACACGACTTCGACAGCACGAGGACCTCGAGACACGAAAACAGGCTACAGACTTAAGCCTGCGATTTCAGGCGCATCACACTAG
>NZ_JBITSF010000068.1:0-1426 GCF_044540485.1 Streptomyces sp. NPDC085946 | reverse complement strand
TCCCTAAGAATGTGAGGCGGTCCGGGAGGACCGGGTGTGGCTGATGGTGGTCTGCCGTTTGTGGCTCGGAAGGAATGGCCGCCCGGTCCTCCGGGACGCTCCGACTGCTGATTGAGAACTGCGGTCATCGCTGGTTAGGGACCTGTCGGCGGAGTGTTCTTCGGGCCCACGAAGGTGCTGGTCACGGTGGAACGGAGCGACGGAGTTGAGCACGGCTCACGCACGGATATGGGTCGGCATCGATGCCGGCAAGGGGCATCACTGGGCGGTCGCGGTCGACGCGGACGGCGAGTCGGTGTTCTCGACGAAGGTGATCAACGACGAGGCCCAGATCCTTACCCTCATCGAGACCGCCCGCGGGCGGGCCGGTGAGGTGCGGTGGGCGGTGGACATCTCCGGTCGGGCGTCCACGCTGCTGCTGGCCCTGCTGGTCGCTCACGGCCAGCATGTGGTCTACGTGCCGGGACGGACGGTCAACCGCATGTCCGGCGCCTACCGGGGCGAGGGCAAGACCGACGCCAAGGACGCCCGCGTCATCGCCGACCAGGCCCGCATGCGCCAGGACTTCGCCCCGCTGAACACACCGCCGGAGCTGGTCAGCACGCTCCGAGTCCTGACGAACTACCGAGCCGACCTGATCGCCGACCGGGTTCGGCTCATCAACCGGCTCCGTGACCTGCTGGTCGGTATCTGCCCCGCCCTGGAGCGGGCGTTCGACTACTCCGCGGCCAAAGGGCCGATCGTCATGCTGACCGAGTACCAGACCCCGGCCGCCCTGCGCCGGATCGGTGTCAAACGACTGACGACCTGGCTGGAACGCCGCAAGGTCCGCAGCGCCGCCGAGGTCGCGGCCAAGGCCGTCGAGGCCGCCCAGTCCCAGCAGATCGCGCTTCCCGGCGAGAAGCGGGCCGCCAAGCTGGTCTGCGACCTCGCCCACCAGCTCCTGGCCCTGGACGAACGGATCAAGGATAACGACCGGGAGATCTGCGAGACCTTCCGCACCGACGACCGCTCCGAGATCATCGAGTCCATGCCCGGCATGGGGCCGATTCTCGGGGCGGAGTTCGTCGCCATCGTCGGTGACCTGTCCAGCTACCGCGACGCTGGCCGCCTGGCCTCCCACGCCGGCCTGGCCCCAGTCGCCCGGGACTCCGGCCGCCGCACCGGCAACTACCACCGGCCCAAACGCTACAACCGGCGCCTGCGCTGGCTGTTCTACATGTCCGCGCAGTCCGCGATGATGCGACCGGGCCCCTCTCGGGATTACTACCTCAAGAAGCGTGCCGAAGGGCTGTTGCACACCCAGGCCCTGCTCGCGCTGGCCAGGCGCCGGGTCGACGTGCTGTGGGCGATGCTGCGTGACAAGAGGCTGTTCACCTCCGCCCCGCCGGTCACGCAGGCGGCTTGACACGATCATTGAGATTCC
>NZ_JBITSF010000067.1:0-1499 GCF_044540485.1 Streptomyces sp. NPDC085946 | reverse complement strand
TCGGCGGTCAGGCCCTTGATGGTGCCGGCCTTGTGGGCGTTGAGGGGCTGTTCCATCTTCATGGCCTCCAGGACGACGATGAGGTCGCCCTCCTCGACCTGCTGGCCCTCCTCGACGGCGATCTTGACGATGGTGCCCTGCATCGGGGAGGCGAGGGTGTCGCCGGAGGCGACGGGGCCGGACTTCTTGGCGGCGCGGCGCTTGGGCTTGGCGCCGGCGGCGAGGCCGGTGCGGGCCAGGGACATGCCCAGCGAGGAGGGCAGCGAGACCTCCAGGCGCTTGCCGCCGACCTCGACGACGACCGTCTCGCGGCCGGGTTCCTCGTCGGTGTCGGTGTCGGCGGGCGCGGTGAAGGGCTTGATGTCGTTGACGAACTCGGTCTCGATCCAGCGGGTGTGGACGGTGAACGGGTCCGACGAGCCGGTCAGCTCGGGGGCGAAGGCGGGGTCGGTGACGACCGCGCGGTGGAACGGGAGCGCGGTGGCCATGCCCTCGACCTGGAACTCCTGCAGGGCGCGGGCGGCGCGCTGCAGGGCCTCCTTGCGGGTGCGGCCGGTGACGATCAGCTTGGCCAGCAGGGAGTCCCAGGCCGGGCCGATGACGCTGCCGGACTCCACGCCGGCGTCCAGGCGCACGCCCGGGCCGGAGGGCGGGGTGAAGGCGGTGACGGTGCCGGGGGCGGGCAGGAAGCCGCGGCCGGGGTCCTCGCCGTTGATGCGGAACTCGAAGGAGTGCCCGCGCAGCACCGGGTCGTCGTAGCCGAGTTCCTCGCCGTCGGCGATGCGGAACATCTCGCGCACCAGGTCGATGCCGGCGACCTCCTCGGTGACCGGGTGCTCGACCTGCAGGCGGGTGTTGACCTCCAGGAAGGAGATGGTGCCGTCCAGGCCGACCAGGAACTCCACGGTGCCGGCGCCGACGTAGCCGGCCTCCTTCAGGATGGCCTTGGAGGCGCGGTACAGCTCGGCGACCTGCTGCTCGTTCAGGAACGGGGCGGGGGCCTCCTCCACCAGCTTCTGGTGGCGGCGCTGCAGGGAGCAGTCGCGGGTGGAGACGACCACCACGTTGCCGTGCGTGTCGGCCAGGCACTGGGTCTCCACGTGGCGGGGCCGGTCCAGGTAGCGCTCGACGAAGCACTCGCCGCGGCCGAAGGCGGCCACCGCCTCGCGCACCGCGGAGTCGTACAGCTCGGGGACCTCCTGAAGGGTGCGGGCCACCTTCAGGCCGCGCCCGCCGCCGCCGAAGGCGGCCTTGATGGCGATCGGCAGGCCGTGCTCCCGGGCGAAGGCGACGACCTCGTCGGCGCCGGAGACCGGGTCGGGGGTGCCGGCCACCAGCGGGGCGCCGGCGCGCTGGGCGATGTGCCGGGCGGCGACCTTGTCGCCCAGGTCGCGGATGGCCTGCGGCGGCGGGCCGATCCAGATCAGGCCCGCGTCCAGCACGGCCTGCGCGAAGTCGGCGTTCTCCGACAGGAAGCCGTACCCGGGATGGACCGCGTC
>NZ_JBITSF010000066.1:0-1570 GCF_044540485.1 Streptomyces sp. NPDC085946 | reverse complement strand
TGATCTCCCGCATCCGGTCGGTGCTCGACGCGGAGCTGTCGGTGCGGGACCTGTTCGAGGCGCCCACGGTCGCGGGCCTGGCGGCCCGGATCGACACCGGGAGCGAAGAACGGCCGGTCCTCCGGGCGGTGGCCCACCGCCCGGACGTGCTGCCGCTGTCCTTCGCACAGCGCCGGCTGTGGTTCCTGCACCGACTGGAAGGACCCAGCCCCACCTACAACATGCCCTTCGCCCTGCGCCTGCGGGGCGGGCTGGACCGCGCCGCGCTGCGTGCTGCCCTCACCGACGTGGTCGCGCGCCACGAGGTGCTGCGCACGGTCTACCCCGAGGTCGACGGGACCCCGCGACAGGTGATTCTCACCCCGGAGCAGGCCGCTCCCGCACTGTCGGTCACCGAGGTGGACGAAGTCGGGCTCGCCGACGCACTGACCGCCGTGGCCGGCCACGGGTTCGACCTGACCGATGAGACGCCGTTCCACGCCGAGCTGCTCGACCTCGGCGCCGACGAACACGTGCTGGTGCTCGTCCTGCACCACATCGCCGGGGACGGCTGGTCCAGCGGTCCGCTGGCCCGGGACCTCTCCGTCGCCTACGCGGCCCGCTGCTCGGGCGGGGCTCCGGCGTGGGAGCCGCTTCCCGTCCAGTACGCGGACTACACCCTGTGGCACCACGACCTCCTCGGCAGCGAGGACGACCCCGACAGCCTGCTCTCCCGGCAGACGGCGTACTGGGCCGAAGCACTGGCGGACCTCCCGGAGGAGCTCGCGCTCCCTGCCGACCGGCCTCGCCCGGCGGTCGCCGGCCACCAGGGCGGACGCGTGCCGTTCGCCCTGGACGCGGCGGCGCACGCCCGGCTCCGCGAGCTTGCCCGCGACTGCGACGCCAGCCTGTTCATGGTGCTGCAGGCCGCGCTCGCCGCACTGCTCAGCAAGCTGGGCGCGGGCACCGACATCCCGCTCGGTACGCCGATCGCGGGCCGCACGGACGCGGCGCTCGACGAGGCGGTCGGCTGCTTCGTCAACACCCTCGTCCTGCGGACCAGCACCTCGGGCAACCCCGTCTTCACCGACCTCATCGCCCGCGTCCGGCAGACCAGCCTGTCCGCCTACGCCCACCAGGACGTGCCCTTCGAGCACCTGGTCGAGGTCCTCGACCCGGCCAGGTCGCTCGCCCGGCACCCGTTGTTCCAGGTGATGCTGGTCCTGGACGACAACGCCGAGCCGCGGCTCGACCTGCCCGGCCTCCGGGCGAACCCACTGCCGGTCGGGACCGCGGCGGCGAAGTTCGACCTCTCCTTCACCGTCGCCGACCAGGACGGCGAGCACGGCGAGGCGGCCGGCATCAGCGGTGCCCTCGACTACGCGAGCGATCTGTTCGACCACGGCACCGCCGAGGACCTGGCGGCTCGTTTCGTGCGGCTGCTGGAGGCGATCGCGGACGATCCAAGGTGTCGCATCGGGGACTTGGAAATCCTCGACGGTGCCGAGCGTGAGCGGGTGCTGGTGGGGTGGAACGACACCGCGCGGGCGGTGGCGGGGTCCACGTTGCCGGAGCTGTTCGAGGCGCAGGT
>NZ_JBITSF010000065.1:0-1996 GCF_044540485.1 Streptomyces sp. NPDC085946 | reverse complement strand
TGGACGGCACGGCTGGAGGCCGAACGGAAGACCTGGTCGCGGTCGCGGGTGACGCGCGAGCCGGTGGTGCTTGTGCCGGTGGCGATGGCCAGGACGGGCCCGTTTCAGGGCCGCAGTCCGGGCCTGTGGCCGGGCAGGGTGATCGTCTGTGTCTGGGGGGTGCCGGCGGCGGCTGCTGTGTGCGGTGCTCCCTTTCCGCCGGGGAGGGCGGCTGCCAGGAGGGCTCTGTGCGGGAGTTGGCCATGACCTCCTGCACCCGGCGGGCGATGGCGCCTTCGTCGCATGATGGGGTTTGGGTACCGGGCAGGTGCGCGTCCAGGGCGGTCCGGGCGATCCGCAGCAGGGCGAGTTCGGTGGGGGTTTCCTGCGCGCGGTGGGCCGGTGCGGGCTGCCGGCCGAGGCAGGCGATCCGTCCGTCCAGGATCTCGCGGGCCCGCTGCGGGGAGCCGAAGGTTTTCCGTCAGGCGGCGCAGGGTGAGCCCGGCCGCGGCCTGGCGGAGGCCGTCGGGCAGGTCGGGTGGGACGGGGGCCGGGGTGATGAGGCGGCCCAGCGCGTCGTGTTCGAGGTGCAGTTGGGCCTCGCGGGTGGCCAGGTAGGAGAGCTGGGCGTGCAGGAGTCCGGGGTCGGCGAAGGAGTCCTCGAGGCGCTCCTGGGCGGTGAGCGTCTGGCGCTGGGCGGTCAGGGCGTGATGGGCGGTGGGTGAGGTCTGGCGCCAGGTGGTGGCCGGGCCGCTGGGCTGCAGCAGCCGGGCGGAGGGCGGGAAGGTGTCCAGGATCTGCTGGGCCTGTTGCTCGCGCCCCGAGCAGGCGCCGGCGGTGTAGGCGCGGGCCTGGTGCAGGTGCGCGGTGCGCGCCTCGTCCAGCACAGGCGCGGTGGCCCCTGGGAGACGGGCGCCGGTCTGGTCGCGGTGGTGGTCGGTGAGGTCGGGTTCCAGCACGGCCCGCAGTTGCTGCGCGGCCGGGTCGCGCAGGGCGATCTGGTCCAGCAGCCGGTCGGCGGCCTGCCGCAGGACAGGCACGGTGGCGGCCAGCGTGGTGAGGGTGTGCCAGTCCTGGACGAGGTCGGCGCGGGGCCGGCCGGGACGCGTCAGGCGGGTGAAGAGGGCGGCAGTTCCCTGCCGGGTGCTGGCCAGCAGCTGGTCGAGCCTGTCGCCGTCCTCGCCGGCGAGTTCGAGGGCGCGGGCCAGGACGGAGGGTGGCGGGTAGCCGGTCAGGGCGCGCAGGTGGACCGACCAGGCGGTGGTCGCGGTGATCCAGCCGCGTTCGGCATCGGGCAGTGCGGTCGTCTTGCGGCGGTGCAGCCAGCCGGCCAGCAGCTCGGTGAGCCCGTTGTGACCCATGCCCGGGCCGCGCATCAGGTGCGCGGCCAGCTCGCCCGGGGTGTGCTCGCGCACGGCCCCGGCCTCGGTGCCGGTGATGGCCAGCTGCCGCTGTGGATCGTCCAGCTCGAGTCACCGGGACAGGGCCTGCGCGCGGCCGCGGGTGACTTCCTGCAGGGTGAAGCGGGCCGGGTCGAAGCCGGGGCGGGCGATCCCGCTCTCCCCCACCGCAATCCCCTCGACGTCAGCGCCAGCGCCGGTGCCGGTGCCGGTATCGAGGGGATCGTCTGCGTCGGCGACCCAGGCCAGGGCGTAGGCGTCCGCTCCCTGCCCGGTCAGCCAGGCGGACAGGTCGGCGGGGGCGGGCTGTTCGCTCATCGGCAAGGGGGCCTTCTGCTCGGCGGCGGTAGAGCGCACACCCCGGCGAAGAGGGGGCGGCTGGCCGTAGCCTGCCCGCACCGGGCGCCCCGGGCCGCCGGGCGGGGCGCCCGGTCCGTCCCACGGGAGGACCCCGGCGGGCAGCGGACCGGACGTCCCGCCCGGCGGGACATGCCCGGCGGGACATGCCCGGCGCGGCCACGGCCCTGCGCGAAGGCCCGCCAGAGAACGGGCGAGAAGCGGCGGGTGATCGAGCCGTCGTCCGGCACTGCACCGGCAGCCGCTGTGGCCCGGGCACG
>NZ_JBITSF010000064.1:1651-3289 GCF_044540485.1 Streptomyces sp. NPDC085946 | reverse complement strand
GGGTGGTTGGTCGTTGTTTGAGAACTGCACAGTGGACGCGAGCATCTGTGGCCAAGTTTTTAAGGGCGCACGGTGGATGCCTTGGCACCAGGAACCGATGAAGGACGTGGGAGGCCACGATAGGCCCCGGGGAGTCGTCAACCAGGCTTTGATCCGGGGGTGTCCGAATGGGGAAACCCGGCAGTCGTCATGGGCTGTCACCCTTGCCTGAACACATAGGGCAAGTGGAGGGAACGCGGGGAAGTGAAACATCTCAGTACCCGCAGGAAGAGAAAACAACCGTGATTCCGGGAGTAGTGGCGAGCGAAACCGGATGAGGCCAAACCGTTTACGTGTGAGACCCGGCAGGGGTTGCGTGAGCGGGGTTGTGGGATCTCTCTTTCATGGTCTGCCGGCCGTGAGACGAGTCAGAAACCGTTGATGTAGGCGAAGGACATGCGAAAGGTCCGGCGTAGAGGGTAAGACCCCCGTAGTCGAAACGTCAGCGGCTCGTTGGAGAGACACCCAAGTAGCACGGGGCCCGAGAAATCCCGTGTGAATCTGGCGGGACCACCCGCTAAGCCTAAATATTCCCTGGTGACCGATAGCGGATAGTACCGTGAGGGAATGGTGAAAAGTACCGCGGGAGCGGAGTGAAATAGTACCTGAAACCGTGTGCCTACAAGCCGTGGGAGCGTCGGAGCAAGGCTTGCCTTGTTCTCGTGACTGCGTGCCTTTTGAAGAATGAGCCTGCGAGTTTGCGGTGTGTTGCGAGGTTAACCCGGGTGGGGTAGCCGTAGCGAAAGCGAGTCCGAACAGGGCGACTCAGTAGCACGCTCAAGACCCGAAGCGGAGTGATCTAGCCATGGGCAGGTTGAAGCGGAGGTAAGACTTCGTGGAGGACCGAACCCACCAGGGTTGAAAACCTGGGGGATGACCTGTGGTTAGGGGTGAAAGGCCAATCAAACTCCGTGATAGCTGGTTCTCCCCGAAATGCATTTAGGTGCAGCGTCGTGTGTTTCTTGCCGGAGGTAGAGCACTGGATAGGCGATGGGCCCTACCGGGTTACTGACCTTAGCCAAACTCCGAATGCCGGTAAGTGAGAGCGCGGCAGTGAGACTGTGGGGGATAAGCTCCATGGTCGAGAGGGAAACAGCCCAGAGCATCGACTAAGGCCCCTAAGCGTACGCTAAGTGGGAAAGGATGTGGAGTCGCACAGACAACCAGGAGGTTGGCTTAGAAGCAGCCACCCTTGAAAGAGTGCGTAATAGCTCACTGGTCTAGTGATTCCGCGCCGACAATGTAGCGGGGCTCAAGCGTACCGCCGAAGTCGTGTCATTGCAGCAATACGGCCAACGCCGGCTGTGATGGGTAGGGGAGCGTCGTGTGCCGGGTGAAGCAGCACCGGAAGGTAGTTGTGGACGGTTCACGAGTGAGAATGCAGGCATGAGTAGCGATACAAACGTGAGAAACGTTTGCGCCGATTGACTAAGGGTTCCTGGGTCAAGCTGATCTGCCCAGGGTAAGTCGGGACCTAAGGCGAGGCCGACAGGCGTAGTCGATGGATAACCGGTTGATATTCCGGTACCCGCTGTGAAGCGTCAAACATCGAACCAGGCGATGCTAAGTCCGTGAAGCCGCCCCGGAGCCTTCGGGGAA
>NZ_JBITSF010000064.1:0-1555 GCF_044540485.1 Streptomyces sp. NPDC085946 | reverse complement strand
AAAGGGGAGTGGTGGAGCCGACGGACCAGACTTGCAGTAGGTGAGTGATGGGGTGACGCAGGAAGGTAGTCCAGCCCGGGCGGTGGTTGTCCCGGGGTAAGGGTGTAGCCCGTCATCCAGGTAAATCCGGATGGCATGTGGGTGAGACCTGATGCCGAGCCGATTGTGGTGAAGTGGATGATCCTATGCTGTCGAGAAAAGCCTCTAGCGAGTTTCATGGCGGCCCGTACCCTAAACCGACTCAGGTGGTCAGGTAGAGAATACCGAGGCGTTCGGGTGAACTATGGTTAAGGAACTCGGCAAAATGCCCCCGTAACTTCGGGAGAAGGGGGGCCACATCCGGTGACGGGCTTTACGCCTCGAGCTGGGGGTGGCCGCAGAGACCAGCGAGAAGCGACTGTTTACTAAAAACACAGGTCCGTGCGAAGCCGTAAGGCGATGTATACGGACTGACGCCTGCCCGGTGCTGGAACGTTAAGGGGACCGGTTAGTGCGCTTTCGGGCGTGCGAAGCTGAGAACTTAAGCGCCAGTAAACGGCGGTGGTAACTATAACCATCCTAAGGTAGCGAAATTCCTTGTCGGGTAAGTTCCGACCTGCACGAATGGCGTAACGACTTCTCGACTGTCTCAACCATAGGCCCGGTGAAATTGCACTACGAGTAAAGATGCTCGTTTCGCGCAGCAGGACGGAAAGACCCCGGGACCTTTACTACAGTTTGATATTGGTGTTCGGTTCGGCTTGTGTAGGATAGCTGGGAGACTGTGAAGCTCGGACGCCAGTTCGGGTGGAGTCGTCGTTGAAATACCAGTCTGGTCGTGCTGGATGTCTAACCTGGGTCCGTGATCCGGATCAGGGACAGTGTCTGATGGGTAGTTTAACTGGGGCGGTTGCCTCCTAAAGGGTAACGGAGGCGCCCAAAGGTTCCCTCAGCCTGGTTGGCAATCAGGTGTTGAGTGTAAGTGCACAAGGGAGCTTGACTGTGAGACCGACGGGTCGAGCAGGGACGAAAGTCGGGACTAGTGATCCGGCGGTGGCTTGTGGAAGCGCCGTCGCTCAACGGATAAAAGGTACCCCGGGGATAACAGGCTGATCTTCCCCAAGAGTCCATATCGACGGGATGGTTTGGCACCTCGATGTCGGCTCGTCGCATCCTGGGGCTGGAGTCGGTCCCAAGGGTTGGGCTGTTCGCCCATTAAAGCGGTACGCGAGCTGGGTTTAGAACGTCGTGAGACAGTTCGGTCCCTATCCGCTGTGCGCGTAGGAGTCTTGAGAAGGGCTGTCCCTAGTACGAGAGGACCGGGACGGACGAACCTCTGGTGTGCCAGTTGTTCTGCCAAGGGCATGGCTGGTTGGCTACGTTCGGGAGGGATAACCGCTGAAAGCATCTAAGCGGGAAGCCTGCTTCGAGATGAGGACTCCCACCCACTTGATGGGGTAAGGCTCCCAGTAGACGACTGGGTTGATAGGCCGGATCTGGAAGCACGGCAACGTGTGGAGGTGACCGGTACTAATAGGCCGAGGGCTTGTCCTCAGTTGCTCGCGTCCACTGTGTT
>NZ_JBITSF010000063.1:0-4327 GCF_044540485.1 Streptomyces sp. NPDC085946 | reverse complement strand
GGCCTCGGTGTGGACGGCATGATAGCCGAGCATCCCCGCAACGACCGAGGGCGGCGCCTGAAGGACGAGCTGCCGCAGGGTCGCGGTCCGGCCGCACGGAGAGTAGGGATGCCCACGGTGGCAAGTCGCTTGCCGAGGGTGGTAGGGGTCATGGCCTGTCCGGTCCGGCGTCTGGGGAAGAGTCAGTCGCTGGCGGGAAGGGTGCCGCCTGGCCGGTTCGGGCGTCCGTTGCGTTCGACCTTCATGGCGGGCGCTATTTGGGTGACCCCGAGGAGATGCTGGCTCGTTGCATGCCACTGCTCGCTGATCCCGACCGGATGCGGCGCATCGGCCACGCGGCACTCGACGAGTTGCGCACCGAGCCCCGGACCGACCCCGACCGGATCGCCGCCATCGGCTACGGCACCGGGGCCGCCATCGCGCTGGAACTCAGGCGAGGCGGCGTCGACCTGCGCGCGATCGGGACAGTCAACGCAACTACCACGGGTCGACCGGGCGAGGCAGCACACATCCGCTGCCCGGTGTGGGCCGGGGTCGGACCGGAAGTCCCGATCATGCCGCCCGCGCAACGAAACGCGTTCACCGCTGAGATGCAGGCAGCGGGCGTCGACTGGCGCCTCGCGATCTATGGCGGCGCCTTGCACGCCCTTCCACCACCCGCCGGTCGACCACCCCGTGGTCCCTGTGTCGGCTACCACCCACAGCATGCGCAGCGAGCCTGTGTCGGCGTACACGTGAACATGGCTCTGGCAAGATTTTCGTAGCTGGAGATCATCTTGGTGACACGGTCGGCCGGTCCGCATAGCGTCGGCGGAGGTGGGCGATCAGGATGACGCGGTGGCGGAGGAGTGGGACGCCTGCACGATTGGCCATCAGGCGCTTCTGGAGCTTCACGTCGGTGATGCGGCCTTCGTTGACCCCGGAGTTGTAGGGGGTGGTGATTCCCTGGGCGACGGCCTGCCGGTCTTCACGCAGGGCTCTGGCGAGGCCGGCAAGAGGGGGCAGTTTGCTGTCCGGGAGGTCATTCAGCCAGTCTGGCAAAGGCGCGGCGTCACGGTTGTCCAGCATGGCCGCGAAGCGGCGGACCAAGTCGTGGGTGTGCCTGAGTTCTGGGCAGTGGTGGAGGAGCCGGGGCAGGCGGTCATCGATGTGCAGGTTGCGGCGGGCCGGATGGGTGGTGATCCAGCGGGCGGCTTCGCGCAGGGAGGGCGGTCTTTCGCGTGGCTCGTTCAGGGGCAAGCCCCGTCTCAGGGGTGCGACGGCCACTTTCACGCGCTGGTAGTGCCCGAGGCAGCCCTTGGCCTGAAGTTCCTCGTGGAGGATTTTCGCGCTGTGCTCGCCCTCGTCCCAGCGTTGTTGCAGGTAGTCGAGGTAAGGGTCCAAGGCGAGGGCTTGCGAGGTGGTCGGCGCATCACTTCCTGCCAGGTGCGGGCTCGGGTGTACTTGGCGACAATGCGACGGTCCAGGCCGAGCTCCCGCGCTATGGAACTGTGGCTCCTGCTGGTGTGGGTCAGGGCGTGCACGGCCTCGAAGAGCCGGCGGGCATGCTGCCCGGCCCGGGTGTCGGCCGCGGTGTTCTCAGCCGCCTCCTCAACCGGTGCGTGATGGGTCTCACTGACCGGGGCAGTGCGGCTGGCGGGCAGCCGCGGTGGGTAGAGGCGATGTCCTGGACTCGGCGGGAGAGGCTCTGCCAGAGGTGGAAACGGTCACTGAACTGCACTGCATCAGGGGCACCGACGGTGATGCCCTGCCGGTAGGTGAGGGAGCCGTCGCGGCAGGTGACCTCGAGGCCGAGGTGGTCGCGGAGCCATCGGCTGAGCTGTTCAGCGTCGTGTCCTTCCCAGAGTGTGAGTGGGAGCCTGGTGGCGGCGTCGACCAGCAGGGTGCCGTAGGTGTCGCCATAGAGCGCGAAGTCGTCCACCCCCAGCACCCGTGGTGTCCCCAGTGCCGGAAGCGGCATTCGCATCAGCTGAAACAGGAAGGTGCACCGCGAGGGCGTGACGTTCAAGATTCGCAGCATCCGAGTCTCGCCCCGGCCGGCCAGCACCACCCCGACGGCTTCCACCACGCCTTGCAGGAGCGGAGTGCGCCGCTGGTGGCGCACGGTCAGGTCCGGCATCTGCTCGGCGAAGGTCACCTTCGTACAAGCCACGTTTTCGCAGTACAGACGGCGTACGGACAAGTCGATGCGCAGCGGCCGACCACCGAGGGCGACATCGGCGAGGCGCCGTACATAGCGGCTGTGGCACCACACACTGGACCACCCGCATCCCGTACAGTCCGATGGAACATCGGACTGTACGGGCACGAACTGCCACGGCAGCTTCGGAGACCTCGGTCGACACAATCAGCACATTGGCCAACTGCATTAGTAAATCCGCCAATTCAACTGAGCACAGTCAGAGGCTGCCCGTTCCGCGGACCGGCCGACCGTGTCACCGAGATGATCTCCAGCTACGACAATCTTGCCAGAGCCATATAGCAATGTACGCCGATAAGCCGTAGCGCAGGTCCTGCGCGCGGCCTGCTTCCCACCGCGCCTGCTGCTGCTTGTGTAGTCCGGGATCATCCCCGTAGTCGCGGAGAGCAGACGATGCTCGTGCCCGCCAAGGACTGGGACCTGGGCCATCCCCGCGGGTGCGGGGATGGCCCCGCCTCGCAGACCACTGCCCGACGGATTGACACCTGCTCCCCGCGCCTGCAGGAATGGTCCTCCCGGTCATGGATGGCGCCCCACCAAGTGGTGTAACGAATCTTGGCTGGGAAGTGCGCCGTTCCCGCGCACTCGCGTGCATCGACTGCCGGTGAACGCTGGGGCTCAGTAGGTTGGCGGGATGAGCGATCAACGGAATCTGGAGATGGCCTGGCGCCGCCTCACGGACTGGTTGGAGGCGAATGCCCCGGTCTCCTACGCCTCCCTGCTGCCGCCTGTCCCGGAGCAGGCCATTGAGGCTGCCGACGACCAACTGAGGCAGCACCTCGGCTTTGGGCTTCCTGCTGAGCTGGGCGCTCTCTGGCGGCTGTGTGGCGGTGTGGAACACCAGTACATCGAGGCCAATGAGGAAGAGGGCGAGGTCGGCTCGGGGGCGTTCCTGCCCGGCGGGATCCTGCTCGGCCCGGCGGACGTTCTCAGGGCGCGGCTGCCCGAGACCGGCTGCGGCGACTCGTGGGGCGCCCCGGTAGTGCCGTGGCTGACCGGCGACGAAGCGGGTCCCGAGTCCGGGCATTACGTGAGGGCGGACAGCGTCGGCCGCTGGTCACTGCCGGACAACCTGGCTTGCGACAAGCCGGACTTCCCGTCAATCGCCACCTATCTCGATACCGCGCACCGCACTCTCACCGAAGGGCCGGCCGATGCCATGGGCCCGGATGTGCCCGGCCTGGTGTGGGGCTGCCTGATCTGGGACGCCCCCGAGGCCCCTCTGCTGGACGATGCGCTGGAGCACTGGCACCCCGTCCACTGACCCGTGAGCCCGGGGCCCGCCTGACCGGCGGACCCCGGGCAGCGGCGCGGCGGCTACGGCTTCTTCATCTCGCAGACGAGGGTCGCCGCAGCGGTGTTGCAGTCCTTGAACCACAGCCGACCGGGATCGACGGCGAACGCGTCGCCGTCGATGACCCGCATCTGCGCCAGGAACTCGTTGCCGTACTTGTTCATCGCGCCCTGGTTGACGTACCCGGACATCGAGGCGCGGCCGCACTTCTCGGTGAACGTCGGTGCGTCGTAGCGGGTGTCGTCGAGGAGGTGTTCACTACCGTCGTCGGCCTTTGCCGCCACAGTGAATGCACTCGCCGCCTCCGGCCTTGCCGGCCGGATTCAACCCGCCGGCAGAAGCGGGCAGGCCCACGGTCTCGTATGCCGAGGCGAACGGTACCTCGTCACAGTTCACCTTGCCCGGATTCGGCAAGGTGTCGGCAGTTTCGATACGAGGGCCTGCTCCAGCCGGGCCTTTGTCGCCCAGGCCGACGACTCTGGGCAGATGGTGAGCCGACCCTCGTCGGCGTCGCAGGCGGCGGCCGCGATGTGCCCGGTGAGGCCCGGGCGGTCGTATCCGCCATGTCGCTGGTGGGTGGCCCCATAGTGTGAAGGGGCATGGATTCGGTCCGCGATGGACTCCTTCTTGTGTTTACGTAACGACTTACTGACCTTCGATGATGGAGGTGAGGCCGTCGAGGAGTGCTTTCAAACCGAATTCGAAGAGAGCATCGAGACGCAGGTCGTAACCGTCGTGGAAGGCTCCGACCACCTTGGTGAAGGTCGGGAAGCGGCCGGATTCCACTAGTTCCTGGAGAGCGGGGGTGCGGCTGTCCATCCACTGGTCCTCCG
>NZ_JBITSF010000062.1:0-5894 GCF_044540485.1 Streptomyces sp. NPDC085946 | reverse complement strand
GATCGGCTCTCTCACCCGCCCTCTGCTCGTGCCCAACCTGATGGTGCACGGCGAGTGGATGCTGCGAGCCCTCGACGGCCACGGACTCGATCCCACCAAACTTTTCGACATTCACGTCCTGCTCTACAGTCATGTCCAGGGCCTGGCTGTGCACCTGGAGATGGAAGCGCACGCCGAAGCAGCCACAGGCCAGTCGGAGGACCAGTGGATGGACAGCCGCACCCCCGCTCTCCAGGAACTAGTGGAATCCGGCCGCTTCCCGACCTTCACCAAGGTGGTCGGAGCCTTCGAGGACGGCTACGACCTGCGTCTCGATGCTCTCTTCGAGTTCGGCTTGAAGGCACTCCTCGACGGCCTCACCTCCATCATCGAAGGTCAGTAAGCCGTCACGTAAATACAAGAAGGAGTCTATCGAGGACCGAATCCACGCCCTTTCACGTTGTGGGACCATCCGCCAGCGACATGCCGGATACGACCACCCTGGCCTCACCGGGCACATCGCGGCCGCTTCCAGTGCTGGTGAGGGAAGTTCGCAAACGCGGTCAGGTCCTCCTTCGCCTCGCGGAGCATCTCTTTGGCCTTGGGAAACTGTTTGCCGAGCGTGTTCGCGACGGTGTCGAGGTGGGCTGGACCGCTTCTGCGGTGGGTTGGGCGAAGAGAGTGCGGATCGTCGCGGCGACCGTCACCGCGGCTCCCTTCGGGATCACTGAGAAGATATTGCGGACGAAGTGGACACGACAGCACTGCCAGACGGTGCCGAGCATGTCCTTGCGGGTGGCCTTGACCAGGTCGCTGTGGCTGTCGGGGGTGACGAGACGGACGCCTGTCGGGCCGCGTTCCCGTAACGAGCGCAAGAACTCGGTCCAGAGCGCTTCGGTTTCGCTGTCGCCGACCATGACGCCCAGGACCTCACGGCCACCGTCCTCGGTGATGCCGGTGGTGATGACGACGGCCTGGGAGACGATCTGGTGGTTCTACGCGTGCCTTGACGTGGGTGGCGTAGAGATAGGCGTAAGGGAAGCGGGTGTGATCCGGCGGCCGGGTGCGGAAGGCGTCGAGTTGCTCGTCGAGGTCCGTGCAGATCCGGGACACCTCGCTCTTCGATATGCCGGTGTCCGAGCTGAGGGCTTTGACCAGGTCATCGACTCACGCTTTCTTGGTGCACCCTGGGCGTTCCTCCGGTACGGGACGAGAGGCTGAACGACAGGGATCTGTACTGTCTCATGCCAATCTGGCGCACAGCCGCGAGTGAAAAGGTTGCGGGGCCGGTCGGTGACCGCCCCGTAGCACTATCAGTGTGATTGGGATACTCCCGGTTAATCCCGATACGGATGATATACGGGTTGTGTCTCAGGACGCGATCGTTGTCACAGTAAGCATCGAGATGGTGCCTGACGTCCTGATTCTCGGTCGGGTCGGCGGAGACGCTCGCCGAACTCACTGAAGTTCTGGCCGACCTCCCATGTGCGGGCGGTGTGGACCGGGTGCTCGGCGAACGCATCACGCGGGTGCTGCGGAAGGAGACGGACGTCGCGTAGGGCGGTGCCGACTTTCTTGGCTGTGCTTTCACTGGCATGGGTGGACGCGATTGCGGCACGTCGCCATGCGAGTCCGGCAGTCTTCACACGACGGTGGTGATGAGGCCCCTCTCCCGCGGCGAGGGGCCCCGGAGGTTTGCTTTCGGTCAGAATTCACCACCTGATACGACGACTTGAGAAGTCTGAGGCTTTGCCGACGGTTCGTCCGACAGTCATGACTTCCTTGAGGCATGTCCGTGAATTGGCGACAGGCGGGCAGCCGCTCAAGCCCTTCGATGCCACACCGAGGTATGGCCAATCCGATGTTTGAGAAGCCGCACCTCCGTAGCCGCAACGCCGACGCGGCCTGCGCGATCCCCCGTCCTCCACTGGGCCAGAAATGCACTACTGCCATCCGCTTGACGGCGCATAGCGTCCTTGTTCTGTACGTCTAGCACACACATTTAATTTCCCAAGAGAAGGGCAGCACTTCGTGTCTCCTGACATACAGTTCTCCGGGGCGAGACGGCACAGACGGGTGTCACGTACGGCGGCCGCGGCAGCGCTGCTGCTGGTCGCCGAAGCCGCCCTCGTCGCCGGCGGCGCGGCCGTGACGGCGGCTCCTCAGGCCGAGGAAGCCCTGCTCCGGAGTCACCAGCCGTCCGAGGAGGAGATCCTCGCCTCCGACATGACCTGGGCGGCCCGGCACGCCAAGGGCTCCAAGGCGTGGGCGATCCTGGAGGCGGAGAAGACTGGCAAGAAGGTCGTCGTCACCGACGAGACGACTGAGACGACGTACACCGTCGCCAACCCCGACGGCACCCTGACCACGGAACTCACCGCCGGCCCTGAACGTGTCCTGCGTGACGGGAAGTGGCAGAAGGTCGACGTCACCCTCGCCCACGGTGCGGACGGCGGCGTCCGGGCGAAGAACCACCCCAAGGGCCTGCGCCTGGGCGGCAAGGGCGGCACGAGGGCGCAGTCGCTGCAGGCTACGAAGGACGCCGCCCCGCGCGACCTCGTCACCCTCGGCGAGGGTGACGAGAGCGTGACCCTGCAGTGGAAGGGCGGACTGCCCGCACCCGCGATCGACGGCACCACGGCCCGCTACCGCGAGGCCATCCCCGGCGCGGACGTCGTTGTTGAGGCGACCCGCACCGGCTTCGAGCAGTTCGTCGAGATACGCGAGCGGCCGGAGGCGGCGGGCCACACCTACACGCTCCCTGTAAAAGCCAAGGGTCTCAAGGCCAAGGCGAACAAGGACGGTTCGGTCACCTTCGCCGACGCGAGGACCGGCGACGCACGGGCCACCATGCCCGCCCCGGTGATGTGGGACGCGTCGGTCGACAAGCGGTCGGGGAAGCACGAGAACCGGACCCAGGTCGGCATGAAGGTCGTCGACAAGGGCGAGGGCCTGATCGACCTCGTCGTCACCCCGGACGCGGCGTTCCTCGCAGACCCAAAGACCGTCTACCCGGTCACTGTCGACCCCTCGACCTCGGCGCTGGCAAACACTTTCGACACCTACATCCAGCAGGGCGAGACCGTCGACTGGTCGGCCGACACCGAACTCGACTTCGGCAACCCCGGCACCAAGAACGCCGACGGCACCTTTCGCACGGCCCGTTCCTTCATCACCTGGAACACCTCGGCGATTGCCGACGCGCTGATCGTCGACACCAACCTGTCGCTGTACAACTTTCACTCCGGTAACACTGACTGCACGGCGCAGAGCTGGACCGTGTGGGACACGGGTGCCCCCTCCACCTCGTCCCGCTGGACCAGCCAGCCCGCATGGAATCAGCAATACCACTCCTCCACCGAAACCATGGGCAACCCGTCCTGCGGTGCCGACGGCTGGATCAACGCCGATGTCGACGCCCTCGTCCAGACCTGGGCGTCCGCCAAGGCCTCCCGCGGACACATGGGCCTGCGCGCGGCCACCGACGACGTCAAACAGTGGAAGCGGGTCAACTCCGCCAACGCCACGACGAATCAGCCCAAGCTGTCCGTCACTTACAACTACCGGCCCTCAGACGGCACGAACCGGCAGGCCGGCGCACCGTTCCGGCAGTACGCAGGCGTCTGGGCCGTCAACACCACCACTCCGACCCTGCGGGACACCTTCACCGACGCCGACGGCGACAAGGTCACCGGCACCTTCCAGGTCTACGACGCCGCCACCAACACCCCCATCACCACCCCGGCGGGTGAGGGTCTGATCGTGTCGGGCTCGGTGGACTCGGGGAAGCCCACCTCCGTCACCGTGCCGGCCGGACAACTTCAGGACGGCAAAACCTACAAGTTCCGCACCAATGCCTACGACGGCACCCATTACAACCTCAACTGGTCCCCCTGGACCCAGTTCGTCGTCGACACCACCGCACCGGAGGAACCGGAGTCCGTCACGTCGAGCACCTACCCGGAGAACTGGGGCGGTGGCGGCGCAGGGATCGAGGGCCGTTTC
This sequence comes from Streptomyces sp. NPDC085946, assembly GCF_044540485.1. NCBI lineage: Bacteria > Bacillati > Actinomycetota > Actinomycetes > Kitasatosporales > Streptomycetaceae > Streptomyces > Streptomyces sp. NPDC085946. The sequence continues at coordinate 1,910 of NZ_JBITSF010000062.1, read as the reverse complement.
GACGTCACGACCGGCGATCCGTCCCCGTACGAGGTGCAGTACCGCTTCGACCCGTACGAGGACGACGCGGAGAACAGCGGCTGGGCATCGGTACGCACCACCACGCCTGCGGCCCTGGCCGCAGCACCGGCACCGGAAGCCTCCTACACCGCGACCCCGGCCGCCGACGGCAACCATGTGACGCAGACGCGCACCGTGGATCGTGCAGGAAACGTGGGCCCGATCAGGGACTACGGATTCACCGCCGGCAATCGGAATTACAACCGCGCGCAGAAGATCGACATCAAGCTGCCAAAGCCGAACCTGACCTCCGACGCCGTCGCGTACCTCAACGAACCGCAGCGCATTGCGGACTGGAAGCAGGGCAGTTCGTCCCGGACCCTGAGCAAGGGCGGTGAGACGGTCACCATCACTCCGAAGGACGAGCGGTCACTCGCGGGAACCCGTAAGGCCGCGAAGGAACTGGCCGAGCGGAGCAGGATGCGGGCCCCGTCCTACCCCGATCCGATCGTCACTGGTTCCTGGTGCCAGCCGTCGCTGTCCGGAGAGGCGCAGAAGTCGCTGATCACCCGTAACGAAGCCTGTGTCTTCTACGACCTGAACTACGAGAAGGAGTACCACCTCAACGGCGTCAAGATCGCGGAACACCATGCCGGCTTCGAAATCGCTTTCCAGGTCAAGACCGACCGGCACGACGGGACGATCAAGACGTGGATCGAGATGAACCCGGTCTACAACGACTTCCCCGGGGATGAGAGGTCCGTACTGTTCGGTGACGGCAATCCCATCGCCCACATCGACTCGATGTGCTTCAGCGGCGCGTGCGAAGGCGCCACCGACGGCAGGGATGTGCAGAACTTCGACTTCTACGGCGACCTCAGCTGGAAGGGTGGAGGCGACAGCAACCCGGTCGACTCCCACATGGCCACGGGTACCGCCACGCACAAGTGGGACGGCTCCACCGACGGCGTCGGCCCCACCGATGCCGGGCTGTCCAGGGAGCTGCCGATCTGGTTCATCTTCAACCCGGAGAGTGAGTACGTACCGATCGAGGGTAAGGACGACGACACCGACGGTGGCGACGCCCGCTCGCCCGGCATCGATGTGCGCTGCGACAAGGTCGAATCGTACGGCGATCCGGGATGTGTGCTGACGCAGTACGTTCCCGAGTACCAGATGGATGCCGCCCGTTACCCGGCTGCCGCAGCTCACCTGTGGATGGTCCAGAACAAGTCCGGCGTCAAGGGCCTGGGGACGATCGCCGAGCCGATGCACTACCGTCCCGACGCGGACAACGGCCGTGTGAATTCCACGTGGACCAAGAAGAAGATTCGTGCCCGGGTCTGCGGCTACTACGGCGGCAGCCGAACCGACGGATACGTGCCGACCAAGGGCTTCGTGCCGCATCCGAAGACGTTCATGCACCCGGAGTTCCGTCCGCAGGTGCCCTTGCCGAATCCGGACAAGGTGAACTGTGACGAGGTGCCGTTCGCCTCGGCATACGAGACCGTGGGCCTGCCCGCTTCTGCCGGCGGGTTGAATCCGGCCGGCAAGGCCGGAGGCGGCGAGTGCATTCAGACTGTGGCGGCAAAGGCCGACGACGGTAGTGAACACCTCCTCGACGACACCCGCTACGACGCACCGACGTTCACCGAGAAGTGCGGCCGCTCCTCGATGTCCGGGTACGTCAACCAGGGTGCGATGAACAAGTACGGCAACGAGTTCCTGACGCAGATGCGGGTCATCGACGGCGACGCGTTCGCCGTCGATCCCGGTCGGCTGTGGTTCAAGGACTGCAACACCGCTGCGGCGACTCTCGTCTGCGAGATGAAGAAGCCGTAGCCGCCGCGCCGCTGCCCGGGGTCCGCCGGTCAGGCGGGCCCCGGGCTCACGGGTCAGTGGACGGGGTG
>NZ_JBITSF010000061.1:0-7775 GCF_044540485.1 Streptomyces sp. NPDC085946 | reverse complement strand
TGCAATGTCCCTGGCACGGCAGCGTCTTCCGGCTCGCGGACGGCTGGAACGTGCGCGGTCCCGCCACCGCCCCCCAGCCCGCCTTCGACACCCGCATCGTCGACGGCCACGTGGAGATCCGCCTGCGCCTGCGGGACCGCGACGGCCACGGCCGCGCGGACGGCACCCGGGGCGCGCACCGGCGACGGGCCGGCTCCACGACCGGCAGAGCCCACCGGCACGACACCTGACACCCGCCCGGACCACCGCCGTCAGGACGCCGGCCCGCCCCGCGCGCGGCGGGCCGCGCGGACGGCCAGGACCACCCCGACGAGCAGCAGCAGCACGGCGGCGCCGTTCCACGCCCAGTCGTACGGCGTGACGTCCACCCCGTAGCGGATCTGGTGCAGGCGCAGCAGCTTGTGGTCCACGATCCCGTCGAACAGCTGGAAACCGCCCAGCCCCAGGAAGAGACCCGCCCACGCGTGGGCCGGCGCCAGGGCCCGGCGGCGGCGCAGGTCGGCGTAGAGGAAGAACCCGGCGACCAGCGCCAGCAGTTCGGCGCTGTGCAGCAGCCCGTCGGACAGCAGCCCGACGGACGGGGTCGAGCGGTCGTAGAAGTGGTGCCAGCCCAGGACCTGGTGGAAGACGATCTCGTCGACCGCCGCCATCACCGCCGCGCCGATCAGCGCGCACACGGCCGCCGACCTGCGCGGCTCGGGCCGTGCGGCCGGTGCGGGGGAGGTGCGCGACCGGGCCGGTTCCGTCATGGGCGTCCGCCTTCCTCGCGTGCGTCGGGCCCGACCGGGCGGGTGAGGGCCGCGCTCCCGGGTACCCGCCGGGACATGCTCAAGCGCGCGTTGTGGCAGGGACTGGTCGCCGGCACCGCCGGGGGCCTCGTGATGACCCTGGGGGAGAAGATCGAGCAGGCCGTCACCGGCCGCCCGGACTCCCACGTGCCGGCGCGGGTCCTGCAGCGCCTGACCGGCGCGCCCGAACGCCCCGGCAGGCAGCCGCCGGCGGTCAACTGGGCCATGCACCACGGCCAGGCCGCCCTCCTCGGCGTGCTCCGGTCGGTCATGGCCCAGTCCGGACTGCGCGGACCGGTCGCCTCCGCCAAGTTCGCCGTCGTCCGCCTCACCAACGACCAGATCCTGGAGAACGCGACCGGCGTCGGCGCCCCGCCGCAGACCTGGCCCCGCCGGGAACTCGTCGTGGACGTCCTGCACAAGGCCGTCTACGCCTTCACCACCGGGCTGGTCGCCGACGCCCTGGCCGCCCGTGACGGCCGCGGTCCCGGCCAGCTGCACGCCGCCCTCCGCCCCGGCCGCCACGCCGGTGTCGGACCCCTGTCCCGCCGGGCCGCCGGAGCCGCCCGCGACGGCAGGGGCCCCGCCGGCCGGTGACATCCGGCGCACCGGCCCGGGCGGGTGCCGTCAGCGCGCGGTCGCGGACGCCAGCGCGCCCGCCCCGGTGGCGCAGGCGAGCACGGCGCAGGCCAGCACGGCGTGACGCTTCAGCAGGTCGCGCCGGAGGTCGGCGTACCGGCTCTCGTACTCCCGGCGCAGCTCGGCGGCGCGCCGGACGGTGGCGCGCAGCATCTCCCGGCTGACGTCCAGGCGCCGCCTGACGTAGTGCCGGGTGAGGTCCTCGGCCTGCGCGGCGGTCAGCCACGGCAGGTCCGCGCAGAGCTCCTCGGCCTCCCGGCGCGCCTGCTCCTGGTGGGCGTGCGCGAGGAGGTAGCCCTCCGCCTCCTCGGCGAGCCCCGGCGGCCCGACCTTGTACGCCGCGTCCGGTCTGCCGCGCCTCACGACCGGTCGCCCTTGTGCCCCCCGGGCTCGACGACGTCGCGCTTGCCGACGTTCTCGACCTGGTCGAGGTCGGCCAGGTCCGGGTGGTGCAGGTCGAACGCGGGGGACTCGGAGCGGACCCGCGGCATGGTCTCGAAGTTGTGGCGGGGCGGCGGGCAGGACGTGGCCCACTCCAGCGAACGCCCGTACCCCCAGGGGTCGTCGACCTCGACGCGCTCGCCCCGCTTGGAGGTCACCCAGACGTTGTACAGGAACGGCAGGGTGGACAGGCCCAGCAGGAACGCCCCGATGGAGGAGACCACGTTGAGGGCGGTGAAGCCGTCGGCGGCCAGGTAGTCGGCGTACCGGCGGGGCATGCCCTCGGCGCCCAGCCAGTGCTGCACCAGGAACGTGGTGTGGAAGCCGACGAACAGCGTCCAGAAGTGCACCTTCTCCAGGCGCTCGTCGAGCATGGTGCCGGTCATCTTCGGCCACCAGAAGCTGAAGCCGCCGAACATCGCGAAGACGACGGTGCCGAAGACGACGTAGTGGAAGTGGGCGACGACGAAGTACGAGTCGGTGACGTGCCAGTCCAGCGGCGGAGAACCGAGGATGACGCCGGTCAGGCCGCCGAAGAGGAAGGTGACGAGGAAGCCGGCCGCCCACAGCATGGGCGGTTCGAAGGACAGCGACCCCTTCCACATCGTGCCGATCCAGTTGAAGAACTTCACGCCCGTCGGCACGGCGATCAGGTACGTCATGAAGGAGAAGAACGGCAGCAGCACCGCGCCGGTGGCGAACATGTGGTGCGCCCACACCGCCACCGACAGGCCCGCGATGGCGATGGTGGCGGCGACCAGACCCATGTAGCCGAAGATCGGCTTGCGGGAGAAGACCGGGATGATCTCGCTGATCACGCCGAAGAACGGCAGGGCGAGGATGTACACCTCGGGGTGGCCGAAGAACCAGAACAGGTGCTGCCACAGCACCGCGCCGCCCACCTGGGCGTCGAAGACGTGCGAGCCGAACTGCCGGTCCGACTCCAGCACCAGCAGCGCCGCCGCCAGCACCGGGAAGGCCAGGAGCACCAGCACCGAGGTGAGCAGCACGTTCCAGGTGAAGATCGGCATCCGGAACATCGTCATGCCGGGGGCGCGCATGCAGATGATGGTCGTGATGAAGTTGACCGAGCCGAGGATCGTGCCGAAACCGGCCAGCGCCAGCCCCATGATCCACAGGTCGGCGCCCTCGTAACCGCTGCGGATCGGGCCGCTCAGGGGCGTGTACGCGGTCCAGCCGAAGTCGGCGGCGCCCTGCGGGGTGAGGAAACTGCCGAGCACGATCAGGCCGCCGAAGAGGAACAGCCAGTACGACAGCATGTTCAGCCGGGGGAAGGCCACGTCCGGGGAACCGATCTGCAACGGCATGATCGCGTTGGCGAACCCGGCGAACGTCGGCGTCGCGAACAGCAGCAGCATGATCGTGCCGTGCATCGTGAACGCCTGGTTGTACTGCTCGTTGGACAGGATCTGCAGTCCCGGCCGGGCCAGCTCCGCCCGGATCGCCATCGCCAGCGCCCCGCCGACCACGAAGAAGGCGAACGACGTGATCAGGTACAGGTGGCCGATCTTCTTGTGATCGGTCGTGGTCAGCCAGGCGACGATCACCTGGCCCCTCCCGCGGCGCCCCGCCGCGGGGACGGGAGCAACCGGTTCGGTATGTGTCGCCATCAGTTCCTCGATCGGCAGCAGTCGGTGGGGGTGTGCGGCCGCGTGACGGAACGAGCGGTCCCGCTACGGGCCTGGTGCGATGCAGCGTGTAACCAGCCCGCCCGAAACTAGCCCCGCCGGTTCGCCGGCACCGCCCGATGCCGCCCCCCGCTCAGCCGAACGGCCTACTCAGCCCCTCGAACGGGTGGTGACGCGCCGCCCAGCCGGCTCACCGGGCCGCGCCGGGGCCGAGCGCCACCGTCGTCGTGACCCGGGTGAGGGCAGGCTCCCTGGGCACCGAGCCGAACCCGAAGCGCACCGGCGGGTCGACGGGCGCCTTCCCGCCGAGGTCGGCGCCCTCGAAGGCCGCCGACAGCGCGCGGATCGACCGCAGGTCCCGGGCGCCGTACCACTCGCGGCGGCCCCCGCCGGCGCTGCCGCGGGTGCGCACGCCCGGCAGCAGCAGGCGGGCCGGCCGGTCCGTCAGCGCGCTCCACGCCGGACGGCGGGCGAGCGGGCCGGGAACGGCCCGCAGCAGGTACCCCAAGGGCCGCCGCGGCCCGGTGGTGAAGCGCAGGTCGAGCGGTCCCGCGGCGACGGTCCAGGTGCCGCCGGCGACGCTCACGCCGACCGGGACGACGCGGACCGTGTCGAAGACGTACGTGGCGCGGATGAAGTCCGCCGTCTCCCGCGAGGGCGCCAGCAGCAGCCGCTCCCCGTCGGCCCGCTCCAGCATCACGTCGCTGAACGGCCCGAACGGCGACCGCGGCCAGTGGCCGAGCACCAGACGGGTCCCCGAGGCGGTGCCCGTGCCGGCGATCCAGCCGTCGAAGCGCAGCAGCGGGCCCCGCCCGGTGCGACCGTGCCTGCGGATCATCCGCTCCTCCCCGTCCGCGCCCTGCGGGGGAGCCCCGGCCGGCGGGGGCTCCGTCGTCCCGCGCGCCGGGTCCCCCGCGGCCCGCCGCGGGAAACGACGCCGGGGCCGGCCGCCCGTCGTCCGTGCCGGGTCACGGCATCGTGCTCTGGGCGCTGATCAGGTCGGTGACCGCCCGCAGGCCGCCCCGGGCGAGGGCGGCGCGCTGCCGGTCCGCGCCGGTGCCGTTGCGCAGCAGCCGGTGGACCAGGGCCGAGACCTGCCGGGTGTCGCCGCAGGCGTCGAGCGCGGGGGCGATGCGCTTCAGCAGGTGGTACAGCACGTCACCGGCCCGGTGGGAGCTGCCGCCCGGGTCGACCAGGGTGTCGGCGAGACCGTGCCGCGCGGCGTGCCACATGGCGGCCTGGAGCAGCTCCGGCGGGCAGTCGGGCGCGGGCGCCCCGGCCGCGGTCTCCGTGAGCGCGGTCAGCACCAGGCCCCGGACGATCCCCGCGAGCATGACCGCGTCGTCCACGCGCAGCTGGACGTCCAGGCAGCGCACCTCGACGGTGGGGTAGCGGGCGGAGAGGCGGGCCTGCCAGTACAGCTGGCCGGTGTCGGAGATCAGCCCGGCCTCCAGCAGCCGCCCTACCCGCCGGTCGTAGTCCGCGGCGTCCTCGAAGCGCGGGGGTATCCCGCTGACCGGCCAGCGGCCGAAGATCACGGTGCGCCAGCTGGCGAAGCCGGTGTCGTGGCCGTCCCACAGCGGGGAGTTCGCGGACATGGCCGTCAGGGTGGGCAGCCAGACCCGGATCCGGTTGAGGACCTGCACGCCCGCCTCCCGGTCGGGCACCGCCACGTGCACGTGCATGCCGTTGACCAGCTGTTCCGCGACCAGCTGGGGGGCCTGGGTGAGCATGGCCCGGTAGCGGGCCTGGTCGGTGACGGCCACCGGGTGGCGGTGCCGCAGCGGCGGCGTCCCGCAGGCCGCGATCCGGCAGCCGTGCTCCTCGGCCGCCGCCCCGACGGCGTGCCGCAGCCGCAGCAGGTGCCCGCCGGCCTCGTCCAGGCCGGCGCACACCTGGGTGGCCACCTCGACCTGCGCCTGCAGCAGCTCGCTCTGCACCTCCTGGTCCGCCACGAGACGGCCCAGACCCGCCGCGACCCGCACCTTGTCCGCCTGGGGCACCGGCAGGCCGGTGACCGGGTCCAGCAGCAGGTACTCCTCTTCCACGCCGATCGTCGTCATCGATCGCCCTCTGTCCTGGGTTCCCCCGGTACCGCAGCCGGTTCTGGACACACCATGACATAACGGTGGACGGCGGCGCCTGCCGAGCTACGGACATGTCCGATAAAGGCCGTACCCGCGGTAAACCTCCCGGCACCGGGGTACCCGCGCCGAGCACGTCGAGAGGAGAGGGCCATGCCCCGCACCATCGAGGAACAGACCGTGGACCAGCTGGGCGGCCCCGGCAGCGTCCTGGCGCGGCAGCGCCGCGACCACGCCGAGATGGACCGGCTCATGGCCCGCTACCAGGCACTGGACCCCGGCGAGGAGCGCGAGCGGGTCCTGAAGGAGACCGTCCAGCTCGTCTTCAGCCACGCCTTCGCCGAGGAGACCGTGCTCTGGCCGCAGGTGCGGCGCTCCGTCCCGGACGGGGAGGAGCTGACCGCCCGCGTCGAGGAGGAGCACCAGCAGATCAACGACCTCGTGGCCGACATCGAACGCCTCGACCCGGGCGACCCGGAGCGCGAGGAGAAGGTGCGGCGGGCCTTCGCCCTCATCCGGGAGGACATCAGGGACGAGGAGGACCTGCTCCTGCCCCGGCTCCAGGAGAGCATGGGCGCCGCCCGGCTGCGCCGCCTCGGCAAGGCCTGGGAGACGGTCCGTCTGAGCGCCCCCACGCATCCCCACCCGGTCGTCCCGCGCCGCCCGCCCGGCAACGCGGTCCTCGGGGTCCCCCTCAGCCTCTACGACCGCCTGCGGGACCTGCTCGGCCGCGGCGGACCGGCGTCCGCGCTGCGCAAGCTGCTCACCGGCCTGGGCGCCCTCCTCCTCTCCGCCGCGGCGGCGGCCGCCCTGCGCCGGTCCCGGCGCTGAGGGGTGCCGAGCGGGCGGGCCGGACCACGGTGTCCGTGCGGACCGGGACCCGCGGACCGCGGCCGGCCGCTACCGTGCGGGCATGACGAAGACCCGGCAGAGCGGCACGGCCCCGGCCCCCGTCCTCGGCACCCGCGCCCTGAACCGCGCGACCCTCGGCCGGCAGCTGCTGCTGCGCCGCGCCGGGCTGTCCGCCGAGGCCGCCGTCGGGCACCTGGTCGGACTCCAGGCCCAGAACGTCAGACCCCCGTACTACGCGCTCGCCGCCCGCCTCGACGGCTTCGCCCCGCAGGAGCTGTCCGGGCTGATGGCCGACCGCGCGGTCGTCCGCATCGTCACCCTGCGGTCCACGATCCACACCCACACCGCCGACGACTGCCTCACCCTGCGGCCGCTGGTGCAGCCCGCCCGCGACCGGGAGCTCGGCCTCTTCCGCAAAGGACTCGCGGGCGTCGACCTGGACCGGCTCGCCGCGCTCGCCCGGGAGCTCGTCGAGGCCGAGCCGCGCACCATGAAGCAGCTGCGCGAGGCCCTGCTCGCCCGGTGGCCGGACGCCGACCCGCAGGCGCTGGGCGTCGCCGCCCGCTGCACGCTCCCCCTCGTCCAGGTCACCCCGCGCGGGCTGTGGGACCGCAGCGGCCAGGTCGCCCTCACCACCGCCGAGCAGTGGCTGGGCCGCCCCGCCGGGCCGGCCCCCGCCCCGGACGCGGTCGTGCTGCGCTACCTCGCCGCCTTCGGCCCGGCCTCCGTCAGGGACATGCAGACCTGGGCCGGGCTGACCCGGCTGCGCGCGGCCTTCGAACGCCTGCGCCCGCGCCTGGTGACCTTCCGGGACGAGAGCGGCGTCGAGCTCTTCGACCTGCCCGACGCCCCCCGCCCCGATCCGGACACCCCGGCCCCGCCGCGCTTCCTGCCCGAGTTCGACAACCTGCTGCTCTCGCACGCCGACCGCACCCGCGTCGTCCCGCCCGAGCACAAGGGCCGCACCTGGCAGGGCAACACGGCGTACCGCACGCTCCTGGTCGACGGGTTCCTCGCCGGGGTGTGGCGCCTGGAGGAGAGGGCGCTCGTCGTCGAGCCCTTCGGCCGGCTCACCGCGGACCGGCGGGACGAGGTCACGGCCGAGGCGGAGCGGATGCTGGCGGTGCTGCACCCGGAGTCGTCGTACGACATCCGCTTCGGCACCGTCCGGCGCTGAACCGGCGGGGGGGAAGAGACATGGAAAGGGGGCGTTGGGGGGCCCCCGGGGGGGGCGCCCACCCCCCCCCCGGTAGACACCCACGGGGTCAGAAGCCGCCCGGTGGCGGTACACCTGAAGCGAGCGGGGACCCCGGAGGGTGAGG
>NZ_JBITSF010000060.1:0-8180 GCF_044540485.1 Streptomyces sp. NPDC085946 | reverse complement strand
CGGGACGCTGCGCGTCCCGCGCATCCGCCTTGCTGTGCAAGGCGGATGATGCTCCGTTCGCTGCGCTCCCGGAGCTGCGGGGCCTTCGGTTCCACTGGGTGGCTTCCGCTGCGCTCCAGCCACCCAGTGGCGCTTCGCGCCACTGGGGCCGGCCCGCTGCGCGGGGCGGCGGGCGGGCCGTCGGCCCGGGCGGCGAGGGGAAGGGGTGGCTGGCCGTGGTGACCTTGCATCAGGTGATGCACGATGTAGTTCTGATAGGACCGGCCCACCCCTCTGCTTCAAATTTGGATCCGGATTTACTCTGGAAAGGAATAACTCTTCAACCCCTCATCAGCCTATCTGGCGATATTCAATGCGGGATGAATCGAGCCACTTTCGCCACAGCGATGCGGAGCGGCCCGCCAGAATATATTCTGGCGGGCCGCTCACGGGGATGACTGTTAACAGTGACCCCAATAGCTGCCGCTCTGCGTGTCCTTCACCTCTATGGGGTAGCTGTAAGTCGTGTCGTACAGGACAGCCCTCGCGTAGTACTTCTTGTTGGTCTGAAGATCAGAGCAAGGCTCCGCAGCGTAAGCGGAAAGCGCGCCTCCAGCGCCGTTGCTGTCGCGCTTTCCTTGAGCCACGAGGTCGTTGCCATACCATTCATCCCGGTAGAGGTAGACGTTCACGGTGTAGTGTTCGGGCTTCGGGCAGTTCACCCATGCACGAGCACCCAACTCACTTGTGTGTCGTTCGATGGTTATCGAAAGACTACAGTCGATTGGTCTTGCTTGCGCTGACGATGCAGTCATAATGACGCCGGACGTCGCCAATGTGAGTATGGCCGCCGCCATTCCTGATGTCCGGAGAAGGACTTTCCCTTTCCGGTCTTTCCTTGCCTTTCTCTGTGTGGCTATCGCGAGGCCGGGGCTGAACATCCTCTTGGGGAACTGGTTCATTTTTTCCTCCCTTTACCGCTTCCTCATGCGAGGAACTGTAGACGGTTTTGTGAGTGCCTATTAGCTGTCCTGGGTGCCTCGACGACGGCTGATGCTGTTCACCCAACTCACCCGAGAGATGAAACGCGCCAGTGAGGAGGGCTTGGCCGATGGCCGCCGTCGTCATCCCCGTCTTTACGCAGTAAGCAAGGTGTGAAGCTCGACGCGGGCCAGCATGTCGTCCCGGAAGAGGTCGGTGGAGGCAACAAACCGCGTCGCCGGCTGAAGACGTAACCCTCACGAAACCGTTGGCGTCGGCGGTCAACCCGTCCCCTTGTGGATACCACATGCCCGTGGTCATACCGCAGCGGGATGGCCAACCGTCAGCCGTTACGACAGCACGAGTTCCATCTCAGTAGCACTGCGGGCATGCCGCTCTCCGCTGAAGAGCGGCATGCCCCGAACCCGCACCGAAGAAAGCCGATTTCAGCTACAGGTCCGGTAGTTGTAACCGGCGGTTCGCTTGACACCGTCGCCGTCCCAGAACTGATAATTCCCGTTGGCGTCGCGATTTACATAGAAGCCATCGACTTCACCGGGGTAATACAGGGTCAGGTACTGCTCACTTCCCTCAGGGAAGAGGTAGATAAGCCGTGTGCCAGCCTCGGTCCACGTGTTCTTGCCAGCGCTTCCGTCGGCGCCCAGCCCATAGCGCGACTGCCATTTCGCAGTTGCGGTCTTGGTCTGGGTCCCGAAATCTCCGTCGATGTCCGCGGTGGACGAGAGGTAGCCGTCCGCCCACAGCACCGTCTGCCACAGGCAGGTAACGTTGGAGGTTCGGTTCGTATTGACGTCCACGACACCCTCGTTGGTCCAGTCGTCCTCCCAGGCGCCTGCCCCGTAGACGAAGGGAAGGCCGCTGTAGGTTCCGCTCGCCGATGCCGGCGTAGTGCTCACGGCTAAGAGGGCTGCGGTCAGCGCACCCACAGCGCAAGCGGCCACCTTGGTCTTCCTCGTGCGTGAGGTCGGTGCCCCCGGCATTCCTCGCGTCCCTCGCATGCATGCTCCCTTCGGCTCCATCAGCCACCAACACTGCTGGCCACCACCCTGCGCCGACCAGGCCCGCCAGCGCGACGTTTCGTGCCACGATTCGAGCAGGTTCGAAGGGATGGCCGCAGGCGCGGCGCGACCGGACATCGGGAGGGTCATGATTGAGCTCACCGTCGACGCCGCCGGGCTCGCCCGCTCCCGCTTCGCGGTCTCGCCGTTGCACGAGGTCGTCGCCACGCTGCTGCCCTGGGGTCTGCAGCCAGCCCTCGACGCCGATCCCTGGGTTGCCCGTGCACGACGCGTGCTGCGCCGGGCCCGGCTGCCGCTGCTGTCCGAACTGGCTCTGGACGGACCTGGATACGTGCCCGACTTCCTCAACCCCTACCCGGCCGGGCCCTCACCCACCGTCGAGGAGGAACTCGAGCGAGTCCGGCGTACCCCGCCCGAGCGGGTTCTGAGCGAGCTAGAGGCGTTACGCGTCGGGCGGCCGCGCAACGGTCTTGCCGGTTCCGAGCTGCCACCGGGGGTGCGGCGGGCCATGGCGCGGGGTGGTGTGCATGTGGCCCGGCAGGCGGCGGACGAGTTGCGGCGTTACTGGGAGCTGGCCTTCGCCCCGCACTGGGAGGCCGCCAAGGCCGTCCTCGATGCGGAGGTCGGCCGATGCGCCGGCGTGCTGGCCGGACACGGAGCAGCGAGGCTCTTCAACTCCCTGCATCCTGACATCGAGTGGGTTGAGGGCACCTTGCGTGTGGAGAGCCGGTTGCGGATCGCGTTGCCGGTGTCCATGGTGGTCGTCGTGCCGTCACTGGTCATGCCTCGGCCGGGCGTGGCCGTGGACCCCACGCGCGACGAAGACCGGCCCCCCATGCTCATCTACCCCGTACGTGACAAGACCATCGTCGGCGCCATCGCCCCCATAGTCCCTTCCGCCGAGATGGCACAGCTGCTCGGGCCCACCCGCGCCGGACTGCTCGCCGCACTGACGCAACCGGCCTCCACCGCGCAGCTGGCGGCACGCCACTTCCTCAGCCCCGCCACGGTCTCCTACCACCTCGGTGTCCTGCACCGGGCCGGCCTCGTCACCCGTACCCGAGCCGGCCGATCCGTGCTCTACCGCCGCACCCCCGAAGGAACCCGGCTGGCAAGAAGCCGGTAGACAGGGCGGCGGGACAGGCCCTCGGATCACCGTTCCTTTGTCTTCTTCCTCTGTGACCTGGGTTGCTCGGCCGTTCTCGATGACCGACGGGAGAATCGTCCGGCAGCACGCCGTCACCGAAGCCCGCGGCCTCTGCGAACAAGAGCACGGCCAGAACCAGGCCGAGGAAGCCACGCCCACCGACGGCTGACGCCTGCAGCAGCCGCCACGCCGGCCGGTGCCCGCCCCTTGGTGCGGTGCGCCAGGATCACCCGGCGCGAAGCGCGGCGGCTCCGGCCGACGCGCAAGCAGGACACCAGCCGCCCCAATCCCCCGACAGCACGCCCACCCGCCCCGCCCGTCCCTCCCCACCTCCCTTTTCCTGGTCCGGGCGTCGCGAGGGGGTGTGCCAAGGGGGATGTCTGGCCCCCGACCACGAACAAAACCGTGCGATGACCTGCGGATATATGAGTCGGGCCCGGAACGGCGCGGCCCGCTGTGGGCGGGGTCGTCGGACGGGTTGTCAGCTCAGTCCACGAAGGGGTTGTCGCACCGTGGATGGGTCTGGTAGCTGGTGGCCCGGTCAGAACGGCGTGCAACGTGCGCTCCGTCGCCCGCCGCTGTACAGCGACCTGGCGGTGGAGCAGGTCATCGCATTGCCTCAGTTCCGGTTCGCCCACAGGGGCCATAACGGCATGCGGAAAAGATTCTCCGGCTCAGAAGTTCACGATCATGGACTCTCAAGCCCCTTACCTCACAACAGGCCCTCGCAACCCGTACCCGTATGAGGAGGAGAATCCCTGATGGACCCGGCCACGACCATCATTGTTTCGATCGTCATCGCCAAGGCTTTCACGCTGCTGGCACTCTGGCTGCGCCTGCGCTGGCGAGCGCAGCGTGAGCAGCAACGGCATCGCTACCTTCTGGGGGTTACCGAGGCCGTGGCGTTGGGTGGTCAGGTGGAGCTGGTGGACCGGGGCGGTGACGGCCATCGTCTGTGCGTGAGGATCAACCGTGCTGCCGTAGTGGGGGAGGACCAGGCCGCGTGAGTACATATGATCCGGCGGACAGCGTGGAGGGGTCGGCGGCCGCGTCTGCCTCCCCCGGCCCGCCTGGGCAACGCCACCGAGCGCGACAGGTGGCGGATGAGGAGTTCTCTGCCTTCTACCGTGCACACATCCGTCCGTTAACGGCCTTTCTGATCAGTCACGGGGCAGGCGTGCACGTCGCCGCGGAGATCGCTCAGGAGACCATGACCGATGCCTACCGATGTTGGGAGAGCATCACCCATCCCAAGGCCTGGGTCTACAAGGCCGCTTCTCGCGCGCTCATCCGCAAGGTCGCCTCCGTTGAAGAACCCGTCGAGCAGGTGCCTGAGCCCACGTCTCTGCTGCCCCACACTGACGCCATCGCGGAATGGGAAGCTCGGTACGACGCGCTGCCCCTGCTGCGCAGCTTGCCGCCAAGGCAGCGTCAGGTGATGGCCTGGACCCTGGCCGGTTTCACTCCCACCGACATCGCCGACCACCTCAGCCTGTCGGCGGAGACCGTGCGCGCCAGCCTGCTGAAAGCCCGTCGCGCTGCGGCCGCTTACCTCAGGACACGGGAGGAGGAACAGTGACCCGACCCGGACACGACCCTCACGGCCAGGACGCACACCGCTGGCTCACCCGGCATCAGTACAACCTCATCGATGGCCTGGACGGCCTTCTCGACGTCGAAGCCGGCCTGCGCGAAATCCTCATCCAGTCCCGCCACACCACCGCTGTCGATGACCTCGATACCGTCCTGGACACCGAAGCCGGGCTTGCTGCCATCCTGCCCCCCGCCGCGCACGTCACATCGGCCAGTACACACGACCACACCAGCGCAACAGATCTGGAAGAGCTGCTCCGCACGCTCAGTCCCGCAGAGCGCATGGCCCTGCGCAACCACCCTGGTGTCAAAGAAGCAAGCTACGACCTCACCAGTGCCTTCGCTCACGTCCGTGTTTTCGCCCACGATCTCGATTTCGACCGCAATCGCGCTCGTGCTCGCGCCCTTGTCCGCGCCCGCAACCTCGTTCGAGACCTTGCCCGAGACCTCACCCGCCGTCTTGACCACGACCTCGACCTCACCCTTGCCGCCGGCCTCACTCTCGACCGTCTCAGCGCTCACGCCCTCGACCGCGCCCGCGGCCTCGCCCGCGGCCTCGACCGCGACCTCTCCCGCGTCCGCACCCGCGCCCACCACCGCGCCCGTGCCCGCGATGTCGCCCATGACCTCGACCTCGCCCTTGCCAGTGCCGCCGACCTCACCCACTCCCTCGACCTCACCCGTGCCCGTGCCCGTGCCGCCGACCTCACCCGCGCCCTCGACCACGCTTACGACCTCGACCGCATCCTTGCCCGCGACCTCAACCACAGCCTCACCCGTACCCGTGACCGTGACCGTGTCGCCGGCCGCGCCCTCGACCGCGCCAGCGCTCACGACCTGGAGCGCGTCCGCGTTGTCATCTTCGAAGTCCGTACCGCCGAGGTTCGCCGGGCCATCGGTCTAGCGCTCCGCCGGGAACCTCCCGCGCTTGATGAGGACTCGCTCTACACGCTCCTGGACGACTTCACTACCGCCAATCTGAGTGACACCAACCTGACCAGCGTCGACCTCAGCGGGGTCCACTGGTCAGAGCACAACACGCAATGGCCGCCGACCATCGATGTCGAAAACCTCAAGACCCGCTCGGATGAGACTCCGCCCGGCAGCGGAATCTGGATCGTCCGCTCCGGCACCGCAACCATCCGCAACCTCGCCGAACTGTGACCCCCACCACAGGGCAAGGCGTCCCGAAGGCTTACGCCAGCGATATTCAGAACTACTGTCCCCGTGCGGCCAGACCAGTCACGGGCGCAGAGGGAAGGTCGGACTCTCTGCCACGCCAACACAGGCGTGGTGAGCTGCGGATACACAATCCAGGTAGGGAAGGACGCGGCCCGCTGTGGGCGGGATTGTCGGAGAGGTTGTCGCCATGGTCGGGGGTGGTGTTGTCGGATCGTGACCGTGGTCGGGCCCGCGTGGTCGGTGGTCTGGTCGGGGCCGACTGCTGCTCTGATCCGTAAGCGCGGCGCCGGGTCGGACGGTGCCGCACCGGATGGATGCGGGAGCATAGCGGCAATGAGGGATGTGGACGCGGGCGGCACCGACCGGATGGCGCTGGCCGTGCTGGTGCAGTACCGGATGGCCACCACCGAGCAGCTGCACCTGCTGCTGGCGCCCGGTGTGCGGATCGAGCAGACCCGGCGGCGGCTGGCCAAACTGCGCGCGGAAGGGCTGGTGGACCGGATCACGCTGCCGCAGGCCGGACGCACGCGAGTGTGGTTCCCCACGTCGTATGGGGCGCAGATCGCCGGCGAGTGGCCCGAGCTACGGGGCAGGCGGCCCTCGAGGACGGCCTCGGACCGTACCGCGGTGAGGCTGCGGGCCGGGCACGGGCTCACGGTGACCGAGGTGGCGCTCGCATTCGTGCAGGACGCCCGCCGCCGCGGCGACATCTGCCAGCCTCTGGACTGGATCCCCGAGGTCCATCATGCGTTCGGGGGCGGCGAGGCCGTCATCCCCGATGCGCTGCTCTACTACCGCAAGGGGTCCGATGGGCGCGGGGTGATGCTGCGGGCGTTCGTGGAAGTCGACCGGGCCACCATGGGCCCCGAACGCCTCGGTGCCAAACTCGGCGCCTACGCCCGCCTCCACGCTCACGTGCCCACGTCGGCACCCGGCACGCGGCGGCGGCCGGCCGGGCTGGAGCCGCCGCAGGAGGAATGGCGACGCCACTACCCCCTCTTCCCGCGGCTGCTGTTCATCCTCGACGGCACCGGCCCCACCGGCGTCGAGAACCGCACCCACGCCCTATACACAGCCGCCGGCCAGCTCGCACCGGACGCCCTACTGGGTGTCCCTGTCCTGGCCGCGGCGCTGACCGACCTCCTCCGAGACGGACCCTGCGCACCCGTCTGGCGACCCGTCCAGGACCCCGACCAACGCATCGCCTGGAGCCACTGACACCACCCGCAGAGCTGGGGACGGGCTGCGCACCGCCGTGGTCAGGGCTGCGCATAGCCGTGGACGGGGCTGTGGTAGGAGGCCGACCAGGTGTTGCGCAGAGCCCGACCACGACCCCGGCCACGGCCGCCAACGGCCCCGACCATGCAGGTCAGTGCACTGCGCAGACGCCTGCGCACAGAATGCGCAGTCACCGCCCGCAGCGGTCCGGTCGTGGCGGCCAGGGTTCGCCGTTCGGCGCAGCCGTCGGTGTTCCCGGCGCCCGCCTCACACGTCGGGGCCGGCGCCCAGGACGTGGCGTCCAGCCGGATGCGGCACCGCTGTGAGGGTGGGCAGACGCTCGGCAGCGAGCCGGGCACGCGGGACACGCCCTGCTTCGGCTACAGGATCGTCCGTGTACAGGGGGCCTGTGCCCAACGGGCGGCGCTCGGTCGTCACACCCGAATTCTCCCGCGCACCCCACCAGCCCTCCCCCGCGAGCCCTCTGGCACCGGACACCCTACGAGGCGTCCCCGTCCTGGCCGCGGCACTGACCGGCATCCTCCACGACGGGCCCCGCGCACCCGCCTGGCGGCCCGCCCAAAATCCCGGCCAACACGTCGGCTGGAGCCGTTGAGGACCTGCTTGTCTGAAGTGCCGGCTGCTGATCTGACGGCCCCAGGCCAAAGCGGCTTCAGAGGTTCTCCTGCGTCGGTGGGGGACCGTCCCGCGGAAACAAGAAGTTCTCCCACGCCTCCAGCCCGAACAGCATGAGCACGAGCAGCACCGGCAGGAGCAGAGCGATCACGACCATGACGCCTCCCGATGGAGCGGTGATCACGGCAACGCGGTGACAGGACTCCTGACCCAGACTGGTCCGAACGGGAGGTGCAGGCGGTGCGCAGTACGCGGACACCGACTGCGCATGCCCCGCCTCATGCCAGGCGGGTGGGGGGGGGGGGGGGGGGCGGGGGGGGGGCGCGCGCCCCCCCCCCCCCCCCCCCAACAAACCCCCCCACAAAACAAAAACAAGATATGGAGGGTTGCGGAGGGGACGCGGG
>NZ_JBITSF010000059.1:0-8280 GCF_044540485.1 Streptomyces sp. NPDC085946 | reverse complement strand
CCGCTACGAACGCAAGGCCGAACACTTCCTCGCCTTCACCGCCCTCGCCTGCAGCCTCATCTGCTACCGCAGACTCACCAAATGAGACGACGTCTTACTACCTCTACACCGGTGATGCGGACGCCGTCACCGTCGCCTACCCGGCGGTGAAGAAGTACCTGAACCTGTGGAGTCTGGACGCCGACGGTCTGGTCAAGCACCGGTCGGGAAACTGGGACTGGGGTGACTGGGGCCACAACATCGACTTCCGCCTCCTGGACAACTGCTGGTACCACCTGGCACTGGACACCGCCGCCAAGCTCGCCGACCTCAGCGGCAACGGCGGCGACGTGGCCGGGTGGAAGGCACAACAGGACAGCATCAGGGCCAACTTCGACCGCGTCCTGTGGAACTCGGCGAAGAACGAGTACCGCTCACCCGGATACACCGTCGACACCGACGACCGCGGCAATGCCCTCGCCGTCGTCGCCGGCCTGGCCCCCGCCTCGCGCTACCCGGCGCTCACCGAGGTGCTGCGCACCCACCGCAACGCCAGCCCCTACATGGAGTTCTACGTCCTGGAAGCGCTGTATCTGATGGGTTCGGCCACGGTCGCCGAGGAGCGCATGCGTGACCGCTACGCCGCCCAGGTCGCCGACCCCACCTGCTACACGCTGTGGGAGGTGTGGGACAAGGCCGGCGGCACCGACAACCACGCCTGGAACGGCGGCCCGCTGTACGCCCTGTCCGCCTACGCCGCGGGTGTCCGGCCGACCAAGCCCGGCTGGGAGACGTACGAGGTCATCCCGCAGACCGGCACCCTCGCCAAGATCAATACAGTGACGTCCACCGTCAAGGGGGAGGTCCGCCTGGACATCACCCGCGACGGTGCCAAGGTGACGCTGGCGCTCACCTCGCCGAGCGGGACCAGGGCACGGGTGGGCGTGCCCACCTACGGCGGCACCCAGCCCGTCATCAAGGCGAACGGCACCACCGTCTTCACGGGCGGTTCGCCCACCGGCGGCGTCAGCGGACTGTCCTACGACGGCAAGGACTCCTCGTACGTGTACTTCGTCGTCCAGCCGGGGTCGTGGACGTTCACGGCAACCGGTGTGGGAGCTCTTGACAACATCGCCCTGGGCCGGCCGGTCACCAGCAACAGCAGCCTGGAGAACGGCGACTGGGGCCGAAACCGGCTGACCGACGGGATATTGACCAGTGTGACCGGCGCCAAGGGCTACACCAGCCACCACTTCACCTCCGCCGACGTCAGCGTGAACCCCGTCTGGGTCGAGATCGACCTCGGAGCCGACACCGCCCTCGACGCCGTACGCCTCTTCCCCCGCACCGACACTCCCGCGGCCGGCAGCGGCACGGCCGGCTTCCCGGTCGACTTCACCATCCAGACCCGGCCCGACGGATCCAGCACCTACACCACCGTCCGAACCGTGACCGGGCAGGCCAACCCCGACGGGCTGGTGCAGACATACGGCTTCCAGACCACCACCGCCCGCTACGTCCGTCTGCAGGCCACGCGGCTCGGTACACCCGCCGCCGACGAGACCACCGTGTACCGCCTCCAGCTCGCTGAACTCAGCGTCCCCCCGGCCGCGACCACCGTCACCGCCAACTACACCGTGGAGAACGGCGACTGGGGCAAGACCCGCGTACTCGACGGCACGCTGACCAGCGTGACCGGTGCCAAGGGCTTCACCAGCATCGACTTTCCCTCCGCCGACGTGAGCGGCACACCGGTGTGGATCGAGATCGACCTCGGCGCCGACCGGGCCGTCAGAGAGGTCACCCTCCACCCCCGTACCGACACCAGCGCCTCGGGCGGCGGCACGGCGGGCTTCCCGGTCGACTTCGCCTTCCAGACCCGCACCGAGGGCGGCACCACGTACACCACCGCCCGCACCATCACCGGCGAGCCCAACCCGAACGGAGCCGCCCAGACCTACACCCTCACCCCCGCCAACGGCCGCTATCTGCGTTTGCGCGCCACCAGGCTCGGCAGGCCGGCTTCCGACGAGACCGGCAAGTACCGCCTGCAGCTGGCGGAGATCCGTATCAAGTAACACGCCTTCCCGTGGGAGGGGGCTCCTGCACGGCGAGCGGCCTCAGCAGGCCGACGCGCAGTGGGGTACCAGAACCGGGCTCACCTGGTGAAGGACCGAGGGCGGCCGGCGTGCAGGCATGTTGATGCGCCTCAGTCAGGTGGGGCGGTGAGCCTCACACACTCCCGGCCCGTCGTCACGCTTCGATGCCAGGATGCCGACGGCTGGTACCGGAGCGGTCTGGCGCGCCGGCCAGGGACACCATCGTCTCCTCGAGACCGCTCGACGGCGAGGCCTACGACGCGCGCGAGGAACTGCCCGGCTGGTCGAGTCCCAGGTTCGACGACGGCGACTGCCCGCGGGCAAACCACCCGCCGGGCCGGGCCCCGGCGGCATCGGCGTGGTCCCCGCCGTGAACATGACGGAGACCACCCGATGTCTGCTGAGTCGGGGCCGGCATGCGGGCCCTCACCACAGGTGCAGGACAGTAGCCGTCCGGCAGTCAGTCAGCCGCTAAGGCAGGGTCCATTTCTGGTTGGGTCCGCCGTGGCAGGTCCACAGGTGGACGGGGGTGCCGTCGTTCCAGGTGTCGCCGGATGCGTCGAGGCACTTGTCGGAGTGGGCGCTGCGGATGCTGCCGTCGGGCTGGGGTATCCATTTCTGGTTGGTTCCGCCGTGGCAGGTCCACAGCTGGATTTTGGTGCCGTCGGCGGTGCCGGCGCCGGCCACGTCCAGGCACTTGCCCAGGCTGCGGAGGGTGCCGTCGTCGGCCAGGGTCCACGGCTGGTTGGTTCCGCCCCAGCAGCCCCACAGCTGAATACCGGTGCCGTCGGCGCTGTTGCCGCCCGCCACGTCCAGACACTTGCCGTTGACGCCCCTGACCTGACCGGACCGGGGGCCCTGTTGCTCGTCGTTCGACGCCTTGAGGCGGATGTTGCGGAACGCGACGTCGTCGCCGTCACCGTGGTTCTGGATGCCGATGTGGCCCTGTCGCAGGCTGCGTGCCGGGTCGGTGTTGGTGAAGTCGTTGATCTTGCGTCCGTTGAGAAAGACCTCCAGTCGTTCTCCGGTGACGCGCAGTTCGTAGGTGTTCCACTCACCGGGCGGGTTCAGCACGGCGTCACGTGCGTCGATGTCGGCAGACTTGATCCCGTACACGGCGCCCGTGGTGCGGTCCGTCGCGTCGGTGGCGTCGATCTGGACCTCGTAGCCGTTGTCCATGGCGGACCAGGGGTCGTCGGTAGCGGGGAAGCCGATGACGACGCCTGAATTGTCGTCGCCGGCGACCTTCCAGTCGAGCTTGAGCGAGTAGTCGCCGGTGATCTCCTTCGCTGAGTACCAGAGCATTCCGAGCCCGCCGTGGGAGGTGAGGGTGCCGTCGGCGAGGTTGAACCCGCCGGGGCCCGCCTGCTGCCAGCCCGCGGTGCCCGAGCCGTCGAACAGCGGGGTGTAGCCACTCTCGGGTCGGCAGTCCGCCTCGGTCGTCCCGCTCGCCCAGCGGATGCCGCCGAGGAGGTGCCGGCGGAAAGCGGGTTCGGCGTAGGACTCGTCGGTGTGGCCGCCGCCGGTGTAGAAGGCCCGGCCGCCCCGGTAGTCCTTGCACCAGGCGATCGGATGGTCGCCGGACATGCCGCCGCCCGAGTAACTGGACTCGTCGAGCGAGGCCAGCACATGGGCGGTGGCGCGCGGGTTGGAGCGGTAGTCGTACCACTCGTCGGTGCGCTGCCAGGTGCTGCCGAGATGGGCGGTGGCGTCGTGTGCCCGGTCCTCGACCTTCACGGTGGCGGACTGGACTGCCGGATGGGACTGGAAGAGGGCGCCGGCCAGTCCTTCGTAGAAGGGCCAGTCGTACTCGGTGTCGGCCGCCGCGTGGATGCCGACGTACCCGCCGCCCTCCTTGATGTACTGCTCGAAGGCGGTCTGCTGAGTGTCGTCGAGCACGTCACCGGTGGTGGAGAGGAAGACGACCGCCTCGTACCGGGCGAGATTCCCGGGACTGAAGTCCCGGGGGTCTTCGGACGCGTCCACGGTGAAGTTGTTGGCCGCGCCGAGTTCGCGTAGCGCCGCGATACCGGCGCCGATGGAGGAGTGCCGGAAGCCGGCGGTCCTGGAGAAGACCAGGACGTCGTAGGCGGGATCGGCAACCGCCGCTGCCCGCGCGGACCGGCCGGCCGGCTGGTCACCGGCCCCGGCCACGGCCTGGGCCTGTGGTGCCATCCAGAGCGCGCAGCCGGCGAACAGGCCGACGGCCGCCTTGAAACGAGCGTGCATGTGTGGCCGCCTCCTTCCTAGGCCAGGGTCCATTTCTGGTTGGGTCCGCCGTGGCAGGTCCACAGGTGGACGGGGGTGCCGTCGTTCCAGGTGTCGCCGGGTGCGTCGAGGCACTTGTCGGAGTGGGCGCTGCGGATGCTGCCGTCGGGCTGGGGTGTCCATTTCTGGTTGGTTCCGCCGTGGCAGGTCCACAGCTGGATCTTGGTGCCGTCGGCGGTGCCGGCGCCGGCCACGTCCAGGCACTTGCCCAGGCTGCGGAGGGTGCCGTCGTCGGCCAGGGTCCACTGCTGGTTGGTTCCGCCCCAGCAGCCCCACAGCTGAATACCGGTGCCGTCGGCGCTGTTGCCGCCCGCCACGTCCAGGCACTTGCCGTTGACGCCCTTCACCTCACCCGTACGCGAGCCACCGGCGGACCTGGTGAAGGAGAACTCGTCGACGTCGAACAGGAAGCCGGCGCCGCCCTTGAAGACCAGGAACAGGGAGGTGGACCCGGTGGGCTGATGCGACAGGTCGGTGGTCACGTCCTGGAAGCTCTCCCAGTCGCCGGTCACCGGGACGGTCGCCGTGCCGAGCACGGTGCCGGTCGGGGACCCGGCCCGCACCTCCATGGTGCCGCCCGCTCCCGCGGAGGAGACCCGCGCCGTGAACTTGGCGGTGTTGCCGAGGGCGTACGGCTTGAAGGAGATCCAGTCGCCGTTCTCGATGTAGCCGACGGTCTTGCCGCCGTGGGCAGGGCCATGGGCGGTGACCTGAACACCGGATGAGTCACCGTAGTGCTCGGCCTGCCGGTGGCTGGGCTGGGCGATGCGCTGGTCGTGCGTGGTCAGCGCGGGCTGGCCGTTCGCGCCCTTGTCGGTGTACTCGGCGTCGACGACGCCGAAGACGTTGGCGTTGGGGTCGTGTTCGCCGTCGGCCAGCGTCTGGAGGGTGCCGGTGCAGCCGGTGGCCGAGGTCTGCGGGTGGCCGTGGCTGTCGTGCCCGACGATGAACGAGACCTTCACCTTGGAGCAGTCGATGGTGCCGTCCTCGGGGTCGGTGACCGTCACCTTGAACGGGATCGCGTCGCCGAAGTCGTGGACGCTTCCGTCCGCGGGCAGGTCGATCTTCACCGTGGGGGCCGTGTTCCCCACGGTTATCCGGACGGACGCCGTGGCGGACTTGCCGCTGGTGTCCGTGACCGTCAGCGTGGCCGTGTACTGGCCGTTGTCGGAGTAGGTGTGCGCGGGATTGGCCGCAGTGGAGGTCGCTCCGTCGCCGAACACCCACGAGTGGCTGAGGTCGCCTCCCTCCGGGTCGGAGCTGCCGGCCGAGGAGAAGGAGACGGTCAGAGGCGCCTTACCGGAGGTGACGTCGGCCTTGGCCTGGGCGGTCGGGGCATGACCGTCGGTGACGTGTTCGATGCGGTAGAGGGCGGAATTGTCGTCGCCGCTGTAGAAGCCGGTGCCGTAGTCGAGGACGTAGAGGGCGCCGTCCGGGCCGAAGGCCATGTCCATCACCTGGGTTCCGGTCCAGGGGAAGGCGTTGATGGACTGCACGGTCCCGTCGGAGCCGGCCTCGATCCGCTTGATCCAGCGGCGGCCGAACTCGCCGGCGAAGAAGTCGCCGTCGTACTCCTGCGGGAACTTCACCTCGGAGGTGGAGGCGGCGTCGTAGCGGTAGACGGGTCCGCCCATGGGGGACTCGGAGCCGTCGCCGAACTCCGGTACGGAGCCACCGCTGTAGGGGATCCAGGCGGGCTGGGCGGGCGGCAGGTCGGTCAGGCCGGTGTTGCGCGGCGAGGTGTTCTTCGGGGCCGCGCAGTCGAACTTGGCGCCGGAGGCCCCGGAGGCGAAGTCGTAGTCGGTGTAGGCGTCGTTCTTGCCGGTGCAGTACGGCCAGCCGTAGTTGCCCGCCTTGGTGATCCGGTTGAACTCGACCTGTCCCTCAGGTCCGCGCGCGGGGTTCGCGGTGCCGGCGTCGGGGCCGTAGTCGCCGAGGTAGACGATGCCGGTGGCCTTGTCGACGCTCATCCGGAAGGGGTTGCGGAAGCCCATCGCGTAGATCTCGGGCCGGGTCTTGTCGGTGCCGGGCGGGAAGAGGTTGCCGTCCGGGATGGAATACGATCCGTCGGCGTTGACCTTGATGCGCAGGACCTTGCCGCGCAGGTCGTTGGTGTTACCCGAGGAACGCTGGGCGTCGTAGGCGGGGTTGCGGGAGGCGCGCTCGTCGATGGGGGTGTAGCCGTCCGAGGCGAACGGATTGGTGTCGTCGCCGGTGGACAGGTACAGGTTGCCCGCCGCGTCGAAGTCGATGTCGCCGCCGACGTGGCAGCACATGCCGCGGGTCGCAGGTATGTCGAGGATCTTCTTCTCGCTGGTCAGATCCAGTGTGCCGTCCGTCTTGAGCACGAATCGGGAGAGCCGGTTGACACCGTCGAACGGGGCGAAGTCGGCGGCCGATCCGTCGGCCGGGGCGTCACCACCCGGCGTGTCTGTCTTGGGGGCGTAGTAGAGGTACACGAAGCGGTTGGTGGCGAAGCCCGGATCCGCTCCTACGCCTTGCAGGCCCTCCTCGTCATGGCTGTAGACGTCGAGTTTGCCCGCGATCTTGGTGTCTCCGGCCTCGTCAGTGAGCCGGAGGGTGCCGTCCCGTGAGGTGTGCAGCACGGAACGGTCCGGCAGCACGACCAGGTTCATGGGCTCGCCCATTTCGGCCGGCCCCTTGGCGAGCGTGACCTGCTGGAACGCTCCGACCGCCGCGGCGGAGCCGTCGGCCGGGTCCGGCGGCGCGGCAGCCGCGGTTCCCGGTGTCAGGCAGCCGACGGCACACACCACCGCCAGTGCCAACGAGCGGACGAGTTTGGGTCTGAGCAGTGTTGTGCGCACAAAGGTCTCCGGGGGTGTGGGGTGAACAGCAGGACGTGACCAGTCCTGACGAGGGGAGCATCGGCGCGCGCCGTCGCGCCGGCGCTCCCGTGGCGCGCGCCGTCGCGCCGTTAAGCCGGGTTGCAGGCGCATCACCGGCTCGATTCACAGAAGTTAGTGCGCTTCGGCCTAACAAGTAACCCCTTGCGCAAAGAAACCCCTGACTTTTTCTTAACTCACGACAAAAGTGGGGTAGAGCGGAGGAGGGCTGGATCGGACGTCACCTCCACCGCTTGCGGTGGCCGTGGCGGTGTCGCGGTCTCGACCGGTTGCGGCTGCCGGTACGCACGCGCCGACATTTTGCCGAGCGAGATCGTCCAGCGCGTGACCCCGCGACCGGCTCGTCAGGGACGAGCCGGTCGGCGTCCTCGGGTCGTACCGCTCGCTGTCCGTCGACCGGACGGCCACCACCTCGCGTCGTTGCCGCGCGGTGCGGCGCCTCGCACAGGGCGTCCTGCCGCCGACGCGGATCGCCTCTCCGGCCGGCCCTCCGGTGCGGAGTGTGCCGTCCGTCGTCGGCCACCGTCCGGCTGCAGCGTCGACGACCAGCGCCTTCGTGGACAGGGTGGGCGGCTCCTCACCGACGACGAACGGACCCCCGCGAGGCCAATGCCGGCCTCTGTCCCGCGTGGTCCGGGACATGGAGTCCCTTCGGCCCTTCCCAGTGGTGCCTGGACCCATTAATTTGTAAATCGCCATGACGAAATAGCCTCAGCGAACAAGGAGCCGCGGCATGAACTACCAGCCCACCCCCGAGGACAGGTTCACCTTCGGACTGTGGACCGTCGGCTGGCAGGGCCGGGATCCCTTCGGCGACGCCACCCGGCGCGCCCTGGACCCGGTCGAGTCGGTGCGGCGCCTGGCCGAGCTGGGCGCCCACGGGGTTACCTTCCACGACGACGACCTCATTCCCTTCGGCTCGAGCGACAGCGAGCGCGAGGAGCACGTCAAGCGGTTCCGGCAGGCGCTGGACGACACCGGCATGAAGGTGCCGATGGCCACCACCAACCTGTTCACCCACCCGGTGTTCAAGGACGGCGCGTTCACCGCCAACGACCGCGACGTGCGCC
>NZ_JBITSF010000058.1:0-8855 GCF_044540485.1 Streptomyces sp. NPDC085946 | reverse complement strand
CACCACCCGCTGGAACAACTCCCACAACCCCTCCGGGACCAGCCGCTCCACAATCGTCATACCTCAAGATTACGAGCCCAAATGAGACGACCTCTAAGTGAGCCTCGCCAACTCGACGTCGCAGGTCAAAGGACTCTGTTGGGTGGTGGTGGCCGTCGCAGCGGTACTGCTCGCGCTCCCGGTCGTGTCCATCGGAGAGCAGCAGGATGGTGTCGTGGATGTCGTGCAGTTATTGCATGGACGAGACGGCACACGGCTGCTGTTCGATGGCAGGCCAGCCTGACCTGCAGCACTGTGGCCGCAGTGACGTGATCGGCCCGACGACTTGTTCTGGAGTACGTCTGCACTGAAGTCAGTCGGTTTGGTCGGGTTCAGGTCGAGAACGGTGGATCAGCGGGGCATCTGGCGTTGGCTTTGCGCATGGTTGAGTGCGTTGTATTCGACGCTGCTGAAGCCCCGTAGCCCGGGCTGTTTTCGGCGTAGTGCGTTTTTGCGGTGTTCCCAAGCCAGCCTCTCCAGTGAATCCCGCCGACCGAACCAGATCACCATAAGCATAAGTAGATGAAGCCCCGCGACGACTCCGAAAACGACAACTTCAAAAGTCGCTTCGCCGGTCATCGGATACGCGTCGAGCACGGAATGCTGCCCTGGATCGTCCAAACCATCGACGATTAATGCCACCATTAACGGCCCTACAATGCAGGCGATCGTCAGGAGAACCGGACAGAGAATCGCCCAGCCAACCTCCAAGGCCCCTCGCCAGTCGACGCCGACTGACGCGAGTGCATCCCTCGCCGCCCTGCCCGCGAAAAGGGCGAGTCCCCACCAGATGAGGACAAGTGCCAGCAGCGCGGGTTGAGGCACTTGAACGGCATGAAACGGCAGACCCGCGAACAGCACAGCCTCGATGATCAGGCAGGCCAGCAGGGGCAGGGGGCCCCGAGCGAAGACGTAATGCCGGGCGCATCGGGCGCATAGAAATCCGGACTCTACGCCAAGAAGGTCGTACGTCACCGTCGTTCCCTTACCGAACGGGTCATCCATGTTCGTCATCGCTGCCGGCACACCGACCTGGAACTCGTAGCAGCGACCGTACCGGCGTTCGCCACATCGCACACAAATACGATTGGATGGGTTGATCACGGGAAAACTCCTGCTCATCTGCGGTGACATCACTGGGGAGTCGGCCGAGCGACGGCCTGCACCAGCGTTGTGGTTCGACCGGGCCGGATCTCCATCTGGCAATTGATAGTGCCGTAAGAGACACCGCGGCCACTGCTCCAGCCAGAAATCGTTGACCGAACCTCTTTCATCCTGTGCTGCAGGGGCGAAATGGGCTGTTCAGCAGGGGTGGTGACGGGGCAGGGCCCCTCGTCGTCGGCGCGGTGATTCCACTCAGCACACCGGCGATTGGAGGGGCCCTGTTGGTTCCGTGTCCTGTCATGCTCGACGTTCCGCACGAGCTGGTCGAGCACGTCTCCTGGCTGATCCACGCACGAAGGCGTGAACTGGGCTCCCCACGGCGACGGCTCGGTTGCTCCAAGCAAGTCCTGTCTGCCCTGACGCATCGCCGGAAGAACGAGACGTTCGCCCAGCTCGGCGCCGGCTTCGGCGTCTGCGAGGGGCGACTGCCTGGCGCCACGTCAACGAAGCCTTGTGAGTATCAGTCCGATCAAAGCCGGAGGTACTTCCCGCCAAGCCCGGTTTGATCGTTTGCCGCTCAGTAGGCCACCTCATCGCTGCTTGAGCAGGATGTGGAGGGTCGTGATCACGCCGATGCCGACCATGAGGGCGGTACCGAAAGGCGGGATGCAGGAAAGCAACATATGTACCGATTCCGCCAGCGAGGAGCAGCAGCGCGGTACCCACGTCCAGCCCGCCTCCCGTTGTGTTGTTCATCATGCGCCTGCCTTTGCCGAAGTGATACGGCCCTGCAGGGCGCCGACGTGGTGTGCGGGGATGCGGGTGGGGAGCGTAATAGCGGTGGTCGGCGGCCGGCCAACGGCCGAGGCGGGGACTGTGCCGGTATGGGTGAGTGCCGTCATCACCAAAGGAGGTCTCCTGAAACGGAGCGGTACGGTGCCGCGTGGACGGGTGACTACGCCGACCAGTCAGCCACGATCAATGCTCGGCGCAAAGGACGGCGAATGACACCGAACGACAGCGAACGCACTGGTGGGCAGCCCGATGCGGTCGCTGCCTTCACCACATGGTTACAGCAGCTGCACCGCGAGGCGGGCAAGCCCAGCTCGTCCGACGCAGCCGACGTCGCTACCCGCAGGCCACCGTGCGCGAGGGCACCATTTAGGAGATGCTCAACGGCAAACGCCTGCCACGCTGGGAGACGGTCGAGCCGGTAGCTTGGGCGCTGGGCGGGGAGGCGGCGGTAGCGGCCTGCCGACAGCGATGGATCGAAGCCGATGCCGCCCGGACGGTCACCACCCCGGCCGCCCCACGTAGCCCAGCGGACCTGTCTGCCGCACCCGCCACGAAGCCGACCGAACCCGTCCCGAACCCTGCCGAGCCCCACGGCGGGACAGGCTCACCAGACCGGTTCCGCCGACGCTGGCCGGCAATGGCCGGCGCCGCTGCAATGGCCGCCGCGGCCTTGGCGCTCAGCACCCTGCTGCCTGACAGCGAACGCAGTCCTCACCCGGACACCTCGGCAAGCAAAGTCGCCACCCGCTTCCCCTCCCACACGGCCGAAAACCAAGCCGCCATCCCTTTACCATCCCCGTCATCGCCCTCATCCCTGCTGACACCAGGAACCACGCTGCTGACTGCCCACTCCTCCCGCCCCTCCAGCACCCGCGACGGCCTGGTCACCATCAGCGTCCTGTCGGTGGACGGCAACGACATCCCCGGCGTCGTCTACTCCGTCATCACGCCTTGGACCGGTGCCAGGTCCAGGGCGGCGACCTCGGCCGATCCGTAGTGATCAAAGGCCCCTCCGCCACCTGGATCCGCCTGACCATCACCAACTTCCCCGAGCCCACCCACACTGGCGCCACCTCCCCCGACTTCGACATCCCCATCAACTTCCAGATCACCAGCAGCCAGGGCGCCGCGCCCCATGCCACGCAGAAATGCCAGTAGCCACGGAGAACTTAGATGCCGTCGGTGGCGGTGGCCACGACCGACAGACCGCCAGGCTGTTCGGCTGGTGCGGTTTCCGTCCGCTTTGCTCCCGGGGTGAGAGCCGGTCTCCTACTGTTGCGAGTGCGGCTCGACCGACCCTGCAGTGCTGTCTCACAACAGGGATTGAGATGGCCGATTAGTCGGTATAGTCAACGCATGGACAGATACCGGTTACCGGCATCCTACGGAATGATCGGCGGCCTCCTCTTTCAGCAACACGTCCAAGCGGTGCTAGCAGAAGCTGAACGGCAGGACAGAATAGCGGACGCTTTAGATTTCTGGCGCTCTAAATTCCGGCGGGCTTGGATTTATCTCGTCGGTGGCCTAACCGCCCTGTTGTATTTCAACGACTGGGGCGTGTGGAATACAGCCATGACTGTAGGCGCATGTGCTACCGGAGTATTTAGCCTGCTGTGGATCGTCTGGGTAGCACAAGTCCATCCAGACGAAGAGCTGACGGCTATCTGGATCATGTGGATACTCGCCATCGGCGCCCATGTCACCGTGCTCATCTGGGGCTGGACCACCGATGGAGCAGCCGCAGCCGTGCCATGGCTCTTCATTGAGTTCGGAATCCTAGGGATCATCAGCGGCTTCATGCAGTTCTGGAAAAACTCCAATCTATGGTAGGTGTAAATCCTTTCCGTGGAGCAGATCGGTGCGAATCTGCTTAAGAGGTCCTAACAAAGGCGTTGGACGTACCGGTGGGTGATGAGGCAGGTGGCGAGGCCGAGGAGGACTTCGTGGATGTCGTCGCGTCTTTCCCAGCGGATGCGTAGGTGGCGGAAGCCGTGGAGCCAGGAGATGATGCGTTCGACGACCCATCGGAAGATGCCCAGGCCGGAGCCGTGCGGTTGGCCGCGTTCGGCGATCACAGGCCGGATGCCGCGTTTCCACAGCAGGCGCCGGTACTTGTCGTGGTCGTAGCCGCGGTCGGCGAAGAGCACGTCCGGCCGTCGCCGCGGCCTCCCGATGACGCCGGCGACCGCGGGGACCTTGTCCAGCAGCGGGATCAGCTGGGTGACGTCGTTGCGGTTTCCGTCGGTCAGCGATACCGCGAGCGGGATGCCCTGCCCATCGGTGAGGACGTGGTGCTTGCTGCCCGGTCGTGTGCGGTCGACCAGGCTGGGACCGCTTTTGGGCCCCGGCGGGCCGCCCGGACGTGGGAAGAGTCGATCACCGCCCGCGACCAGTCCAGCTGCTTCGCCGACCGCAGCTTCTTCAGCAGCACCAGGTGCAGCTTCTCCCACACGCCGGCCTCGTTCCAGGCGGCCAGCCGCCGCCAGCATGTCATGCCGGAGCCGAAGCCCAGCTCCTGGGGCAGGTACTCCCACTGAATGCCGGTGTGCAGCACGAACAGGACCCCGCACAAGGCCTGCCGGTCCGGCACCCGAGGCCGGCCCGCCACCAGCTTCGGACCCGGCTCGGGCAGCAACGGCTCGATGAGCGACCGCAGTTCGTCCGACACGATCCATAACCGTCAGCGCAGGCACTCGGCCCTGGAGATGCTCACGCCGATCGAGTACGAACTACGTGCAGCACCTGTAGCGTAAAACCAAGCGACACGACTCCACCAAACTCAGGAGACTCCGGTTCACCTTGACCCTTGATCCTGAACGCGGGCTATGCGGCTTCGGCCAGCATAGTTGATGTTGTTTGGAGTGCTCGCTCATAGGCGATCGGGCTGCGGTGGCCGAGGCGGGAGTGGCGTCGGACTGTGTTGTAGCGATGCAGCCAGCGGAAAAGGTCCAGGTGAGCCTCGCACTCAGTGTCCCAGGCCCGGCGGCCCTGGAGGGTCTTCCGTTTACAGGTCGCGTTGAACGACTTGGTGAGTGCGTTGTCCGCGCTGGAGCCGATCGCGCTCATGGAGTGGGTGATGCCCGCTTCGTGGCAGGCGTCGGCGAAGGCCCGACTGCAATACTGGGCCCGGGCAGTAGACCCCCGATCCGTACGCGCTCTCCAAAGCGGACCCGGCCGCCGTCGCGTCATGGGCGAGGCAGCAGCAGGCCGGGCATGCGCGGGTGTAGCAGGTGCTGCCCCTCGTCGTGGATGCGCAGAGTGAACGTTGCCGGGCCCGGGCATCCTGCTTCGTTGTAGGCGGACAGGATGGCTTCGATCCGCTGCCACAGTTTCACCGGCCCGCCCTCGCGTACTTCCCACCAGCCGTCTGTTGGGGTGAGGGTGGCGGCAGAGCCGCTAGTGACGTCGACGAGGTGCACCGTCTTGCCGACGGTCGTCATCTGCGCATTCGGTGCAGCGCACTGAGCGAGGAACCGCAGATGGAATGCCTCCTCGGTGGCAGCGGTGATCCGCTCAGGGCTGTGCCGGGCAGGCCGCACGGCTGCGGAGAGGTTCGCAGCCCAGTGGGCGGGGTTGCCGAATGCCGGCGCGGCGTGAGTGCGTACGGACATGAAGGACACCGTGCCCTTCAGAAGCTGTCCTGCGGCCGTGCCGTCACCGTGCACGGTGAGCAGGACGCGGGCATAGCCGTAGAGCCATCCGGACAACGTGAGCAGGATCTTCCCGCCTGACCGGGTCTGCGCGATTAGAGTACGCGGGACGGCGCGGAATGAGCAGGCGGCCACGATCCGGTCGAACGGTGCTTTTGGCCAGTACCCGTACAGCCCGTCCGCGACCGCCAGTGTGGGTGTGTACCCGCAGCTATACAGCACGCTGGCTGCCTGCTGGAGCCGGTATGGGTCGACCTCGATGGACGTGATGCCCGCGGAGCCGAGCCGCTCGCACGCGAGGGCGGTGGAGTAGCCGGTGCCGGTGCCGATCTCCAGAACCGTGTGTCCTTCCCGCACGTCCGCGTCCGTCCACATCCGCACCACGAGTGAGGGCAGCGTGGACGACGAGGTCGGCGCCCCGCCGTGCCGTGCCTGCGGGTTGCTCCAGTCGGGTTCGTCACCATCGAACTGGGTGATAAGCGTCGAATCGGAGTAGGCGGCGGCCAGCCAGCGACCGTGGTCGGATGCGGCAGTGACCGGCTCCCACACTGTCAGCCCTTGCCCGTCGCGCTCGCTGGCGGGCAGGTAGAAGCCGGGCACGAAGGCGTGCCGCGGCACGTCTCCAACCGCCGCCCGCCAGTCTGGATCATCGAGCACGCCGTCCTCGGCGAGGGCCTTGACCATCGCCGCACGCAGCCGGGCGGCGTCGGTCCCCAGGTCGCCGGGCAGCATCACACCCTGTTCCTTCCTGTGCTGAGGATGTCGGCGAACGCCGCCGTGATCTTGTCGGCGTCGGGCAGCCAGCCCCACTGGCCGTTCGGATTGCACTCGATGAACACCCAGTCCTCGCTGTCGCGGCCATCGCCGGTCAGCGCGAAGTCGAAGCAGCCGAAGACCAGGCCGAACGTCTCCAGGTAGCGGTGTAGCGCGGCCTCGATGGGTGCTGGCACGGCGATGGGGGAGTGGACCAGGGTGTCCCAGTCGCCGCGGCGCCAGTCCAGCGCACCGTCCGGCGCTGCGATCTGCTGGGCGAACACCTTGTCGCCGACCACGGTGACGCGCACGTCACCGGTCTTGGGAATCTCCGCCTGGAACAAATGCGCGGTCACTGCCAGAGACTCATCGAAAGTGTCGGGGTCGACGCGCTGAGCCCAAATTGCACCGGTGTGCCCGTCCTCGCCCGCGGGCAGGCCACGGAATGGCTTATAGATCACCGGCCCGTACTCGGCGGCGAACTTCCGTGCCGCTTCGACGTCGTTGGTGATCAGGGTCGGCGGGATGGCCAGGCCAAGCTGGGCGGCCGTCTGGAGCTGGCCGGGCTTGAAGTCGGCGGCGGTGACCCCATCGGGATGGTTGACGTAGCGGACACCGTGAAGGTGGTTGAGCACCCCGCTGAGCCCGTGCCGCGCCTCTGCTGCGGCGAAGTCACGCTGCTGGACCGGAAAATGCCGGTAGCGGGCCGTGTACGGGGTGGGGCGGCGGTAGTACACCGACGCCACCTTCCCCAGTGCTACCTCGCGGCTGGCCGTGCGCAGCCGCCCGTCCCAGACCGGCGCCCCGGCACCGATGCGGGCACCGAAAGACAGATCCGACCCGATGTCGGCCGGGTCGACACGGACGACCGGCACCCCACGCTCGTTGAGCGCACCGATCACCCAGTCTGCGGTGACGTCCTCCAGCGACGTGATGACCAGGACGAGGCCAGCCACCATCGCCTCCTCAGTCCGATTCATAATCGGTGGTGTTGTCATCCTGCGTCTGAGGCTGCGGGCTCTGCCCGTCACCGCCGCCGGACACCGACGCCGTCCCGGTGGTCTTGGATGTGCCGTGTTTGCCCATCTCCACCACTCGACCAGCGGCATCCGTGTAGACAGCCCTCTGCGTAGCTGCGTCGAGCGTCACCGTGGCGTATCGGGGTGGGCCGGCCGGGAGCCGGTCGGTGACCAGCCGCATCGCCCACGGAGCCTGAGCTGGAGGTACAAGCGTCGCCATGTGTTCGTCCCTTCCCCTTCACCTTGTGCGGACAGTTTGGCTAGCCACCGCACACGCAGCATCCCGCACCGGCCGCGACCACAACCGCAAGTGCCACGAAACGTGGCACAACTCCTCGAGCGGGCTCCTGTGACCGACCGGCGGAGTGCACCGTCCGCCGCACTTTGACGGTGGATCACCTCCGCCCTTCTATGGCGGACGGCCCCCACACCAGGCGAAGGAGAACCTCAGCGGCGCGTCCGATGCGGCTCCGGTCTGGGAACATTGAGACCATGGGCAAGCACTCCCGACCCGGACCGCTGAATCAGCCTTCCCGAGCCGTCCCCCGTCCCGACGGCAGCGACCTGCTCGCGGCGTACCACAAGCGGCGCCGCCCGCCGATGGACGTCTACCGCCGGCACCGCCCACTCCACGGCGGCGGCGGGCACCTCCGCCCGGAGGAGCCGCGGGTGCTGGAGGAGTGGAACGGCTTCTCGTACGAGCCCACTGGTGCCGCGCCCAACCTGGCGGAGGCCGTAAATTGGGTGAACGACCAGGCATCTTGCGCAAGCGGCGACAGGCCGTCCTGCGTCTGAAGTCTTCCTTTGCATCAACTGGGGGTCCAAGGGCGACCCCGGTGCGAGTTCCGGCTTGACCTTCGAGTCGGGTCGAAGGTTTACCGCCGGCGGTGTGACGACCTACCGTATCTCGCAGATGGCCGAGCGCTCCGGTGTTCCGGTTACGATGCTTCGCTTCTACGAGGGCGCAGGGCTGCTGCCCGCCGACCGCACGCCGTCCGGCTACCGGATGTACGGCGAGGGTGCGGTGGAGCGGCCTGGCCTTCATCTCCTTGGCCAAGCTGCTGGGCTTGGCCCTCGAGGGGATCCGCGAGCTCCTCGACGTTCGCGAGGAAGGAGTGTGCGAGTCCGTCCGGGCGCGGATGCTCCCGCTGATCGCCGACTGGATCGCGGACACCGACGCCCGGATCGTCGAGCTGCGTGCGTTCTCCGCCCACCTGGCCAGCGTCCGCGCCGAGCTGTCGGGACCGGCCTCGGCGGGGGTGTGCGGCCCGGACTGCGGATGCACGACCAGCACCGCGGAGGCCGGGACGGTGCCGGTGACACTGTCGCCGACCCGCCAGTCCCTCGATGCCAAGGCGTGGCGGGACGTCCCAGTGGCGTGCACGCTTGGCGGTACCGAGCTAGTGTGATGCGCCTGAAATCGCAGGCTTAAGTCTCTTTCGTGTTTTTAGTGGATGGTGGAGTGACCTTGGTGAGGTAGTCGGCGAGGGATTTG
>NZ_JBITSF010000057.1:0-10026 GCF_044540485.1 Streptomyces sp. NPDC085946 | reverse complement strand
CCCGCGGAGCGGGTCCCTCCGGGCTGCGCCCGGAGCCAGCGAATCCCCGCGCTGCGCGCGGGGATTCCGCTCCCGCTCCGCGGGAGCGGAGCTGCTCGCTGCGCGAGCAGCACAACCGTCTTGCTACGCAAGACGGATGACGCTCCGTCCGCTGCGCTCCCGGAGCTACGGGGCCTTACGGCCCCGTGAGGTGACCTCCGCTGCGCTCCAGTCACCTGTGTGGCGCTGCGCGCCACACAGGGCCGGACCCGCTGCGCGGGTCCGGCCAGCGGGCCTTCGGCCCAAGCAGCAACAGAAGTCGGAGGGCGGGTGGTCCTACTCGGGCTGGGTCACTGTCAAAGCCCACCGGATGCTGTCATCCGAGGCGTCAACGCCCACGGTGAAAGAGCCCCGCTGCACGACACCCGGATCCATGGTCACCGAGCCCACACCCGCGCTGCCGGCAGGACAGTCCACCGTGAACTCGGCCACCCGTGTCTGCTGCGATTCCATCGTCACCACCACACTGCCTCCGCCTTCACAGACCACCGTGAGCACGGTCGACAGGCCTTCCCACGCGCCGCCGGACGCGACCCCGCCATCCCCTGTCCACTCCTCCACCCACACCAGACCTTCAGGCCCGGGGTGAGGGAGGAGACCGCCATCTGCCGCGGCCGGCACAGCCCCTGCTCCTACCGCCCCGAAAGCCGCCAGTAACGCCACTGCCATGGTCTTGCGCGTTCTCATCACGTCCGCCTCTTCTGATGATCTGTCACGGCAGAGGCAGTGTGACGCTCGGGAAGACTGTCACGCATGAGTACAAAGACTCATGACATCCAGACGCGACTGTGAAGCAGAACCGGCTCTTGGTGCTCCTCCTGTCAGGCGGGTGGGCGGGCGGTAATTACCGGCAGAGTCGTTGTCTTGATCCGGCGGTAGGTCCTGAAGCCGTACGCGGTCAGTCCTGCCCAGATGACGGTACTGGCCAAAGGCCACCATAGATCCCATCCCTGCTCGCCCTGGATGAGACTGACAACCCAGTTCACCGCCCAGCTGACCGCAAGAACAAGCGCCACCCACCTGGCCCACCGCCAGATCCGCATGGTTCCCCGGGCACGGGCTTCCTGTGGGGTCTGCTCACCTTGCCGGGATCGTGTGCCATCCATGCCTCCCCGTCTACCCCCTCCTGGCCCTTGTCCTCCTGACTCGTTGGGAGAGGGGACGGAAACAGGACGGGGGCGTACAGGCTGAGGAGGCATCTTCATTGCGGTGCGTCAGGTGTGTCTGTCAGCGGTCTGAGCGCATGTCACGGTTTTCGAACGCGCGTCGAGCCGCGGCGCCCTGGTCCTCGACCAGTCCCGAGGTGTCCGGCAGTTCGAGTGCGGCAGCGCAGTGCCCGCACAGTATGGTCCCGTCTGTGGCCGGGGCGGTGGGCCTGCTGCCGCAGGCCTTGCACATCGCCTGGTGCTGGCCGTCGCGTCGGGTCTGTTGTTCTTCCATCAGTACGTTCCTTCCCGGTGGGTGATGCTGGGTTTCGAGTCTTTTGGCTCGTTTGGCGTCGGGTTCCCTGGATGGGGCAGGACGTGTCAGCGGCATCATGTGCTTCAAAATTTTTCTGGGATAGACTCTGGGATCAGATGGCAGCGTTGCCGGGGTGTCATGGCTTGTTCCGGCTTACGTTTCTTCGTCTCCGGTCGGATGCTGGCGGTTTGGTCACGGCAGCGTGTACATAGCCGATCACATGTTTTCTAGCTGCAGGTTTTTCGTCTTCTGTCGCGCGAGCCCCACATCCGACCCGTAAGGAAAGGCGGAGCAGGGTGACAGCAAAGGAACTCCGTCCTCACCAGCGAGAAGCCGTGGACGCGGTACTGCGTGCATTGGAATTTCCTGCATGGTCGACGGTGCCCGAGCGAGGGCTGCGGACTCAGGTGATCATGGCGACCGGAACCGGGAAGACGCTCGTGGCTACCCGCAGCGCCGAGGAACTGCGGGCCGGCCGGGTGCTGGTTCTCGTGCCGTCGCTGGACCTGCTCGCCCAGACCGAAGCCGCGTGGCGCGAGGGCGGCCGTACCGGCCCGATGATCGGGGTCTCCTCCCTCAGCAGCCGGGAAGCGGGCTTTGCGAACACCACGGACGTGGATGAGCTGGTCGCTTGGGTACGGCCGTTCGACAAGGTCACGGTGTTCGCCACCTACGCATCCCTCGGGCTGGGCACCCTGGAGCGCGCCCATGGCGCCGGCCTGCCGGGCTGGGACCTGATCGTCGTGGACGAGGCGCACCGCACGTCGGGGCGGATCGGCAAGCCGTGGGCGGTGGTGCACGACAACACCCGCATCCCCGCCCTGCGGCGGCTGTACATGACGGCCACGCCGCGGCTGTGGCAGCCGGAGGAGGGCGAGGACGAGGGGCAGGGGGTGCCGGGTGAGCTGGTCGCCTCGATGGAGGACGACCCGGACGGGCAGTTCGGGGCGCGCTGCTACACGCTGACGCTGTCGGAGGCGATCGACCGGGGGATCTGCGCGCCGTACCAGGTGGTGTGCCTGGACATCACCGACACCCACCTCCAGGCCGCCCAGCTCCTGGGCGCCGACGCCCGGTCCGAACAAGTCCGCGGGGCGCGGCTCGCGGCGCTGCAGACCGCGCTGGTGAAGGCCTCGGCCGAGGAAGGCTTCCGCAGGACGCTGGTATTCCACCATGTGGTGAAGGAGGCGGAGGCGTTCGCGGCCGGCCTGCCTGACGTTGGGAAGCGGCTGCACGCCGATGACCCGGGGCTGTACCCGAAGACGGTCTGGGCGGAGTGGCTGTGCGGTGAGCACAAGCCGGGGTACCGTCGACGGGTCCTGACAGAGTTCGCCGACGGTATCGCCGGCGACGGTACCGTCGTGGAGAAGACTTTCTTGAGCAGTGTGCGGATCCTCGGCGAGGGCGTCGACACCCGCAACTGTGACTCCGTCTACTTCGCCGACGTCCGCGGCGCCATGCCCGACCTCGTCCAAGCCGTCGGCCGCGCCCTGCGCATGCAGCCGGGTGAGGGGAAGGTGGCCAGCCTGGTCGTGCCGGTGCTGCTGGGGCCCGGGGAAACGGCGGACAGCATGCTGACCTCGCGGGCGTACGGCGGGCTCGCCAAGCTGCTGGAGGCGCTTCGGGCGCATGACGCCCGAGTGGTGGAGCAGCTCGCCGAACCCCAGGCCCGCAGCCGTGTCAGGGGCGTACAGAGCCGTCACGGGGACCAGGAGGAGAGCGAGGGGGTCGGCAGCGACCGAAGCGACCGACTGTCAATGCCGGCCCGGCAACTGCTGAAGTTCTCCACGCCACGCGACCCCGCCGCCCTGGTGGCGTTCATCAACCTGCGCGTCCTCAACCCCGAACACGCACACTGGCGACGCGGCATCGAAGCCGCCACCCTCTACCGCCGGCTCCACGGCGACCTGAAGGTGCCCTTCACCTACCGCGTCCCCGACCACGAGGAGCAGAAAGAGCAGGGGGTGGAGGGCGAGGGGTGGCCGGCCGCGCTTGCCGGATTCCCGCTGGGACAGTGGATCGCCGACGCCCGCCGCTTCTACACCCGCGACCGCTTGGCCGAAGAGCGTGTCGAGCAGTTGGAGAAGCTCGGCATGATTTGGTCGCATTACGACGTCGCCTGGGAAGAAGGGTTGGCCGCCGCCCGTGGATGGGCCGCCGAACACGGGCACCTCCTGGCCCCGCTGGACGCCACTTATCAGGGGTACCGGGTCGGTATCTGGCTGAAGAACCAGCGGGCCGCCGCACGGAAGGCGCGGGAGATCGAACAGCGGCGCGCCGAGGGCCTGCCCGTGGAGTCGGCGGCCGGGGCACTGCCGGAAGAGCGACGCGAGCAGCTCGAGGACATCGACCCCGCCTGGTGCCCCACCTGGCCTGTGGGATGGCAACGCGCCTTCCACCTCACCCGGCAGCACTTGGAGGCCGGCGGCGAGCTGCCCGCCTTGCTGGGCGACGTCGTGCATCAGGGCGAAGACCTCGGACGCTGGGTTCGGGTGCAGCGACTTGGCTGGGACAAGCTCACCGGTGTGCAGCAGTGGATGTGCCGGCACATCCTTGGCATCCAACCCGTCGGCGAGGCTGAGAAGCCCCGGCCGCGGATCAGCCAGGCCGACAAGTGGGCGATGAACTACGCGGCCGCCAAGCAGTTCTACGAGCGCGAGGGGCACTTGCGGGTGCCGAGGAAGCACGTCGAACGGGTCGTCGGCGAGGGCCAGGAGGAGCGGGAGTTCCGGCTCGGGGCGTGGATCGGGAATCAGCGCAGCCGGGCCGCGACACTGTCACCGGAGCGCGTGGAGCAGCTGTCCGCTATCGGCATGCGCTGGAGCTGACGGTGGGCGGGAAGGGTGTGCGGGTTCCGAGTACGAAGGGGTGCTGTCTCTGGGGGGCGGGGGCCAGTGGGCCCGGGGCGGTCAGGCAGGGGTGTCCACCTGCCGGAGAAATGCGGCGGCTGACGAGGTGTCTACAATCGACTGCGATCAGTCAATGGCACACCCGGGCCAACGACCGGATATGGGCCGTCGGCGGCACCTGGGAGCGGGTGTTCACCGCGCTGATGGCCCAGGGCGACGCGGACGAGTTTCCGGGCCGCGGTCGCGTGCTGGCGGGCATGGACGATCGTGGAGTGCACCGAGACGGCTCAGTTGAGATCGAGCGGTGCATCAAACGCTTGAAGCAGTGGCGCGGCTCGGTGCCGCCGCCCGGGCCAGCCGGCCTGCGGAGCGCTGCTGGGTGGGCTCTTGCGGTTCGGGCGGGAGCCTCCCTCTGCGCCTGCTGGTCCCGTCCCGCCCGCGGGAGGGGGCGGCTGTCATGTGCCGAGGGCCTGGGTCATGGCGTCGAGATCGGCCAGGAGTGTTGCCAGCCGGTGCGCGGGGATGTTGTTGATCATGCGTGCCTCGATGGCGTGGACGGCGTCGCGGGCGGTGTGCAGGCGCTGTCGGCCGGTCTCGGTCGGGTGGATGGGCAGGGCGCGGCCGTGGTCGGTGCTGGTGGCTTGGGTGATCAGGTCTGTGTCCTTGAGGTCGCGCAGGACGCTGTTGGCCGACTGGAGGGCCGGCTGCGAGCATTGCGTGCGCCTGCGGGGCAGGTTGGGCCGCGGCGCCGACCATCTGCACTGGGTCGACATCTGGCGCGACCCGGCTGGGGCGACGGCGGTGAGGGCAGTCAACGACGGCGACGAGACCGTGCCGACCGTCAGGGTGGCGGGCCAGCCGCACGTCGACCCCGATCCCGGATGGGTGCGTGCACAGCTCTCCCCCTCCATATGAGCGGCCCCGCCCCTGCCTCACACGGAAACGGACATCACCTCACGAACCGCCTCTAAGATGTGTCTCTGGACTTCTACGGCGCTGCGGTCGCACCCATACGTGACACAGGCAACAGGAACTCCTCCCGTACCGCGGAGAGAAGTGGTCGTGAGGGACTCAGAAAACGATGTGCGGCGCCGTGTGCGCGAGGGGGACCGAGAGGCGTTCGCCCTGCTGTACGAGCAGTTTGCCCGCGCCGTCTACAACCATGGGCTGCGGTTGACGGGTGACTGGTCGACAGCCGAAGAGATCATGTCCGAAACATTCCTGACTGCGTGGCGGACTCGCGTGCGGGTGCAGGAGGACGGCGGCTCCCTGCTGCCCTGGCTGCTGGGCATCGCTACCCACAAGGCGCACAACGCCCGCCGGGGGGCCGTCAGACGGCAGTTGTTCCTGGCACGTCAACCACAGCCACGTGTGGAGGAGGACTTCGCGCCCCGGACGATCGGGCGCATCGACGACGCCCGGTACTTGCGTGCCGTGCAGACCGCGTTGGGGCAGCTGCGCCGCCAAGAGCGGGAGGTGCTGGCTCTGTGCGTGTGGTCCGGCTTGGACTACCAACAGACGGCCGAAGCGTTGGGCATCGCCGTCGGAACCGTACGGTCCCGTCTTTCGCGTGCCCGCAAGAAACTCGCTCGCCTTGCGGAAGAAGACCGGGAACCGCCCACCCCCTGCGGAGAGATGACAAGTGCGGCCGCGATCGCGGCCCTGCGCGTACGGGAGGAGCTCGCATGAAGGACAACGCAGCCGGCACTCCCCCGGAGCGGCACGGCGACCGCGAGGAGATCGCCCGCCTGCTCCCGGCCCCGGCCGACTGGGACCTTCCGCGCGTGCAGCACCTTCGTCACAAGGACCTTCTGATGCACCACATCGATCACGGCCAAGTCACCCGTACCCGGCCGGCCCGTCAGCTGCTGCGACCCGCGGTCCTGGCGCCGGCGACCGCTCTGGTCCTGGCCTGCACGGTGGCCGCAGGCATCGCGCTGACCGGCGGTGACCCGGCGCCCGCCGACACCGCGTCGCACCGTGCGGTCACAGACATGCAGCCCGCCGCCGCGCTCCTGGACCGGATCTCCGACGCCACGGAGACGCACGACGACCTCACGGTACGCGACGACCAGTTCGTCTACACCAGGGAGAAGACCCGCGGGGCAGACGTGACCAGCGGAAAGGCTGTCCTCGGCCCGCTGGTGGACCGTGAGGTGTGGGCCTCGCAGGAGCCGGGGCCCCTGCAGAAGCTCGGGCTGATCCGGGAGGACGGTGCGACGTTCCCCATCAACGCCGAACTCGGTGACGCCGAGGGCACACGGGCCGGTATCAACCGGCCCACCTACCGCTGGCTCAGCTCGCTGCCCACCGACCCCGACAAGCTGCTGACCTATCTGTACGCCAAGACCCCGCAGGCCGATGGACGGGAACGTGATCAGGCTGTGTTCGAGCAGATCGGATCCCTGCTCGGCGGGGTGATGCCGCCCCGTACCGGCGCCGCCCTCTACCGGGCCGCAGCGAAGATCCCGGGTGTCACCGCAGCCCCTCAGGCCCGTGACGCGATCGATCGCAAAGGCCTCGGTATCGCCCGCGATGACACACGGTATGGAATCCGGACCGAGTGGGTCTTCGACAAGAAGGACTTCGCCTTCCTGGGTTCCCGCAGCTACCTGATCAAGGACACCTCATACGGAAAGGCCGGGACGCTGCTGTCCAGTACGGCCGAGCTGGAACACGCGATCGT
Source organism: Streptomyces sp. NPDC085946 (assembly GCF_044540485.1). Lineage (NCBI taxonomy): Bacteria > Bacillati > Actinomycetota > Actinomycetes > Kitasatosporales > Streptomycetaceae > Streptomyces > Streptomyces sp. NPDC085946. The sequence goes on along the minus strand of NZ_JBITSF010000057.1, from coordinate 2,991 downwards.
CGACGAAGTCGGCCGACAGCCCAGCGACGCGCAGCGGACACAGACCAAGCGCCAAAGCTGACCGCCGGAGGTGGTGCTGCGGCCCAGATCGCAGCACCATCCCGAGGGCGACCCCACTCCCGCAGCGCCTTCGTCAGCACCGTGACCTGGCCGCCCGGGTAGGTGACGTGGGTGCGGCTGCCGACGGCGGACACCTTCTCCTTCTCGATCGCGTCGACGAGGGCCTGCAGCCGGATCCGCTCCCGCGCGGCCCTGTCGGCATCGGTCAGCCCACCACCCTGCGCATACCTCACAGCACCACAGTTGCCGAAGCCGACCGAGCCGTGTCAGCGGGTGAGTCGAACGGGGCCGGATCGGAGGTGGTCATGCTTCGGAACTTAGTTCGATATGGCAGCGGTGCCCGGCTCCGTTCTTTCCGCCGCATGCCGGGCGCAGAGGGGGGCGACGGTAGTGCGGCCTGGACGGTCCGGGCGGTCCGGGCGGGCGCGGCAGCGCCTGCCCGGGGCGAGAGGGAGATCCGGGCGGGCGCTCAAGGGGGATGTGCCGGCAGGCTGGCCGAGTGCTACGGGCGCGCGGCCGTGGTGAACGGGCGCGCCGCGAGGTCGGTGCCGGAGCGGGTGAACGGGCGCGTGGCGAGGTCCTCGCCGGGGCGCGGGCGGGTCAGGCCGGCCGGACGGAAGGCGGACGGACGCGGACGCTGCTGCATGAGGACTCCTCGGAACGTGAAGGCGAGTGATCTAGGGGTGATCCCACCAGGAAGCACCCCCTGCCACCAGGGACGAACCGGGGCACAGTGCGCTTTTCCCTGGGGTGGGAAACGGGCTGGCAGGGCGGTGCGCGCGGCGGGAGGAACCCGGCCGGGGCGGGCGGGGCCGGTCCACCGTGCGGACCGGCTCTCAAGGCTGTGCGTACGGCCGCGGGGGCCGGTCCTGGCGGGAGGGGCCGGCCCGGTCAAGGCGGTGTCCAGGTCGTATGAGAGGTGCGGCGGCTGGGCTTGTCCGAGCCGGACGAGCGGGCCGGCGTTACTCGGGACACCACCAGCCCTGCCCGGTGTGCCAGTCCCCCACCCAGTCGAGGAAGCCGCCACCGGGCTGCCCGGGCGGGGAGGCGTAGGGGGTGGCGCATCCGTCGCCGAGCCACCAGACCTGGCCGCGCTGCGGGCCGGCCACCACCAGTGTCCAGTAGGCGCCGGGCCGGTCGCTGCCCAGCAGCACCGAGCCGTGCTGGTAGAGGCCGTGCAGCACGGGCGAATGGAGGGTGTGGTCGTCGTAGTCGTACTCCCACTGCCATTCCTCCCCCAGCGGGAAGGGCTCGGCGGGCCTGCGCGCGGCAGTGCCGTCGAAGGGCTGCGGGCTCATCCAGTAGTCGGCTTCCCAACGGGTCCAGCTGTCCGGTTTCTCTCCCAGGGGCAGCAGGCCGCCTTCGTCGGGCGGTCCCTCGTGCGTGCCGTTGGCGATCTCGGCGGTGAAGGTGCGGTACGGCTCCGGCAGCACCACGCGGTGCTGGTTCTCCCAGGCCAGCAGCGCCTTCCAGCCCAGAGGGCTACGGCGGACCTCCGCCGGAAAGGCGTCGTGGAGGAGGGCTGTCGCGCTCGGGTTGTCGTCGTGCACGCGCCTACAGGTATCACCAGCCACCGACACCCGGGGTAGGCCCCTGTGAGGCAGTGGGGCCGGGGGTGCGTGCCGTGGAGCTCAGGCGGAGGCCGGGGCGGGGGTGGGGCGGGCGGTCAGGAGCAGGGTGCACAGGGCGGCGGCCAGCAGCGGGAGGGCGAAGTGTCCGCCGAGGGCTCCGGCCAGGGCGGTGCCGGTGGCCAGGCCGAGGCGGATCGCGCTGGACATCCAGCCCACCGCCTCGGTGGAGCAGCCGCGTGGGGCCAGGGCGGTCAGGGTCAGGCCGGCCACGGTGAGCGGCGGGACGAACAGGGTGCCGGGCAGCAGGGTTAGGGCGAGGACGGCCAAGGCGGGCGGCGGGGCGAGCAGGGGGCAGCCAGGCGGTGGTGAACAGGGCGGCCAGCAGCAGGTGGCGCCGAGGAAGACCAGGGCGGCCAGCAGCACGCGCAGGGCGGGCGAGCGCAGCGCGCCGAGCCGGTCGCCGCGGCGGCGGCCGGTGCCGGTCCGGGCCGCGTGCCCGGCTCGCTGACCGTGACCTTCACCCGGCCCCCGGCCTGGGTGGTGGACAAGTGGCACCTGGCGTGTGCCGTGCCGCCGGCCCACCTCGTGGCGGTCGGGCACGTCACCTACGCGGCCGTCGACGCCCTCGCCGCCTGCGCGAAGAAGGCCATGTGGTCAAGGGCGGGATGCCGGGGCTGCGATGACCGGGGGGCCCGTTTTGTGGCTCCATCACAGGGGTCTTTCTTCCTCGTCACTTCCCAGAGCCGGGAGGAAGACCTTCGGGGAGCCGCCGTTCACGGCGGCTCCCCTTCTCGTTGCCCCCTTCCTGACGCCGGCGCGGCCGGGCAAGAAGAGCGCGGGCAGGAGCCGTTTGCCGGGTGTGGTGCCCGGGCGCGGCGCGGGTGGTGACCGCTCGTGGGAGTCGTCGTGTCAGGGCCGCAGTCCGGGCCCGTGGCCGGGCAGGCTGATCGTCTGTGTCTGGGAGGTGCCGGCCGGCGGCTGCTGGGCTTGCGTGCGGCGCTCCCTTTCCGCCGGGGAGGGCGGCCGCCACGCGGGCTCCGTCCGGGAGTTGGCCATGACCACCTGCACCCGGCGGGCGATGGCGCCTTCGTCGAACGACGGGGTTTCGGTGCCGGGCAGGTGTGCCTTCAGGGCGGCCCGGGCGAGCCGCAGCAGAGCGAGTCCGGCAGGGGTTTCCTCCGCGCGGTGGGCCGGTGCGGGCTGCCGGCCGAGGCAGGCGATCCGTCCGTCCAGGATCTCGCGGGCCCGCTGCGGAGAGCCGAAGACTTCCGCCAGGCGGCACGCGGTCAGCCCGGCCGCGGCCTGCGAGCCGTTAAGAGCGGGCGAGTGCTGAGCGGCAAAACCAGGTCGACGTCGGCCA
>NZ_JBITSF010000056.1:0-10373 GCF_044540485.1 Streptomyces sp. NPDC085946 | reverse complement strand
CCGCTACGAACGAAAAGCCGACCACTTCCTCGCCTTCACCGCCATCGCCTGCACCCTCATCTGTTACCGCAGACTCGCCAAATGAGACGACCTCTAAGAGGGAAGCAGACATCGCAGAGCCTGGGACAAGCCCGTCTCCTACGGCGTGCGCAGGCGCGCAGATGTCACACCTGTAACAGCAGTTCCGTCCGGACGACATGGGGGTATGAAACAGCCGTCCTCCGGGGGCGACACCCGCACAAGCGGGCTGGTCTTCGTCAGTGCCCGTATCTGTGCGGACGATCCAGCTCTGCGGTGCCTGACCGCCGCCAGGTGAAGCGCTCAGTCACATCCCAGCGGATGTTGGCGGATGCCGGCGCACCTACAACTCGGACTCGATGTGCTCGACGTCGGTGAACTGCACGTCCAGGCCGCAGAAGTCCACCTCGCCCAGATCTTCGGTGGCGAGGTCGCGCAGGCGCTGCTCGTCGGCGCCGGCCGTATCCAAGAGCCGGGCGGGATGCGCCTCGTCATGCTCGCACGGATACGACCGGAGCCTCGAGCGCGTATGGGGATCAGTGGTTCACGTCCGTGCACGTGGCACACGGGCACGGCACGGCCGCACCGGTGGAGCGGCGCAGCCCGGTGGTCCCGCAGGCTGCTCGAGGCCTTGCGGGTTGTGCAGGCGCAGTCGGGGGTTCGAGCCCGTCGCTCCGCCCGCCCGGGTGATCATCCTGCGGCTCGTCCGGTTGCCTGCCGGCCACGGCCTGCCAGCGCCGCACATCGGTTCTCCGAACAGCTCATCGACGCTCACCCCGGCAGGCCAAAACTGGTGGTCGGGCACCAGCCGGTGTCATCGCTCAGGCCGGCGTGACGTTCTCGGCCTGCGGCCCTCTCTGCCCCTGGGTGATGTCGAAGCGGACCTTCTGGCCCTCCTGCAGCTCCCGGTAGCCGCCGCCGGCGATGGCCGAGTAGTGGACGAACACGTCAGGACCGCCGCCGTCCTGCTCGATGAAACCGAAGCCTTTTTCCGCGTTGAACCATTTCACCGTGCCGGTGGCCATCTCGCTCTCCCTCACCATTGATCAAGCGGCGTAGCACCCTGCCATGCGGCCGCAAAATTGATCATCTCCGACCAATCGGGCGCCGGAAAGGAGAAACGCCCAAAGTCATGCCCGGCGCCACCAACCGGCTTTGGTGCAGCCCTGGACGAGGTGAGCCGCCGGGGGTCAGGCAGCCCGTGCGACGTCGGGGGTCAGCAGTGCGTCGGCCCCGGTCAGGCGTAGCACACTCGCGGGCTGGTGCTGGAGGCCAGTGACGAGGAGCTGGCCGCCCTCGGCCACAAGGCGGCGGCGCAGCTTGATCAGAAGGTTCAGGCCACTGGAGTCCATGAAGGACACTCCGGACATCTCCAGGTGCAGGGTCTTGCCGTCGAGGGGGATGACCAGCGTCGCCTCTTTGAGAGCAGGGCACGAGGCGAGATCCATCTCCCCGGCCACGGTCAGGACAGTGCGGTCAGTGTGCTGGTGGGTGGTGACAGTGAGGTTGTGCACGGTTCGCCCCTCGCTTCCGGGGGTCGAGCCCATCACACCCCCGGGCTGGGGGTATCAAGCGCGTGACGTGGGGGCACGCACAGCCGAGCAAGACAACCCGCACCGCGCCCCGGTCACTCAAAGTAACCTTAAGGGGCGGCGCGGGGCCTCCTACCAGACCAGGCTGGTTGTCCATGCAGCGTCGCACAGACCCAGCAACGACCGCCACCACGCACTGGCAAAGGCTCGCAGCCCGACACAGTGCTGACATATCCGGCAAGCAAAAAGGCCGGAGAAGGGCGAGTCTGAGCCGCGGGGTGCTGTCTGTTTGTGAACATCGATCCCGGCTTGGAGCGAGGCCTCCCGCAGGGCTGAACACCTGCTGTCCAAACTCGGGTTCTGACTCACCTTCTGTGAAGGCGGGCTGGTGCCCCGCCCTTCGGGCGGCACCGGGTTTGAATCCGTTCAGGCCAGGTGCCTGCGAAAAATCTGAATGAAGGCATCCTCGCCTCGTTCTACAAAAGTTGAGCCAGAACCCAAACTCGTGCAAAGGCGAGCCTGCACAAGGTGTGGGGTCGTGCCGGCTGCGTCCGGCACGCCCCCACGTCCTGAAGTGTGCCAGACAGCCCTTGCCCGGCCGCGCGCGGCCCCGCCGACACGCGAACTGGAGGCACCGGCCTCCGGTCCCCCACGCCGCTCCCCCACTCCCCGCCCCAGCTCCCTTCCACCGCCTTCCTCTTCCAGGCCAGGGACGACGGGGGCGTGTTGAGGGGAATGCCGCGCTCCCGACCACAGCCGAAAGAGTGTGATGGCCTGCAGGTATGCGGGACAGGACGGAAGAGTTGCAGAGCATTGCGGAAGAGGTTGCCGACGGGAATATCGGCCCGGCCCACGGCGGGATTTTCGAGCGGGCCGCATCATCGGGGCGCGGGTCGTCCATCGCCCGACCGCTGGCGCCGAACTGCCCCAGCCCGGTGACCGGCGCAACGCCGGTGCTGGCCTGCCCGTCGTCATAGCTCGAGGGACTGCCCAGGGCACCGCTCGGTCTATCGTGGCCCGCCTGGTGAACAAGCACGCGTTACCGCGGCCCTGGAAGTAATCCCCGCAGCCGGGCAAGGCGGCCCCGCCCGGCTCCCGCGGGCAAATCACGGCGTCACGACGATCGACAGGGCAAAAGCGGCAATCGTAACAACAGCCAGAACGGCCATCCCCGCCCACAGCGCCCTCACCAGCTCACCCCCACAAAACACGACGGCAGGCCCTGAGGAAGCGTTTTCCTGCGCCAGCAACGGCCGGTCCCCGACACCGACCTTCCCCGACTGCACACACCACGGGCAGACGGCGACCGCATCGATCCCAGGGGCCTTCTCAGCAAGCCACCCAGCTCGCTCCTGAACAGCCGTGTCACCTCCCGGCCCCTCGGCCGACGCACAGCACACCGGGGTCATAGGGCTGACGTTGTCGGCCCGGACACCGGCGGCGTCCTGGGTGACGTCGAAGCACACCCGCTTGCCCGCGCCCAGCACGCGCTCCGCGTCACCGCGAACCGCCGAACGGCAGACGACGGCATCGAAACCGCCACTGTCCTGGGCGATCACGCCCAAGCCCCGCTCGGGATCGAACCACTTCACCACACCACTGGGCACAGACGCCCCCCACACCAGAGCGATTCAGTACGGGGGGGGCTCACCCAGCTTCCACCCGAGCACCCACGCCGGCAACCGGCGCCCACCCCGCGCGCGAAGCAGACACCCGGCGCGAGGGCGCGCAGAAAGAGATACTCACCTCCCGACCACGAGGAAAAGACGGCCGAACTGCGGTGATGTGAAGACCGTCCGGAGGCGCGCGTACAGATGGCGGCGGGGTTGCCCACCAAACGGAAACCTCCCTACTGCGGCCCAGCGCTCTGTCCCGACACGACCGTCTGGCGGAGTCAGACCTTTAAAAAATCTCACCGGCATGAAGGCCAGCATGAGCACCACCCTCGCCAACACCTTCATGCGGTCCTGCGACATCGGCTTCATCAAACTCATCGACAAGGACCCGCTCATGGCAGCTGGTTTCACGGCTTCCGGAACGACATCGCGGCGGCGGCCATGACCAAGGAGAGCGGCCACGGCGGTGACACGGTCGGCCCGATCGTCACAGATGTGCTGCGCGCCGGTGGCTGAACCGGACCGGTGGAACCCGGTCGGAAACCCTATGGTGGCCGCCGTCATTGTGGGCGTGCGGTAGCGCGACACCAACGGCCTGGACACTGATGAGCAGCGCGAAGAAGCGGGCCACAGTGGGCGGCGGGCGTGTCCGGTTCTTCCGGCTAGGTGGCCTGGTCGGCTACCGTCCGGCCCGAACGCACGATACGCACGGGCCGGGACTACCGTGAGGAAGCGCCCCACGGGCTCCGCCCTACGCCCTGGTGCGGCGCACGACACCGCCTCGGCAAAGTGCCGAAGAGATCAGTGCTGCATTCCCTGGCTTGAGCACCCTCACAATGACGCGCGAGTGTCCGTCAAGAACTTGACCCGCCCGCTCGTGCTCCATGCAGTCGACGGCCTTATCAGCGCAGAACCCTTCCGAGTCCTCTCGCGGCTGCCGGTCCGAAGGAGCATCCCGGCTGACGGCGCCAGGGGTGGTCCGGCCTCTCCGGGGTACATGCGCCCGGGGCCCAGTCGACAACCAGCACCTGGTCAGGCCCCGTCCTTTTTGAAGCGATGGGAGATGGCATGAGACTCCGTGAGTCGGCTCTGGCACTGACCTCGCGGTTCTCCGCCGAAGTGCTGGCTGGACGGTACCGCTTGGACGCACTCATCGGCTCGGGCGGTGCGGCCGACGTCCACCGCGGCATCGACCTGCGTCTGAAGCGGCCAGTGGCGGTTAAGGTTTTCCGGCCCGGCACCGGCATCGACATGGAGGAACGATTCCAGAGCGAGGCGGTGATCCTTGCCCGGCTGCAGCACCCCGCACTGGTCACCGCCTATGACGCCGGAACGCACAACGGTCAGGCCTACCTGGTCATGCAGCTGATCGAAGGGCCCACGCTGAAGAATCGCATCGCCGAAGGCACCTTGTCCCCCGAAGAGACCGCCGCACTCGGCACCGACCTCGCCCAGGCCCTGGCCCACGCACACGAGGCGGGGATCGTGCACCGCGACGTCAAACCATCCAACATCCTCCTGGACGCTTCCGGTCGCCCTCACCTGACCGACTTCGGTATCGCCCGACTGCTCGACGCCACCACACACACCGTTACCGGCACCCTCATAGGAACCGCCGCCTATCTGTCCCCCGAGCAGGTGCTTGGCCGGTCCGTCGGCCAGCCCTCCGACATCTACGCCCTCGGTCTTGTCCTCCTCGAATGCCTCACAGGCAGACTCGAATACGATGGCGGCCCCTTGGAGGCCGCGATCGCGCGGCTCCATCGCCAACCCGTACTGCCCAGCTCCCTGCCGAAACAGCTCATTGCCCTTCTGCAAGACATGACCGCTCTGGACGAACGAGCCCGCCCATCGGCACGCGACTGCGCCACGGCACTGGTCGCCCTCACCGGCATGGCAAGCTCCGCACCCCTCTCATCTCCGGCCCACGTCACCAGCGTCGTTTCGCATCGGACCCCCGTGCGGGACACCAACCCCACGCACACCGCCCCCTCCCCTGCTGCTCCCTCGCCCACTGCCGGCGCGGTCGCACCGAAGACTGTGCCCGTACGGCGCCGCGCCTTGGTCACCGGTGGAACCGCCGTGCTCGCCACTGTCATGGCAGTGACCCTCGGAGTTTCCGACAGTCCTCCGCGTCAAGGAAGCAACGAAAGTGGGGCACAGACCACCAGTCGCCCCTCCGCGAAAGCCGATCCCCCCAGCGTCTTCCAGGGAAGGAACGACGCGACTCCTGAAGTCCCGTCGTCGTCCACTCGCGAAATATCCACCGCGTCGTCTGGTAGCCCTGCCCCCAACCCAAGCACTCGTTCCACCTCTGTCTCCGCTCCTGCCTCCGTCAACCCCAGCCAGGAACAAGCCGTCAGCGCAACGGCTGACCGCAATGCACCCCCCAGGAGGCACTCTGACTCAGACAGCCCCCTTAAAACCCCAACCCAAGGCGCGCCCGCCACAGACGGGCAGGCCAAAACAGAAATTCCCAGCAAACATCCCAGCAAGCCCGCGAAAGACAAAAAAGCCAAAAAGGTGAAGGCAAACGAGAAGGCAGCCAAAGGAAATCCAGCCGGAGCACACTGAAGGCCAGATCCGACGAAATAACACCCCTATCTCATTTTCGACGATAAGGAAGATTGCCGACTTATCGCTAACGTGACATGCGAAATATAAGCAAGCTTGTGGGCTTGATGTTTTGGAACCCTCGCCGTTGGTCATCAAGGAGGTGACCGCCGAAGGCAAGTGGATGGTGGTGCGGACTCAGACACCGGTGAAACCGGTGCCGTGGCCAGCGTGCAGGGCAGCGTCCGCCAGCTGCCGGTAGGACGAGACGTAAACATCCGGCCCTGGTTTCGGGTCGTCAGCCAATCGCCGGACTATGGGCTCGGTGCCGTCACCAGCTCACGCCTGACCGGGGCGCCCACGAATCACACCGCATCGAGCCCGGTCAGGCCGTGCGCAGCGGCCGCCCCCACCTTTTTCGCCGCTGCCGCATCGCAGTAGTCGCACAGCGGGGAGCGGGTGCCGCGGCCGTACGTGTGGGTCGGCCGGTGGCAGGTCGCGCGGGGTCCGACCTTGTCCCCGGAACAGACTCGCGCCGGCATGTCCGGCTCGGTGATCGACGGCAGTGCAGGGGTTATCACCACGTTCCTTTTCTCGACGGCCGGCAGCGGCCGCCTCGAACGAAGAACAGAACGCCGCTTGGGGGCGGGGCGTCTGCCCGCCCCCGCGCGGCCGCGTGTCCGGCGCGGCTACCGGGCGAAGGTGACCTTCACGGGGACGTTCGGGCAGTCGGCGGTGGCCTGGGTGAGGGTGGTGCGCTCGGCGGTGTCGACGGCGAGTTGCCAGCGCAGTTTGGTGGCGACCCAGTCGGTGAGGTACTGGCAGTGGTACGGCGCGTAGGTCGGCAGCCACTGGGCGGGGTCTTGGTCGGCCTTGGAGCGGTTGGAGCGGGCGCTGACTGCGATCAGCGACCGGGTATCGCCGAGGTCGTTGGCGTAGGCCTCGCGCTCCGCGGCCGTCCAGGCGGAGGCGCCGGAGTCCCAGGCCTCGGCGAGCGGGACCAGGTGGTCGATGTCCAGACCGCCCGGGTTGCCGATGTAGAGGTTGTCGTAGGGGCTGTACCACTCGCCAGCGCTCAGCCTGCAGGGCGCGGTCTGCTCGGGGGCGAGGAACGCCTCCTCCAGCAGAACCTCGTTGCGGGTGGAGCAACCGTCCCGATCGGCGTCCACCCAGTGCCGGAAGCTGTTGCGCTGGTACCCGGCCCGGCTCTCCTCGGCGGCCGGGAGGGCCTGGACCGCGTCGTGCAGCGGCAGGGCCAGGGTGCCGCCCACCTCGCCGAGCGGGCCGGCGGCATGGGCGGGCGTGACGAGGGCGGCGAGCGCGGCGGTAACGGCCGCGAGGGTGGTGAGGAGGCGCACGGAGCGGTTCCTTCCAGGAAGATCCGACTGGTCGGGATCTTCGTAGCGGGACGAGCCGTGCGGTGAGGAGGTATCGGGGGTCCGTTCACCCGCGCGCATGGATAGTCGGACCGCCGGGTACGCCCTACCGGCGGCGGTCCCGTCCAAAGGGTGATGATCACCGCAGGCGCTCGCCGGGCCAGGGCCTGTTCCCCGTGACCGGCCAGCACCTGTACGGCATCAGCACCCGTGCCGCCGGGGAGACGGCCGGCTCGCCGGTGACCGCCGGGTCCTCAGGCACGTTGGAGAGCAGGAGGACTGGAGCGGCGCCCGGCCGCGGGCCCGGAGAACGGGACGGCGCCCGGTGACGAGGGGGACGATGTGATGAGGCGGCTCGGTGACGAGCCCGAGGAGGGGACACAATGACGGCACCCGACGCGCCCGGTACGGCCGATGCCGAGCAGGTCAACGCCGCGATGTGGCACACCTACGGGGCCCACCACCTCGACCGGGCCACGCCCCTGCCCGAGGTGAACGAGATCGCCTGGGGCCCGGCGGGAACAGGGCCGGGGGACGCTGTCCTCGGCGACCTGACAGGCCTGCGCGTGCTCGACCTGGGCTGCGGCCCGGGCCGGCACGCCGCCCACCTCGCCCGTACCTATCGCGCCGCCGTGGACGCCGTCGACCTTTCACCGACTCAGATCGAGCGCGCACAGGCGCGTTACGGCGACCTGCCGGGCCTGCGGTTGATCCAGGCCGACGCCGTCGGGCATCTGCGCACTTCGGCGCCGTACGACGTGATCTACTCCCTATCTACCGTCCACTTCATCGACCCGCACCGACTGCTGCCCGCCCTGGCGGCGGCCCTCAGGCCCGGCGGACGGCTGTATTTCACCGTGCTGCACACCAACTCCTCCGGAAATGGCCCTTTTTCACAGGTGAAGCCCCGTCCGGAGATTTTGCATCTGGCCGGCGGCGGCGAACTGATCGGGAACATGTGGGTGCTCACCACAAAACTATGGGCGGACCTGCTCGTGGAGCACGGGCTGCGCACCGAGGAGGTCACCGTGCTGGACGCGCCCGAGGAGGGCAACCATGCCTCTTACCGGCTCTTCCAGGTCCGCCGGCCGGCCCGGATCACCTCCCGTCCCCGTACGACCCAGCCGCCCGTCGCACACGCGGCGGCCGGGGTCGGCGCGGTGCTGGTGGGACCGCGCGGTCTGCTGCTCGGCCGCCACCGGCGGGGGACCCTCGAGCTGCCTGGCGGCACTGTGGAGCCGGGCGAGTCGTTGGAGGAGACTGCCGTGCGCGAGCTGGCCGAGGAGACGGGCCTGCACGCGGATCCGGCCGACGTGCGTCTGCTGGGCATGCTCCTGGACCAGGTCGGCGGTGTCGTCCGCATCACGTTCGGCGCGCTCGTCACGCGGTGGCGCGGCGAGGCTGCCGACCAGCCGGGCGAGCGGGTCGGTGACTGGGGGTGGTGGCCGCTGGACGCGCTGCCGTCGGGCCTGTTTGAGTGCAGCGCCCAGATCCTTACCGCCTGGCGCCCCGACCTGCCCATCGACCATCCGCCCGCCCATTTCACTCCCTTTGTCAAGCCGCACAACGTCGGCCAGGACACCGTCGGTCAGGCCGGGAAGTAGTCGCTCAGCATGCAGCCGTTGACGAGCGCCTTCTCCGTCCGGTGGCCGCTCGCGGTGAGAAGTCCGGGGCGTAGTTCAGTAAGGCGAGTCCGGACTGCGCAAGGGCCTCGACGGGATCGAGGACCTTGCGCCGGAACTTGCCGGGTAACGGGAGCCCGAGATCAGAACGGCCCAGGCGTGGGCGTTCTCCAAAGAGATTCGCGTGCGGTTCATCGATGTCCGGGACATCGAGGCTTACCGGCTCAATGCTGACATCTGGGTCGTGGCCACGGCTCGCTGGGAGTTCGCCAGCACCGCCCCTTGATAGCTGTGTCCTATGACGAGCGACTCGTGGAGCAGCTCGCCTCCCGGGCTCTTAGCAGCGGGCAGCGCAAGGTGCACGTCCAGCGTGACGAGAACGGGCGGATCGTCGGGGCCGGCAGCAAGGACGAGGAGCATGACGACGGCGGCGGCGCCGCAGCCAAGTCGTCCCTGCCGCACTTCTTCACACCTTGCGGCCCAGCGACCGTCGCGGCGTTCCTACGCACCCGAATCTACCGGCCCGAGTCGCGGGTGTGGCTGGAGGAGTACCGGGCCCTGGGCCCTGCTGCGCTGGCGGAAGAAGAACGAGATCACTGGCCTGCACGTCGTTCCCTATGACACGGATGTCGAAGTCGGGGCGACGAAGGCATTTCCACTGGGCAGGTGGTGCGCCAGCAGCGCAAGGCGCTGCTGGCCGGAGGGCTGGAGCCACGCTGCAAGGAACTGCTCGGCGTACCCGAGGCTGGGATGGTCCAGGAGCCCGGCGAGGAGGCGTGGGCATCTATGCTCGCCGCGCTCCGGTCCACCGGCGAGCCACCAGGCACCTCGCCTTGCGGCAGGACGCCGTTTGGGGCGAGGGCGGGGCGAGGGTGCCGGTCGGGCAACACATCGCCAACCTGCGCCGCAAGGACGGCCTGAGCAAGGACGCGGAGTAGGCGGCTGTACGCACGGAACATCTGGCAGCGATCGCCCCGGACCGGAACTGCCCGTGAACGCTGGACTGGCAACGCCACTACCCGATGCTCGCCGACCTGGTCGATGCCAACGGGGTGCTGCCCGACATTGCACCCGGAGTTCTATGACGGCGACAACATCGGGCGATGGCTCCAGCGGCAGCATCGGGACTGGAGACTGCTGTCGAGCAAGTAGCAGGAACGGCTGCCCAAGCCGGGCTCAAACCCACTGAGGCGCCGTCTCCAGCCCCGGCGGCAACGCGCCGAAGGAGCCGAGCAAGGCACAGCAGGCGTTCCAGCGGCCTGACCGCTCTCGCCCAGTGGATCGAACGGGAAGGCCAGCCGCTCGTCCCGCGCGGCCACAGCGAAAAGATCACGGTCGGCGGTGAAGCAGAGCCGGTGGTCGTGAAGCCGGGCGTATGGGTGTCCACCACCAGGACCAGGCGGGGACAACCTCACCGTGGAGCAGTTGGACGCGCTGCGAGAGCTGAGCATCGACTGGGCCTGACGCCGCCAACGGCCAGCTGCTGAGCCGAGTCAGACGAGGTCTTGGGCCGCGAGATGCCCCTGGGTCTCGTCACGGTACTCAGGCTGAAACTCACGGGCCTAGGCCGTGTCTGACAAGTGATCTTGGCTGGGTTCGCGGAGCCAGAGGATGAGTGCGGCGAGGTGGAGTCCGGCCCGGTAGCGGTCGACGAGT
>NZ_JBITSF010000055.1:0-11930 GCF_044540485.1 Streptomyces sp. NPDC085946 | reverse complement strand
ACACCCGCCCGGGCCGCACCTCACCACACCTCGACGCACCATCAGACAGGCGTCAGCCCAACAACGTGACAACGCCGACACGGCTCCTTGTGCCTTTGCATTCGGGCGGTGCACCCCGGGGTTTCCCTGGTGTGCGATGGAGTAACCTCAACGCGTTCGTAATATCGAACAATGATCGACGTAGTGAGCAACCTGAATGATAGAGGACCGGCGAGCGGCGTCAACACCTCTCGCATGTGTCGCCGTCAAAATCGAAACATTCGCGAGAGCCTATGCACGAAACGCTGCACATCACACCGCCAAGCGGCCGAGTCGCACCACACGTGACGCCGGAGTGGAGCACTCTCGCGGACAGTGCCGACACCAGGTTGACCGTGCCTCCAGTGCCCGCGACGCACCGATTCCCCGAAGGGCGCCAGGCATTTCGACCCTCTTCAGGCAATCGGCAAAGAAGTCCCAGGCGCCCCGATGATCTCGGCGGACGACTGCACTACCTCCTCGCGACCGCCGACAACCGCTGGCGGGTCGTGCGCGGCTGACGGGGCCGCACCCGCGCCGAAGCCGGCCACTGAACGGGACGCGGTCAGCGGCCGGGCAAGCCGCAGCAGGGCATAAGAACAGAACGACTTCGCAGGTGCACGTGCCCGAACTGTGGGCCAGTACGGATGCAGGCAAAGGCAAGCATCACTGCACGGTGATCGACAAGGACTCCACAGTCTTCCTCACCCGACGGGTACCGAACAACGAAGCCGAGCTGCTCGAACTCCTCGGTGACGTCCTGGAGCTCGCCGAAGGCGAGCCGGTGACCTGGGCGGTAGACCTGAACACCGACGGCGCCGCGCTGTGAATCGCGCTGCTGATCCACCACAAGCAGAAACTGCTCTATATCCCCGGCCGCACAGTGCATCACGCCTCCGCTGCTTACCGGGGCAGCGGGAAGACGGACGCGAAGGACGCCTTCGTCATCGCTGATACTGCCCGCATGCGCCGTGACCTGCAGCCGTTGCAGGAAACCAACGAGATTGCGGTTGACCTGAAGATCCTCACCGCCCAGCGCATGGACCTGCCTGCGGACCACGCGAGGGCCGTCAACCGGCTTCGTGCCCAGATGCTGGAGTACTTCCCCGCGCTCGAGCGAGCCTTCAACTACAACAAGTCCAAGGCCTGGTTGATCCTGCTGACGAAGTATCAGATGTCTGCCGCTTTGCGGCGCGTCGGCCGGGCACAGTTGGCGTCCTGGCTGAAAACCATGGAGTGCGGATGCACTCCACCACGAAGAACGCCGCGGACGTGGCGGCGAGCACGGGAGAGGCCCCGCTCACGGCGGTGCCTGGAGAGAAGACCGCAGCGAAGAGGGCGAACACCCTCGCGCGGGAGGTGATGGCCCTCGATCAGGAGATCGCGGAACTCGAAGCCCTGATCGAGGGCCGGTTTCGCGAGCATCCGGACGCCGAGGTGATCACGTCTATGCCTGGCATCGGTGACACCCTCGGCGCCGAGTTCATCGCCGCGACCGGCGGTGACGTGACGGCCTTCGACAGTGCCGACCGTTTGGCCGGCGTTGCCGGGCTCGCTCCGGTTCCCCGCGATTCCGGCAAGGTTTCCGGCAACATGCGCAAACCACGTCGATACAATCGGCGCCTTCTGCGTATGTTCCACATCTCCGCCCAAGTCGCAGCTGTCCATTGCCTCAATCTCGGCGGTCTTACCAGCGCAAACGAGTCGAGGGAAAGAGCCACACGCAGGCCGTCTTCGCGCTGGCCAGACGCCGTCTCAACGTGCTCTGGGCCCTCATACGTGACCACCGCACCTTCGAGGTATCCATGCCCACCGCCGTTTCCGCTGCGGCATGACGCTTTCACGGGGCGTTACCTGCCGGGCTTGACATTGTCATTGGAATCCTCCACCAAGCTGGGAGGTCACCGCTGGGTCGTTGAGAGGACCGCGTCCTGGCTCGCCGGCTGCCGCCGCCTGCACCGCCGCTACAAACGCAAGGTCGACCACTTCCTGGCCTTCACCACCATCGCCTGCGCCCTCGTCTGTAACCGCAGACTCGCCAAATGAGATGATGTCTTCGGAAACGGCCGTGCACGAGTGCCGGAAGGAGATCGCCCTGACTCCACCCGGGCCGCCGCGGCTCCTGGCGACCGTGTACGGGCTGCCTGGCACCAAGTGGCCCAACAGCACGACTGCAATGGTCTTCAACGGCGGCTGACTGTCGTTCGTCCAGTCAGCATTGCGGGCATGCGGTGCCGTCCCTCTCCGGGAGATCCGCCCGGTGGTTCGTCGAAAAGGCGACCGCACGGGTCTCTGACTCTCGAGTTGCTGCTGGTCCCGGTCTTCCCACCCGTTGCAGGGCAGGGACCTGCCGGAACTCACTCGCTGATCACAGTGGCGGGACCGCGCCGGATTTCCACCGGCTTCCTCATCCGTCGTCGCCTTATCGCCGACCATCATCCCGTGTCGCGAACCGCCTCGCCCGCCCTGTTCAAGCCGTCAATCGGTCTCCTGGGAGTGCGGGACCGTCGCGGGCGGATGAGGGGGGCTGTCCCGTCCGCCGTCACGGCCGGACACCACCACGATGAGGAGCCCGACGACGGCGGCCCCGGCGGCGGCCCGTCCTACCGCCCGCAGCCACCAGCCCGGCCGGGCCGCGTCCTCACGTGGCCGGCCCAGCCTTTCGGTCCGCCGGGCCGGTCTGAGTAGACGAACCAACAACAGCAACGCTACGGGAAGTTGCAGCAGCCACAGGACAGTGCGCGGCCACTCTCCGTACCAGACGTTGGTTCCGTACAGCAGTGTGTGCCACACGCTCAGCACGTAGACGACGATCACGAAGCGGTGCAGCCGTCGCCATGTGTTCGCTCCGATGCGGTGCCGAACGTAGAACAGCAGCCCCAACGGTATCGCCAGGTACAGGGCGCCCTGTCCGAGCGGGATGGCGATCCGGCCGGTGCCGGAGTCGTACCAGCCGGGCACGAAGCTGTCGGCGAATCCCACCCACAGCCGCTCGGCCCAGTTCACCTTCGTTTCGTAGCGCACGAGTTCCGCAGCGAACATCAGCGCGTGCGCGAACATCAGCGCCATCGTCGTCAGGCTCGTGGTTCGGTGCCAGCGCTCCAGTACCTGCCGGGAGACTGGCAGCTGGGTGGGGCGCGGTCCCGACAGCAGCAGACCGAGCATGACCGTGCCCCAGGCCCATAGCAACCCCGACCACCCGAACGCCTGGCTGAGCAAGTACATCCAGTAGGTGCCGGCATCATCCATGAACGGCATGACCGCAACGGTGTCCGACGCACCCGACTCCATGCGGGCGTACAGGAACGCAAAGACAAGCGCTGTGACCACCACCGCCGCAGAGGCATCGGGCAGGGCGGACCGCAGGTCGCCGCGCAGAGCTGTACGGTCGCCGGGAGGCCGTTGCTGTCCGGACAATGCTGCTGTCCCGTCTTCGTCCGGACTCGCGTCTGACAGCACCAGGGGCCTCCCGAGCACGGACCACCGCAGCAACGGTGCGCATCTGTCGTGGGTCGACAAGTCTTACTGAAGAGACAACGAACCACGGAGGCGATATCCGGCCAGAGCCGCCACGAGTACTGCTGGGTCCGCCGTGTCGAAAAGGCTTCTCGAACCGCTGAAGGGATCGATGTGAGGAAGAGGCGTCAGAGGAACTCGTTCACCGGCTGCCTGACGCGGTCCACACCGTGCCGCGTGCCTCGTACTCGAGCATCTGCTCCAGACCGACCGCGGTATCCGCCCCGAGTTCGCGGCGCACCAGCCACAGGGAGAGGTCCAGCCCGGAGGTGACCCCTCCGGCGGTGACCAGGTCGCCGTCGTCGACCACGCGGGCGTTCTTCAGCACGCCGCCCTGCCGCTCCAGGTCGGCTTGCGCCCGGTGGTGGGTGGTGCAGGGGCGCCCCGAGGTCAGCCCGGCGGCGGAGAGCAGCATCACGCCCGTGCACAGCGCGCTGACGGTTAAGCCCGGGCGGGTCGCGGCGGCCAGGGCCCGTGGCAGTGCGCCTTGCCGGATCTCGGCCCACACGCCGGGATCCTCGCGGCGTGCGTACCCGCCGCCGGGAACCACCAGGAGGTCCGCCTGCTCGGGGGTCCAGCCGTGGTCGACGCGCAGTCGGGTGCCGTAGGAGGCCTTAACGGTACGGGGACCGTCAAGCGTGACGTAGCGGGTTTCCACTTCCCGGTCGGTGAAGTAGCCGGAAGCGGAGAACACCTCGTACGGGGGGGGTGAAGTCGAGTTCCTCCACACCGTCGAACATGACGACGTGGACGCGTAGAGGACGGTTACGCCCGGGAGCCGCGTCGGCCCGGGCGGCGGCGCCGACCGTCAGCGTTGCGGCTCCGAGCGCGGTAGTGGCCTGCAGGAGGGTCCGACGGTTCATCTCGTTCGATACTCCGTTTCTTGGTTGGTCATGTGCAGAGGAAAGGCTCGTCCGCCAGGTACGGGGGTGCCGGGTCGTACTGGAGGGCACGGCGTACGGCGCGGGCGTGCTCGCGTCCGTGCAGACGTCCGACGAGCCACAGGCTGCTGTCGATGCCGGCGGAGACTCCCTGGCTGGTGAGCAGGTTGCCGTCGACGACATAGCGGGCGTCGCGTACGACGGTGACGTCACCGCGTCCTTCGAGCGCGCCCTCGTACTGCCAGTGGGTGGCGACCCGGCGGGCCCGGGCCGGGCCGGCAGCGTGCAGCAGGAAGGTGCCAGTGCAGACGCCGACCACCCAGGCCGCGTGCGCGGCGGTGTCGGTGAGCCAACCGGTGACCCGCTCGTTGTACGGCTCGACCTCCCGGGCACCGTGACCACCCGGTACAAGGACGACATCCAGAGGCGGATGGTCGCCGAGTATGTGGTCCGGCAGTACCCGCATGCCCTGGGAGCACCGGACGGGCGCGGAGCGCTCGGCGACGAGCAGGACGTCGTCCACGCCGCCACGCAGTTCGGAGGAGGTGGTGAACACCTCCCACGGGCCGGTGAAGTCAAGTTCCTGCGCCGATTCGAACAGCAGGATTCCGTACGTGGTCATGCTCAGTTGCCCCAGCGCGCGGCGTCGGCCATGGTCTCCATCCGGGTCCTGTGCGGCGGCACGGACCTCTCCCGCAGCAGTTCGGAGGCAATGGAGAAGAGCGGGGCCTTCTCCGGGCGGCGCCGCGCCTGGGCGACGATCTCGTCGGTGAGAGTGGTGGCCATGGACAGCCTCGGATAGGCGGCGTGGATCGCGGCGCCTGTGGCGTCGTCGACGCAGTCCGTGTCCCAGCCGAAGTCCATGCCGATCCCCTGGTGCACCAGGGCGCACAGAGTGCCGCGGCGCTCCGCGATGCCCGGTGTCGTGTGCAGGGCGATGGCTTCCCACACGGCGTCGACGCCGATGGCGGGCAGGCCCTGTGCGGTGAGGAACTCCGCGGCCGTATCGGCACCGTCCACCTCGAACCGCTGGTGGCGGTCGCCGGCCTGGGTCAGGCCGATGTCGTGCAGGACGCAGGCCAGGAACAGCAGTTCTGGGTCGTAGTCGCGCCCCGGCTCCGCGCCCTGGTAGTCGGCGCGCAGGCGGGCGAACAGTGCGCTGCGGACGCTGTGGTTGGCGGTCGCGGTGGACTCCGTCTCGCGCACCAGGGCCAGCGCACGGCGGGCGATGGGAGAGTCGGGCAGCGGCGGGACGCCGGCGGTCATCACGTCGTTCATGGCATCGATGATCGACTGCATCAACCGGCCGTGACAGTGGCAGACTTGCCTACATGCGAGAGGAAACTGCCACCTCCACCGGACCGCACCGGGTGGCGGTACTGGTCATGGACGACGTGCTGCCCTTGGACCTGGGCATCCCGGCTCAGGTCTTCATCGCCGTGCCCGGTGCCCCGTACGAGCTGACCCTGTGCGGGACCGCGGAGTCGGTCCCGACCGCAGCGGGGTTCGCCGTGACAGTAAAAGCCGGATTGGAAGCGGTACGCAGCGCGGACACCGTGGTAGTTCCGGGATACGCACCGCATCTGCGGGAGCTCCCGACGGACGTGCTCGCCGTGCTGGCCGAGGCCCATGCCCGGGGTCGGCGGCTGGTGTCCATCTGCACGGGTGCTTTTGCGCTGGCGGCGGCCGGGATCCTGGACGGCCGCAAGGCCACTACCCACTGGAAGTACGCCGACGAACTGGCGACGCAGTATCCGAGGGTGTCGGTGGACCCGCGCGTGCTCTACATGGACGAGGGACAGGTACTGACCTCGGCGGGCGTCGCCGCCGGGATCGACCTGTGCCTGCACCTGGTACGACGTGACCTGGGCGCACAGACGGCGAACCGGGTGGCGCGCGCCCTGGTCTCCGCTCCCCACCGCGACGGCGGGCAAGCGCAGTACATCAAACGGCCGTTGGCCCCTGACGCAGACGGCGTCACCCTGGCACCCACCCGAGCGTGGGCACTGACCCGCCTGCACGAACCGCTGACGGTCACGCAGCTCGCCGCGCACGCTCATATGGCGCCGCGGACCTTCGCCCGACGGTTCGTTGCCGAGACCGGTACGACTCCGCTGCGGTGGCTCCTCTCCGCCCGGCTCGATCAAGCCCGGGAACTGTTGGAGAGCACCGAGCTCGCCATCGACCACATAGCCGATCGATGCGGTCTGGGCAGCCCCTCAAATCTTCGGCTGCACTTCCGGCGCACCCTCGGGACGACACCCACCGCCTATCGCGCGGTGTTCGCCTCGACGGCACGGCCGGGCTCCGTCCCGGCCCACACCCCCGATGGCCACCGGCCGCCAGCCGCCTCGCCGCCCCAGACGAGAACGACGCCGGGGACCCGACTGCGGCCTCACGGCAGTTGACACCCTCGCCGTTACTGCAAGAGGGCCTCTGATTAGGGTAGTTGGTGATGCGAGATGTTCTTGTGCCCGATTTAGTCTTCTGAGTCAGGAATTCTGTTCAGATGGCTGGCGAGGCGTTCGAGGATCTCGTCCGCGGTCTTGGTCCACACGTAGGGCTTGGGGTCGGTGTTCCATGCGGCGATCCAGGTACGGATGTCTGTCTCCAGTGCCTGGACGCTCTTGTGGACGCCGCCCCGTATCTGCTTGTTGGTCAGCTCGGCGAACCACCGCTCGACCAGGTTGAGCCAGGATGATCCGGTGGGCGTGAAGTGCAGGTGGAAGCGGGGATGGGCCACCAGCCAGGTCTTGATCGCCGGAGTCTTGTGGGTGGCGTAGTTGTCCAGCACCAGGTGCACCTCCCGGCCCGCCGGCACCTCCTGGTCGAGTTTGACCAGGAACGTCTTGAACTCCTCGGCCCGGTGCCGGCGGTGCAGGGAGCCGATCACCTTCCCCGTGGCCACCTCCAGCGCGGCGAACAAGGTGGTGGTGCCCGCGCGCACGTCATCGTGGGTGATCCGCTGCGGGACATCGGGCATCATCGGCAGCACCGGCCGGGAGCGGTCCAGGGCCTGGATCTGGCTCTTCTCGTCCACGCAGAACACCAGTGCCCGCTCGGGCGGATCCAGATACAGGCCGACCACATCGTGGACCTGGTCGACGAAGTACGGGTCGGTGGACAACAGAGCCGTCTCGGTGCGGTGCGGCTGCAGGCCGAAGGCCCGCCAGATCCGCGACACGGTCGACTGCGACAGGCCCATCTCCTTCGCCATCGCCCGCGTCGACCAGTGCGTGGCGTTCTTCGGCGTCGACTCCAACGTCTTGGTGACCACGGCGGCGACCTGCTCGTCGGTGACCGTCCGCGGGCCGCCCGGACGCGGCATGTCACCCAGGCCGGCGATCCGGTGCTCGACGAACCGCTTCCGCCAGCGGCCCACCGCATGCGGCGTGGAGCCCACCTGCGCGGCCACGTCCTTGTTCGACGCGCCGGTTGCGCAGGCCAGGATGATCCGGCAGCGCAGCGCCCAGGCCTGCGGCGTGGAACGGCGCCGCACCCATCCCTCCAGCGCAGCCCGCTCCGTATCCGACAGGATCAACTCGGCCTTCGGCCGCCCAGTACGTGCCACCCCGCAACCCTACACATCTGAACAGAATTCCTGATTCAGAAGACTAGGCGGGAGCGAAGAAGCAGTCCCTGAGCAGCCGCACGAACTGGCGTGGCCGGAGTATGCTGGTAGCGAATCCTGTTGCAATACCAACCGCATCAGCCACCATCGCCGCCGTCCACCCCATCGAGATCGCTTGGCGTTCAGGATGAGAAGCGTTCAGTCAGCGAGCGAATGCCGCTGTTGAAGCGTCGTCCAAATCAACGCAACACCCGTAGCCCCAATAGACATAATAGTGGGGAGTCGCAAGTCGGCGCCGGCAGGTGGGGCAGACTGCTTCCTGATGCGCATTGGCACGAATGACAGCCGCATCTTTCAGTCGGAAGACCCTTTGGGTGGCAGCAAGTCCGTGCTCAGCGATTCCCTGTTCCACGAACTCAAGAGCTCCATAGGCGTGTCCACGGGGGCAGACGATGCGATTTGAGTAGGCGGAACACGCCGACAACACCGACTCGTCGATCTGCAGCACCGAGCTGATTCTGGCGATCTCTTCATCCGGTACGGGTTCCAGCCCTAGGCTTTTCATGCGGTGCGGAGTCCAGTACCACGCATTGACGGCGGCGAACTGCTCAGGCGTTAGGTAAAAAGTTGCCGTCCGGCCGCTCTTCACAACGCTCTTCACAACATCTACCACGACACTGTCATCGGCCATCATGACAATTCTACCGCCGGTGACCACCGACTCGATACTACCCAGGGAAGATTTGTCCATGCCTCACGGCTCCTATAAGTGCGAGATCTCATCTGATCCTTATGAGGACTGGACGCCCCAGCAACTTGAGGGCCGCCGAACAGGTAGGCTACTCCGCTGGTAATAAAATAGTGGGGCCGCCGTTGGTGGCGATGGGCGGTGAGGCAGGGCATGGGTGAGTTCGGGGACGGAACGGATGTCGAGAGGGATGCGCTGTCGATTTCGGTGGCGGGCGAGGCTATGAGTCCGGCGGTGTCGTAGCTGCCGGGCTTGAGGTGGAAACACAGACGCGGCCCGCGCTCGGGGTCGGCGGCGTGACAGCCGAGAGCCGCGGCCATCGAGGCGCGCTTCCAGCTCAGCCGATGCCGCAGCGTGGGAGTCTGGCCGCGGGGCGCGTAAGTGCGACGGACCTGCGGCGGTAGCGACACACCCGATGCGTCGAGGAACACGATCCAGGCACGTGTGTTCACCGCCCCCTTTTGATCCGCGGCCACTCGTGCGCGACCCAGCGGGCGATCTCCGACTCGTCCCGCTCCACCGCCCGCCGCTCGGGACGCTGCAGACTCCGTCCCAGCCGGGGCCGGTTAGCAACCGCCACACCGATGCCCGCGACAGGACCATCCCGTCACCCGCTCGACGACCAGACCGACCCGCTCCAGCGTCCACAGATCAGCCTTGAGCCCATGCACCTGAGCACCTTGCTCCAACGCGGCCCGCACCTGCCGCTGATCACGGAATAAAACATCGGGAAAACGACCTCTACCCTCCTGGTGCATCAGCTCATCCCGGCGCGAAGCGAGCAGTCCCCGGGTGACGCGCAACACCACACAAACCCCCGATCCCCCGCGAGCACGCTCGTATGCCTGTCTCTGCCCCCACTCTTTTTCACTGGGCAGATCGGCGTCTGGGCGGGTGCGCCGGGTTCTACTCGCGAGATCGCTGCTGGATGCAGTGTGTGCGGGGAGGTCACCAGTAGTGCCGGCGTCCGGCGACCGCGTGCCCCATAGCGCCCATGATCCACAAGAGCGCGCCGATGGCCGCGAGGACGATTCCGATCGTCCACAGGATCGATATGCCGGTGACAAAGCCGACCACCAGCAGGATGATGCCGAGGAGGAGCATGACCGCCTCCGTTGCGCAGTAGTACTGCTCTCACTATGAACCGCAGCGCCGCGTCAGGGAAGCCTCAGCGTGATTGAGCTCACGACCGGGCAGGTGAGCTGTGTCAGGGCTGATCCGTTGGCGGCGGCCGGTAACCATCAACCGGTGAGGGCACCTGCCGCATCTCCGTGACCAGCAGACCCAGCATGCGAAAACGGGCCAGGAGACCGAAAAGATGCGCCTCGTCGACGACGGCCTCGTACAAGACGGTGTCTTCGCCCAGCGCCGCGGCTTCCAGCCGGGAAACACCTCTGCAGCGCTGTCTGGAACGTCCACGACAGGCCTACGCCCTGTCGGCTCCTCAACGGAGCCTGGAATGTCCAGACAACAGGTGGCAACCGCGCACGGCGGGGTTGAAAAGCAAGCCTCTCGGGTGTGCGTGCCTCCGGGAACTGCCCCCGGAGGACACCCTTGTCATAACGTGCTGAAATTGAATGGATGCCGACAGATAACTGGGGCAGGCGGATCACGATGCCTCCACTCGCTATCTTCCACGGTGATCGCATGACCTCATCCGCGTCCCATTCGCGGCCCATGCCCGTATCGGTCGACGAGCTGGCGGCGGAGCTGGTAAGGCTCCGAGAGGAGAACAGACAGCTGCAGCAGGCGGTCGCCTCACACGCCATGGTCGACCAGGCCATAGGCGCGCTGACTGTCCTGGGCCGGATCAGCCCCTGCGACGGTTTTACCGTGCTGCGAGAAGTTTCCCAGCGCACCAACATCAGACTGTCCCAGGTCGCCGAGCAGGTCCTCAAGCACGCCCAGGGTGCGGCTCTCTCCAATGATCTGCTAGGCGAACTGCGTGCGGCCCTGGCCCATCATTCGGCTGGCTCACGCTCCGCCTGAGCCGGGCGTCGCAGCAGGCCCTGCCGGCCGACGGCTGCACAAGTCCGGCAGTGAGGCGCGTGAGGGACAAGCGACGGGAGATGGTGCCTGTCCGTCAGGCTGGCGGCAGCCCTCACAGGGGAAGCGGACCTCGCAGGGCCGCACGGATCCCACCGGTTGCAGCGCGCCGGACATCACCAGTGTCACACTCCCACTGCCAGGGATTCCACGATCTATCGCTTCGTTTTGAAGCGATAAGCAAGGTCGTGGCGGTCTCTCCCGTCGTGGATGTGGTCACCGGCCTCCGGCCTTGGCCGGGCGATCGGGCATGCTGGAAGTGCTGGCGTTTCGTGACGGGAGCGGCCAGTGCCCGGGGCGGCTGTACTGCGCCTTAGCCGATGCTGCGGCCGCTCCGGGGCCCGGGCCTCAGAGCAGCGTGCTGACCGCGGCCACAGCGAGGAGCCTGAACCCAGTGAGGGTGCGTCGACAGCGCGACGCAGCTGACGGAACTGGCGCAGGGCGATGCCGGACGGCATGAATGCACCGACGGCGGCAGCCGCGAACATTGCCGCAGCGGCGGCACCCAGGACGGCTTTCGACGCGCCAGGTCTGCATGACCTCTTGTGCGGTCTTTCACTCGTGGGTGGTTATCCGGCACTCTCGGTCGCCGTCACCGCCCTACTGGCCGGTCCAGCGCCGTCGCGGACCAGGGGATATATAGCGGCGCCGACGATCTGTGCGAGGCGCAGCGTGGGGTTTCGGGACACAACCTACTGATCTTTTCGTTAGTTCTGTGGGGTTGGTGGGTGGAGGGTGAGTCCGGTGTGGGTGAGGAAGGACCACGGCAGTTGCGGGTTGTGGTTGATGCGGTGGATGCCTTGTTCGGTGGCGTCGGCGACGTCGGCGAGGTGGTCGCCGGCGAGGTTGGCGAGCTCACGCTTCTTCAGCGCGGACCACAGCAGTTCCACCGGGTTGAGCTCGGGTGCGTAAGCCGGTAATCGTTCCAGGGTGAGCCAGTCCTGTTCGGCGACCCAGGCCCGCATGGCCCGGCTCCAGTGGGCGGACAGGCCGTCCCGGACCAGGACCACCCGCTCGCCGCGGTAGAACACCTTCACCTGCTCCAGGACCTCGATGAGCCCGGCGGTGTCGTAGCTGCCGGGCTTGAGGTGGAAGCACAACCGTGGTCCGCGGCTGGGGTCGGCGGCGTGGTAACCGAGAGCCGCAGCCA
>NZ_JBITSF010000054.1:0-13809 GCF_044540485.1 Streptomyces sp. NPDC085946 | reverse complement strand
CAACACCCGGCAACAGGGGCGCTATCCGCTCCCACGCCGCATCCGTCAGCTCACCACGACCCACCACAAGATCAATTATCAGACACGGCCTAGGCGCATCGCACTGGAGAGCGGAACAGTACCTGCTGCCCCGTACGATCGCGTGGCGTAGAGGATGCCGCAAAGGAAGGGGTCGGCCGTGGACGAGCAGGACGAATAGCGGAGGAGTGCGGAGCGGAGTACGCCGAGGAGCGCTTCGCGGAGCTGGCCCGGTTCCTCTTCGCCCGTACGGACCCTCTACTGCTGAGCCGCCCTGTGGTCCCCGACACGGATCGGGCGGTGCAGGCACTGAATGATGTAGTGCGCGCACTGTTGGGCCAGGCGCGGGCCTTTCGAGAGTGGGACAATGAGCCTGCCCTCGCAGGTACATGGGACGCCCTCACCACGATTGCCCGGCAATGGCGACACCATCCGGACTTCCTCGCGATCTGGGAATGGGAGTGAGCCGACCCCACGACGTGGCATCAGATGCACGGTGGGAGCGGTTGTCCGCCGGTATGCCCAGCGTGAGCAACAGCCGCAAGACCGCCGGTTCCCGGAGGTGGCGTGCGCGCTGGCTGCCGGCTGTGTGCGGCCCGGGGCGGGGAGCAGGCAGGTGTGGGTGTGTCGGCTGCCGTGGCAGCGGCTGTATGTGCGGTGCGGCCGGTGGCTGCTGGATGTGGGTGAGGGGCATCCGCTGGAGTAACTTGCGGCGGCGTCCATCCCCGGGCCTAGGTGGCGGCGTGTGGGGCCCGCTGCGGCGAAGGGGCCAAGACCGCGATGCTGTCCGGAGCCCGGAAAACCGAGTGCGTAGAAGAGTATGTCGTCCGTACGTGGCCGGTGCGTCAGTCGTTCGGTGGGACCGTCTCCTCCAGGAGACGGTCGGCGATGTCGTCGGCCCACTCCTGGGCCCAATGGCGCAGGTGGATGATGGCGGCCTTGTCGAGCCCGTGTGCGGCGAACTCTGTGTCGTCGATCCAGTCCGTACCGGCCAGGCGGACTTGAAGCTCGGTGAGATCGAAGGTGTCGCGGGCGTGGCGGCGGCCGAGTTCCTCGAGTTCGGCGTGGCTCCAGTGGTCGGTGGCAGCCCGGACGTCGTTCAGGTCCCGGGCCAGTCCTCGGTCGGCCAGCGCGCAGGCCTTGGTGCCGACGACGTCCTCGAGAGAAAGTACGAGGCCGTGCTTGGTGGGCACGAGCGGGCGTCAGAGCACTTCCTTGAGGATGTTGACCTCGCACGCCTTACTGGTGGTGGGGTCGATAACGATTAACGGTGCGGAAAGGGAGTCGGTTTCCAGTGCCCGAACCTGCCATCCTTGCCCCTCCAGTCTGGTGCGCACGGTGGCCGCGATGCGCTCCATCGGTTCGGGGTTCTCGGTGGCGAGATTGAGGTCCTGGCTGAGCCGGTCGACCAGTCTGTGGGCCTGGACGGCGGAGCCGCCGGTAAGGACGAGCGGGTAGGGACTGTCGACAGCGAGGACGTTCGTGAGGAGTCGACGATGCAGTTCGGTGAGGTTTACGCAGCGGCCCGGGTTCGGTCGGCCAGCTCGGTGAAGGCGTCCTCCTAAACCTCGCGGAGGTCGCGGCTGACGAGCGTGCGCAGCACCGGCCACATGCTGGTCAGCAGGTCGCGGTTCAGATAGTGGATGAGGTTGTCCCGTTGTCCTTCGGTGAGGACGATGCGGTAGCAGCTCATCCGTGGGCGGGGCTGGTCAAGGTCGAAGCGGGTCAGGCCCGACCATGCCAGGTGCAAGGAAAGGCCAACGGTGCCATGGGCCGGGCCAGCGAGCTCCTCAAGCGTGACGGGACGCCGCCGCGTGAACCTGTCACGGGGAACCTCGAGGACACTGGGCGTGCGGACCGTGTCCCCGTTATTCCGCCCGGCCACCGACGGTCGCCGGGCGACTCGCAAGCTCGTCGCCCAAAGCGGCCCGCCTTCAGTCCGGCTTGGTGGTCAAAGGTGGAGTGTCTGGGGCAACCAGCTGGCTCAGCAACATATGCTTCGGCCACACCTGGCGGTAACCTACGCCAGCGCGTGTCGCCTCCCTCCGCTCGCCGCTCCACCAGCCGACGGGGGCGGCCCGTCTGTCTCATCCCGAGCGGTCACGCCCCCGCCCCTCCCGGCCCGCTCTGAAACCATGATCTACCTTGCCATGTCCGGCCTGGTGGCACGCCGCCTCACCGGCGAGAACCTCATCTCCTGGTGCGACCCGACACCACAGATCAAACAGCCGATTCTGGGATGAAACATCGGGCGAAAACGACCTCTGAGTGTAGGCGGCAGGAGGCGTACGAGGTGACGAAACTCCTGGTGGACGGTTGTCGACCAGCCCCCCGTACGGCAGAAGCTTTCGTGCTCGTCTGCCCGTCATTCATGGATCTGCCCAGTCGCACCTTGCGGTACCTGACCGGGCAACTTGTCGCCCGGCAACGGGAGGCCGGCGGTGAGAGGCCGGTGGCCGGGCGGCGGACCCTGCCGCCCGGCCCATCTCCAGTGCGGCGATACCTCCGTCCCGCTTGCCGCCGGATCCGGCATCGGCGTCCCGACCGTCCATCGCTACATCGGCGAGGCCGCTGAAGTGCTCACCGTCCCCGCGCCGAGCCCGACCGAGGCGAGGAAGACAGCACCGACGAAGGCCCTGGTGATCCTGGACAGCACTCCGCCGCCGATCCACCGGGGAGTCTTCCGGCCGAAGGCAGGGGAAGATCACCGCGCACGCCCTTACCCTTCCGGGAAACACAAGCGGCACGGGAGGAACCCTCACCCTCGCACACCCGGTCTGACAACTGCTGCGGGCCTCACCCGCCCCGTCCGGTGCCACGCACGACCTCATCGCGGTCCGTGCACACGAGATCATCGACGCTCTCGGGGAGACAGAACACAAATGCTGGACGGACAAGGCATGCCAGGGCGCCGGATTTGGCACCGGTATCCGCCTCCACCGGTACGTGTAGACGCCCCAGCCCGGCGCCAGCAAGCCGGGCTGGAGCCACCACAGGAGGAATGACGGCGCCGTTGTCCGCTTCCCCTCTGACTGCCGTTCGTCCTTAAATACCTTTTTGCCGGTATCGAGAACTGCATCCGCATCCTACGGGCGCGTGAGGTGCCTGACCGGCTTGGCGGGTATGTGCGAGACAGGAGTCCGGTAACCTCCAACACCGCAGCCGAGGTGAGACAGTCCGATGCGAGGGAATGGAGGAGCAGAGCATGCTCGAGCTCATCGACAGCCGTGAAGATCTGACGATTGGCGCTCTTCCGGAAGACGTCGATCTGTACACGAGTGCAGACGTCCGCGCCGCGGGTGAGCGGCTGCTGGATGGCGGCTGCCGCTACCTCGTCCTGGACACCAGCCCCGTCACCTACATGGACTCCAGCGGCATCGCCGCCCTGCTGACGCTGTGGCGTCGCCTCGAGAAGACGGAAGGCGCCTTGCTCCTGGCCGTACCCGACGATCACCTGCGGTGGCGCATGGGCATCCTCGGCCTGGACTCGGTCATGATCATCACAGCAACCCTTCAGGAAGCCGTCGCTCAGGCCCGTCAGCTGTGCGATACCGCCTACCACCCCAGCCGGCACCATTCAGCCGAAGCAGAACCCGCCTGACCCACCGAGCACGGCCCGCTCCTGGGATCCCGTTCCGCGGCCGGCGGCTCAGACGATGAAAACGGCGGCACAACAGCTCCCACACCAAGATCCGCTGCTTCGGTGAGCAACCCATGGCCGCCCTGAAGGGCCGGCGCCTTCTCAGAAAAATCCACTGCAGCGCCAACCGGATCATGGACACCGTGAAGGCTGTCGTCGCTCTTCATCATGCCTCATCCTGAGGCTGGGAACAGGTCGCCGTGGGGAGGAAGGACGCGTACTTCTCCGGCTGCGCGGTCGAGTTGAACCGTGTAACCGGCCTGGGTGAGGATTTCCAGCAAAGCCTGCCGCAGTGCCGCGCGGACCCCTTCAGACTCCGCCGCCTTCTGCCCCAGCGGGTCCTCGGTGGACGGCGCCCAGCTCACCCCCACCGCGTCATTTCCCTTCCGGACCCACAGGCCGGGCGCATCCTCCCGGCCGGCCGCGGCAACGTCAAAGCCGGCACGGGCCAGCGTGCCGCACACCTCGGCAAACAGTCTGCCCACAGCATCTTCACCGGTCATAGCCCAATAATAGATGCCCTGGGCAACGAACTCGGTTGCGGGCAGTCACCCCGTGCGGGGCCGGGGTGGAGGGGCGAGTGCGTCAGCGGATCCGGTGCCGCTCCAGCGCTTGGTCCAGCGAGTCCGCGAAGGTGAAATGCTCCATGACGCCGGTGATGGCAAACATGCGTTCGATCACATGGGGCAGGGGTCCCGCCAGGACCAGGGAGCTGCCCTTCAGACGGTGCCGGCGCGCGGCATCCAGCAGGCTATTGAGCAGAGCACTGTCGGCGAAGGTGACCTTGGAAAGATCCACCACCGTTGTGGCCGCCTTGCTGACGGCGGCCTCGTCCCACGCCGCCGTCAGTAGGTCTTTCTCGTCACCGTCCATCTCCCCCGCGACGGCGACGACAAAGACGCCAAGTTGCGCATATACGTGCACCACCGCGCCAGACCGCCAGTCCATGACACGATTCTCCCACCAGATGATCAAGGACAGAAGAACACCCCATGGCCACGGTGGCGGCCGCCTCCGCTCAGGGGGTGCTCCAACCCCGCCCGCCGCCGAAAATGCCAGGCGGCATGAACTGATGAAAGCGGCTACCACACCCCCGTCACGGATCATCCCGGACAGCTTCGCGGTCGTCGATACCTGCGCCCTCGTGGTAGCTGCAAGCAGGTTCACCGGCAGGAGTGGTTTGGCGACTGCGAGCACAGTTAGCGGACACACAAAACACAGGCCGGTTGCGGCAGCGGCTCATTCCGCTCCCCCACGGCGCTGCCCCAGCCGGCCCTTCGCTCCCTAACCGGTTCCAACGATGCCTTAGAGAGCTTTGTTATCCCGAGAAACGCGGTTAGTGAAGCTTTGCGAGATCGTTTCAGGAGATGGTGTGCTCGTCGGTGAAGCGGCGGGTCATCAGGCCGGCCGTGGCGAGGTGGATCATGGCGTCGGAGCATGCGGACAGGGCCTTGTCGTCGCGGGCCGGGCGGCGGCGGAGCATCAGCCATCCGTAGACCTGCTCCACTGTCCAGCGTTTGAGCAGCGGGGTGAAGTGCTGGCCCTGGGGCGTACTGGACGATTTCCATGTCAATACCCAGGAGCGCGGCGTGTTCGGGCGGTGGTGGGACGTTTCCTGAGACGGCTCGCCATCGCCCGGTACTCGGGTCAGTCCATATACGCGCCCGCGTCGTCAGTCAGCTGGCAGCTCCGCCCGGCCTCCTGCAGTACCTCCTCATCTGTCGCTTGGGGGGTGAGCACCCGTCCGTGGGCCGGGCCATACATCAAGATCACTATCGTCATGGCGCGAACCGTAGAGGGCTCTGCTCTGTAGCGTCGCGTGCGCGGGCGAGGCCAGGAGTGTGCAGGTGGCGGCGGTCGAGGAGGAAGCGCATGAGAACTTCCCTCTGGCCCGGCTTTGGGGGCTGCTCCGGGGGAATCTTCCTCCAGGCGTGGGCGACGGCCGCGTGGAAGGCGGAGGCGCACTCGGCATCTGGCGCTGCGAGCTGGACCAGGACGTGGTCCGGTTCCGGTGTGTCGGTGCGGCGGGTGGTCGTGTCGTCATCTTCGAGCGGGCGGGCAGGCAGAGGGCCTGGAGGGGGGCCCGGGCAGTCGTCGTGCGGGTCGGTGATCGTGGCGAGGATGACTTGCAGGATTTCGGCGAAGTAGGGGCCGGGTGCGGGGATTTCGATGTCGGGGTGGCGGCGGTAGCCGTCGGTGACGGCCGCGGTGGTGTAGGACATGATGGCAAGGGTGGTGTCGCTGTAGGTGCGGTCGCTGCTGGCAGTCATCTGCGCAACGATGCGCAGGACGGTGGCAGTGCTGGTCTCGCACGCTTCGTCTGTGTCGGTGTCGTCGCCAGCCTGATCGAGCCAGAAGTCGGCGGCGTGGTCGTCGCCTCGTGCCCGGTGGTGGAGAGACAGGCAGTAGCTGGCGCCGCGGTCGCCGGCGCCAGCGGCATACTGCCACCAGTAGCGTGCTCCTTCCTCGACACCAGCGAGGTGCAGCAGGCAGCCCAGGATCCAGGCGCCTTCGGGGGTGGGGAGTTGTTCGGTGATGAAGTCGGTGATCTGAGGTGCGCTGGTGTGGGTGACGGCAACTTCGCACAAGGAGCGCAGATGGTGCGCGGCGGTGTTGTCGGCGAGGACGTCGCCGGCGAGAACTGCGGCGTTGCCGGCAGGCGGGAGAGGAAGGTCGGAGCAGGTGCGGAGATAGGGAACCGTGTCCCCGGGGATGCGGGGGTTCTTCAGCAGGGCCGCGCGGGCGAGGAGGTCGTCGATGGCAGTCATGTCGGGGTGATCACTCCCGGGCTGTGGGACGTTGGTGGAGCAGTTCCAGGGCTCCTCGTGCGTGGTGGTCGAGGGTGTGGACGTGGGCCGGGGACAGACCGGTGGCCTCCTGGACCTCGTCGGGGGTGAACTCGCACAGGTAGCGCAGGACGACTACGTCGAACTGGTCCTGAGGCAGGTGGCTGATGGCGTCGAAGAACTCGGCGACTTCGCTGATCTCTACGAACCGGGCCACCGGGTCCTCAATTTGACTCTGCGCGATTGTCATGAACGCGGCAGGTCGCAGATCGGGGCGTCCGTCCGGATGGCGTCTGACACGTAGCAGCACCCGTGAGCGCAGGAGGCGCCACGCGTAGCGGGGAAGGTTGGGACCTGCGGCCGCTTCTGCCTCGTCCCAGCCCGCCCAGAGGATGTCGAGCGCCTCGTCGACGATCCGCTCGGGCCGCTCGATGTGCAGCAGCGCCCGGGCGTAGGAGATGTAGTAGTGCTCCATCTTTTCGATGAAGCCGCAGTGTTCCACGGGCCGCTCCTCGGGGCCCAGCGGCCGGACGGCCTGGATGCGTTGTGTGATCCACGTGGTGGACTTGGCGGCCTCGTAAGCGCCTGCGGCCCACAGGCGGCACAGAGGCCAGGGCGGCAGGCCCAGGGCGTGGACCACGCTGTAAGTGATCTCCCAGCTTGGGTAGTACTCGATGCCACGCAGGAGAGCGGAAATCCGGGTCTTGGAGAAGCCGGTGCGCCGGGCCAGCTCGTCGAGGGTGACTCCGTGAGCGGATATCTGGTGGCGCAGGCGCTCCAGCAGAGCTTGGTGACTGGGGCCGATGTTCTCGGACATCGGCTCCGCGCGGCGGCCCCGCCGACCGGGTCCGAACGTGGCGGGCACCACGGAGAACGGTGCGTCCGGGGCGGCGTCGGCAGTGGGCGGATCGTCCTGCGGATTTGATGATGGCGAGGAAGTCATCGCTGCGGCTCCTCGTGCCCGGCCGGTTCCGGTGCCGGGGCACGGGCAGGCGCGCTGCTGGAACCGTGGGCGGCGGCGGTGAGCTGCTGCACAAGCAGTCCGAGCGATGGCAGCAGCGTCACAACTGCGGCGAGGTGTCCCAGCGCGGTCATCACCGTGCTCCACGCGAGGACTACCGCCAGTACGGCGATGGCCCACACCTTTCTACTGGGCATTTCACCTTCCCTGAGTCAGGTTGAGGGGTCTGGAAGGCCTCCTTCCTCGGCGGTGCTCAAGCGTCGGGGAAGGAGGGGATCCACAGCATGGTGGGCATCACCATCGGTACTCAACGTGATCATGGAGTCACGGAACAAATACGTTCGATGGGCCTCACTCCGAACATCAGAACGCCAACCCTTGCCCTGTTGCGGTCAAAATTGCCCATAGAAGTTCGCTTCTGGTCACCATTCCTGCAATTGCACAGCCGTTGCTCGAGCACGGGCACCATGGAAGGGACGCCGTGGCGTCACACCTTCCCGTCTGGAAGGCGTGCGGGTTCCCCTCGTGCTCAAGGAATCCCGGAGGGCCCCGTGCCGCTCCCGTCCGGCAAGTCGGAGCTGCTGGACGGGAGCCCGAGTCCGTCCCACCGCGTGCCGCCCGATAGGCGTGCGCCCGTTCTTCGGCCGTGGCGTTCCGTGGGCGCAAGCGTCGTCCCCGCGATTGCGCAGAGCAAAAAGGCGCTCTGGCCACTCTTCGGCTGGCCGGGTGGCGCATTGGCTGGCGAGGGTGCCAGCAGTGACTGCGCATGACAGCGTCCGGGCGAGGTATGGGGCGGCTATGCCTGGATGCGCAGAACGAGGGTGCGGTGTACCCCTGTATCCAGCATGACCTGGGTCCGGTGCTGGCCGTTGGTGTGGCGCCCTTCACTGTCGGGCGAAATCATGTCCGCTGTGTCGAACAGGGTGGCCAGTGCATCGGTCTGCCGGTGGCGGCGTGAGCCGCCGGGAGCCGCATCATGTCCGTGGACTTCACGGGCTGTTTGCGGCCTGCTTGAGCACTTCCAGCGCCATCGCGTTGGCCATGTGCCAGTCACCGCCGTGGCATCAGCAGCGGCTGCGGTACCGCGGCGCGGCAGCACCTGGTGCGCCCAGCGTCGCCACCAGGGCACTCGCGGCCGCCATCCGCCGTATGGTGCACACCGCGTCACGTCAGCCGAATCGGCAGGGACAGCCATCTCGAGCAAGACCCTTTTCCAGTGCTGAGGGTCAGGTGCGCTGCTGCTGTGACGGGCCCTGGATCCCTGTCCAGTCCAGTGCACGGGCCGTGAGGGCGTTCGGTGGTGGCACGCTCTGCTCATGCCGCCTTGCAGTGTTCGTTGGTGTCCAGGGCGGTCCTCATCTGCTGGTAGTGGTCGAGGTCTTCCCATGTGTCGTGGTCGGGCGGGCTGGGGTTGCGGCGTCCGGCGATCCAGGCCCAGACAGTGGCGGCGATGCCGGTGAGGAACGGGATGAGCAGCCACAACAAGGCGCTCATGAGTACACCTCCTTCTAACTCTCAGACCGTGAGCTGCTCGGGGGTGCCACCGGAGATGGTGATCTTGCGGGATTCGGCGTATGCGGCCAGCGGGATGGCAGGGTGAAGACACCGTTGTTGTAAGCCGTCTCGGCGGCTTTGATCTCCAAGGTGCCGGCCGGGGCTAAGCAGTGGGCGAACCGGCCGGTGGGGCGTTCGTTGAGTACAGGCCGGGTCTTGGCAGGGATCGGGAAGGGAGGTCGGGCGATGAAGGTGGGGCGCCGCGCCCTGGGGTCAGGTCAATGCTGGACTGGTCTATGCACAGCAGGTCGAACTGGATGTGAAGAGCTTTGGTCTCACGCCAGGCGTCTGCCGGGACGAGGGCGCTGCAGGGGGCGGCGGCATGGAGGTGCGTGAGCCGATCGACATCACTGGAAACGCCGGTAGGCACGAGTACTCCTATATTTCTCTCTTACTGTCGGCGCCGGTAGTCAGTCATGGTCATGACGCTTGGCGCCTTCTTCGTATAGCTCGCTACAGGTCGCTTGACAAGCATGGGCTGGATGAAATTGATGCCGCCTGACTCAATTCTTTATTACGTTCAGTGAACGACGGTCGCGCAGAGCGAAAGGGGGCCGCTGGTGGCAGACAGCAGGAAGACCGCCCGGCTGCTGGGGGTCTGTGGCGTTGCTGCGGTCGTGTTCGGTCCGATCGCGCTGGTTTGACTGCAGCTGACCATGTCGGCCCTGGCCTTGATGTTCGGCGCGTATGCGCTGGTGGGCGGTGCCGTGTCCATGGAGACGGCGTGGCGTCACCGGCATGAGCGCCGGCGCGCATTGGCCTGTGCGGGCGCTGGCGTCCTGGGCGCCGCGATCGGTTCGGTGACAGGCTTGTAGCCGGTCCTGACCGCGTTGGCCTTGGTGCTCGTAGCCGGCGTCTTGCCCTTGGCAAGGGCTGTGCGGAGCTGTGGGTTGCCCGAGGATGGGGCATGAACTGCCCTATGCGTGGTGGTGGCGGGCCTCCGCCGCGGCTTCGATGGTCGGCGGGTGTGCTGCTGTGACTGCGTCCTGATGCCGATGCAGTAGCCATCGCAGTGGCCCAGGGCGTGCACGCCCTGATCACGGGCGGCACCTGGCTGGCCGCGGCCTGGCGGGAGTACCGCATGCACAGCGAGCACGGCCTCCACGAGTACGGCTCACGGTCCCGGTGGCGGCCGACGCCCAGTGCCCGGCCGGTCCACTGACTACAGTCCTCGTCCACTCGGCAGCGCACCGCAGTGGGCACTCCGGCATCCTGCGGTATGCCCGGGACAAGGAGGAAAGCAGGTGAGCAACGCGGCGCGGCTGCGCATTGGGGACAGGGATCTGGTAGTGCGCCTGCCCTGGCGGTGGGCGCTCTCGGCACGATGCCGCACCATGCGGCTGCCGCTGAGGTTCATAGACGGGATTTGGGTGGAGCCGTATTGGTGGCGAGCGGTGCGCCCGTGCCCGGGGCGCCGCTACCGCTTCAGCCCGGGACGCTGGTGCGTGGGCGAGATCGAGCACACCTCCGGCCGGGACTTCGTCGCTCTGCACGCGCGAGGTCCAGTGCTGGTGGTGTCGGCCCTCGGTCGCGACGCCCCGTATGCCCGCCTGGCCCTGTCTACGCGTGACCCGAAAGCTGACGCCACCTGGCTGCGGCAGATCACTGTTCAGAACACCGAAAAAAGTTGAGTCAATAGATGTCAACTTTCCCGAGGTGTGGTATATCAGAGATAGAGCGATCGGATGAGGGAACGACATCCAATTGAGGCCGGGCGCTCACCCTTTGAGGAGTTCGACGATCTCTTCGCTCGCTTCTTCGCCGCTGGGCCGATACCTGCTCAGCGCCATGCGAGGCAGGTGGAACATTGACGACCTGCCACCGGAGGAAACCTGCGAACTGGCGGTAAAGGCACCCGGCATCACGGCCGCGCACAGGCGCGAAAAGCTGGATTCGAAAGGCAGTGTCTGCGCAGTGCCGGGCCCGCATCAGGACCGGAACGGTTGTTCCGGCTCCTCTCCATCGGTGTCGAACACCTTGGTGAAGGTTGCCCCGCAACGGCAGCGGGAATGCTCGATCAGTTCCCCACTCTCGGACACGCTCAGCCCCTGGCTGAGTCGCACGTGCACATGATCGCCCATGGGGAGCTGCTTTCCTTGACGTTCCTGGCTCAGCTCATCGTGGAGGCTGCCGCTTTGTCCCGCAATGCCGCAGCTCACATTTGCAGAGCCGATCAGGCTCGACGAACCAGCCGTCGGCGCGGTGGTGCGGGACGGCGGCATGCCGTCCCGCACCGTGGCCGTCCTGCGGTGTATACCAGCGATGCGTCGGCGCATAGCAAGGAGCGCATCACCGGGACGGCCGGGAGGCTTGCGCCCTGGACTCAGGTTGCAGGTGACCGGCAGCGTGCAGCATCGGCGCAAAGTGCCGCTCGGGACGATGGCCGCCTCCGGCCGGGATCCGGCTGCGGGGTGCCTCGATATCGCCCGACAACGGCACGGGGCGGCGCGCTACCAGGCGCCCGACCCAGCGTCGGCCGCAATGCTCGCACGGCGGCGCACCCTGCGGCGTGTACGGAGAGTCAACCGGAGTGTTGTCACGGTAGAAGTATTCCCACTCGTCACCGCTGTCGTCCCGGTAGCGCTGCACGTCGTAGTCGACGCTCCAGCGGTGCCAGCACGAGCCGCAGGTGAACTCGGCACGTTCGACGGCAAGTTCGGTGATCATTGCACAGCACCTCCTGTCCGATGAACAGGTACGGTTCGGGCCGTTGCGAGGGGCGCCTCAGTGGAAGGGTAGACGGACGGATCTCACGTGAGGAAGCAGTGCCAGGTTCCGCGCTCCCTCTTCAGTTTTCGCCTGCTCAGCCCTTCTCTTACCTATCGATGAATCCTGGCTCCTGCCTCTGGATTACTCCATCATCACGACACTCTTTATTCTTGACAAAGGGCGACTCAAGTTTTATTTCAGAACTACAGGCATCGCAGGAGTGGATCCGCAGCTCACGATAGGTGAGGAGGTAGACAGGCGGGGCCAGGGAGCAGGCTTATACACGGTGCTGGGTGTGAGCCCTCCGCAACGAGGGGCCATCACCTCGGCTTCCCGCGCCCGGGTACGCGAGCTGTATTCCGACAACGACGTTCGCGCCATGACCGCCGCACGGTTCGGTGAGGTACGGGCGGCCTACGAGACGCTGCGAGATCCGGTCCAGCATGCGGCGTACAACTAAGTCCACCAGCGCAGGGACGAACCGGCGCACGACCGTGGCTGCGGTTCCGTCCCACCTGTCCGGCTCATACGGCGGTACGCATTTGGGATCGCACGCCCCGAGCCACCTCCGCGGGCTGGTCCCGTCCGCTAGGAGCCGGTACTGGAGTGAGCACCCAAAAGGGCCGAAGCACCGTACCGGGGAGGAGGGACAAACAGATGGCGCGTGCGGTAGGTATCGACCTTGGGACGACGAACTCAGTGGTCTCCGTCCTGGAGGGCGGCGAACCCACTGTCATCACTAACACGGAGGGTGCGCGTACGACACCGTCGGTGGTGGCGTTCTCCAAGAACGGCGAGGTGCTGGTCGGCGAGGTCGCCAAGCGGCAGGCCGTCACGAACGTGGATCGCACCGCGCGCTCGGTCAAGCGACATATGGGAGACCACGCCTGGCGCTTTCCCGAGCACGGTGACATCGACGGCAAGCGGTACACCGCGCAGGAGATCTCCGCCCGGGTGCTGCAGAAGCTGAAGCGGGACGCGGAGGCGTACCTCGGCGAGGACGTCACCGACGCGGTGATCACGGTGCCCGCCTACTTCGACGACGCCCAGCGGCAGGCGACCAAGGAGGCCGGGGAGATCGCCGGCCTGAAGGTGCTGCGGATCATCAACGAGCCCACGGCCGCGGCCCTGGCGTACGGGCTGGACAAGGAGAACGACCAGACGGTCCTCGTCTTCGACCTGGGCGGCGGCACCTTCGACGTGTCGCTGCTGGAGATGGGCGAGGGCGTCATCGAGGTGAAGGCCACCAACGGCGACACCCACCTGGGCGGCGACGACTGGGACCAGCGGATCGTCGACCACCTGGTGACCCAGTTCAAGAACCACTACGGTGTGGATCTGTCCAAGGACAAGATGGCTGTACAACGGCTGCGCGAGGCGGCGGAGAAGGCGAAGATCGAACTGTCCAGCTCGTCGGAGACCTCGATCAACCTGCCCTACATCACCGCCTCCGCCGAAGGCCCCCTACACCTGGACGAGAAGCTGACCCGTGCGCAGTTCGAGCAGCTGACAGCTGATCTGCTGGAGCGGTGCAAGAGTCCGTTCCACAACGCGATCAAGGATGCTGGGATCAAGGTTTCCGACATCGATCACGTGGTCCTGGTCGGCGGCTCCACCCGGATGCCGGCCGTGACCGGGCTGGTGAAGGAACTGACCGGCAAGGACCCGCACAAGGGCGTCAACCCCGACGAGGTTGTGGCCGTTGGCGCCTCGCTGCAGGCCGGCGTGATCAAGGGCGAGGTCAAGGACGTCCTGCTGCTCGACGTCACCCCGCTGTCCCTGGGCATCGAGACCAAGGGCGGCATCATGACCAAGCTCATCGAGCGC
Source organism: Streptomyces sp. NPDC085946 (assembly GCF_044540485.1). Lineage (NCBI taxonomy): Bacteria > Bacillati > Actinomycetota > Actinomycetes > Kitasatosporales > Streptomycetaceae > Streptomyces > Streptomyces sp. NPDC085946. The sequence continues at coordinate 314 of NZ_JBITSF010000054.1, read as the reverse complement.
AATACCACCATCCCGACCAAGCGCTCGGAGATCTTCACCACCGCCGAAGACAGCCAGCCGTCGGTGACGATCCAGGTGTACCAGGGCGAGCGGGAGATCGCGGCGTACAACAAGAAGCTCGGCATGTTCGAGCTGACCGGCATCCCTCCGGCGCCGCGCGGGGTGCCGCAGATCGAGGTCTCCTTCGACATCGACGCCAACGGCATCATGCACGTCTCTGCTAAGACATCGTCTCATTTGGGTTCGTAATCTTGAGGCATGACGATCGTGGAGCGGTTGGTCCCGGACGGGTTGTGGGAGTTGTTCCAGCGGGT
>NZ_JBITSF010000053.1:0-15595 GCF_044540485.1 Streptomyces sp. NPDC085946 | reverse complement strand
CCGCGTCACAGGGGCCGGTGTCCGGCGACGGCGCCGCCGGGGTCGTCCAAGAGGGCGATGCGGGCGGTGATGCGCTTGCCGACCGGCTCCCGCTGCACCTCGAACCCCTGCGCGACGGCCGTCACGATCTCCAGGCCGTGCTGGCCGACCCGGCCGGCGTCCGCTCCCCGGGCGATCGGCAGTACCGGGTCGGAGTCCCACACCGCCACCTCCACCAGGCCGCCGGCGATCCGCAGGTCCAGCAGCACCGGGCCGGGCGCGTACTTGCGGGCGTTGGTGACCAGCTCGCTGACCACCAGCTGGGTCACGTCCAGGGCGCGCTGCGAGACGGGCAGGCCCTGTTCGGCCTGGACGCGGGTGAGAAATTGCGCTGCCAGGTGGCGGGCGTGGGCGATGTCCGTGCCGTCGCCTTCCAGGGCGACCGTGGTCTGTATGGTCTGCCTCTTTGGTGCGGTGCCGTCCTCATTCACCGGGACTGGTTCCATCACGGCCCGCTTTCGCTACCCCGTTCACACCCCCGCGCGTACCCGCGCCTGCGCGGTACACGCTCTACTCTGCTGCGCCGGCTCCCCTGCCGGCACAGCAGCACCGCCCGAATGTGCAGGGCAGCACTTCGGGCCGAAGGTCTTGGTGTGCAAGTATCACCGAATGGGCGAGGGACGAATACCAGACACCGGGCAAGCCGGACCAGTCGGCGGGCTGGCGGTCGCGGCCACCGTCACAGACGGCATCCGGGTGGTGACCGTGGCCGGGGAGATCGACCACCACACCGGTGACCGGCTGCGCGACGCCCTGGACATCACCGGTACCGTCCGGCCCCGCATCGTGATCGACATGCGCCAGGTCACCTTCCTGGACTCCAGCGGCATCAACATCCTCATCGCCGCCCACCAGAACATCACCCAAGCCGGCGGCTGGCTCCGCCTCGCCGGACTCACCGACTCCGTCCAACACGTCCTGCAACTCGTCGGCGTCGACGAAGTCATCGACTGCCGCGACACCCTCCGCCACGCCCTCACCCCCTGACCCGCCCGCGGCCGGCCATCCCAGACACCGGGCCCGCCCAGCGGTCAAGCGCGCAGCCCTTGGCCTGCTCGCAATCCAGACACAGCGCGCCGCCGGCCGCAGCCGCCCGCCCCCCCTTTCCCTTTTCTTACAGTCCCGGCCTGACCCAGGCCGCCAGCGCAGAGTCCGCTTCACCCGGGCCTGGCTGAACGATCTTTCCGGGAGGCGCTCTCAGGGTGGGGCGCGTGGGGTTTGCGGTCAGGCGGCCAGAGCGTGGTGGAGGGTGGGGTAGCAGGGGACGATGGTGTCCAGGCCGACGATCCGGATGACGTGCAGGACGGATGCGGCAGGTCCGGCCAGGCGCAGCCAGCCGCCTGACCGGTGGGCGGCGTGGTGGGCGGTGATCAGGGCGTTGATGGCGCTGGAGTCGATGAAGGTGACGGCGCTGAGGTTGATTACGGTGCGGGCTGTGGCCGCGCCGTGGGGGAAGAGCAGGGTACGGGCGAGGTGATCGCTGTTGTGGTGGTCGATGTCGCCGTGCAGGGTGACCACGCTGATGTCCTCGGTGGCCGTGGTCTGCCCAGAGGGCAGCGGACGATGTAACGCCCCGTGATGGGCTGGCATGAAAGCCTTCGGTGAACAGTCGGAGACGAGGGGCCGGCACCCTGTTCGGGTATGACCGGTTGACGGGCTCTTGCCGAGGATAAGCACGATCCGCCCCCCGGCGTCCGCCATACGCCGATAAGCCTGACAGATACCTGTGCGGCCGAGAGCGGTCGTGGTGCGCTGGAAGATGAAGGGGAGCAGGTCGTGCTGCAGCTGATCGACCGCAGTGAGGACCTGGTGGTAGCCGCGCTTCCGCACGACGTCGATTTCTTCACCAGTGCCGACGTCCGCGCTGCGGGTGAGCGCCTGCTGTCCGACGGCTGCCGCTACCTCGTCCTGGACAGCTCACCGGTCACCTACATGGACTCCAGCGGCATCACGGCCCTGCTGGCTTTCCGGCAGCGTCTCGAGGATGCCGGCGGCGCATTGATCATGGCCGTGCCGGACGAGCACCTGCGGCGGCGACTGGGCATCCTGGGCCTGGACACCGTCTTGGTCATCACGGTGACACTCGATGAAGCCATCACCCACGCCCGCCGGCTCCGCGACACCACCCGCTCTTTCCTCTCAGCGCATCACTCCACCGCCGAAACGAAAAGCGCCTGATGCAGGCCGACCTGCTCCCCGCCGATACCGAGCTCACCTTCTACCAGCGGCACGCCAACCGCAGGGGGCGAGCCCTCGTCACCGCCGAAGGACAGCTCATCTTTTAGATCGACGTGCTGGAGATCCACGGCCCCCCGCCCACGGGGAATCAGAGGAAGCGCGGCGGGGCCGACGCCTGGCTCTGCTGCAGACTGCGCTCCTGGAGCACGCCGCCGCGCACAACCTGCGCACCATGATGACGTCTCACCAGGAGGCAGAGGAAGCGGCGGTGTTCGCAGGGAAGCTTCCCGTGTCGTCGATCGACGCGACCTTCTACGAGCTGGAGGCCGGCCGCCACGTCCCGCCGGAGCGGGTGTGGTCGGCGTGGCTGGGCGGCGACCACCTCGTCGCCGAGCGCCGCGAGGTGCTGAGGCAGTTCGCCAACGGGGTCGACGCGGCCGGGCGCCGGGTGCACCGGGCGTTCCTCGCCAGCTGCCGTGTACTCGGCAAAGGCGTCGACATCACCGGCGAGCGGGGCGTGGAAGCGGTCTGCTTCGCGGACACCCGCGGCTCCCAGGTCGAGATCGTGCAGAACATCGGCCGCGCGCTGCGGCCCAACAAGGACGGCAGCACGAAGATCGCCCGCATCATCGTGTCCGCCTTCCTGGAGCCCGGCGAGGACCCGACCGACATGGTCGCCTCCGCCAGCTTCCGTCCCCTCGTAGCTGTTCTGCAGGGCCTGCGCTCGCATGATGAGCGCCTGGTCGAGCAGCTCGCCTCCCGCGCCCTCACCAGCGGTCAGCGCAAGGTGCACGTCCGGCGTGACGAGGAGGGGCGGATCGTCGGGGCCGGCGGCGAGGTGGGCGAGGGCCAGGAGCACGACGACGGCGCCGACACGGCAGCCGAGTCGGCCCTGTTGCGCTTCTCCACGCCCAGGGACGCGGCCACCATCGCCGCATTCCTGCGTACCCGGGTCTACCGGCCGGAGTCCCTGGTCTGGCTCGAGGGCTACCAGGCGCTGCTGCGCTGGCGCAGGGAGAACAGAATTACCGGCCTGTATGCCGTCCCCTACGACACCGAGGCCGAGGTCGGGGCGACCAAGGCGTTTCCGCTGGGCAGGTGGGTGCACCAGCAGCGCAAGACACTGCGCGCCGGCGAACTCGATCCCCACCGCAAGGAGCTGCTCGACGCCCCCGAGGCCGGGATGGTGTGGGAGTCCGGCGAGGAAGCGTGGGAAGCCAAGCTCGCCGCGCTCCGCTCGTACCGGCGCGTCACCGGACACCTCGCCCCCCGGCAGGACATCGTGTGGACCAACCCGGCCGGCGACGGCCCCGTGCCGGTCGGGCAACACATCGCCAACCCCCGCCGGAAAGCCGGCCTGGGCAAGGACCCGGAGCGGGCCCGGGTGCGCGCGGAGCAGCTGGCGGCGATCGATCCGGACTGGAACTGCCCCTGGCCCCTGGACTGGCAACGCCATTACCGCGTCCTCGCCGACCTGGTCGACGCCGACGGCCACCTGCCCGACATCGCACCCGGCGTGCTGATGGACAGCGACGACATCGGGCGATGGCTCCAGCGGCAGAAACAGCCGGCCACCTGGAAGCTGCTGTCACCCGAACAGCAGGAGCGGCTCTCCAAGCTGGGCGTGCAGCCCTTTGAGGCACCCTCTCCCGCCCCGGCGGGGCTCACTCCGGCGCTGGCCGCTCTCAAGGGCGCGCGCAAGGCCGGGGGCAAGGCGGAGGCGGCGTTCCAGCGGGGCCTGGCCGCCCTGACGCAGTGGGTGGAGAAGGAAGGGCAGCGGCCCGCCCCGCGCAGCACGGTCGTGGAGATCACGGTCGACGGCGAGGCGGAGCCGGTGACTGTGAAGCTGGGCGTGTGGCTCTCGAACACCAAGAGCCACCGGGACAAGCTCACCGCGGAGCAGCTCGCCGCCCTCGCCGCGCTGGGCGTGCAGTGGGCGGGCGCGGTGTCGGCCGCCGAGGCCGTCCCGCAGCCGCCCACCCCGCGGTCGGCAGCCCCGCGGTCGGCGGCCCCGGCGAAGCGGCCGGTGCGGAAGCATCACGAAGAGTGCGACACGGAGCTGTACCAAGGCGGGACCTGTACCTGCGACCTCATCGAGCGGTACGGACCGAACACCGAACGCGACGACTACTGACCCTGCTCCCGCACCGTGACCGTTCCCCGGACCTTTGGAGGCCGGGGAACGGCAAGCCAACCGTGCCTAGATTGCACGAAGCTCGGAGCTGATCCCCATGCCGTCAAGGTCGCTCACGAGCCTCCAGTAAACGTCGCTCTCGTAGAAGCTCGCTGCATCGCCGTTCCCCTCAGCGGGGTCGATCTTGTCCATCTCGGGGACGTCGTAGGCCACCGTGTAACCGGCCTCCGCGTCGTTCCACTGGACCCGGACCACCATGTCCGCTATGCCGATGTCGTAATTGTCGTTCCCGTAGGTCTTAGCGATGTACTCGAACGGGTACGTGAACGTATAGCTGTCGTCCTTCTTGATCGACCGCAGGTAGTCCAGCTCGTTCTCGAAGCCATAGTTGTTCGACTCACTCCACATGGAAGGAGCGTAGTGCTCTGCACCTCTGCCAGAGTCGACACCATGGGCCAGCAGGCAAAGCGCTCGTAGACCGCGGAGCCCGTAGACGGTGCCTCCGCCCCGCGGTCCTGGAACACTTGGGTCATGCCACTCATCCGTGACCTCGTCCAAGCCGATTACTCGGTGGTGGAGGAGCTGCTGTACTCGAACCATCTGGGAGACGGCAGGTTCTACGACCCCGAGGGCCTGGACGTCGTCGTGGCCGAACTCCGCGGGTCTGTCGTCGGGGTCGCTGAGTTCCAGCTCCACTGCGACTTCGGGCACGACGAAGGCCGGGAGGCGCATCCCGGCGAGCAGACGTTCGTCTTGACGATGGCCGTCGCTCATGCCGCTCGTCGCGGCGGGGTAGGTCGGGCGCTTCTCGCCGAGATCGCCCGCCGGGCCCAGGAAGCCGGCCACACGTTCCTGGCACTGGTGCCGCAAGACGGCGGCGATGCGGCTGACCGGCAGGCGTTCTTCCAGGCGTGCGGGTTCACGCTCTACGGCCCCGCCGGACCGGGCGCGGCGTGGGGCTGCCCGGTCTCGGAGATTCTCGCCGTGAAGGGCACGGCTGCCACCGCCGGTGAGTAACCCGCACTGGGCTGTGGCCTGAGCGGAACCGTGTCCGCCTTGCCGGTCCTGGAGTTGACCGGGCATGGAGAACATCACCACTGCGGCCGAATCCACGGTGTCCGGTGCCGCGATCGAGCAGTTGCTGTTCACCACCGACTGGCTCACGGGTGTGCGCGCCACCGCGAACATCGCCCTCACCGAGCAGGCGGACTACACGTACAGGCTGGCGTACGCCCTGTCGGGCGGGGGCGAGCTCCATCCCGACGCGCACAGCGCCGCCCACCTCCTGCACAGCGTGGCGCCGGGCATCGTCGCGTTCGCCCTGCACCACCTACGCCCGCTCCTGCCCGACCTCTCCGACGAACAGTGGGCCCGGGTCGACGCGGCCGCCGTCGAGCTGGAACTGCGTTTGTGCGAGGACCTTAGAGGTCGTTTTTACCTGTAGTGCATTGTTATCGCCGGTTTTCTGCGGTGGGCTGGTGTGGTGTTGATGAGGCTGCCGATCCAAGTAGGGCTCAAGGGCTGGATGAGGTGACGGCTGGGGCTGGAGGCGGCTCGTGTCTGTTTCATTCCAGGACGTCTGATTGCGTCGCGCTTCCACAAGGCAGAACGTGCGCCTGGGCGCACTCGTCTGCCGGCGGTACATCCAGGTCATGAGCGAACGTCGTGCGTATCCGAGTGACCTGTCCGATGCCCGCTGGGAGCTGGTCGGGCCGGTCCTGGCGGCCTGGCGATCCGAGCGCCGCCGCCGGGCCCTGGCGTTCGGGCGGCCGCCCGAGCACGAGCTGCGCGAGATCATGAACGCGATCCTGTACGTGGACCGCACCGGGGTGCAGTGGCGTTACCTGCCGCACGACTTCCCGCCCTGGGAAACCGTCTACGGCTACTTCGCCAAGTGGCAGAAGGACGGTGTGTTCGCCCAGCTCAACGGCCTGCTCCGGGAGTTGGTGCGACAGAAGGAAGGCCGCAGTGCCCAGCCCTCGGCGTGTGTCATCGACGCGCAGAGCGTGAAGACCTCCACCAGCGTCCCGGCCGCCGGGCAGGGCATCGACGCCGGGAAGAAGATCGTGGGCCGCAAGCGGAGCATCGTCACCGACACCCTCGGACTGCTGCTGGCAGTACTGGTCACCGCGGCGAGCGTGCAGGACTCCGACGCCGGCCGGACCCTCGTCGAACACGTCGCCGCCGAGCATCCCACCGTCCGCAAGACCTGGGTCGACGGCGGCTACCGCCAACATCTCGTCGAACACGCAGCCACCCTCGGCATCGACATGGAAATCGTCCAACGCACGCCCGGCACCAGGGGATTCACCCCGCTGCCCAAACGCTGGACCGTGGAGCGGACCTACGGCTGGCTGATGCTCCACCGCCGCCTGGCCCGCGACTACGAAACCCTGCCCGCCCGCTCCGAAGCCATGATCCACCTCGCCATGACCGACCTGATGGCCCGCCGCCTCACCGGCGAGAACACCATCTCTTGGCGCGACCCCTCAAAGCACCATCAACCACAGATTCCGGGATGAAACAACGGGATAAAACGACCTCTTATGAGAACAACGGTCAGGGTGACGTGTGCGGAATTTCCTGGCTGGGCGCGGTTACGGGTGCGGTGATGTCGAGCAGCGTCATGGCGTCGTGGTCGGGTGTGCCGGGTTCGGCGGTGTAGACGCCGATGCGCTGGCCGGGGGTGCCTTCCAGGTGCATGGACTGGGAGGTGAGCGTGAGGGTGCCGACGCGGGGGTGCTGGAAGGTCTTTTGCGCGGGCTTGCGGCCGGTGACCTCGTAGCGTTCCCACAGCCGGGCGAAGTCGGGGCTCTTGAGGAGGAGTTCGCCGACGAGGTTGGTCAGGTCGGGGGCGTCGGGGGCGGTGCCGGCGACAGCGCGCAGTCGGGCGACGCAGCCGGTGATCTGGCGTTCCCAGTCGCCGAAGAGATCCCGTGCGGCCGGGTGGAGGAAGAGGTAGCGGGCCAGGTTGCGGTGTTTGGCCGGCCAGTCCTCCAGGCCCGCGTACAGGGCGAGGCCGCCGGGGTTCCAGGCGAGCATGTCCATGCTGCGGCTGATGACGTAGGCCGGGTTCGGCCGCAGCGATTCCAGCAGCAGCTTCAGGTGGGGGCGCACGGCGCGGCTCAGGGCCGGTGGCGGCTCGGGCGCGTAGCGGGCGGCACGTGCGGCGAGCTCACGCAGGTGCTGGTGCTCCTGGTCGTCCATGTGCAGGGCGCGGGCGAGGGAGTCGAGGACTGCGGGACTGGGGCGGGTCTCCTTGCCGCGTTCCAGGCGCACGTAGTAGTCGATGCTGATGCCGGCGAGGGTGGCCAGTTCCTCGCGGCGCAGGCCGGGGGTGCGGCGGATGCCGGCGCCGACGGTGAGGCCGACGTGTTCGGGATTGGTCTGGGTGCGGCGGGCGCGCAGGAAGCGGCCCAGCTCGGCGCCCTCGCTGTGCGCGCTCGTCGATGCCATGACTCCAGTCTCACCCGCAGTGCGCGCGCTTCGCGTGCGGTAGGGGGGCCCTGTCATTACCCCGAAGAGCCCGCCCTGCCACACCGGAGCAATCCGGGCGAAGGTGAATGAGGAAGACGCCGGACCCTTCGCCGCCGCCCAGGCTCCAACAGGCACGACCTGCAGGGCCGGGTGAGAGTGAAAGGCCAGGTAACACCATGATCGGAAGAGGGCGAGATGCGGTACATCAAGCTGCGTGACCTGGAGGTTTCCCGGATCGGTCTGGGCGCCATGGGCATGTCCCACGGCTACACCGGCTCCGGCACCGATGACGCGGAGTCGATCAGGACCGTGCACCGGGCGCTGGAGCTGGGCGTCACCCTCATCGACACCGCCGAGATCTACGGCCCCTACACCAACGAGGAACTGCTCGGGCGGGCGCTGAAGGGGCGCCGGGACAAGGTGGTGCTGGCCACCAAGTTCGGCCTGGTCTCACACGGCGGCGAAGGTGCATGGAACCTGGACTCCAGCCCTGCCAACATCCGCACCGCGGTCGAGGGATCCCTCAGGCGGCTGGGCACCGATCACATCGACCTGTACTACCAGCACCGCGTCGATCCGAACACGCCGATCGAGGAGACCGCCGGCGCCGTAAAGGAGCTAATCGACGAGGGCAAGGTGCGGGCCTTCGGGCTCTCCGAGGCCGGTCCGGACACCATCCGCCGGGCCCACGCCGTCCAGCCCGTTACCGCGGTCCAGTCCGAGTACTCCCTCTTCACCCGGGGAATCGAGGAGCGCGTGCTGCCCGTCTTGCGGGAGCTGAACATCGGCCTGGTGCCTTTTTCCCCCCTCGGCCGCGGCTTTCTGACCGGCACCGTGCGCTCCACCGACCAGTTCGACGAGAACGACTTCCGACGCGACAACCCGCGCTTCACCGGCGAGAACTTCCAGCGCAACCTCGCCCTCGCCGACCAGGTCAAGGCCCTGACCGACGAGGCCGGCGCCACGCCCGGGCAGGTGGCGCTGGCCTGGCTGCTCGCCCAGGGCGATGACATCGCCCCGATCCCCGGCACCAAGCGCGTGGCCCGGGTCGAGGAGAACACCGCCGCCGACACGGTCACCCTGACCGCCGAGCAGCTGAACAAGCTCAGCAGCCTGCCGCCCGCCGCCGGCGACACCCACACCGAGGCCCAGGCGCGGATGCTCGAACGCTGATTCATCCGCACCGCCCGGCACGACCCCCGTTTGGAGTAACACCCCCCATGCGTGCAGCAGTGATGTACGGAGCCGGCGACGTCCGCGTCGAGGACCGGCCCGACCCGAAGATCATCCAGCCGACCGACGCGGTGGTGCGCACGCTGGCCGCGTGCGTGTGCGGCAGCGACCTGTGGCCCTACGCGTCGATGCCCGCCACCGGCACCGGCCGCCCCATGGGCCACGAGTTCCTTGGCGTCGTCGAGGAGACCGGCGCGGCCGTGACCGGCCTGAAGGCCGGTGATCTGGTCGTCACGCCGTTCACCTACAGCGACAACACCTGCGACTACTGCGTCAAGGGCCTGCACATCTCGTGCCGCAACGGCGGCCGCTACGGCTTCGACGGTGTCGACGGCGGGCAGGGCGAAGCCGTCCGCGTCCCGTACGCGGACGGCACCCTGGTGAAGCTGCCGGTGGCCGCCGACTCCGCGCTGCTGCCGTCGCTGCTGGCGCTCTCCGACGTGATGACCACCGGCCATCACGGCGCCGTCACCGCCGGCGTCGGCCGCGGGGATGCGGTGCTGGTCGTCGGCGACGGCGCGGTCGGCCTGTGCGCGGTGATCGCCGCCAAGCGGCTCGGAGCCGAGCAGATCGTGCTCGCCGGCCGCCACGAAGCCCGCACCAATCTGGGCCGCGAGTTCGGCGCCACCGACGTCGTCGCCGAGCGCGGCGAGGAGGGCATCGCCCGCATCCGCGAGCTGACCGGCGGCGTGGACAAGGTCATCGAGGCCGTCGGCACCCGCCAGGCCCTCGACACCGCGCTCGGCGCTGTCCTGGACGGCGGCACCATCAGCCGCCTGGGCGTCCCTCAGTACGAGCAGGGCCCGGTCGGCCCGGCCGAGTTCATGCGCAACATCACCCTGACCGGCGGCGCCAGCCCCGCCCGCGCCTACATCGAACAGCTGCTGCCCGATGTCCTGGACGGCACCATCGCCCCCGGCCGCGTCTTCGACCGAACCTTCCCCCTCGACCAGGCACCGGACGCCTACCGGGCCATGGCCGACCGCCAGGTCCTCAAGGCCCTCATCCACCCCTGACCACCCGCCCCCACCCGCACAGCGAAGGACCTTTCGCATGCAGACCGTCACCCTCAACAACGGCGTCGAGATGCCGATCCTCGGCTTCGGCGTCTACCAGATCCCCGCCGAGGACACCGAGCGCGCCGTGGCCGAGGCCTTGGCCGCCGGCTACCGCCTGCTGGACACCGCCGCCGCCTACGGCAACGAAGAAGCCGTCGGCCGCGCCATCAAGGCCAGCGGCATCCCGCGCGAGGAACTGTTCGTCACCACCAAGCTGTGGGTCCAGGACGCCCCCGCCCAGGACAACACCCGCCGCGCGTTCGAGACGTCCCTGAACAAGCTGGGACTGGACTACCTCGACCTGTACCTGATGCACCAGCCCTTCGGCGACGTCTACGGCCAGTGGCGCGCCATGGAAGCCCTCAACCGCGAGGGCCTGACGAAGGCGATCGGCGTCGCCAACTTCTACCCCGACCGGCTGATCGATCTGATCATCAACAACGAGATCACCCCGGCCGTCAACCAGATCGAGACCCACCCCTTCTTCCAGCGCGCCGACTACCAGGACCTCATGCGCGAGCACGGCGTGCAGATCCAGTCCTGGGGCGGCTTCGCCGAGGGCAAGAACGACCTGTTCACCAACCCGCTGCTCGCCGAGATCGGCAAGGAGCACGGCAAGTCGGTCGCCCAGGTTGTGCTGCGCTGGCTGACCCAGCGCGGCGTCATCGCCATCCCCAAGTCGGTGCGCGCCGAGCGGATGGCCGAGAACATCGACGTCTTCGACTTCCAGCTCACCGACGAGCAGATGGCCCAGATCGCCACCCTCGACACCGGCAGCTCCCTGTTCTTCGACCACCACGACCCCGAGATGGTCACCTGGCTCGCGGGGCGCCGCCTGGACAGCTGAAGCCCTCACCAGACGCCTCTCGCCGGCCGCGGGTGCCCTGAAGCAGACGTCCGGGGCACCCGCCCGGCCCCATCCAGTCCACGGTTCACCGGGAGCCGTCCACCGTGATCACGCCACAGCACCACGCCGACGCCGCTCTGCCGAGCCGACGCACCGTTCTGCGCGGCGCACTAGCGACCGCAACCGCCGCTTTGAGCACGACCCACCTGGCGGGCTGCTCACCCTCCTCACCGCCGTCCAGCGCCTCCCCCACTCCCTCCCAGTCCACCGCGACAACCGGAAGCAACGTGAAACGAGTCCTGCTGGCCTACTTCTCCCGCCCGGGCGAGAACTACTACTACGGCGGCCGTACCGACCTGGAGGTCGGCAACACCGAAGTACTCGCCGAGAAGATCGCCAGCCGCATCACATGCGACACCTACCGCATCCAGGCGACCCCGGGTGTGTCAATTTAACGGCTGATCTTGGTTGTTGAGGTTCAGTTGTTGGCCGGGGTGAGCCGGCCCTCGAAGGCGATCTGGAACGCGTTGAGGGGTGCTTTCCAGCGCATGGTCCACCTCTTGTGGCCCTTCCCCGTCGGGTCGAGGCTCATCAGTGCCATGTAGACGCACTTGAGAGCGGCGGCCTCGTTGGGGAAGTGTCCGCGGGCCCGGACGGCCTTGCGTATGCGGGCGTTCACGGACTCGATCGCGTTCGTCGAGCAGATGACCTTCCGGATCTCGACGTCGAAGGAGAGGAAGGGCACGAACTCCGCCCAGGCGTTCTCCCACAGCTTGATGATCGCCGGATACTTCCGGCCCCAGGCTTCCTGGAACTCGCCGAACCGCTCCGTCGCCGCGTCCTCGCTGGGAGCGGTGTAGACGGGCTTGAGGGCTTTGGCGACCTTGTCCCAGTCCTGGCGGGCCGCGTAACGGAAGCTGTTGTGCAGGAGGTGAACCACGCAGGTCTGGACAATCGTGCGAGGCCAGACGGTCTCCACCGCGTCGGGCAAACCCTTGAGGCCGTCACAGACGAGCATGAGCACATCGTCCAGGCCGCGGTTCTTCAGCTCGGTGAACACGTGCAGCCAGTACTTCGCGCCCTCACCGCCGTCACCGGCCCAGATCCCCAGGATGTCCCGGGTGCCTTCGGTGGTCACCGCCATGACGACGTAGACCGGCCGGTTCGCGACCTGCCCGTCCCTGATCTTGACATTGATGGCGTCCACGAACAGAACCGGGTAGACACGGTCGAGCGGCCGGCTCTGCCATTCGGCCATCCCCTCCATCACCTTGTCGGTAATCGTGGAGATGGTCTGCTTGGACACCTCCGCTCCGTAGACCTCGGCCAGGTGCGCGGAGATCTCCCCGTGCGTAAGGCCCTTCGCGGACAAGGAGAGCACCATCTCGTCCACGCCGGACAGACGGCGCTGACGCTTCTTGACGATCTGCGGCTCGAAGCTGCCGGCGGTGTCCCGGGGCACCCTGACCTCGACCGGGCCGACGTCGGTCAGCACGGTCTTCGCACGCGTGCCGTTGCGGCTGTTGCCGTTGTTCTTCCCGGCCGGATCGTGCTTCTCGTAACCGACATGGTCGGTGATCTCGCCCTCCAGCGCGGATTCAAGCACCCGCTTGGTCAGCTGCTGCAACAGCCCACCCTCGCCGGTCAGCTGCAGGCCCTCGCTGCGGGCCCGGTCAACCAGCATCGTGACGAGCTGTTCGTCCGACGCGGCCGACGGCATCGCACCACCGCCCGACTCCCCGACGGACTCGTGCTCGATCATCGTCTCGCTCACTTGGCGTCTCTCCTTGATCAGCAGATCCGCCGTTGATTAGACACTCCCCCATCTGGAACGTCCGAGCACCCATGATCATGACGACGTTCACCGAAGCCCTCGATTTCCGCGGCAAGACCGTTCATCCGGTCACCACCTACGCCATGAGCGGCCTGGGCACCACCGAACGCGACTACGCCGCCTCCTGCCCCGGCGCGACCATCGCCGAGGGCCTCGCAGTACGCGGCGAAGAGGTCAAGGACGCCGACACCGAAGTGGAGGCATGGCTGCGACGTATCGGGCTGCCCACCCGGTAACCGCTCCCGCCGGGCACGTCACGGCCCGTCCGGATGCCAGGGCTCATGGCTGCCCGTCGTCCTCGTCAGCGGCCAAGTCCCCCAGCGGCCGCAGACCACCGCCGGCGGGGACGGCGGCACAGAAGCTGCAGGGGCCCAGACAGTTGAAGTTCGCGTGGCGCAGTGGGGACAGGCGGGCGAGGTGCGCAGATGGTCGACAGCGGCCTCCAGGTAGCGGGCAGTCCAGAGCACGGTTGCGCTGCGGGCGAGGCCGAGGGCGCCGAGCTGGACCTCCTGCCACGATCGTTCGTGCACGCTGGTGGAGCCCGAGCTGGTGGTGGATGTCTACGTCGACGTCGCCCGGGACACCTCCGGCTGTTGGCTGCACCCCGCCCGCTGGCACCGCACCCGCCCGATCTGTCCCCTGCCGACGCTCCCCGCCTGGCGTCACCGCCGTACTGACAGCGGCGCGGCATGGCGGCCCGGTCGACGCACGACCAGCTGGGCGTGCCCGGGGCCGCAGCCTCGCTGCGCCCTGCCTCGGGCATCCGCGCCGGGCGCCAGGAGCGCGCCCGAACCGGGCCACCGGCTAGGACGCGGGCACGGTCAGCCGGTGCGAGGCTGCGCCGCCCAGTTGCTGGAGTGCGGTCCTCAGCACGTCCAAGGCTTGAGGGTGGGGCACTGGCCGGCCTCGTGCAGCTCTGTCAGGGACTCGTGGAGGCCGGCGGGGTCGGTGACGTAGTCGAGGGTGCCGAAGACGTCCATGGCCGGGACGTGGGGCGCGTCCAAGGCGGATCAGTTGCCGAGTGTGGTGACCGGCGGGCCGGTGACGGTGACGAGCTGGAGCTTGGTCTCGTCCTCGCTGCCGGGCACCGCGGTCAAGATGACGATCTTGAGTTCGCAGTCGCCGTCGGTCAGAACGTCGCAGTTCACCGTGACCGGGCCCACCGACGGGTGCTCGATCGTCTTGTGGTCCTCGCGGTGCGCGGCCACCTGTCCGGTCGCCCACAGCTCGGCGAACCTCTCGTTGCCCGCGATCAGTTCACGGATCAGTGCGGCCAGATGGCTGTCCCGGGGGAAGCGGCCGGTGGCTCGGCGCAGGTCGGAGACGACGGCGGCGTCCGTGGCGTCGCGGTCCGTCTCGGTGACCGGCCACAGCGCGAGACGGGCGGGCCCGGCGTCCACCGGGAACCTGTCGCGGGCGAAGTTGCGCAACCGCGGCGGCGCGGCGGAGGGGTCGCCCAGCAGGGCGGCCCACCCCCGGTTCCACCACACCAGGTGCCAGTCCGCCGCGAACACGGCGACCGCCACGTCCCCGAGGCGGGCGAGCACTCGCTGCAGGCCGGGCGGCAGGTGGTCGGAGATCGTGCCGTCCGCCGGCGGTACGAGCCGGGCCAGCAGGTACAGGTGGTCCCGCTCGGCGGTCGACAGCTGCAGGGCTCGGGCCAGGGACGCCACCACCGACGCGGAGGGTGTGGTGGCCCGCCCCTGTTCCAGGCGCACGACGTAGTCGACCGAGACCCCGGCCAGGTCGGCCAGTTCCTCGCGCCGCAGCCCCACCGCCCGGCGGCCGTGAGCCACCGGCAGCCCGGCTGCTGACGGAGGCAGCCGTTCCCGCCACGTGCGGATCATCGCGCCGAGTCCGGTCCCGGGTGCAGTTGTCATGAGGTCCATGGTCCTGCATCGGTCCTGCATCCGGGAGGCGCGGGTGGGCGCCAGGGTGGTACAGGCCTTCCTACCGTCAAAGCGTCCCTGGCCCGCCTGCTCGCCCGGGACCACCATCGAACGCATGACGATCACTTTCATCACCGGAGCCAACAAGGGGCTCGGCCGCGAGACCGCCCGCCGCCTGATCGAGCACGGCCACACCGTGCTCGTCGGAGCCCGCAACCGTGAGCAGGGCGAGGAGACCGCCACCGCGCTCGGCGCGCGGTACGTCCCCATCGACGTGAGGGACGACGCGTCCGTGGCCGCCGCGGCGGCCGACGTCGCCCGCCACGAGGGCAGGATCGACGTCCTGATCAACAACGCCGGGGTGCTCGGTCCGCTCGGCGATCCCAGCGACCTCACCGCCGCCGACGCCCTGGCCGTCCTCGACGTCAACGTCATCGGCGTCGTCCGCACCACCACCGCCTTCCTGCCGCTGCTGCGCCGCTCGGCGGACCCCGTCATCGTCAACGTCAGCAGCGGCATGGGCTCCCTCGCCCTGACCCACGACCCCGCCCGGCCCGAGTCGCACGTCGTGGCGCCGCTGTACACGTCCTCGAAGGCGGCACTGACGATGCTGACCACGCAGTACGCCAAGGGACTGAAAGACATCCGCGTCAACGCCGCCGACCCCGGCTACACCGCGACCGACTTCAACGCTCACAGCGGCCCCCAGAGCGTCACCGAGGGCACGGACGCGATCGTCGCCCTCGCCACCGAAGAACCCGGTGCCGGCACCGGACGCTTCGTCTCCCGCCACGGCGAGATGACCTGGTCCTAAGAGGTCGTCTCATTTGGCGAGTCTGCGGTAACAGATGAGGGTGCAGGCGATGGCGGTGAAGGCGAGGAAGTGGTCGGCTTTTCGTTCGTAGC
>NZ_JBITSF010000052.1:0-15847 GCF_044540485.1 Streptomyces sp. NPDC085946 | reverse complement strand
ACCGGCGACGCTGCCACTGCGCAGGTCCGGCTTGCGCAGTCGCTGGGACCGGATGTCGAGCTGCCCGATCGGGTCGTCGATGCGTACGATGCGCATGCGCGGCTGGAGTCGGTGACCGCGGTGCGCAGTGCGCAGCACGGATCCGGCCGGTGGTGGGTGACGGTGGCTGCGCAGTACCGGCATCCCGGGGCGGCGAGCAGCTCCTGCGCGACCTGCCAGTACTGGTCCACGGCGAAGATCGTAATCGACGCGAGGGTGCGAGCGACCAGGAATATTGGACAGCGGAAGAGGCAGGTTGACCATGCTCGAGACGGACGACGGTGTGTGCTCACCTGTCCGACCGGCACATCAAGCCGTACTGGTCACGATCCAGTGCCAAGAATTGCCATTGACTGTGGACTCGAACTCGCCAACTACCGACCAGCCGGTCATCCATCCTCCTCCGCCATGATTCTTTGCCCGGCAGGAGCAGGTACACAAAGGTCTTTGGGCGCTCTTGCAGCTCTCAGTGCACTTCTCACGAGGGTTGTACTCACGTCCTACCAAGATCATCTTGTGTCGTTGCATCAATGTGTTCGCGACGGTCAAGAAGTGTTGGCTGTTTACCGTCCAGCACTCCATTCCCGCGTTCCAGCTGGACGTCACATTGCGTTGCGTCAGATCCTGCACCCGGTATGCCTGCGCTGTCTTCGAGTATCCGGGAATCCACACACCGAGCCATCCAGAAGCGGGAAGCAGCACCGAAGCCAGGCATCCGCCTTCCCACTGTGGCAGCCACTCCGGAGCCGGCATGGCGTCGGAAGTGACAGCGGAGCGGTGCGGCGAGTTGCCGTGTGCGGCAAGTCGCGCCGGTACCAACCTTAATCGCGTGCTGCTCTGTCTGACCGGGTGAGCCTTTATGGCACTTGTGGCGACGATGTCCGCCACGCGGCCCGTCAGCAGACCGGAGGAGACACACGCATGCCCACCGTAGGGCTCACTGCTATGGGGCTCGACACTTCCATCTTCGGCGATCTTGACGATCTGACAACAGTCCTGGCAAACCGGTGTTTCAGTCATACGGGACACCCTTTCAGTTTGACTCCCGGGATGCCATATCTGCGATCAAGGGCCTACTTGACGGAGTCGAGCGCGGCCCGCGCCAGCTGCCCCTACAGCAGACACGCCTGTCCAGCGCGACGTCGTTACTACTTCGGCTTTCCCTGCTTCATCGGCAACGACACGGACGTCCACACCTGGACCAAGTTGCGGAAGCCACCCCACACCTCGAAACGGCATAGCGAGACGCGGCCGCAGCACAGCTCATCGCGCAGGCTCGGGCACTGAGCGACCAGGACGTCCCCGGTGACCACCAGGCGGCCGTCTGGCACCTACGCCGGATGGCCTGGACCGTCAACGAGCTCTTTGACCAGCTCGTCGCGAAGAAGTGCCAGAAGATAGCGGCATGAACCCGCACAGTACGCCCGCCCACCAAGACCAACCTCCCGGAGAATTCCCGATGACCATCGAGACCCGGCCGCTGTCGCCGGCGGGCCGTGACCACGTCACGGCCAGTTCGCTCATCGTCCAGAGCTTCAGAACGCAACGCTCTGGGGCCAGTGGGATCTGCGGCATCGTCGACTGAACCACAACTCGGCCTCGCTCCCGTCGATGTCGACGCAGGGCGCATGTGTCGAGTCGGTCCACGGCTGCGGTGCGACCGGGATCCCCTGGCTCCGTGCTTCATGGGGCTTTCTCGGTACGAAGATCGGTTGTTCCTGGTGTAATCGGCAGCGGACGATCGAGGATCAAGGGGGCCATCATGCAGGCCAAGGAGACGTTGTTCGCCGATCTGGTGCAGGGCCGGGCGCAGCAGTTCCAGGTTCCGCTCTACCAGCGGACGTACTCGTGGACCGAGAAGCACCTCAAGCAGTTGTGGAGCGACATCCTGGAACAGGCCGAGCTGCTTGAGTCGGAGGAGGAGAGGGCGAGCACGCACTTCCTCGGTTCGGTGGTGCTGGCGCCGTCGCCGCAGAACGAGGCGACGTTCCCCCGCTGGCTTGTTGTTGACGGCCAGCAGCGGCTGACGACGCTGTCTTTGGCCTTGGCCGCCATCCGCGATCATGTCGCGGACGCCGAGCCGGATGAGGCCGAGCGTATCAACGAGGAATACCTGATCAACAAGCGGAAGAGCGGCAACGACCACCTGCGCCTGCTGCCGACGCAGGCGGACCGGCCGCAGTTCGCCGCCCATATCCGCGGTTCCCTCTCTGCTCAAGACACCGGCAGCGGCGTCGCCACCGCTTACGCCTTCTTCCGTAAGAAGCTCATCGAGGCGGGTGATCCTGCGGCTCCGCAGGACGTGTTCCGCATCGAGCAGGCGATCACTCCCCGGCTCACGCTGGTGGCGGTGACCGCCGAGCGCGGCGACAACGTGCACCGCATCTTCGAGTCGCTCAACAACACCGGTCTCAAGCTGAGCCAGGCCGATCTGCTGCGCAACTATCTCTTCATGCGGCTTCCGACGCGCGGCGAGCACGTCTATGAGACCTACTGGCTCCCCCTGCAGGACAGTCTGAGCAACGACGAGCTGGAACAGCTCATGTGGCTGCAGCTGGTGCTCGACGGGGACGACCGGGTCCGCCGCCAGGACCTGTACGCGGCCCAGCAGAAGCGCTTCGAGGAGAGGAAGACCGGCGAGGCGGAGATCGAGGCGTACATCCAGGAATTACACCGTCGCGGTGCCCACTTCCGCCAGCTGCTGCACCCCGAGGAAGAACCCGACCCCGCGGTCCGGGCCGCGCTCCGTCGCTTGGACGCATGGCAGGCGGCCGTCACCTACCCCGCCCTGATGCTGCTGTTCGACCGGCGCGAGCGCGGGGAACTCGACTCCGCCGAGACCGCCCGCGCCCTCGCCTACATCGAGAGCTTCCTCGTCCGCCGGATGATCTGCCGGGTCCCGACCAACAACCTCAACCGGATCTTCCAGGCCGTGCCCGGACAGCTCCCGCTGGACGTGCCCGTCACCGAAGGGCTGCACCGGCTCCTCTCCTCCGAGAACCGCTTCTGGCCCGACGACGCCGAACTGCGCGAGAAGATCAGGACCGCGCCGTTCTACCAGTACGGTCGGTGGCAGCAGCGCAAACTGGTGCTGCAACGGCTGGAAGAAAGCTACGGGCATCCCGAGCCTGTCGACTTCGCCGCCGCGCAGCTCACTGTCGAGCACGTCATGCCGCAGTCGCCCGGCGACGAGTGGCTGCGCATACTGGGCGAGGAGGCTGACGAGGGCGAGACCGCGGAGGAGCTGCACGCCCGGTTCCAGCACACCCTCGGCAACCTGACGCTCACCGCGCTCAACGCGGAGCTGTCCAACCATCCCTTCGAGCGCAAGCAGGATCTGCTGCGGGGCAGCCACCTGGAGATGAACCGCCGCATCGCCGCCACTGAGCGTTGGGGCGTGCGCGAGATCCTGGCTCGTGCCGACGAACTCGCCGATCGCGCCATCGCGCTGTGGCCAGCCCCGCTGCGCGGAGTCGGCCGCGCGGAACGCAACCGCGACTGGCAGCTCGCCCACCAGGTCCTTGCCGCGCTCCCCCACGGCACCTGGACCTCCTACGGCGACCTCGCCGCGTTCCTCGGCTCCGGGGCCCAGGCTGTGGGCAACCACCTGGCCAACACTCCCGGAGTGGTCAACGCCTACCGTGTCCTCACCTCCGAGGGCAAGGTCTCCGACGGTTTCCGGTGGGCGACGCCCCAGGAAGCGGGAAGCGACGACGTCCGCGCCCGGCTGACCGCCGACGGCGTCCGCTTCACGGCCACCGGGGCCGCTGACCCGGCCCAGCGGCTCACCGCCGACGACCTCGCCGCGCTGCTCGCCGGCACGGACGACGACCGAACGGACGGCGAGGACACCGCTCAGGACGGAACCGCGGAAACGCCAGGCGAGGAGACCCGCGCCGAACGATTTTTCCGCCAGCTCGCCGCGGACGACTCCCCCGAGACGGTCGAAGCGGTCCGCGCACTCTTCACCCACTGGGAGGCGCTGGGAGGCTGGATCGGCCACGGCGCGGGACACGTCACCACAAGTGCGTACCTCATGCTCGGCGAGGCGGGCAGCCCCGGGCGCGGCATCTGGCCGATGACGCTCTACCCCGGCACCGGACGCGGTGGCACGGCGGAGGTGGTGTTCCAGTATCTCGCCTCGCGGGAGCCGTTCACCGACCGCGCGCTGCGTGCCGAACTCCTCACTCGCCTCAACGTCCTGGACGGTGTCGACATCCCGGAGGGCAAGCTGGAGCTGCGCCCCAACATCCGGCTGTCCCTGCTGGAGAAGGAACGCAACCGGGAACTGCTCACCGAGACACTGACGTGGTTCCGGGACCGTTGGGAGAGCCGAGGCATGTCCTGAGCAGTGCCCGTCGGGTGCGCTCCGCCTGCACCGTCTTGCTGCCTGGTGGGTACGGCTCGCAGCGCCAGGCGTCCGCGAGCGAGGCGACCAGGAGCAGGCCCCGTCCGGACTCGCCGTCGGCATCGGTGGCCGGGGTCGGTACGGGCTGGTGCCTGTCCCGCGCGTCGGTGATGTCGATCCGCAGGGTGGCAGGGACCAGGGTGAGAGCAAGGTGCGCGTTCCTGGCTTTCACCCTGCCATGTAGGACCGCGTTCGCGGTTAGTCCAGTGATGAGGAGGGAGGCCGCGGCCGCGCTGTCGTCGTCGGCGGCCTCCGGCCCGCAGCGCTGTGCCGCCAGCCAGCACTCGGCGACGTCCAAGACGGACCGGCAAGCCAAGGACGCAACGGAGTTCATCGCCGACCGCGACGACATCCGGCTCGTCGCCCGCACCCGGGCCTGGTTCGCGGTGCCCATGGAGTTCGATGCCGACTCCCCGGTTCAGCCGGTGTTCCGGGCCCTGACGGTCATGGGCCGCCTCGCGAACTGGAGACTCGCCACTCGGCACGGTGAGCGTATGGAGGGCGGCGCGGTCAACGAACGCGTGCAGCCCCTCGCCGGCTGGGTCGGCATCCCCTACGTCGGCGGGAAGAAGGTGCGGGCGCACAGTCTGCGGGTGGCCCCACCTCGCCCCGCAGGACGACCCGCTGTCCAAGGTGCCGCTCGGCGGCTTCGGCGGCACCGCCTGACTCGGAGACCGCCCGCTGCGCAGCCGCTCAGCGGGCGGCGTCCCACTCCCGATCGAGGATGGCGTGCACCACGGAGTCACGCCACTTCCCGGCCTTCAGCACGTGCTCACGGATCGTTCCCTCTTCGACCATGCCCGCGGCCTCCATGGTCCGGGCAGAAGCCGTGTTAAGGGGTGACCGTGCGCCCCAGACGCGGTGAAGGTTCAAGCCGTCGAACGCGGCATCGAGTAGCAACTTCACCGTCTCCAGGCCGTATCCCACACCCCAGGAAGCGGGGCGTAGCGCGAAGCCCATCGTGGCTCCGCGCTGCTGGTGGGGGTCGATGGCCAGACGACCGAATCCGATCAGTTCAGCCGTCTCCTGCTCGATGACCGCGAGGGCGTACTCAGTCCGGGGCGTTGCGGTGGCTGCGGCGATGGACCGCGTCACAATCTGCTCGACCTGATCGCGGGTGCGTGGATCGAAGCTCAGGTGTTCCGTCGCTTTGGCGCTGCCGTAGATGGCGAGCAATGCATCCACGTCGTCCGAAACGAGTTCTCGCAGTTCAAGACGCGCACTGGAACGTTCTACCGGGTACATGCGCCGGACTTTACCGGTGGGACAGAGCGGGCCGGCTGGCCGGGAACGTCTCGATCTCCGCGCACAGATCCCTCGCGATGACGGCCTCCCGCGCGGGGCTGCTTATCAACGCGTGCCGGACGCGCATCGCCGACATGACGATGCCGTTGTTGCGGTGCGAGGTAGGCAGGTCGAGCACCGGCCGGATGGCTGCGGCAGCACCGTCCAGGTCCCCGCCGAAGAGCCGGATGAGCGCCAGGTCGCACTGGGCCCCTGCGAGATCTCCGAACGCCCAGTTCGGGGCGCTGGGGTCGCTGAATCCCTGCACGGCCTGCTCTGCCTGCTCGGCGAGCCGTGCACCGCTGTGGCCAAGGAGGGTTTCGGCTTCCACTGTGTAATAGAGCTGTTTCTCCGGGGCGTAGGTGAACAACCCACCGAGGGCATCCAGGTCGTCGTGGACGACGTGTTCCCGCCGGTCGGCGGCCTGCTGATTGGCGGCGCGCACCGTCTCCTCGTCGCCGAGCGCTGCGGCGGCACGCGCCTGGAGACCGAGAAGCCACAGACCGACGGTGCCGCGCTGGCGCTCCGTCGCCACTGCGCCCTGACTGGCGTAGTGGTACGCGTCCGTGGGCTTGTCCGCCCAGTAGGCGATGAGTGACTTGAGGCCGTCGGTGAGCGCGATCAGCCCGGCGTGCTCAGCGTCTCGGGCGCAGGCAGCCGCGACACGGGTCATGGTCAGGGCCTGGTGGGGGACCTCCATGTCGTTGAAGCCCTTGGCCACCATGAACGACAACACGGCACCCTTGACGTTCAGGTCACGCAGCTGCGACGGCCGGACCCTTCCGCCCTCCAGCAGGCGGAAGACCTGTTCCTGGGTCTCCAGCAGGTCGTCCCAGATCATCGAAAGGGGTTCCCGCGGATACGCGGCGACGAGCCGCTGCACCTCGTCATCGAGCAGACCGAGCGTGTCTTCACCGACTCGCTCGCGGTCGGTCCCCAGGAGGAAATCTTTTGCGCGTTGCACAGCCATTGCGCCCGTCCTTTTCATGTCGTCCAAGCCCACATCAGAGCCGGTGCAGGGTGTAGTTGGTGAGGCGCCCGTGAGTGGGACAAACCCGGGCGTTGTGCCGTCGGGCGTCTCCATCCATAACGTCTCGATGCTGTACCCCAGCATCTCGACAATGACCGGCCGGAAGACCCGTTGCGGCTTCCGGCCCTCGTAGATCCATCCCTCGATGGTCTTGGGTGCCGGTTCGTCCGCGTTCTGGAGCCCTAGCCGTGCGGCGGCCTCCCTGTACTTCGACAGGAAGTCATCAGGGTGACGGATACCGCTGGCTTCACAGGTGTGCCGGAAGAACAACACGGCCTCTCCTATCCCTCTACCGAGCGCTTCACTGTCCGACGGTAGAACATCGCCTTTGGCAAGTTGCCCTATGTAGAGGCTACTTAGCGGTTCCGAGGTAGGGCCGAGGAACTTCCGAGGAAGTGCGTCAGCTTCGCGTCAGATTCCGAGGTCACTTTGGGGGTAGAGCCGTCCAGGGCTGGTTGCCACGCTCATAGCAACTCGCTCAGAGTTCCCAGGCGTGCACAATCGCGAACTAGGGAGTTCCTTCCTATGCCCCCCAGAGTCGCCGAACCCATCAGCGTGTTAGAAGCGCCCCCACCCGCAGCCGCGGGGCTCGCACGCCCCTCTTTTGGGATGGCTGTCCGATCGGAACCGTCAAGCGTGCAGGTTGTGCGACGCGTCATCCGGGCATGGATTCGCTGTCACTGCCGGCTGCCCGGTGACCAGGCGGACATCTTACTGGTCGTGATGTCGGAACTGTGCACGAACGCAGTACAGCACGGAGGCGGTGACGCGTTCGATGTGCGGGGTTGGATGCCTACGGCGGGCGTACTGCGCCTCGAAGTCGACGACAAGACGCCCTCGGCATCCCCAGCCCCGGGTAGCCCTGAAGCCGATACGGAAAGCGGACGAGGCCTCCTCCTGGTGGACATCCTCGTCAAGGAACTGGGCGGCAAGTGGGGCTTCAGCGAAGACGGCGCATGCGCCTGGTGCGCTCTCCCTCTGCCCGGGGCCGTCCGGTGACAGCCACCACACAGCCCTGGGCCTGTCCTGTGACAGCTCGGATCCCTCCCCTGGACAGCGGCACACTGCACGCAATGCTGGAGAAGCTCCGGGACTGGCAGCCGTTCGACGGTGGCGCCCTCCTGGACGACGTCGCCGCCGCTCTGGACGACGTCCCCCCGGCCAAAGAAGACACCGAAGAACTCGCCGAGCGGCTTCGCGGCCACCTTATGCAGTTGGTGAACATTGCCGTTGCTGGCGAAGCCGAGCAGGACACCGCGGCGGCGCAGCTCATCGAGCAAGCCCGCATGCTGCGCGCCGACGACGTCCCCGGCGACCACCGGAAGGCCGTCGGGCACCTGCGCCGGATGGGTTGGACCGCCAGCGAACTCCTCGAACAGCTCGTCGCAATGAAGCATCTGAAGGAGGCGGCATGAGCCTGCGCGGGACGTCCGCCCGCCAAGATCAACCTTCTGGAGAGTCCCCGCTACCCGTCGAGTCCCGGCCCCTGGTGCCAGCGACCCGTGACCGTGTCACGGCGGGTACGTTCCTCGTTCACAGCTTCAGAACGCAGCTCCCTGGCGATTCAAGGGCGCTGCACTTGTCCCGCATGTGGATCCGGCGCGTCGTCACTGTCCTGGGCTGGAACGGTGACGTCCTGCGGGCGGTTGAGGTCGCCGCGCGGCTGGTGGACAACGGGGTGCGGCACGGAACGCCCGACGGCCTGGCGCTGTCCGAGCGGCAGCTCTCCTTGAGCGCTGCGCTCGAGGCGGCCGGCGCCCTGGTCATCGACGTCGCCGACCTGAACCCGGCCTTCGCCGACTTCGAGGCCGCGGTGCGCGGGGAGAAGGGGCGTGGTCTGTGGCAGGTGGCCCACCTCGGCGCCCAGGTCGTCCGGTTCCTACCGCACGAAGGCACCGGCAAGACCGTCCGCGCCGTACTCGCCCCGGGCCCGCGGGATCTGTGACGCCGCCCTTTGTACCTCGATCTCCTGTACCTGAGAAGGACAACGTGCGCAGCTACACGACGACACCACCCGTCTACGACCGGTCCGACCCGAACCAGAGCGGGCCCCTAGTGGTCAACTACGACCTGGACCAGCTCAAGCTGGGTGAGAACTGGCGGGTGACGGGCCACAGGGACGGCGCCGCGGTCCACGACCGGGATCTCACGCCGGGCAACGGCTGGTGCAAGGCGGTGTACGCGCCGGAATGCACCTGGCCGCTGGGTGCGCACCTGTGCGTGCTGGTCCAGTGGCATCCGGACCGCCGAACCATCTCGGACTGGGATGCGCGCCTGGACGCCGTTGCGACTGGTCTGCGGTCGCGGGGCTACATCGTGGAGCGAGCGGGCCGGCCGGCCGATCCGAACCGGGATACACGGGCCAGCCTGCTCGTCTACCGGATGGAGCAGGGCAAGACTGCGCCCCAGCGTCCTGCTGACGCGTGGGCACACGTGCCGCCTCCGCGCACGTACCGCTGGCAGGAACGCACACCACTGGACGACCTCAAGTCCCTGGTTCGGCAGACCAGGGCCAACCGGAACGGCTCGCATCTTGTGGTCTGGGACATCGACACCGCCCTGTGGCCTGCGGAAGCGTCCTTCTGCGCACTTCTGCGCTGGCTGCCGGCCCGGGACACCTTCAACGGCACCATCCACGACATGCTCTGTGAAGTCGTCCCGCTCGTGCAGGAGGCTGGCTACCAGACTCGGCTGCAAGAGAGCCCCGTCCCCGACGCCGTGGGGCAGTTCGATCTGCTCGTCTACCGAGAACCCGACTCGCCCGCTACCTGATCTCTGCCCGGCGGCCCGGACGTCCTCCTCGGCCTGGGCCGCCGGGCAGGCACAACTCCCCGGCGCGAGGGGACGAGAGTCACCCGTTTCCCCTCACGGCAGACCGCCCCCTCGCGCCGGGGCACCAAGCAGCCGCCCAGCGGACCCGCAATGCCACGCCCGATTCGCTGGGCGGCCAGGGCCGCGGCACCGGCGCCCCCGCACGCTTCCCCTGGCGTGAAGCCGGAGCCGCGGCCCTACCCACTGGTCGAGCACCCGCAGAAGAGGAGACCCGTTCCCAGACGCCCCGCACGTGTGCGCGGGGCGGACTCGGCGCGGCGGCCCGCAACTGCCAGGAAGCAGCCGCCGCGCCGAAAACACCACCGCTGCCATCTCGTATGCGAAGGAGAATCGCGTGATAACTACGACGGTGCCGGACATCGACACCTTACGGATCGGTGTCCTGTGCGGAGGAGACTCCCCCGAACGGCCGGGGTCAATCGCCTCGGGTGAGCACGCCTCCAAGGCCCTCGCCGACGCGGGGCTCACCACCGACCTGATCGACATTGCCGACACGCCGCTGTCCGCGCTGCCGGGCCGGATCGACGTGGCCCTGCTCGGCCTGCACGGGCTCCACGGGGAGGACGGCAAGGTTCAGGGAGCCCTGGAAGTCGCCGGCCTGCCCTACACCGGCTCCGGTGTCCTGGCATCCGCGCTGGGCATGCACAAGCCCACCTTCAAGAACCTGCTCACCCACGACAGGGTCGACACCCCGCGCTGGGTCGTCATCCGGCCCGAGGTCTCGATCGAATCGACGCTGTCCGTCGTCCGGCACACCCTCGGCTACCCGGTGTTCGTCAAGCCGTCCTCCGGCGGAGGCAGCCTCGCTGCGGGCATCGCCCACGACGAGGCCGCCCTTCGGCGGATGATCGAGGCCACGAACTGCGACCCGTACTCCGAGTACATGGTTGAGGAGTACGTTCAGGGCATCCCGTGCACCGTCGGTCTCATCGAGGTCGACGGGCGCCTGGTCACCCTGCCCGTCCACGACGTGGAGTCGAAGAACGAGTTCTACGACTACGAGGCCAAGCACAACCCGGACCTGCGCATCGAGCACTGCCCGTCCATCCTGCCGGCACCGACCACCGAGACGATGAAGTACGTCGCCCGGCGGGTGTTCGCGATGATCGGCGCGCACGGCGTGCTCCGGGTCGACTTCATGGCGGCGGCCAACGGCCGCGTCACCGTGCTCGAATGCAACACGCTGCCCGGCCTGTCCCAGCGAGGGAATCTCGCCACGATGGCCAAGGCAGGCGGCATCTCGTACCCCGCCCTGATGAAACACCTCGTCAGGACCGCGTTCACCAAACCCGCCTACCTGCCGTAGGCAAGACTGGGGCGCATGAGCGTCCCAACCACCCGACACCCTGTCCCCTACTACTCGCAGTGGGAATCGCGGGACCTGGTGCCCGAGTTCATTACCGGCCGGCTCGATGCGGCTGATGACCCGCTGTGGCAGAAGTCCGGCGCCGACACCCCGCAGGAGTACGCGTTCTGGGCGCCACGCATGTGCGGCGTCGCGTGCCTGCGGATGGCGCTGGACTTCTGGGGGCACCCCGTGCCGCCCTCCGTACCGCTCGTGCGCGAACTGTGCGAGGCCGGCGCCTACGTCCGCGACGGGGACACGGTGAAGGGCCTGATCTACCAGCCGTATACCGAGTACGTGACGGCCCGATGGGGACTGGAAGCCCGGTCGGCCCCCGACCTGCCCGCCGCACGCGTCCCCGAGATCCTCGGCAGCGGGCACCTGGCGCTGCTGTCCGTGCACAAGACGGTCCGTACGCCCGAAGTCGATCCGCCGAGCAAGGGCGGGCACCTGGTGCTCGCCGTCGGCGCCAGCGAGGAGAGCTTGATGCTGCACAACCCGTCCGGGCTGCCCGGCGCATCCCAGGAGTTCGCACCGGTCCCCTGGGCGCGCTTCGCCCACTTCTACGCGGGCCGGGGCGTGATCCTCGGTGCTTGAGCAGGCCGACGAGGAACTGCCGGAGAAGGGGCCGGGCAGCCGGCGGATTGCCGTGCTCGGCGAGATGCTGGAGCTGGGGGAGGAAGCACCGAAGGCCCACTGGGGCGTCGGTCAGGAGGCGGGCAAGCTCGGCGTCGACCTCGTCATCGCGGTCGGCCAGGATCTGGCCAAGCAACTCGCGCTCGGCGCCGCCGCCGCTGGCGTGGACGCCGCCATCGTCGCCGACAACCAGACCGCCACGGACCTGCTGGAAAAGATCCTGCAACCCGGTGACGTCGTGATCATCAAGGGATCACGAGGCGGTATGCGGTGGCAGATCGCCCAAGCCCTGACGGGCCAGGAGGTCACCGGCATCCTCAGCTGAGCGGCCCGCGCTGGCCGCTCCCGGGCCCGGCATGATGGACGGGGTGTAACGCCTGAAGCGTTCACTCCGTCCACAGGGCATCAAGACGTTGACGTTGGAGTCGCCGCGCACAGCCGCGTTTCCGGCCGTCCGGGCGCCACCGCACGCGGTGGTCTCCACCTGACGCTGGGCGGTAAATTTTTGCCACACTGCTTGCACACCGGCCGCCGCGCCTCCCGCTCAGCGGCCAGGCGCCGCTTCTCCTCCGCGTCGGCGCGGGCGACCTGGACCGTCGAGGAGCGCGTCGTTCACCTCCCAGCCCAGCCCGCGCAGGGCGTCGACGGCGCCGCGCGCGTCGCCGAGTCGCAAGGCGGACAGGTCCATACCCGTGATGTTGCCGACACCGCCGCGTGCAGCTCGGATGGCCACCACCACCGCGACAAGCTGAGCCTCGGGACCGGGCAGGTCGAGTGATGCCACGTAGCTCAACAGACTGCGAGCCGCCTCACCTTGTTGAGTCGTCAAGAGGAACGGCAACTGCTGAGGCTCTCCGATCGAGCCGGAGCGGACCTCGCTGAAGCTGGATTCGGTTTTCGGCACGACAGACTCAACGCTGGACGAAGACCGACGTAACTGCGTATGGCACGACCGGAGTATTCCGCTTGTCCACCACTTTGCAGGAACTGCGGTCACGGCACGAGCTGCAGGAACCTCGGCCCGCCGCGGGTGGCGGCTGATGTGAGTGGCGTGGATATGGTCGGTGTCGCAGCCTTCCCCCTATTTCGCCTCGCTCTCACGGAGTCACCTGAAGGGAAAGGGGTGGCCAACTAGAGGTTCGGAGGTGCAAGCTGATCCGTTTCCCATCGTGAGGAGAAGTACATGGAGATCCGGCCGCTTGAGGAGCTGCGCGCTGCGGACGATCTGTCGCTGGCGTTCAACCCCTACGGGCTCGGCGGCCGTATGAGGCCCGAAGACGCCACGGAGTTCCAGCAGCGGCAGATCGCCGACTGCGACTTGGCGGAGGGCGTCGCGGCAGGAACACGCGACTCCTTCGAGCGGCTGCGCACCGTCTTCGCCTACGGCGTGCTGTGTTACGACGTGTACACCGTGGTCGGCGACCAGGCGCTCCTGATCTACGAGCAGGCGTTGCGCGACCGCTTTATGGAGTGGTGCTCCGGCACCATCACCTTCCGTCTCCCTCAGGCCCCGGACGTCTCCTACACCGTCACGTCGTACGACGACGTCAAGAAGCGCGCGGATAGGATGACGCGGCAACGCGCGAAGCTGGTCGTCGACACCCACGCCATCGAGTTCAACGGGATGCTGCACGGGCTCCGCCTGTGGGCGCATACGGCGGGTCTGCTCCGCGGACGGCGCAGCCGAGCGGTCGAAGACGCGCTGGCCAAGCTGCGTAACTACGTTGCGCATCCCTCCGGCCACCACGTCGATACTCCTGTCGGGGCGGCCCGAACGGTGCGGGATCTGGCGGAGCTGATCAACCAGCTGTGGGGGCAGGCCACCCCCGATGGGCGCCTGTACCCGGCGCCTCTGCACCGGGAGATCACCGTGCTGAGCTGGAACGGTTCCGGGCAGGCACGGATGGAACCCGCCGGCGCGCTCACCGCCCCCGACCCCATGGAAGATCACGAGAGCGACGAGTACCAGTACGTCGTGGTGCGGGCCATCCCTTTCATTCCGGGCAGTCGTTGGAATGACGCTCGCTGGGCGGAGTTCGACACCCGCTACGAGACCACACAGTTCCCGACGGATTACCTGTGGGGGCCGGGCACCCGCGAGGAGGCCCGTGCGTGGCTGGAGCAGGAGCGCCCCGAGGGGGACGGCGTCGACTTCACCGACCGGGTGTTCCTCGTCCAGGACCGCGGGCGCCTGCTGCCGCCGATGCGGCCGGAGGTAGCGGCCGGGCTGCCCGAGGACGAACGGGTCGGGGTCTGGCATGCCGTGCGGGCCGACTTTCCTGACGACGCCTTCGCGCATGTCCGAGGCTCCGGGGATCGCAGCGCCGGTCACGCCCGCCGCCCCGGAGACTGTCCTGCCTGCTCTGCTGAGGTCCTTGGCGCCGGCACCTACGACGAAGCCCTTCGTGCTGCTGCCGCCGCTCTGGGACCGATCCAGGCGGTGCACCTGCCCTCCGTCCGGCTCCCCTCGTCGATCTTCTGGCCCGACCGACCGTGAGCAGTAGAACGTGAGTAGAGGGGTAGCAGGCCAACAACACCCGTCGCCATGAATCATGTCCCGACTGCGCCATGGCCTCAAGAGCCATGCAGAGCGGCAGCCCGCCGCCCGGCCCCCGGGAGGGCCCGAGACCGTGCCAGGGTTATCCCCATGGACCCCATGATCCCCGCACACGTCGCCGACGAGCCGCCGCTCACCTACGCCGACAGCTTCGACATACCGGTCCTTTTTCGTAATGGGCCCGCCGACAAGCCCAAAAGGCAGTGGCGGACAGCCGAGCACAAGGCGTGGACCGGGTCGGACGGGTTCCCGGCAGCGGATGGCTGGTACGCCCCGACCACCACCTGGCGCGAGATCATCAAGGCCGCCACCGAGGTCGGCCGCGACGTCACCCCGCACCTGCAGAACCAGCCGCGGTACGCGCACGGGGAACTCGTCGCCCGGGTCGCCCCGCTGTACGCCTACCTCGGCGCGCACCCCGTCGAGCCCCGGCACCGCGTAGCGGGCGCCAAGGGCCGGCGCCTGACCCTGAACCCGGTCTACGCGCACGGCACCGAGCGCACGGCGAAGAACGCCGCTGCCTACCGGCTGGGCATGACGATGACCGAGTGGGCCTGCCGTTCGCTGCTCGGTCTCGGACAGACCGAACACCTCGAACTCGGCGGCCCAATCCCCGCCCTGAGCGAAACCTTCAAGGACCCGAAGAAGAAGCTGCCCGACCTGTGGGGACGGCACGAGACGGAGGAGATGTACTGGCTTATCGAGGCCAAGGGCGGCAACGTCGGTGTCGACGTACTCCGCATGGGGTGGGCACAACTGGCGGCCGGCAGCAAGATCCTCGGCTCGTACGCGCACCGCACCGTGCTGGTCGGCGCCTCCGTACGGCCTGGAGACGACCTCTTCCTCACCATCGACCACGACCTACACCCCGGCCAGCCGCCGCTCATCCCAAGCGGATCCAACACCGACAACCAGGCAGCGGCGGGTCCGGGGAACCTCGAAGACCGTCTCGGCGACAGCGACGACGCGCTCATCGGCGCGGCCCGCGCCCAGATGCTCGCTTACCTGGCGCTGCGGTCCGCTCCCGCCTCTCAGCTGCGCACGGTGCCTGTGCCGGCCGACCGCGCTTCGCGTCGCCGGCGCTCCGGTCTGACCACTCCCCTGGAAGACGACACCCTCACACTTGCCATGCGGGCCGACGCCCGCGGAGCGGCTCTTCACGGTGAGGAGCACAACCTGCGTGCCGGGATCCGATCCATGGGGCTCGACGACTTCCTCATCTGTCGCATCCCCGGTACCGAGGTCCACCTCGGCATGTCCCGGAAGCTGTTCGCCGCCTGCGAGCGCCTCCACGAGGAAGATTTCGCCATCGCCCGGCGTACCCCGGGGCTGCGCGCCGAGGACCAACTGGCCGACGACTCGAGGCTCAGCGAGGATGCTCAGGAAGAGCAGCAACTCACCCGGCGGCGGATCTTCCGCGAGCAGCAGGAGGAAGCCCGTCCCCGGCTGCGCTCCTTGCTCCGTGAAGCGTACGAGCGGGGTGCGACGAGCGACTGGAGCGACCTGCTGCGCCGTCCCGAGGAACCGAAGCTTGATCTGGAGGGTGACGAGGGTCTTCTCGAAGCAGCGACGCCGGAGACGTACCTGGCCGTCAGTCGCTACGACGTACCCCCGATCCACGCCTAGTGCCGTGAGTCGGAGATTCTCTGGCAGTAGGCGGCGACCTTGTCGAGGATCTCGTCGGCGGTCTTCGTCCAGTCGAAGGGCCGGGGGTTG
>NZ_JBITSF010000051.1:0-16765 GCF_044540485.1 Streptomyces sp. NPDC085946 | reverse complement strand
AGCCCACCACCCTGCGGATATCTCACACAACAGGCATACCGCGACGATCACACATCGTCAGCCCTCAACGACATCACGCCGCAAAGGTCAGTAGCTCCGGTTGAAGAAGAACCTTCCAGATTGGGTGCGTTGCCTGGTGATGATCACGCCGCGTAGGAAAGGGAGCAGCACGACACATACCAGTAACGTCCTGCCCCCGGTTTGAGGGAAGGCAGGGCCGAAGGGACATGTCTTGTTCGGAAGGTCTAGAACCAGAAGGAAACACGCTCTCTCGCGGTTAGCCGTCGGCACGGCGGCCATGCTGCTGTTCAGCGCCGGCGGTGCAGCCAGTGCGGTCGAGACGGCTCCGGCCGCCCAACCCGACCCCAACGCCGCCCCCTCGACCCGGCCCGCTGCCGGGCCGGAGAAGACCACGCGAGCGGCTGCCGCGGGGGCGCGGCCGGTGTCGGGGAAGAGCCCGACGGCTGCGCCTCTGTCACGGAATGCTGCGCCTGGCGGATTCCAGCGGGTGACGTCTCAGAAGGTCCAGCTCAAAAACAAGGTGACCGACGCGGACGGGGACAAGTCGACGCTGACGTTTGAGGTATGGACCGCTGATGCGGCAGGCAACCCGCTGAAGAAGGTGAGCATCGACGACAATGAGTGGGGGGTCATCGTCTCCCCTTACGTGGCGTCGGGGACGACGGTCACGGTGGATGTGCCGGTGGGCAAGCTGGCACTGAACACGAACTATGTCTTCCACACGTCGGCGTTCGACGGCTCCCTGTACGAAACGTCGTGGTCGCCGTGGGCGAAGTTCCGCATTGAGCTGCCCGTTGATCTGACGCTGCCGACGCCCGACTACAGTGCGCCCGATCCGACGTCGCTGAACACGCCGCCGAACTACTACCAGACGAAGCCGCTAGGTTCGGCCGGTACGTCGCTGTCTGCACGCTCGTCGGAGTCGGCGGTGGAGCAGTGCAGCGAGGCGGATGCGGACGGCCGTCAAGTGTGCTTCGGCAAGTCGACGCCGGTGGCCAACGGCAAGGCGCCCAAGAGCGGGGCGAGGACTGGAGATGTGGCGGCGACGGCCGGGGTGGAGTGGTGTAACACCGACTTCGAAAGCATCCTCGCTACCCGGTTCATCGAGTGCGATGTCAGGTCGGTGCCGGTTTACATCCGCATGGACGGCACGATCCAGGCCACTGCTCGCTTCATGTTTCTGCGGATGCTTCAGCTCGATGGGCAGAACAGCTTCACCGAGCACCTGACCATCGAGCCCGCGCAGCAGATTCCCCCCGCGTTCCTTGAGATCAACTTCGTAGGTGTGGAGCACCTGTGCCAGGGGTCGTGTACGCCGCATGAGCCTGATTCCAGCGCATGGACGGGAAAGACGTGGTGGGTGCCGGGCGAGATGCATTCCGCGTCACTGACCACCTCGTACACGTGGGACGCCTCGGTTGCCGGTAAGACGTACCTGTACAAGCCGGATGTGAAGATCGACGCAAACATTCTGCCTGCGGACGGGAGGATCCGCCCGTTCATGACTGGCTACCAGTGGTCTTTGGACTACGACGGCGGCACGGAGGATCTCGACCAAATCCGATGCGACACCACCGACGCCGGGCCGGGCACGGGCTGTGTGTTCGTCAACCACGCGCCCACCTACATCTTCAACGCCAAGGCTTTTCCACAAGCCGCAGCGCACGCATGGCTGATCCAGAAAGCCACTCCCAAGCACCCGGGTTCGCTGGCCGATCAAAAGCCCCTCTACTACATGGGCGACAGTGCGCAGAACTCCCGTAACCGTAACCGGATCTGCCCCACCGGGTGGGCCGCGGCGAACGGGGACGCCTCCGCCCTGGTGGACGCGGCCGACGCGCTGAACTGTGATGAGTTCGCGTTCGCCTCCTCCTACAACAGCGGCGGCATGTCGTCCACTGAAGGCGGCCTGAACCCCGCCCTGCTCCCGGGCGGGACCACGCCGACGGGTGCGGCCTGTATTGGCACTTACGCCAAGAAGCACGGCAGCATGGTCCACCTGTTCTCACTGAACGGCACCGACCCCACATTCAGCGAGGTGTGCGGCCGGTCGGCTATCTCCGGCATGCACAACCAGGAATCCATGGGCAACCACTTCGCGACGTTCATGCGGGACATGCGGATCATGGACAAGGATGCGTACTGGCTGGACACGCGGATGGATGACGGCGGCACCTGCAAGTACGGCATCGGCGGCGGTCAGCCGGTGATCTGCAAGCTGGCCGCGGAGTAACACCCCTGGCCTCAATGGCATTGGCCCCCCACCCTGCGATCAGGGTGGGGGGCCGGTCTCATGTGCGCGGCAGACGGTCAGGCCGGGGCGATAAGGACGCCGGGGAGTTCGCCGGCCTTCACGTCATTCTGGTCGATGGTTACGCCCGTGTAAGCGCCCACGGCGGTGAACACCAGCTCGGGCAGGCGCTCGCCATGCTCTTCGAAGTATGCGACGACTTCGGTCTCACTGGCCTCGGGCATCGAGGGGAACACCGCGCCCGTGGCCCTGAGAGCGGCATCAAGGGCCGAGCCCTGCCCGGTGTCGGTGCCGAAGTCAGCCCGGTACGCACAGGCATCAGGTGCATGGATGATCACAGCTGGAGGGCTGAACCGGTTGGCGGTCAGGCAGAGAATTTCCTCTCCCTCGCAGGGAAGCATCGACTCGACCTTGCCTTGGTAGCCGGTCGCCCAGGTTGCCATGCCCCAGTCCTCCAGCACGTACGTCCACTCACCGCACGTGCCGTACATGGCGCGGTTGAGGTGGGGGGAGGGCCTGCCCAATTGCCCGGCCGGTGCGCGCAGCTCCCTACACGGGGCGCGTGCGGCTAGCTCGTCAAAGTCAGCGCCTAGGTTGATGAGAAACTCGTCCGTCTCCACGCCTCGGGCCAGGGTCAGCGAGATGCCACCGAGCATGCCGGGCATAGCTGATAAAGGGGTGTGGTGGTGTGCGCCTATCCACGCGATGCCGTCACTCATGCCGATCAGAGTATCGGCCTGGTACTGGCGGTAGCGGGCGATGAAGTGCAGCTCGTCCGGCCAGCCGACCGGGTCCATGGCCTCGATGCTGGCCCGGGCGTCCGCTGGCGTCTGGTAGCCGGCGCGCATGGCATTGATGCGATAGACGCCGTTGCGTTGCTTCGTCACCAGGTGGGGGAGTGTCAGCTCTTGCAGGCCAAAGGTGGAGCTGCGGAAGCCCAGGCTCAGCAGGGCGGCGATCTGGTTCTGGCTCATCTACACTCACCTGCCGGACTCGCTGCGCTGGGGCAGGGCCAGCAGAGCGCGGTAGAAAGCACAGCGACCTGACTCAAGAGTCGGGTCACTTAGCTTGTAGCTAACAGGTCAGCTACCTACCGCGTGGAGATGCCGACCGCCGGCATCTCCTATCTTCGTGGGGCTGAGCCGGTACACCTTCACCGTGCCGATGCTGCCGCGTTCCTCCAGCCAGCCCTCTTCGACCAGCTCGCGCCGGGTCCGGGAGAAGACCGGTAGCCTCATGCCCGCGATCTCGGCCAGCTTCGTCGCACGGGTCATGACCGTGCCGTCAGGGTTCTGTTCGGACGACGTGTACAACATGACCATGATCCGCTGGTTCGGCGTGAGGGTGCCGCCCGTCATCCTCAGCAGCCGCTGAACGTCGTCGCCGTTGTTGACGCTGGTCATGCCTCGTCGCCCCTCTTGGTCTTCCGCCGGTGGTCTCGCGGCTGTCGCACCGTGGTCTCCGGCGGATTTCAGTCCTTCACGGCCTCGCGGTGTGCAAAGCCGCTGCCGATGAACGCCAGGTACGGCGTGCAGCGGTAGAACCTCGTACGGCCGAGGCCACCTGCCTCAATAAGCAGCCGGGCTGCCTTCAGCACTTTCACGGTACGGGTGAGCGTATCGGGGCTCATCCCGAGTTCCTTTCACATGATGGCGCGGCAGAGGATATACGCGCCTTCGACAGCGCCTTGGATCCCGTCCGCGCAGAGGGCCTGCTGGCTGCTTTGGAGCTGCTTCGAGCCGACGCAGCGCGCGGCGCTCTTTTTGACTTCCAACTGCTCCAGCACTGGCAACAGCACGTTTTAGGCACACCGCAGCCGCCGGTGTTCCGTAACCTGCCAGCCTTCGCCAAGGGGAGCCGGGAACGCTACGGCATTGACCCGGACATCCAAACCCGTCTTGACACCTTTCTGGCCGAAAGCTCGCACCGTACTGAGCTGCCCCTTCCCCTCACCGCCCGGGCCGCACGCGCCTATCTCGACGTGTGTTTCTTCCACCCATTCAACGATGGCAACGCCCGGTCCGCCTTCCTCACCCTCGTGTTCGTCCTCGCCCGCGAAGACGTCGCGCTCGACGAGGTCAGCCTGCTGTGTTGCGTCACTTTCCAGGCCGACGAGCCGCAAGACGCGCTAGCCCTTACGCGATACATTGACATCCCCTCTCACCGACCCGACGCAACACAGCCTCCCTCAACTGCTAGCGATTGTGCTTGAAGGCACTGACAAGACCATCTGAGTTGCTCGATCCCCGCCGTAAAGGTCTCAGAGGACGTTAAGTCCCTTTCCTGGTGATGTGGTGTCGCTCATTCGTGGGTGATGGGACGGTTCTGCCGTCGCCTCATGTCGTGTGCATGATGGGGTCGCGGGCATGGAACGGATGTCGTACGCAACCGACTTGTCCGACGAGCAGTGGGCGTTGATCGAGCCGCTGGTCACCGCGTGGAAGCAGGAGCGGGTGGCGCGGTCGGCGACCGGGGACCCGGGCTCCTGCGACCTGCGTGAGGTCGTGAACGCGCTGCTCTACCAGAACCGGACCGGCTGTCAGTGGCGGCTCCTGCCGCACGACCTCCCGGCCTGGTCGGCGGTGTTCTACTACTTCACCTTGTGGCGCCAGGACGGCCTTGACCAGCGGATCCAGGAGATCCTGCGCTGCCAGGTGCGGGAGCGGTCCAGACGATTAGAGGACCCGTCCCTGGTAATCATCGACACCCAGTCCGTCCGCGTGGCGGCCGGGGTGCCGAAGGAGACGACGGGACTGGACGCGAACAAGAAGACGCCCGGCAGGAAGCGGGGGCTCGCCGTCGATGTGCTGGGCCTGATCATCGGCGTGGTGGTCCTGGCCGCGAGCGCGCACGACAACGAGGCCGGCATCGCCCTGCTGGACCAGGCGGCCGAACGATGCGGGATGCGCCTGGAGAAGGTCCTGGTCGACCAGGGCTTCAAGGACGCCGTGACCATCCACGGGGCGGTGAAGGACATCACCGTCGAGGTGGTCCGGCGCAACCCCGACGACGAGGGCAAGGGCTTCGTCCCGCAACCGAAGCGGTGGGTGGTCGAGCAGGTCAACGGCACCCTCATGCTGCACCGGCGCCTGGCCCGCGACTACGACCACCGGCCCGACAACGCGGCCTCCCGCGTCTACTGGGCCTCCACCGCCGGCATGCTCCGCCGCCTCACCATCCCCGCCCCCACCTGGCGGGACGACGTGGAGCTGGCAGCGTGAACGTCAGCGAACTCCTGCGGCTGCTGCAGACCGAACACGATGAGACCGCCACCCGCGCCGGCAACCTGCGTGAGCAGATCGAGCAGCTCACCACCGCCCTCGCCGAGACCGAAGCCCGCCTGGTCGAGCTCGCAGCCACCCGCAAAGTCATCGACGGCCTCACCCCACCCGACCACGCACCGGCCCCCGCGGAGACCGCCACCGCCACCGTCTACCAGCGCATCGTGAGCACGTTCAACGAGCACCCCGCGAAGGTGTTCCGCGTCCATGACCTGCACGAGCACCTCGGTCTGCCCACCGACGAGCCCTCGATTAACGTCACCCGCTCCCGCCTGGGACGACTCGTCCGCCAAGGACTCCTCGAACAACCCGGACGCGGCCGCTACCAGAAACGGACTTAACGCCCTCTCAGAAGACGACGGAGCACCGGAGCGATGGCATCCCGCTGTGTGGTGTAGGGAATCTTTGCGGCAGAGCGGGCAGGGTCTACTCCTGGAGTGCACCCTCTGCCTGTGACTGCTCTCTGCTCAACGGGCGGGCAGTTTCTTCCCCAGCCTGCTGGAGCGTCAGCGGCATCTCGATCAGGCCCTCTACGCGGTCGTCATGGAGGCCTACGTCCACGGCCTCTGCACTCGCTCCGTCGACGACCTGGCCAAGGCCCTGGGCTCGGGCGCCGGGATATCCAAAAGCAAGGTCTCCCGGATCTGCACGGAGCTGGACGAACAGCCGGAAGCGTTCCGGACGCGTCCGCTGGAGCACATCCACTTTTCCTACCTGTTCGAGCGGTCCGCGGAGTTCGGCGGTGCCTGTTGACGACGCCTGTGCTCGAGCAGGCCAAAGCCCTTGCCTCAACCTCCCGTTCACACGGGTCGGGCAGTATGTCGGCGGCGCACCGCCGTACCGGTTGCGGAACACCACGAGCGTGCGGCCGCTACCCGGCTGAAAACCGGGAGATCGAAGGAGAACGAAGGATGTCACGCCAGAAGAGGTCAGGCGGCGGCGCGTCCGTCCACGCGGCCGGCACCGACAGCGGGCCATCGGTCCGCCGCGCGGTGGCGCTGCCCCTGGTGGGCGACGACGCGGAACGGACCCTGCTGCCCGCCCAGCGCCGCAGCACGGCAGCCGCCGGCGTCACCGCCGCCACAGCCGAAAGCCCTGGAAGGGGCGACGAAACGGGGAGGGCCGACGGGAACGGCCGGGACCAGACGGAGACACCCTCCACTGCCATGACCCAGTCCGGAAGGACCTCGGCTGCGAACGAGCCGAAAGAACGGGAGGCGGCAGCGGAACCGGGAGAGGACCGCCGGGAGCGACCGGAGACAGGGACGGACACCAGCGCGCCGACCCCCGCCGCGTCACCGGACGGGACCGGAGGCCTCCTGGCCGGACTGGCCGCTGTACTCGGCAACTCCCGCCGGTCCGGCGGCGCCGGGCAAGGGGGCGACAACGGTGACGGCGAGGGTGAGCTGGGGCGGCCGAAGGCCCCCATGCTGACCGCCGCCGGAATCGCCGGGGTAGTCCTGATGGCCGTACCGCTGCTGGTCATGACCGGCGACGACCGGGACGAGCAGCCCGAGGGCCAGGCCACCGCGGCTGCCGGTCCCTGGGCGCTGCACGACGAGCAGGAGGCACAGCAGCCGCCACACTCCTACGCCGCGGAGTCCCCGAAGGACGACGCTCCGGCCGGTTTGTCAAAGGACAAGGACAGCGACGACGGGAAACATGGGAAGGACACGGAGGGCGGGAAGGGAACGAAGGACCAGGAGCAGGGGAAGGACGACGGCAAGGCAGCTCCGGAAATCTCCGCCAGCAGTGCAAGCCCGCAAGTCGTTTTGCCGAAGGAGAAGGCGGACGCGGCAGAGGAACCGGTCCGGCAGACCGAGAGGAAAACGGACCAGACGGTCTCTGTCGTGACCACCCGCATCGTCAACGCCGACACCGGCAAGTGCCTCACCGCGAGTTCCCGGGGAGCCGGGGCGGGACTGCTCATCCAGCCCTGCGGAGCTTTACAGGGTACCCAGGTCTGGTCTTTCCACGACAACGACCGCACCCTGCGCATCGGCGAGGACCTGTGTATGGGGCTGGACGGCGGCTCGGTGAAGGAGGGCACGGCAATACTCCTGCAGCGGTGCGACGGGTCGGACGGGCAGAAGTTCAAGATCAACGCTACCGAGGACCTGGTGTCGCTCAAAGCCGGCAACAAGTGCGCCGACGTGTGGTGGGGCAAGGAGGCCAACGGCACGCCGGTGAAGTTGTGGCCCTGCACCGGTACCGCCAATCAGACCTGGCGGCGCGCCTGACCCATCCCTCGGCCTCGGAGGGCCGCCATGCCCCGGCCGCCCGGAGCATGAGCGTATGACAGATCCCGGACGTTCCTGCACATTGCGTGCGAGCGCTCGGGGCCTGTCCTCGTATGTGACGCATAGTCCCGCTACCGCGTCGGTTCATCGGCTCGGTGAAGTGTCGGAATGGCATCCCACTGTGTGACGTAGGGGATCTTTACGGCAGAGTGGGCAGGGTCTGCTCCTGGAGTGCACCGTCTGCCAGTGACTGCTCTCTGGTCAACGGGCAGGGCACCGTACAGCCTGTCCTGTGCCC
The DNA here is from genome assembly GCF_044540485.1 of Streptomyces sp. NPDC085946. Lineage (NCBI taxonomy): Bacteria > Bacillati > Actinomycetota > Actinomycetes > Kitasatosporales > Streptomycetaceae > Streptomyces > Streptomyces sp. NPDC085946. The sequence continues at coordinate 8,674 of NZ_JBITSF010000051.1, read as the reverse complement.
CCCAAAGAACTCCACGGACTGCTCCTCAGGCAGCCCGGCAAGGACCGCGCCAACGTCGGGGTTCAGGTCTGGCCAGACGATGGGCAGGGCACGCCGGCGAGACCGGCGCGCACCGCGTCGAAATTTTCCGCCGTGAGGCGGTGCCAGCGTGCGGCGTTGCGGACGTGGGCCTCCTCCAAGAGCACCATCTGCCGTGAGGGCGGCGTTGTGCGCACATGCGCCCAGAAGTCCTCGTCGGTGGCCCCGTCACCTCTGATTCCTCCACTTTGCCGCGTAGGGCGAAGCCGTCAGCGGTTCTGGGAAGAGGCTGAGTTCCCATGTACGGGCCACGGCGTCCGCGCAGGGCCGGGCACTGCTCACGTATATGTGCTGATCCCGCTCGGCGTGCACGGTGAATACGTCCCCTTTTCTCCAGTCGGCACCAGGCACCCTGGTGGCGAGGCATGGTCCGGACCAGCTCCAGAGCGACCGGAAGGGGGGCCTCGGCCCCGTCGTGGTAGCTGGTGAGGTCGGGCGGGAAGAGCTCGCCAAGGCCGTATCCCTCAATGGGCGGCTCCACTCCGAAGTGGACGAAGTCAGTGACCGCGGGTTCGTGGATCTCCAGCGGGTCGATGCCTGGGGCTTCCGCGAAGGCGGCGATTGCCGCCAGGTATGCCGCCTCAACCCTCGGGGAAAGGGATACGGGCCAGAGCGGGAGGGGTGTGGTCCGGTGTTCAGTCGCTTCAGTCGCTTGGGTCGCTGCGGCCGGCCTTGGCCGAGCGACTGAAGGTCAGCGACTCAGCGACTCTTCGGTCGCTGCTTCAGAGCGGCGAAAAACCGCAGGTCAGAGGGCCATCGATCAGAACACAGCGACTGAAGCGACCCACGTCGGGGAAAGGGATACGGGCCAGAGCGGGAGGGGTGTGGTCCGGTGTTCAGTCGCTTCAGTCGCTTCAGTCGCTTGGGTCGCTGCGGCCGGCCTTGGCCGAGCGACTGAAGGTCAGCGACTCAGCGACTCTTCGGTCGCTGCTTCAGAGCGGCGAAAAACCGCAGGTCAGAGGGCCATCGATCAGAACACAGCGACTGAAGCGACTGAAGTTCCAGGTATATGAAGACATTCGTGTGCGCGTGTGTGCGTTATATATAGGAAGCTTCAGTCGCTTCAGTCGCTGATTCAAGAGCTGGACCACCTCTGACCTGCTCTTTCTCTTACGCCCGGGGGTAGCGACCGAAGCCAGTCTGGTCGCTACCCGTCTCCTACAGTCGCTGGCAGGCCATCATCCGGTCCCATCATCGACACGGCAGCGCGGACTTTTCGCACATGGTCCACAACCTCATCAGCAAGGTTCGCTAGTCTGTGTCCATCGTTGAGTCGCTTCGGTCGCTAACAAGGGGTACAGATGCCTGCTGAGCTGCGGTTTCCTCGCAGCGACTCATGGCAGCCTGCCCCCGAGCCTTCAGTCGCTGAGCTGTCGCTGGCTACCGCCCGGTGGTGCGCGCGCCGAGGCTGGCCTGTGCATCCCCTCGCTGCAGGTCGCAAAACGCCTGCCGCGAACTGCAGCGACTGTCGAGACAACCCCCACCCGCCTGCCGCGTGTGCATGCCTACCAGCAGGTCGCTGGTGTCACGGCTTTCATGCCGCAACTCTCGACCAGGACCGCATCCAGCAGTGGTGGGGCGCCAACCCCGAGTTCGGCATTGGTGTCTCCTGCGGCCCAGCAGGCCTGATCGTCCTCGATATCGACGCCCACCCTGCGCAGCCGCCCACGCGAGACCGGATCCTGCCCGGTATCCCCATCGCCGACCACGTCGACCTCACGGGCCTGGCCAACGGTTTCCACACTCTCGCCGTCCTGGCCGCGCTGCGAGGCCAGCCCAGCCCCGCCGAGGACACAACGACCCTGCGCGTACGTACCCCCTCCGGAGGTATGCACGTTTGGTACCGGGCCGGAGACGGCCGCCGCTGGCAATCCTCCGTAGGCTCCAGCCCTAATCGCGCCTTGGCCTGGCAGGTCGACATCCGCGCCCATGGCAGCTACATCATTGCCCCCGGCACTACCACCCGCCAGGGCACCTACACCCCTGTCGGCGACGCCCGGGAGCCGGCCGCCCTCCCCTTCTGGCTTGCCCAGGAACTCGAGCGCACCGGTCACCTGCCCGCCCTCAACACTCCCGCACCCAGGCCAGTCCCACCGCGTGCCCGGCAGGCAGTCCTCGCCGCAGGCGGCGGCCGCGACCGTCTGCAGCACACCCTTGAAACTGTGCTGGCTCCCGTGCAAGCGTGCAGCCAGGTGGCCGAAGGCGCTGGATTCTCCGACACTCTCAACCGCGCTGCTTACACCCTCGGAGGGCTCATCGCCGCTGGCCGCCTGCCCCAGGAAGAAGCCGAACAAGCCCTTAAGGAAGCCGCCCTCGCCGCCCGGCCCGGACAGGAGCGGCGTATCGACCAGATCATTCGCAGCGGCCTGACCGCCGGGCTCAAGCGCCCCCTGCACGGCAACGGGAGGCGCTCATGACGTCGCCCAAACCAGAGATGCTCTTCGAGTTCGACCCCGAAGCCGTGGCCGCTCAGATTCGCGCCCAGGGCCCCGCCGCCGTGCCACGCCCCACCCAGACCGGCACCAGCCACACCCCAGCCGGTGAGGCAACCCCGGACGGGCTGCTGCCCGACACGCTCACCGACCGCGGCAATGCCAAGCTGTTCGTCAGGCTCTACGCCAACGACTACCGGCATGTACCCGGCATCGGCTGGTACCGCTGGGACACCACCCGCTGGCAGATCGACGAAGACGACACCGTCCTATGGGCGGCCGGCGACCTCGCCGAAGCCATCGCCACCCATGACCCCCGCGGCGTCTACACCACCACCGCCCTGCAGCAGCACCGCCGCCGCGCCCTGTCCACCACCGGCATCAACGCCATGCTCACCCAGGCCAAATCTGCCCCAGGCATGGTCCTCAATGCTGCCCTCCTGGACGCCGATCCCTACGCCCTGTGCACCCCCGACGGCATCGTCGACCTGCGCACCGGACTGGTCAAAAACCCGGACCCCAACAAGGACTTCCACTCCCGCTCCACCGCCGTCGGCCCGCAGCACGTGCCCACCCCCCGCTGGCAAAGATTCCTGACCGACACCTTCGGCGACGACGCTGAAGGCCGGGAAATGATCGACTACCTGCAGCTGCTGCTCGGCTACTCCGTCACCGGCGACGTCGGCGGCCAGATCCTGCCCTTCCTCTTCGGCTCCGGCAAGAACGGCAAGTCCGTCCTGCTGGACGTCCTGATGAAACTCCTCGGCGACTACGCAGACGCCGCCCCACCCGGCTTCCTCATGGCCCGTCCCTACGAAGGCCACCCCACCGACCTCGCCGAACTCCACGGCCGCCGCGTCATCGTCTGCTCCGAGGTCAAGCCCGGCGACAAGTTCGACGAGGCACGAGTGAAATTGCTCACTGGTGGCGACCGGATCAAGGCACGCCGTATGCGGCAAGACTTTTTCAGTTTCGAGCCCACCCACAAGTTGTGGCTGCTGGGCAATCACCGCCCCGAAGTCGGCACTGGCGGGTTCGCCTTTTGGCGCCGCATGCGCCTGATCCCGTTCGAGCGGGTCGTCCCCGACCACCGCAAGATCGACAACCTGGCCGACATCCTCGTCACCGAGGAAGGCCCAGGCATCCTGGGCTGGCTCATCGACGGCGCCCGCCGCTATCTCGCCGGCGACCGCGACCTGACCGGCCCGGAACGCGTCCGCATTGCCACCACTGCCTACGCTGAAACCGAAGACCACACCGGCCGCTTCTACGAAGAATGCTGCGTCCTCGGCCCGGATCTGCGGGCCGAGCAGACGGCGCTCTACGCCGCTTACAAGACCTGGTGTCACAATGAAGGGGCACCTGTCATGTCCTCTAGGGCGTTCGCCGCCCGTACCCGGGAACTCGTGGGACTGGCCTCGCCCAAGGAGATGATCCTGTCCAACCAGCGCAAGCATTACCCCGGCATCGGACTGCTCACCGACCAGGAGAAGGACGGCTCATGAGCTCCCTGATCACCGAGGACGAGATCAGCCACGAGGCCGAGTTGGTGTGGCTAGAGGACATCGACGACCTCGACTATGTCCGCCAGAGCCTGGACCGGCTACCCACCCGCAAGGGCAGGCCCGCCTACCACCGCCCGGGCCGCATGGTCGGCTACGCCATTCTTAGCCAGCAGGCCAAAGCTTCTCGCGCATCCGGCACTTTCCGCCGCCGCGTCTTCTGGCTGCTGCCGCACGACCGTGACAGTGAACCCGACGGGTTGTATGCCAAGAGCGCTCCTGCCGAAGCCGTCGACCCGCGAACCCTCGAACCCTGTGTGAAGGGTTATAAGACGGAGCGATCGGAGGGTGGCCCGCCGTCGAGTGCCATGCAACAGCTAGGGATAACGCTGCCTCTGTAAGGGGAGGCGCTCGACCTTGTCAGAGGTCTATGCGAATGCGCTGCACGCCCTTCATGGCGCCGCTTGCAGATCGCCCCGCAGGTGCGTGCGTAGGTCCTACCGCGTGAAAGGCACCGCATGCACCTCCTCCGGCCAGCAAGGAGCGCCAGACCGTGAAGGGCCAGATGCAACCGGGCGCCCGTGAAACCGCCGCCCGGTTTAAGGGTTGACGCCTCTACGCGCTGAAGGTCCTGGCCGGCCAGTTGACCGACGACCCTGATATGGGCCAGCCCTCCGGGCTATCCGGCATCCTCACGGTAACGGTCGACGGCGACATGTTCGAGGGACATGTTCGAGGACTGTCCCGACCTGTCCGTCGGCTGTATACGCGAGCTCGATCGCATCGAAATCCGGTACCTGAAAGCCGCGCACTCCCTTGGGCGCTCTGCCGACACTTCCGACGAGGGGTCAGAGCAGGAGCAGCGTGCCGATCCTGCCGCTGCTGCGGTCACCCAGGAGAAATCGCCGACGCATGGCGGCGCGTCACCATCTGGCTCAAGCACCATGCACCCGACTCCTCTGCTGGGTTTCGCCTCTGCGGCATCCCCGCCGCGATCGCCGTCCTGGAAGAAGATCTCGGCACCCGGATACCCGTCGAACCGCGTGTTCTGCGGATGCTGACCGAAGCCGATGACGGGGCAATGACTGGGGCGGGGGGATGCCTCCCGGGCAATGAGGCTTTGATGCCCCAGAAGCCGTTGCTGCGGTCTACCGGTTGCAGACGGAGAAGCAGGCCGACGAAGACGTCGTCAACGCCGACCGGTGCGAAGAGGAGCGGATCACCGTATGAAAGCCCATCTGGATTCCGATCGTCACGCGCAGAGCGCTCAACACCATGTCGGGCTTGTTCCTGGACGCTGCGACCGGCTACCTGAGCCGCTGGTCCCTCCATGACGTCCCGTCCGCGGGAGAGGTCGATAGGTTGATCACCTACCTTGGAGAGACTGCCGACATGCTCGAACCCCTGACCCTGGCCACACGGAACAAGCCTTGGCTGATCGACGGAGCCCTGGTGCTGGCGTGTTGTCTCGATGCCGTGCTTCAAGACCAGTGGCAGCCCTGGACCGGCTGATCCACACGAGTTAGAGGGGACACGGCCCGCCAGGCTGATCCTCCAGCTCCCATTCCTGCTCGGAGCCCGTATGCGCGTCGATGGTGATCGGCGGCATCGGCTATCGACCGCGGCCTTGAACTCCATTACCAGCAGCGGTGGCGGTCTAGACCCGCTGGTGTGCGTAGCTGCGGCTGCCCCCCGACCGCAGGCCGGAGGGCAGATTGGGCCTCACTACCTCACAGATTGTCAGTATCTGAGGATGCCGGCTGCTTCTGTTCGGGCTTGTCGGCGATGACGGCTTCGGTGGTGAGGAACAGGCCAGCGATGGAGGCGGCGTTCTGCAGGGCGGAACGGGTGACCTTCGCAGGATCGATGATGCCGGCAGCGAGCATGTCGACCCACTCGCCGGTCGCGGCGTTCAGGCCGTGGCCGACGGGAAGGGCGCGGACCTTCTCCACCACAACGCCGCCTTCGAGGCCAGCGTTGTGCGCGATCTGCTTGAGCGGGGCGGTCACCGCGCGTCGCACCATCTCCATGCCGGTGCGTTCCTCGTCGTCCACCTCCAGCTTCTCGAATGCCTTCTCGGATGCCTGCAGAAGGGCGACACCGCCGCCGGGGACAATGCCTTCTTCGACGGCCGCCTTGGCGTTGCGGACGGCGTCCTCGATGCGGTGCTTGCGCTCCTTGAGCTCGACCTCGGTGGCGGCACCTGCCTTGATGACGGCCACGCCGCCGGCAAGCTTGGCCAGGCGCTCCTGGAGCTTCTCACGGTCGTAGTCGGAGTCGGAGCGTTCGATCTCGGCGTGGATCTGCTTGACCCTGCCCTCGATTGCGGTTTCGTCACCGGCGCCCTCCACGATGGTGGTGTCGTCCTTGGTGACGACCACCTTGCGGGCGCGGCCCAGGACGTCCAGGCCGGCGTTCTCCAGCTTCAGGCCGACCTCCTCGGAGACGACCGTGGCACCGGTGAGAACCGCCATGTCACCGAGCATGGCCTTGCGGCGGTCGCCGAAGCCCGGGGCCTTGACGGCGACGGATTTGAAGGTGCCGCGGATCTTGTTGACGACCAGGGTCGCCAGCGCCTCGCCCTCGACGTCCTCGGCGATGACCAGCAGCGGCCGGTTTTCCTTCATCACCTGCTCCAGCAGCGGGAGCAGGTCCTTCACCGCAGTGACCTTGGAGCCGACGAGCAGGATGTAAGGGTCCTCGAGGACTGCTTCCATGCGTTCGGCGTCGGTGACGAAATAGGGCGAGATATAGCCCTTGTCGAAGCGCATGCCTTCGGCGAGCTCCAGCTCCAGACCGAAGGTATTGGACTCCTCGACGGTGATGACGCCTTCCTTGCCGACCTTGTCCATGGCCTCGGCGATGAGCTCGCCAATCATCCGGTCGCCGCCCGCGGACACTGCGGCGGTGTTGGCGATCTCTTCCTTGGTCTCCAGCTCCTTGGCCTGCTCCAGCAGGGCGGCGGAGACGGCCTCGACGGCCTTGTCGATACCGCGCTTGAGGGCCATCGGGTTGGCGCCGGCGGCGACGTTGCGCAGGCCCTCGCGGACGAGCGCCTGGGCCAGGATGGTGGCGGTCGTCGTGCCGTCACCGGCGACGTCGTCCGTCTTCTTCGCTACTTCCTTGACCAGCTCGGCGCCGATCTTCTCGTACGGGTCCTCGAGCTCGATCTCCTTGGCGATGGAGACGCCGTCGTTGGTGATCGTGGGCGCGCCCCACTTCTTCTCGAGGACGACGTTGCGGCCCTTCGGGCCGAGCGTCACCTTCACGGCGTCCGCGAGCTGGTTCATGCCGCGCTCCAGCGCGCGGCGCGCCTCCTCCTCAAAGGCGATGATCTTGGCAGTCACGGTTGCGGCTCCTCCGCGTCAATCTCTGGAACGACGACGGCGGACCGGGGCGACGCCCGCGACGTTTCGCTCCTGCGGCCTTGAGCAAGGCCGCACGAGCACGTCACCCGACCCGGCCGTTAGCACTCACACAGGGAGAGTGCCAATTGTTCATGTAGCACTTACGGTGGTCCGGCGGCAAGCGGGTCTCTCGAATCCGGTTCAGTCGCGCGCGATGGGCAAGCGCGGCTGATCTGCAGGGGCCAAGGACGGTATGTCTTGGCCCCGCCCGTGCGTGTGCCGGGCGGGCCAGGGCGGGCCGGTGACCTCCACGTGGGCCGGGCGCAGCAGGTGGTCGCCGAGGCGGTAGCCGGGCCGGCGGACCGCCGAGCACACAAGGTGGTCGGCGTCGAGGGCGACGTGGTGTGTCAGGGCGTCGTGGCAGGCGGGGTCGAAGGGATCACCCACCCCGCCGAACGGCGTGACGCCCAGGGAGCCGAGCTGCTCACGCAGGCTGTCGGCGATGTTCTTCAGACCAGGGTTGAGCGGCTCGTGTGCGCACGCCTGGTCGACGGCGTCTACCACCGGCAGCAGCGCCCGGAGTACATTGGCCGCCGCGATCTCCCGTATGGCCAGACGGTCGCGCCGTACCCGCTTGCGGTAGTTGTCGTACTCGGCCTTGACCCGCTGCAGATCCGCGGTCCGCTCCTGAACCAGACGCCGCAGCTGTTCCACTTCGGTGCTCTGCGACCCGCTCACGGTCATCGTCAGCCTGCCTTCGGCTTGTTGTCGTCGACGATCTCGGCGTCCACCACGTCATCCTCGGCCGAACCTCCGACCGTGCCGCCTGGACCTGCCCCACTCTGACCGGCAGGCTGCTCAGTCCGCAACGTCTCGTACAGGGCCGTGCCGATCTTCTGGGCGGCCTGCGCGGTGTGGTCGACTGCCTGCCGGATCGCGGCGGTGTCCTCTCCCTTCAGCTTTTCCTTCAGATCGGCTAGCGACGTCTCCGTCTCGCTCTTCGCCTCGGCCGGGATCTTGTCTGCGTTGTCCTTGAGCAGCTTCTCGGTCGAGTAGACGAGCTGCTCGCCCTGATTGCGGGTCTCCGCTGCTTCACGACGCTGGCGATCCTCCTCGGCGTGCTGCTCGGCCTCGCGGACCATGCGGTCGATGTCCTCCCTGGGCAGCGCCGAGCCTCCGGTCACAGTCATCTTCTGCTCCCTGCCCGTCCCCAGGTCTTTAGACGTCGTCTCATTTGGTGAGTCTGCGGTAGCAGATGAGGCTGCAGGCGAGGGCGGTGAAGGCGAGGAAGTGTTCGGCCTTGCGTTCGTAGCGG
>NZ_JBITSF010000050.1:0-18111 GCF_044540485.1 Streptomyces sp. NPDC085946 | reverse complement strand
GATGCCGCGTCCGTTCCGAGCAGTGCGGGCGCGACGGTCGGCCGGGTCGCCCGCGCGGCGAGCCGCAACGCGGCCACCTCCCGCGCATAGCGCGCGTCCCCGTCGGGTCCGGTTCCACCTCCGTCGGCGATCTGTTTGACGATCACCCGGCTACCACCGCGCAGCTCGACCCGCCACACCCGGGAGCGCGGGCTGCTGTCCAGGAGCGTGGCCTTCGTGGGGGAGCCCAACGCGGAACGCAGTTCGTCGCTGATCGGTACCCGGTTCGACATGGTGGTCAGCGTAGGGCCTTCCGCAGCACGGTTTACGGATACTTCGCCAAGGACGTCACTGTTGTCCCGCTGGGCAACGAACATCAGCGGCTGACCCGTCGCTCTGCAAGATCCCGCTCACCCAGGCCACCTCGAGTCAGCCGTCCTTTCACGTCCCAGCAAGCGCTATCAGTAGCAACTGATACCCCGTCGGCAGGCCGCAAGCAGGGAACACCGACTACCCGATCACAGACTCCTACCAGTTTCACACCCTTTGCAGGCCCGACGGCACACGAGACAGTGGCCGGAGACTCTTGGCGCACCATTCGCAACTCATGGGACTGATGGCCACTCTGCGGTGGACGCAGGCCAGCCGCGTTTTACTGGGCGGGCCGGAGGGACGTCAGGTGACATGTGCGAGTGCGGGCTCTTGGGGTGTCGGTCCACCATGCATTGAGGCGGTGGAACTTCATCGCGGCCGCGGTGAGTGGTGGCAGTCACGCGTCATAGCGGCCTTCGTGCAGGGTGGTGAGCGCCCGGTCCGCGGCCGCGGCCAGGTCAGCGTCGTCCGGTGCGGTCCCGGCCCAGGCGAGGTGGCCGTCCGGGCGGAGCAGTACCGCTCGCACCCCGGACCACCCATCCGGGCGTTCGACGAGCGATCGGGAGTGCACGGCGAGTCCCGGCCGTGCCAGGTCTTGCAGCGGCCCGGCGGCCGTTCCGGTGAGATCGAGCAGGACGTATCGGTCGGCGCGCAGCAGGGCGAACAGGGAGGAGGCGCCGGTCCCGGCCTTCGTACCGGTGGAGGCGAAGGCGAGGTCGGGGGCGCGGGTGCCGGTGAGCGGGTGGGCCGATGGGTCAGCCGGGGGGTAGCTGACGGCCAGTCCGGTGAGGCGTTCGGCCAGGGACCGGTTGAACTCCGGCTGGGTGGCGATGCTCCGGCTGAGCAGTGCGCGCAGGTCTCTGCCTGCCGGTGAGAAACCGGTCATGAGAGCGGTCTGGGCACGGCTCGACCGGATGAGGTCGGCGCCGACGGGGTGGCGTTCGGTGTGGTAGGTGTCCAGCAGGGTCTCGGAAGCCCGGCCGCGTAGCACGGCGACGAGCTTCCAGGCGAGGTTGTGGGCGTCCTGGAGGCCGACGTTCATACCGACACCGCCCGCGGGGAAGTGCTGGTGGGCCGCGTCGCCGGCGAGCAGGACGCGTCCCTTGCGGTAGCGCTCGGCCAGGCGGCTGGCGTTGCCGAAGCGGGAGAGCCACAGCACATCCTTTATGCCGAAGTCCCGACCTGCGATGGCGATGACCTTGGCCCGCAGCTCGTCGGTGGTGAGATCGCCGGGCCAGGTGGTGGTCAGGTCGTCGGGGGTGATGCCGACCAGCCGGTACATCCCGCCGGGCAGCTGGGCGCTCATCAGCGTGCCGGTTTCGGTGAACACGCTGAAACCGGGTGGAGGCGGGCTCTCGAGGGTGACGTCACCGAGGAAGCCCAGGACGGTGGACGGGCTGCCGGGGAAGTCGATGCCAGCGGCCTGACGAACGGTGCTGCGGGTGCCGTCGCAGCCCACGAGGTAGGCGGCCCGCAGTTCGTACGCCCCGTCGGGTCCCTCCACCTGCACGCTTACCGCGTCCAGGTGCTCGGTCAGGCCGGTGACGCGGTGTCCGCGCCGGATCCGTGCGCCGACCGACAGGGCGTGCTCTTCGAGAAGTTCTTCGGTGCGGGCCTGCGGCAGGGCCAGCGTGTATGGGAACGGGGTGTCCAGCTCCCGGAAGTCCAACCGGTCGTCGAGCAGGCCGAAGTGGCCGGACGGGATGGTCAGACCCTCGGACAGGAAGGGCTCGTGCACTCCGCGTGAGGCCAGGACCTCGATGGTGCGCGGGTGGATGGTGAGTGCCTTGGAGCGCCAGTCCCGTTCCGGACGCTCTTCCACGACGGTGACGGGGATACCTCCGCGCCGCAGTTCGGCTGCCAGCCAGAGCCCGACAGGGCCCCCTCCGGCGATGACGACTTGCTGTTCCACTTCTTCTCCCTGCACGGGTTCTTCTCCTTGCGCGGGCATGGCTGGTCAGCAACCGTCCGAATGTCTTGGTCGCTGACCAAGATTGCGTCGTGAAGTAAACTAGGTCAGTGACCAAAAGGCAACCGGTGGCCGAAAACCGCACTCCACGGCTGGATCCGAGCACCGTCGTGCGCACCGCCGTAGAACTCCTCGACGAGAAGGGCCGGGACGCCCTGTCCACCCGCGCCGTCGCCGAACGGCTCGGCGTGCGGATGAACACGGTCCTGTGGCATGTGAAGACCAAGCCCCGGCTACTGGAGCTGATGGCCGACGCGATCGTCGGCGAAATCCCGCTCGGGGACCTGCCGGACGCTTGGGACGAGCGAGCCCGCGAACTGGCCCGCCGCTACCGCCGGGCCCTCCTCGCCCACCGCGACGGCGCCGCACTGGTCACTGGCACATACGCCGCCGAAGCCCACACCCTGCGCTTCGCCGACACGTTCATCGGCACCCTGCTCGACAGCGGCATGGACGACCGCCAGGCGGCCTGGACCGCATGGGCGGTCATATACTTCACCCTCGGCCTGACCCAGGAAGAGCAATCCGTCCCCGAGACCCTGGAGGACCGCCTCGCCCAAGCGGTCACCGAGGCGGACCACCCCTCGCTGCACCGGGTGCTCGCACACTTCGACGCCGCATCTTTCGACGAACGCTTCGAGCACGGCCTTACCGCACTCCTCGCCCGTGGCCCCGCCGTGTGACGCTGTGATCCGCCCGGTCCGATTCGACCCTGTTCTCCCGAAGCTGCCACGAAGTGACAAGTAACTCAGCGGGTTGCTGGGGCCTTGGTTTCTGTGCGGGTTCAGGGACTTCGGGGCCGGTGAAGGCGGCGAAGTCGGCGTGAGCCTGCTCGACAGCATCGGGGTATGCCTCGCGTTTGGCGTGTTCGGCGAGTGCTCGGTAGATGCTGGCGACGGACGGGCTCTGTCCCTTGCGCTTGCCGGTGGGGATGATCAGATCGGGCTGGATCTGCTCGACGGACTCGCCGCCCGCGCGGCGCCGGAGCACAGTATGGAGCATGTCGGCGGTGATGACCGGCGGCCAGCCGCCGTGCTTGCCCTTGCGGGCCGCGGTGTCGAGCCCCTCCAGCGTCGACTCCCGGATGTTCTCCCGCTCGGTCTCCGCCATCGCCGCGAAGAACGCGAACAGCAATTTCCCCGGGGCCGGTGGGGCCGTAGATACCGGGCATGGGCCCGGCGAGCATCTCCAGGACCAGGCCGTGGACGGTGAGGTGGTCCGCCAGGGCGGTGAGTTCGGCGGCGTCGCGGCCGAGCCGCTTCATCTCGTACACGGTAAAGACGACCCGGCAGTGCGGGGCGTGGGCCTTGACCTCCCGCGCCGTCCGCAGCGCCTCCTCGAACTTGGGCCGCACGCGGATGCGGGTGCTGATTGAGCGTTTTCAGCGTTGCCGCTCCAGGGTGAGGACGTCTACAACCGTCCCATGGTGGCTGCCCCAGGACGACCGTCATGGACAAGCTCCGCTCCTGCGGCGCCGCCCACCGCAAGGGTCGTCCCCTCCGTGGAGACCGCTTCCACGAGCCCCGAACAACCGGGCTCAAAGCGGCCATCAGCCTACGCGGCAACGCGAACGAGCAGAGAAAGGCTTCCGCTCCGTCGGTGCGGCACAACGCTTCCTGTCCCGCGTTCAGCGGCGTCTCACCTCGCTTTCGCTCCCATCGCCATCTGATGACCGCCACCCGACACCGCGTTGATGACCATCCGCTTCGCCGGCCGGGACCAGGTCACCAGCGTTGCCGGCCGGTCCGTTGCAACCTGACCGCAGGCCTGGAATCTGGCCCATCACGCCCCGACCCGTCGTCACGCACTCATGGAGCCGGCAATGTGACAACGCTCCTGCGGACGGCGATCGGTGCAGTCGACGAACCGCTCGGTGCCGAACTCGCGCAGAGCAGATCCACGCGCGCTTGATGTCACCGCGCTGACCCGTGCATCCCTCTGTCGTCGGGCCGGGGCTTCCGGAGGACGTGGCATGTGACGGGAGTCACGTCGGAGGGAAAACCTGCCGATCGTGCGCGACGTCTTGTGGGTGTGACATCAACCAGAAAGGCGCTGGGCGAGCTGGACGAGGAAGGTCTTGTCCGGTTGGTGGCCAAGGGTGACAGCGTCGCGTTCGAGGAGCTGTACCGGCGTACGTCGCCGTGGATGGCCGTGCGGTTGCGCCGCCGGTGCGCGGACGAGCAGGTTGTCGCCGAGGTCATGCAGGAAACGTATTTGGCGGTGTGGCGCGCGGCGGGCGCGTTCGCCGGCACGACGGCCGGGGGGACGGCCGTGGGCTGGCTGTGGACGATTGCGGCACGTCGGCTCGTCGACGCGTTCCGGCGCAGGGCCCACCACGCGGAGCCGCCGCCCGCGGCCGCCGTGCGGTCCTTGGCGCCCGCTGCAGAGGAGGAGGCGCTCGCGGCGAGTGTCGGGGGTGACGTCGGAGACGCGCTGCGGCGCCTCGCGCCTGAACTCAGACAGGTTCTGCAGGCCATGGTTCTCGACGGGCTGACTGTCCGGGAGACCTCGGTGCTGCTCGGGGTGCCCGAGGGCACGGTCAAGACCCGGGCCCGTCGGGCCCGGACGGCACTGCGGAAGGCGTTGGCATGAGTGACGAACACGCGTCGAAGCGGATCATCGACGGATATGCGCGCGGTGACACTGACATCGCTACCGACGAGGTGTGGGCTCTGGAAGCCCATCTGGAGACGTGCCGGGTGTGCCGGGACCGGTTGTCGGCCACCGTCGCGGTGAGGGCGCCGACCGTTGTGACGCTGATCGACACTGTCTGGTCCGACCTCGGGGCCCAGTTGGCCGTCGCAACCACGATACGGCGGCGGTGCTGGTTGCCGCGACTGGCGAGGTGGCTGACACCCGCGATGGTGCCGTGGCTGGCCATGGTGGTGAGCGTGACGCTGCTTGCGCTGCTGCTCGATCTGGCGGGCACCGGTGCCGGATTCGGCTCCGGTGAGGTGTCCTTGACGCTGCTGCTTGCCCCGGTCCTACCCGTGTTCGGTGTAGCGGCATCCTGGTCGCGCGGTTTGGATCCGGCGTACGAACTGACGACCTCCGCGCCGAGGGCGGGGCTGTACCTGGTGCTGCGGCGCACTGTGTCCGTGCTCGCCGTGGTCGTTCCCGCGTTGTTCCTGGGCGGATACGTGGCGGGGGTCCCCGGGATGACGGCTGTGCTGTGGCTGCTGCCTTGTCTGGTCTTCACCTCGACGACCTTGGCACTCGGCGGTGTCATCGGCGTGACACGCGCCGCCGTCGTGCTGGTCACTGTGTGGGTGGCCGTCGTCGTGGCACCGACGCTGGCCGCCAGCCATACGACCTTCGCTCTGCAGACGGGCGGTCTGCCCGTGTGGGCGCTGATTCTCGCGCTCAGCACCGGTGTCGTGCTCGCCCGCAAGGGCGCGTATTCCGCGCTGGGAGCCCACCGTTGACGACCGGAGAGTCCGCCAAGACGGACACCTTGCCAACCACCGAAAACCACATCGGAGAGGATTCCATATGATTGCCGCAGTGAACGCGGCCGACCTCGTGCCGACGGCCTACGCCTGGCAGATCCAGGCCACAGGGCTGAAGGTAAGGGCCGGCAGGAAACGGATGGCCGTCGACGGCCTCGACCTGTCACTGGGCACCGGCGTACACGGCCTGCTCGGCCCCAACGGGGCGGGCAAGACCACTCTCATCCGGGCGCTGGCTACCGTGCTGCGTCCCGCCGAGGGCACCCTGGAGTTGCTCGGCGAGTCCGTGGGCGGCATGGGTGAGCACCGTGCGCTGCGCCGCCGGATCGGCTACCTGCCACAGGAGTTCGGCTACTACAAACGGTTCACCGTGCGCGAGTTCGTTGAGTACATGGCGTGGTTGAAGGAGGTGCCCAAGGCGGAGATCCCCGCGGCGGTGCAACGTGCCGTGGAGCGGGTGGGTCTGGTGGACCGTGCCGACGAGCGGATGAAGGCCCTGTCGGGCGGCATGGTGCGACGGGTCGGCATCGCCCAGGCCATCGTCAACGACCCGTCGATCCTGCTGCTGGACGAGCCGACGGTTGGTCTGGACCCGGCGCAGCGGTTGCGTTTCCGCGAGTTGCTTCAGGAGCTGGGTACGGATACCTGTGTGCTCGTCTCCACCCACCTGGTGGAGGATGTGGCCGCCGCCTGCACCGACGTGGTGCTCTTCGCCGAGGGCCGGCTGGTTTTCCAGGGCACCCCCACCGAGCTGGCCGCTGCGGGTGGTCCCGAGTACGTGGGCGACAGCCCGCTGGAGCGGGGCTACTCGGCCCTGCTCCAGGGCTCCGAGCGGGGAAGAGACGCCTGGTGAACATCCGTGTCCTGTATACCGAGCTGAAGCGCTCCGTCGCCCCATGGGCCGGCGCCCTGGTTCTAACGAGCGCGTTGGCGTTCCTGTACCTGGTGGACGGCGCGTGGTGGAGGGGCACCACGATGTGGACGGCCCAGTGGACATCCCTGGCCCTGACCACTCGCGGCCTGCTGTTCTACCTGTGGCCGCTCGCCGTGGGGCTCGGCGCGCTGCAGGGTCTACGCGACCACCGCTCGAAGATGTCCGAGCTGCTGACGAGCACGCCGCGGCCCGCCTGGCACCGTGCGGCCACGCTGGCTGGCGTGACGGCGATCACATTGACGTCGGCCTTCACACTCCTCATCCTCGTCGGCGCGGTCCAGGTGCTCGCCAACACCGAGTACACACACCTCGGATGGCTGCCGATCGCGGTGGTGGGAGCCCTCTCCCTCACCGCGGGGGCGACGCTGGGCATGGGGGCCGGTCGCGCCCTGCCGTCCGCGCTCACCCCTCCCGCACTGGCCATGGGCGCCTTCATGTTCTCGGCTCTGATGCACATGTCGTTGGGCCGAACGGAGACGTACACAGCGTCGGGCATCCCGATCACGGAACCCAACCGGGTCTCCCTGCTGTCACCGGCGGTGCAGGACGTGCGAGACGTACTGGTCACGCTCTCCGCATCCGTGCACGTCGGACAGACGATCTGGCTGCTCGGCCTGGCCGCGACCGGCTTCGGGCTGCTGGCCGCCACCACCTTGCGTACCCGGCTGATCGCCCTGACGCCACTCCTGACAGGCGCGGTGATCGCCCTGCTTATCCTCCCCTGCGACCCGCGCCGGATGTACGTCGTCGACAAGGCCGCCGCGGAGCCGGTGTGCGACGGCCCGGTATGCGTGACGAAGACGCACCAGGGACGGCTCGCCGGATTGGCGGGACCCGGTAAGGAGGCACTGCGCCTGCTGCACGAAGCCTTGGGCGACCATGCACCGGTCTCAATCGAGGAGAACACTGCCGTACTGCCGGACGGCTCCACGCCGCGGTGGTCCCAGGAGACCGTGCTCTTCGACTTCGACGAAGACATGATCGCCGCCGCGGAGGGCGAGGAGCTGACCTGGGCCCTTATCGCCAAGGGCATGGTGCCGGGGTGCGTCCCCGTCGGCTGGAGCGGCTTCGGAGGGGACGAGTTCGCGCGGACCGTCGCGGTGGGCTGGGTCCTCGGGGACCTCAAGTCGCTTCCCGGCGCAGGGCAGGCAAGCTTGCGTCGCAAGGCCGACGCCAAGGCCCGCCCGGTGTGGAGAGAACTCAAGGCGCTTACATGGGACGGGCAGCGCGCGCGGATCAACGCAATGCGCGCCGCCGCGTTCTCCTGCGAGGGCGACGCGTTCAGCGCGCTGAAGGGCGGTGCATCCCGGTGAGGTGGCTGATGCTGTACACACGCTCCCGGCAGGTGCCCGCGTCGCTCGCCGCGGTGGTGATCAGCGCGGTGGCGGTGTGGGCACTCGCCTGGGACAGCAGCGGAGAGCCGTGGGACCCGCGGCCGCCCGTGCTCGTCCTCGCCGCGGCGGCGATGGCGGTCTCGACCGGGCTCAGCGGGCAGGACCTCGCGCTGGACCGGACGGCCGCGATCCGCTGGGCGCCCCGCAGGGCGGCGCACGTGTTACTCAGTAGCGGGATCGTCGCCACGGTGCTGCTGACCGTGCAAGTGGTGGGCGAGGACATGACCACGACCGCGTTCGTAATCCGGGACAGCGCGGGTCTGATGGGGCTGGCCGCTCTGGGCGCGACGCTCTTGAGTGGGCAGCTCGGGTGGACGCTGCCGTTCGCCTGGCTCGCGTTCTCGTTCTTCGCCCCACCCGCCACGAGTGTGCCGATGCAGGTGGCGACCTGGATGCTACTACCATCTGGCACGGCGGTGGGCACCTGGACGGCCCTCTTCCTTATGGTCGCCGGCACCACGGCCTACGCTCTGGCGGGGCCGAGACGGTAGCCGGTCCGGACGGTCGGCCGTCGTCTTCGCGATCCCCGACGCGTCGACCAACTCCTGTACCGTCCTGGCCGGTTCGTCTTTTTGGGGGAGTACGCGACCGGCGGCGCGAACTCCTCGACGGCACGGCCGCGCGCGTTGCCGAGCTGCAGGACGAGGACGAGGCACGCCACCAGGAGAACTTCGAGGCGCTGTTCAAGGGGGGGCGAGAGGTAGCCGCGCGGCGCATATCCGGCTACGGAGACGGGCAACGTTGAGGCATGTTAGGGACTAACGGCAGTACCACGCCAGGCGTGCAGGTCTGCTCTCTC
Organism: Streptomyces sp. NPDC085946; assembly: GCF_044540485.1. NCBI lineage: Bacteria > Bacillati > Actinomycetota > Actinomycetes > Kitasatosporales > Streptomycetaceae > Streptomyces > Streptomyces sp. NPDC085946. The sequence continues at coordinate 9,215 of NZ_JBITSF010000050.1, read as the reverse complement.
AAGGTCGATACCCCTCAGCTGATCGCGCCGGGGAACACGTACAAGGTGGTCAGGTTCCCGTTCGGTGCTGCGGAGCCGACCGACCGGTTCGAGATGCATCAGGCGGTGCAGCCTGACGGCTACGTGGTGAGCGACTGGGCGACGGACGACCGCAGCGGCCTGATCTGGCCGTCCAAGGCCGGCTGGGGTCAGCTGTACGCGATGATCCAGTGGGAGGCCCCCAGCAGCACGGGCGGCTATACCGAGCTGCGCGACCAGTTCGTGCGCGATCCGCTGGGCCTGACGCCCAATCCCAACGACACCACGGCGACCGAGCACAGGGCTCCATCGCCCGGTGCGCAGTTCTTCGTAAAGGGGCACGGCATCTTCGTCGAGCCCGGCGTGCCGCTGGCGCTACGCATCTCGCACAACGACGCCCAGTCGCGCCTGTTGACGCTCGCCGAGTTCAAACTCGCCATTCACCACACCGCGTAGCCGCCGCAGACAGGACGGTTACACTCCACAAGCCGCTCGTTCTGGGCCGGACCACTCCACTTCTGCTTGGAGCCGGCTATGCAGTTCATCGCGCGAACCGCGTGGGGAGCCCCGGCGGCGTCCCCGGTCGCGTACCTGGCGTCGGCACGCGGCGTGAAGGTGCACTACCTGGGCACGGCCTACACCTCCCGCTCGCACAGCCTGTGCGACGACTACGTGCGCTCCATCCGCCTCGCCTACCTGGCCAGATCGTGGACGACACCGGTTTCCTGGAGAAGGGGGTGCGGTCGGTCGGGGTGCTGCGGCAGTATTCCGGCACGGCCGGGCGGACGGAAAATTGCCAGGTCGGCGTCTTCCTCGGCTAGGCAACCGCTCGCGGCAGGACGTTGATCGACCGCCGTCTGTATACCCACGTCTTGGACGGAGGACCTGGACCGGTGCCGGCGGGCCGGCATCGGCGACGAGGTTGCCTTCGCCACCAGGGTGGCCATGGCCAAGGCGATGGTCCGCCGCGCGATCGCCGGCAAGGTCCCGTTCCGGTGGGTGACCGCGGACGCCGCCTACGGCTTCTCCAAGGGCTGGCGCTTCGAGCTGGAGCAGGCTGACGTCTTCCACGTCATGGCCACCACCCGCCACGACACCGTCGTCACCCGCTGGTCCATCGATCACCCCGTCCACGAGTTGTTTGATGGCCTGCCGCGGCAGAAGTGGAAGCGCCGCTCCTGCGGCGAGGGCGTCCACGGCCGGCGAATCTACGACTGGGCGCGGGTGGAGGTGCGGCCGTGGCACCGGCCCGACCGCCGGCACTGGGTGCTGGCCCGCCGCAGCGTCAGCCGCCCCGAGGAGATCTCCTCCTGCATCGCCTACTGCCCCGCCGATACCACCCTGGACGAGCTGATCCGCATCGCCGGCACCCGGTGGGCGATCGAGGAATGCTTCCAGAGCGCGAAGCAGGAGTGCGGCCTGGACGACTACCGGGTCCGCCGCTATTCCGGCTGGCACCGCCACATGACGTTGGCCATGGCCGCCCACGCCTGCCTGACCGTCCTACGCGCCCGCCAGCTCGATACGGAGAAAGCAGAAACGGATCCTCCCAGCTCACCCACTACAGTCTCGCCGAGATCCGACGCTTGATCACCCGCCTCACCAACCGCCGACCCGCACCCGCCGACCACGTTCTGCACTGGTCGGCCTGGCGCCGCAGACGCCAGCACCAAGCCCGCCTCAGCCACTACAAACGACGCGGACACAACCCCTGACCTGGTCAGCAATCAGCACAAGCACCGTTGCAGTATTAGGTGCTGTCCGGCGGATCATGGAGGCGTCACGGGATTAGAGTCATCGGCGCCGTATCGACGTGATCGCCGCTGCTGCGGCGTCGAGCCGGCACCGGTGATTTTACGGATTTGCGTTGCCGGGAGCACCGCTTGAATCTTTCCCTCCCGTGCACACGTAGAGGCGTCGTCCCCACGTCTGCGGGAGTAGTTCCGTCGGGATACGCGGGTCGGGGTTAGGCATCAGGTCGTTCCCGCGCCCGCGGGATGGTCCCTCGGTGTGCTGATCGCCGAGCAGAATGCGCGAGGTCAGGTGTAGGAGAAGATTGGCCAGCCCAACATGACACGTCACCAGCCTGGCCCACATGACGCCCTGAGCGATCTTGAACCACGGAACCGATCACGTCTACGGAAATCTTGGAAGAGCCGAACAATGTGCAGTCCCCACCGTTACCGCGTGTTGGTTTGGTGCTGTGCAGCGGGGTTACTCGAGAGTGCTGGGTGTGCTGGGATTCGGTGTGGCAGCTGCTCGGACCGGGCGTGCGTCTGCCGGCGCGGCGAGGGAGATGGTCGAGGTGGGTACGGTTTCGGCTCAGGGTGGCGGCGGAGGAGGTTCCAGCGGTCTGTACGACGTGCTGGAGTTGGTGCTTGACCGGGGGCTGGTGATCGATGCGTTCGTCCGGGTTTCCCTGGTCGGAATTGAGATTCTGAAGATCGATGTGCGGGTTGTGGTGGCGAGCGTGGACACGTATCTGCGCTTCGCCGAGGCGTGCAATCGTCTGGATCTTGAGGCTGGCCCGCGCAAGCCGGCCGGGTTGCCCGAAGTGGTCAGCGGCCAGCTCGGGCAGTCCGGGGGCCAGGCCAAGTCCAAAGGGGCTCTGTCCGGAGCGGCGGAGGCCTTTTCGGATGCGTTCCAGCAGGCCCGGGAACCCGAGGGCGCACGTTCCCGCCGTCGCCAGGAGGAGCGGTGACCACTTATGTCTACGGCATTGCTCATGCCTCCCACCCCTCGCTGCCACTGGACGCCGACGGCATCGGCGAGCCACCGTATCCGGTGCGTACCCTGCAGGTAGAAGACTTGGTCGCCATCGTCAGTGACGCGCCTGACGATCTGCGCCCCAAGCGCCGCGACCTGCTGGCGCACCAGGATGTGCTCGCCAAGGCCGGTGAAGGCGGTGTCGTGTTGCCGATGCGGTTCGGCAACCTCGCCCCTAATGATGAAGCGGTGGCAGCAGTTCTGGCCGAGCATGCGGCCCACTACCTGCAGCGGCTACAGCAGCTGGACGGGATGGCCGAGTACAACATCAAGGCCAGCCACCAAGAAGAAGCCGTGCTTCGCCTGGTGATGGCGCAGAATGATGACATTCGCACGCTGGTCGAGGAAACCCGACAAGCAGGTGGCGGCAGCCAGGAAGAAAAGCTGGAACTGGGGGAAATGGTCGCCGCAGCCATCCAGGCGCTAGAAGATCATGATGCTGCCCGGCTTCAGCAGGAACTTGAGCCGGCCGCCGCAGCGGTCAGCGTCGGACAGCAGAGCACCGGATGGCTGGCGAATCTGTCCTTCCTGGTCGAACGTGACAAGGTCGACCGCTTCCTGGCCGCGGTCGACAAAGTGCGGCAGGAATACCCCCATCTTGAACTCCGAGTCCATGGCCCGCTACCGCCGTACAGCTTCGTGCAACCCCCGACATAACACGCAGGCGTTCTCCTGACCCCATCGCGATGAATACGCCCGTGGTCCTGTCCCTGCGAACGGGCTGAGAGAGCGTGAGCCGCCTCGCCGGAGAACCTCGCCGCTTCACTGCCAGGCTGAACAGGATAATCGCCGTGACACGGGCGCCAGCAATAAGGCGGAACGAAGACGAGGAAGAGCTTAACCAGGCGCTCACAGTTCGCCTTACCGACCAGAGGGAATCCCGCGTGGCTCAGGGCATGCCGCACCAGCATCACGCGCTTGGCACACCCACAGGGCACCCGGATCGTCTGCGCGCACCGAACCAGTCATGCCAGCGAGGTGCAAACAGGCCGACAATGGCGCATCAGCCACTTCAACGCTGCCATCAACGCTTCCTACCAGTCCTCCGCCCGGGCCCAGCCCTGCCGACCGGCGGCCACACAAACCCGGCAGCGGGATGCTTTAGCCCTTGGATCGTTTTTTCTCCTTCTTACTGAGCTTTCCCCTGCTGTCCTCTTGGTCTTTTTGATCTTCGCGCGGTGTCGCTGCAGTCGGTGGGGTGGGCGGCTCAGCGGGCGGGGACGAGACAGCGGCAATGTCGTCGGCAGGGACAGAAGGTGTGGCGGTCGCCGGAGTCGGCGAGGCCGTCTGCGGTGTGGCCGTCCGCGGTGAAGGATTGTCGTCGCCGGACGGCAGGGATGCGCCGATGGCGGTGGCAGCCGCAAACAGCGTCACAGCGGCGGCGCCCAAGAGAGCTTTCGACGTGCGGGGGCGGCGGCGGGGTCCTTGCGAGTGGGCGTGCGCGGCGCGGGGTGCTGCCCGGTGCGCGGGAACGGGCGGCGGAAGGGCTGGTGTCGGCCGGGGCGCGGTGTGCTGGGGTGCGCGGTGGGTCGGGGTGGTGGCGTGCGTGCGAAGCCACATGGAGGCTTGGTGGGCGGTGGGCCGGTGCGCGGGTTCCTTGGCCAGCATGCCCAGCACATAGTCGGCAAGGAGCGGGGGTATGCCGGGGCGCAGTCGTGCGGGGGAGGGTGGGGTGGCGTTGACGTGTTGCTGGACGACGGCCAGGGAGGTGGCAGCGTGAAATGGTGGCCGGCCGGTGAGGAGTTCGAACAGTACGCAGCCCAGGGAGTAGACGTCCGAGGCGGGGTGGGCGGGGCGTCCCAGGGCGCGTTCGGGGGCCAGGTAGTCGGCGGTACCCACGATCTTGCCGGTGGCGGTCAGCGCGCCGGCGGCGTCGTCGGTGAAGCGGGCGATACCGAAGTCGGTGATCTTCACCGTGCGGTCGGCGGTGAGCATGATGTTGGCGGGTTTGATGTCGCGGTGGATCACCCCGTGGTGGTGTGCCGCGGCAAGACCGTCGGCCACCTGCGCGGCGATGACGGCGGCGTCCTGTGGGGCCAAGGTGCCGCGCAGCGATCTCTCCTGGGCCAGGCTCCAGCCCTGGAGGAGTTCCATGACCAGATACAGCAGGCCTTGGTGGGAGCCGAAGTCGTACACGCCCACCACATGCGGATGGTTCAGACGGGCCGCGGTCTGCGCCTCCAGCCGGAACCGCCCGGCATCCGCGGCCTCCCCTTGCGCCTTCAGCAGCTTCACCGCCACCGACCGCCCCAGCAACTGGTCTGCTGCCCGCCACACCTCCCCCATCGCGCCACGCCCCAGCAGTTCCTCCAGCCGATAACGGTCCGCAAGCAGCACCTGCCCACCCACCCCACATCATCCAAAGCAGCCACCCACCGAGCAGCCCGAATCCTCACCCTTAATGATCATTTAGGCTGTGACGCTCAGATTACCGCCCCGCCGGCCGCGCACCGCCCGGCCTTGGCACGGCCCCTGACCGGGGCGGGCACGTGACGGGGGAGCACGCGCCCGCCCCCTCGACGACGGCCCGCTCGACTTGGGGGAAGCAGGCATCGCGGAGCCCGGGGGCAGGCCCGTCCTGTACAGCGTGCGCAAACGCGCAGATGTCACACTCAGGTCCGCCCGAGAGGCGGGGAGAAGTAACAGCAGGTCAGATGGGGCTTATGGGAGGAGGCCAGACGATGCCTGCCCCGAGGAAATACCCTCTGGAGTTGCGTGAGCGTGCGGCGCGGATGTACCGCGCTTCCGAGCCAAAGCCCGTGATCCGCCGCATGGCCGAGGAACTCGGCATGCACCACGAGGCCCTGCGCGGCTGGATTCGCCAGGCTGAGGCCGATGCCGGCGAGCGAGGCGACATGCTCACCACCGCCGAGCGCGAGAAGTTTGCCGCCCTGCGCAAGGAAAATGCCCAACTCAAGTCGGCGAACGAGGTCTTGCGGACGGCTTCGGCTTTTTCGCGGCCCAGCTCAAGCCGACCCGGCCCAGGTGACGGCGCTCGTTGACGAGTACCCGCATCTGGGGTCGAGTCCGTACTCCGGGAACTGAACGTCCCCTTCTCCACCTACTACCGGTGGCGCCAGGCCGAGACCGAGCCGTGCGAACGGCGTCGCCGGGACGCAGAGTTGACGGGCAGGATCCGGCAGATCCACGTCGAGTCCGGCGGAATCCACGGCTCACCCCGCGTGCACGCCGTCCTTAAGCGTGAGGGTGTCCACGTCGACCGCAAGCGCGTCGAGCGGCTCATGCGCCAGGCCGACCCGGCCGGGATCAGCCCTCGCCGGGACAAGGGCTTCACTCGCCTTGACCAGACATCGATCTTGCCCCTGAGCTGGTGCAACGCGACTTCACCGCGAACGGGCCGAACCGGTTGTGAGCCACCGACCTGACCATGATCCCCGCCAGGGAGGGGCCGCTGTGGCTGTCCGCGATCCGCGACGCGTTCTTCCGCCGGGTCGTGGCCCAGGAGACCTCCGCTCGTGTGGACGCGGACCTGGTCCTTACTTCGCTTGAGTATGCCCTGCCCAGCCGCGAAGTCACCCCCGGTGAGCTCGTCCACCACGCCGATCACGGCTGTCAGTACACGTCCGTGAAGCTCACCACACGCCCGGTCAGCACCCGACCCTGCGCGACCCCCTCGGCTCCGCCCTCTTTCCTGCACAGCGCTCGCCGCGCGCCTCGCACGGCGCGCTCTGGCCGCCCACCTCGCCGGCGAGCCTCTGCCCAAAGCCTGGATAGAGGAGATCACCGCCCTCAGCGAGGACGACGAGGATGAACAGCACGCCTACCTCAAACTGATCACCGCAATCGGCGACTACCGGCGCCACCACCACCGCGCAGACTCCGACATCCTCGGCCCGCACCCCGCAGGCCTGGACGGCGAGGAACGGGACCACCTCACCGACGCGATCGACCTCTACACCCGCGCCCACAGCCAACGCCGCCTGGAAGACCTGCGCACCCGCACCACCGCCGACCGCGCCCCTCCTGCCGCCCACCCCACCCCTGCCCCCGACCGCCGGACGCGCCCCGGCCCGATCCGCCCCCGGGACGCTGACCCGGCCGGGGCCCGGGCGGTGTCCCGAAGGGAGGCGATGTCGTGGTCACAACTCGCACCACCGGCCCAGTTCTCCCGGTGCCCCTGTCCGGATGAAGAAGTTCATGAGGGCCCACGGACGATCGACCGTCAGGACGAAGTCGCCACTGAAGGTAGCCAGAGCATCCATGATCGGGACGTCGACCACGGCATCCGTCGCGGCGCTGCCGTCCCCGAAGAGCAGGAACGACCGCTCCGCACCGTCGAACAGATGAATGACCGCTCGGTCACTTCGAAAGCCAACAACCAGCCGGGAGAACTCACTGCCGGAGAGCCGGGCCCCGAGGTACCCCTGACCGCGGGAGCGCAGTTCGGCGAAGTGATCCGCCAGTTCCCTGAAGACCGAATCCCTCTCGACAACGCAGTGCCGTCTTGACGGCCCCAGCGCCGTCGCCGTCCACGTCACGCGCATCCCCGCGCCCCCGGGGGGGCTGCCTCTGTTTCCGTTGCCCCCTGATGCTGCCTGCCCGTACCGCTGCCCGTGGCCGCCCGCCGGGCGGGATGCCGCACCAGCCGGCTGATTCACCGCCTCGTACCCGCGCCGCTCCCGACGGGAAAATGCTGTACGGCCGCTGGGCGGGTATCCCATAGTGGACCGACACCCCATCGAGCAACGAGAACGGACGGCCGTGCCGTGACGACCGCGTACAGCGAAACTTCTACCGAGCGTGTGCCAGGGCGGGCCTGGACGGTCCGGATCACCGGGCACAGCGACCGCTCCGCCACCGTCTCCTGCAGCACCCCCGCCTGCCGGATGCCGCCCCGCTCCAAGGACCTGGCGATGCTGCGCGCGTTCGCCGCCCGGCACGCCGCTGCCCACGCCAAGGCGGCCACCGTCCGGCCCAACGCCTGGTGTTACTGCGGCTCCCAGCGCTGCGCCGCCCACCCCGACGCCAAGACGCACTGCGCGGGGGCCGTGCTGCTCGTGCTGCGCCACGACCCCACCGTCGGCCGCGTCTGGAGCGTCGAAGAGGTCTGCGAGACCTGCGCCCCGCTGCTCCTGCACGTCACCGTCCTGGCCCGCGCCACCACCACCCCCCGGCGCCGCACCGCCCAACCCCCTGCCGGGCAGACCACCATGCCGGCACCGGCCACCGGGCCGGGCGTCCCGGGCGGCTTCTCCTCACCCGCCACCGGCCTCACCGAGACCGACAGCCGCACCGCGCCCGCGCGCCGGTCCCGCCGCGTCCCGCAACGCACCCGCCGCCAGCGCCCGGGCCGAAGCCGCTGAACACCCGGCGCCCGGGTTCTGCCGCGCCGGGCGGGGCGCTTCAGGAACACGCGAGGGCTCGCCGGGGCGCGCCCGCTCGGGGGCGCGGCCGCCCAATGCAATTGCTTCAAGCACCCACCCAGTTCACAGGGCTCCTGTGCGCTTCGGCTTCGCCGCCGCAGGCGCTCGTCGCCCTCATCCGCAGCTGCCAGGCCCCGGGATACACTGCCCCGCCCCACCCCGACCGGAGGTCGTCTCAGTGTTACCTGCACGGGTATTCGCCGTTGCCCCGTTGGCTCTGGTGATGCTTGCCTTGTCCGGCTGTTCTCCCTGGAACTGCACCGACACGACGGCGGAGCGCGGTAAGGCCGGTGTCAGGGTGCAGGTCGTGGACACGAATGGGCAGCCTCTCGGCGTCACCGCCGCAGTCGTTGACTGGCGTCTTGAGCCCCACCCGCAGGTGCCCTCCGAAGGTGACCGGGTCCACTTCCGCTTCCGTTTCGACGGCGCCAATGAATATTTCGACCCCGCAGTGGACGCCTGCGCGGTCGACAAGGAGCGTGTGGCGTTGGGATGCCAGACGGTTTACTCGTCCCAGGCGTTCGGGCCAGCCGACGATCCCCTTACTGGCGACGACTGGCTCGCCGTCGAGCACCCTGAGCAGGTTGCCGGAGTGTTGTTGATCCCCAACGACCAGTCCTACGACCGACGCACCTGTGAAGAGGACATCAAGGACGGTGGCGGGATGCATCCTCCGGAACCACCCAGCAAGGGGGACCAGCTGCGGTAGGTCGTCTCCTTCGGCAGGACCCGGCCTTCGCGGGCTGCCCGGAGGCGGACATCCTTACGCGCGACCGGCATCCCGGCCCCAACCCTCCACGAGCAGGTCAACGGACCAGCCAGCTCAAAAGCAACTGCATTGGGCGCGGCCGCCCCCAGGGGAGGCGTATAGCCTCCGTCAGTGACCAACACACCCAGGCAGAACGGGAACTTCCCTCCCGGTGAGCTCCCTGATCATCAAGCGCTCCTGGACGGTACGGACTGGGCGTCGCTCGCCACCCCGTGCGGGACGGGCGAAGCCCTGCCGGCGGCGCTGGCCCGTCTCCTCGACCCCGACCCGGCCGTCAG
>NZ_JBITSF010000049.1:0-23520 GCF_044540485.1 Streptomyces sp. NPDC085946 | reverse complement strand
CCGCGTCACAGGGGCCGGTGTCCGGCGACGGCGCCGCCGGGGTCGTCCAAGAGGGCGATGCGGGCGGTGATGCGCTTGCCGACCGGCTCCCGCTGGACCTCGAACCCCTGCGCGACGGCCATCACGATCTCCAGGCCGTGCTGGCCGACCCGGCCCGCGTCCGCCGCCCGGGCGATGGGCAGTACCGGGTCGGAGTCCCACACCGCCACCTCCACCAGGTCGCCGGCGATCCGCAGGTCCAGCAGCACCGGGCCGGGCGCGTACTTGCGGGCATTGGTGACCAGCTCACTGACCACCAGCTGCGTCACATCCAGAGCCCGCTGCGAGACCGGCAGACCGTGCTCGGCCTGCACCCGGGTGAGGAAACCGGCCGCCAGGCGACGGGCGCGGGCGATGTCGGTGCCGTCGCCGTCCAGCGCCACCGTGGTCTGCATGGTCCGCTCGTACGGCGCGGTACCGTCCTCTCCCAGAGGAACTGGTTCCATTTCGGCCGCCTTCGCTGCCCCGTTCACACCCCCGCGCGCACTCGCAACCCCGCGGTGCACGCTCCACGTCCTCGTGCCGGCTCCCCCCGACACAAGGACATCACCCGTACCGTGCCGGGCAGCACTTCGGGCGAAGGTCTTGATGTGCAAGTATCGCCCATATGGCTGAGGGGCGAATACCAGACACCGAACAAGCCGAACAATCTTTCGGACTGTCGGTCGTGGCCACCGCCACAGGCGGCATCCGAGTACTGACCGTGGCCGGGGAGATCGACCACCACACCGGTGATCGCCTCCGGCAGGCCCTGGACGTCACCGACACCACCCGGCCCCGCATCGTGATCGACATGCGCCGGGTCGCCTTCATGGACTCCAGCGGCATCAACATCCTCATCGCCGCCCACCAGAACATCACCGCAGCCGGCGGCTGGCTGCGTCTGGCCGGACCGACGCCTGCCGTGCGACGCGTCCTGCAACTCGTCGGCATCAACCAGCTCCTCGACTGCCGCGACACCCTCCACCACGCCCTCAAACCCTGACCGCCCGCACCCCGCTACCGGCCATCCCAGACGCCGGGCCCGCCCGGTGGTCAAGCGCGCAGCCCTTGGCCTGCTCGCAATCCAGACACAGCGCACCGCCGGCCGCAGCCGCCCGGCCCGCCCTGTCCCCTTTCCCTTTTCTTACAGTCCCGGCCTGACCGAGGCCGCCATCGCGGAGTCCGCTTCACCCGGGCCTGGTTGAACGATCTTTCCGGGAGGCGCTCTCAGGGTGGGGCGCGTGGGGTTTGCGGTCAGGCGGCCAGAGCGTGGTGGAGGGTGGGGTAGCAGGGGATGATGGTGTCCAGGCCGACGATCCGGATGACGTGCAGGACGGATGCGGCGGGGCCGGCCAGGCGCAGCCAGCCGCCTGATTGGTGGGCGGCGTGGTGGGCGGTGATGAGGGCGTTGATGGCGCTGGAGTCGATGAAGGTGACGGCGCTGAGGTTGATTACGGTGCGGGCTGTGGCCGCGCCGTGGGGGAAGAGCAGGGTGCGGGCGAGGTGATCGCTGTTGTGGTGGTCGATGTCGCCGTGCAGGGTGACCACGCTGATGTCCTCGGTGGCCGTGGTCTGCCCAGAGGGCAGCGGACGGTGTAATGCCCCGTGATGGGCTGGCATGAGAGCCTTCGGTGAACGGTCGGAGACGAGGGGCCGGCACCCTGTTCGGGTATGACCGGTTGACGGGCTCTTGTCGAGGATAAGCATGATCTGCCCCCGGCGTCTGCCATACGCCGATGAGACTGACGGGCACCTGCACGGCTAAGGCCGCTGGAGGCTGCTCTGGCGGGCGGGGAGCGGCTCTACGGCAGCGGATGGCGGGCTTCGACCTCGCGATCGTGGATGAGGCACACGGGACCGCTGGTGATCTTGGTCAGCCGTGGGCGGCGATCCACGACAACCAGCAGATCCGGCGGACTTCCGGCTCTACCTGACCGCGACTCCGCGCATCCTGACCGCCCCCCGGCCGCAGAAGAGTACGGCCGGCCGGGAGCTGGAGCTGGGGCATCGATGGGCCAGGACTCCGAGACGTACGGGCCGTGGCTGGCCGAACTGGGGCTGTCGGAAGCGATCGAGCGCGGGGCCTCGCCGGGTTCGAGATCGACGTCCTGGAGATCCGCGGCCCCTCCCCCGTCCTCGGGGAGCCGGACGAGGCGCGGCGGGGCCGGCGCCTGGCCCTGCTGCAGACCGCGCTCCTGGAACACGCAGCCACGCACAACCTCCGCCACCGTGATGACGTTCCACCAGCGGGTAGAGAAGGCCGCCGCGTTCGCGGAGAAGCTGCCTCAGACCGCTGCCGAGCTGTACGTGAACGATGTCTCCGACGCCGACCTGGCGGCCGCGGAGGAGCTGCCGGCGTCGTCGATCGATGCGGAGTTCTACGAGCTGGAGGCCGGGCGTCATGTCCCGCCGCAGCGGGTGTGACCGGCGTGGCTGTGCGGCGACCACCTCGTGTCCGAACGCCGCGAAGTGCTGCGCCAGTTCGCGAACGGGGTCGATACTGCGGTCCGGCGGGTGCACCGGGCGTTCCTCGCCAGCTGCCGCGTGCTCGGGAAGGCGTCGACATCACCGGCGAGCGGGGCGTGGAAGCCGTCTGCTTCGCCGACACCCGCGGATCCCAGGTGGAGAACGTGCAGAACATCGGCCGCGCGCTGCGGCCCCACCGCGACGGCAGCACCAAGATCGCCCGCATCATCGTGCCCGTCTTTCTGGAACCCGGCGAAGATCCGACCGACATGGTGGCCTCCGCCAGCTACCGCCCCTTCGTAGCTGTCCTCCAAGGCCTGCGCTCCCACGACGAGCGCCTCGTGAAGCAGCTCGCCTCCCGCGCCCACACCAGCGGACAGCGCAAGATCCACATCCGACGCGACGAGGACGGCCGGATCATCGGGGCCGGCGGCGAGGCCGACGGCGAGGACCAGGAGCACGACGACGGCACCGACGCCGGTGCCGAGTCCACGCTGCTGCACTTCTCCACACCACGCGACCCAGCGACCATCGCGGCTTTCCTGCGCACCCGGGTCTACCGACCCGAATCCCTGGTCTGGCTCGAGGGCTACAAGGCGCTGCTGCGCTGGCGCAAGGAGAACGAAATCACCGGCCTCTACGCCGTTCCCTACGACATCGAGGTCGAAGTCGGGGCGACCAAGGCGTTTCCGCTGGGCAGGTGGGTGCACCAGTAACGCAAGACACTGCGCGCCGGCGAACTCGATCCCCACCGCAAGGAGCTGCTGGACGCGCCGGAGGCCGGGATGGTCTGGGAGCCGGGCGAAGAGGCGTGGGAGGCCAAGCTCGCCGCGTTCCGCGCCTACCGGCGCGCCACCGGACACCTCGCCCCGCGGCAGGACGCAGTGTGGGACGACCCGGCCGGCGACGGCCCCGTGCCGGTCGGGCAACACATCGCCAACCTTCGTCGGAAAGGCGGCCTGGGCAAAGACCCGGAGCGGGCCCGGGTGCGCGCGCAGCAGTTGGCGGCGATCGACCCGGACTGGAACTGCCCCTGGCCCCTGGACTGGCAACGCCACTACCGCCACCTCGCCGATCTCGCCGCCGACGAGACCGGCGGCATGCTGCCCTACATCGCACCCGGCGTGCTGATGGACGGCGACGACATCGGACGCTGGCTCCAACGACAGAAACAACCCGCCACCTGGAAGCTGCTGTCACCCGAGCAGCAGAATCGGCTGACCCTGCTGGGCATGAAGCCCACCGAGGCCCCGTCCGCGGCGCCAGCGGCGAGGCCGGGCAAGGCGCAGCAGGCCTTCCAACGCGGACTGGCGGCCCCCGCGCAGTGGGTGGAGCGGGAAGGCCAACGGCCTGTCCCGCGCGGCCACAGCGAACAGGTCACCCTCGACGGCGATGCAGAGCCGGTCGTCGTGAAGCTGGGCGTATGGATTTCGAACCTTCGCACGAGGCGGGACAAGCTCACCCAAGAGCAACTCGAGGCGCTGCGGAAGCTGGGCGTGAAGTGGGCGTGAGCGGGACAGTCGACTTGGACACGCGCGAACCCACTCGTGAGCTGCAGTGGGCACCCCATGCCCGGGTCGAGAAGGCCAACGGCCCACCTCCTGGAAGGAGTCGTGTGCACCCTGGTGAGTCCACTATCCCCGGCGAAAGTGCCGCGAATTTCAGGGTTTATACGCCCATTGCAAGAGACGTGCAAAGCGCCCCGACTTTCGAGTCTTCCCCATCACCACGTCTACCTCGTTCGTAAAGTAGTTGATCACAGGGTTCGAGTGGCGAAAGAACTGATCTCTCTCTTAGTCTGGGATCCCGCCGGCAACCCATTCGTATCTGATGCCGATCGGGCCAATGTAGGCAGCCATGACACAGGAGGTGAACCTCGTCATGTCGCGGGACATCCAGGGCACGACTGGGCTGATCGACATTCCGCACCCATAGGCTTTACTGACGGAGTCGGTGGAAATGATCGCCATGTGACCATCGACCATCTCTTCTGCACCGTCCATGAAATCGCGCAGCGACTGTGGGACAGGGAAACGGTCCCTGACCATCCGACACCCGAAGTGCTTGGCATGATATCGAGCCAGGTCCAGTGACTTCTGCCGCCACTCAGATCCGTACAGTGACCCCAGGTCGAGTCCCGGCATGATCCTCAGCAGGTGCGTCTCGACGTACTGCGCGTACGTGTCATAGGCGGTGTCGAAAGGCTTAGAAATTTCGTTGTTGCACGGCGCACACATCGACTTGGGAACTTGACCACACCATAGCGGTCCCGCTTGAGGCCACCATTCCCCCGTATTTCGCGTCGTTGTTTCCCATTTCCCCAGACCAGCACCTCGCCATCGCCCATCAGGCGCGCCAGGCTGGTTCGTTTAAACTTGTGTTCTCCGGTAGTGGCCGGTCGGCTCTCGCACCACCAGCACATCGTACTCTCCGGGGCCAGGAGGTGGGTGTAACTTGCCGGGTCGGCGAATTCGACTCCCTCGAAGTCAGGGTTGAAACTCCTCACGTGTGCTCTCCGTTCCCGGTGCTCTTCACCTGTCCGTGCCACAACCGAACCCGGGCAGCCGTATGCTGCCCGGTCCCGTGAAAGGGGACCTCGAACTCGATACCGAGGCGGCGCAGAACGGCCTTGAGACACCGTATGACCGCTCCCGTCTCCGAGTTGTCCATCAATCCGTCGTGCTCCGGGTGCTGAGGCAAGTCGTCGATCAGCAGGTCGATGAGAGCGTGCGCAGCCTCTTCGTCACCACTGGCGGACGGGGCGGTGCGAAGTTCGTTGATGGCCTCGCGATTCAGCCTCGTGCATGAGTAGTGGTCACGCTGGACGGTTTCAAAGAAGAGTTCCTGCGGCACCCTGTCCCCCTCAGCCCTCGTCGTCCGGCAGAACCCGAACGCCGGAATGATGATCTCGCAGGCCACTGACATCGAGTAGGAACTTTTGAAGGCCTTGCGTTGCGGTGGCAGGCACAGATTGACGGCACCTGCAGCAGGTCCGTCTCTAGCGCCCCCCAGGCCTCCCCCATCCTGGCGGGCGCTGTCGTGTCAGTTGTCGCAGCCGGTGCCGTCGCCGTCGCGGTCGAGGTGGCTGCCGTAGCCGGGTTCGCCGCGGTGGACGGGTGCGGCTCCGGCGGCTCGGGCAGCGTCGCAGTTGCGGTAATAGACGCCTCCGCCCCCGCTGCTGCTGTCGTCGTCGTTGCTGTACCCGCCGCTGCCGGAGCCGCTGCCCGAGCCGCTGTCGGGTGCGGCTGTGACGGTCTTCGTCACCTTCACCTCAACCGTCTTGGTGACCGTGGGGGTCGGCTTCGGCTTGGCGGTGGGGCTCGCCGTCACCGTCGCGGTAGCGGTCGCGGTGACTGTCACGGACGGGGCCGCCTTGGCCTCGGCACGCTTCGCATCGTCCTTCGGCGGTTCGCTGCTGGCGCCGGCTCCAATACCGATGAAGAAGGCAAGGCCGAGCGCGGGCAGAACGTACCGCTTACGGTCCCACTTCGGAGCGGGGCGTCCTGCGGCTGGTGGCGTGTACGGGTTGGCCATGATGTCCCCCAGAGTGTTCGGTGGACCGCTGACGGTAGCCGCTACGGGTGGGACGCCTGGGTGATTCTGCAGGAGCAGTCACCGAACCGTGACGATCACAGCGCCCCTGCCTGCCCGCTCCGCTTCATGGGCAGGTGGCCGCACCACCAGCGCGCGAACGGCGCCCGCCCGGCATACACCTGAGCTGTGGCTCTCACTCCACCACTACAGCCGATGCTCGCTGAAGCCTGACCCGCCCTGCCGCGGGAGGCGGCCCTGCCCGGCGGCCTGGTGTTCGAGCAGAAGCCCGACGGATTCCGGACGCTCCTCTTCGCCGGCCTTAGCCGGGCTCACCTGCAATCCCGCAACGGCGCCGACCTCACAGGCGCATTCCCGGAGATCGCCCTTCTGCCCAGCTTGCCGGATCAGTACCGATAGTCTGACAACAGGCCCGCGTCCTCACCCCTGACCAGCGTCTTGCCGTGCACAGACAGCAGGATCCATCCTGCTCTATGTCGACTACTGAACTTGATTGAGTGATGTCGGTGCCGTTCGCCTGACAGCTGCCGTCGGCACCGATAGCCGTTGGGTGTGAGGTATGCACAGGGCGGCGGGCTGACCGACGCCGAGAGGACCACGCGGGAGCGGTTACGGCTCCAGGCCGTGGAACGTTTCGACGGCGGGCAGAAGAACGCGGAGATTGCCGCTGCCCTGCGGATCAGCTCGCGGTCGGTCGAGCGGTGGCGCCGGGCCTGGCGCGAGGGCGGCGAGGCGGGAGTCCTGTCGAAGGGGTCGCCGGGAAGACCTCGACTCAGTGAAGCCCAGATTGCCAGGCTGGAGCAGGAGTTGGAGCGTGGTCCACTGGCTCACGGCTGGACGGACCAGCGGTGGACTTTGGCACGGATCAAGACGCTGATCGGCCGGCTCTTCCACGTCTCCTACACGGTCGAGGGCACCTGGCGGCTGCTGAGGCGCCACGGCTGGAGCTGGCAGCAGCCCACCAGGCGCGCGATCGAGCGCGATGACGACGTGGTGGAGGTGTGGAAGAAGGAGACCTGGCCGCGGGTAAGGGCACCGCGGCGGAGCGCGGGGCCTGGATCGTCTTCGAGGACGAGGCCGGGCAGTCGATGACTCCGCCGCGCGCCAGGCCCTGGGGCCGGATCGGCCAGACCCCGGTCGTGAGGGTGAGGGGCAGGGGCTCGGGGCGCGTGTCGATGGCGGGTATGGCCTGCTACAAGCCGGGCCGGCGGTCCCGGCTGATCTACGCGATCCGCGAGTACCGGGGCCGCAAGGACGAGCCGAAGGGCTTCGGCTGGCGCGACTTCCGCGACCTGATTGTCCGCGCTCGCATCCAGCTCGGCGGACCGATCGTGCTGGTCTGGGACAACGTCCGCCTGCACCTGACGGCCGGCATGCGCGAGTTCATCGACGCGAACGCCGAGTGGCTCACTGTGTTTCAGCTGCCCACCTATGCCCCGGACCTCAATCCGACCGAGGGCGTCTGGTCGCTGGTCAAGCGTGACATCGGCAACCTTGCTGCGGCCAACCTCGGCCAGATCACCCGCGCCGTGAAGCGCAAACTGAAGATGCTGCAGTACCGGCCGGAGGCCATCGACGGCTGCCTCGCCGGCACCGACCTGGACCTGTGAGGTCGGGTCGCCGGACCCGAAATTGGTCGAAGCCCAAAGCTGCTGGTCAGCTACGGTGGCGGCATGACTGACAACCTGCCCGAGGACGTAGCCGACGTGCTTAACCTCGTCCTGAACCCGGACGAGCCCATTCACGTCGCCCTCCGACGGCAGGTGCCCCAACTGAGGGTGCAATCCCGCTGCAAGTGCGGGTGCGGCACTGCCTACTTCGACCTTGACGCCGACGCGGTGGAGCCCGCGCCAACGGGCCCCGGGACCGTCGTGGCCGCCGACGTACAGCTGTTCACCGAAACCGGCGAGTGCCCTGGCGAGGTCCTGGTCTTCGCGCAAGGCGGCTACCTCTCATGGCTGGAGGTCTGCTCTTGGAGCGATGACGTTGAGGTGAATCTCGCCGCGGCGCGACGCTGGCTACAGCCATCGTTCTGAACCCGATCCGGTAACAGCCAGCGGTCTCGGACCCTGACGCCGCCACCACGAGTCGACCGACATCACGAGCTCAAGTTCAGTAGAGGGCGTCTGAAAAGCCTGTCAGCGGGCTGGTCTTGCGAGGCGGCGCACCAGAAGCATGGCCATGGCGAGGTAGATGGCGTTCTCCGAGCAGACCCGCAGGTACTCGTAGTCCTTCGACAGGCGGCGGCACCGTCCCAGCCAGGCGAACGTCCGCTCCACCACCCAACGACGCGGGACCACCGCGAACTGGGGCACTGTCGGCGGCGGTGTCCCCACCCGGGCCCAGGTCGAACGGAGACCACCGTCACGGCGCTGCACGATCTCCACGGTGATACCGGTGGCCTCCAGAGCCCAGGCGTGGAAGTCGGCACCGCGACAGCCCTGGTCCGCCCATACGTGCCGCAGGCGCGGAAAGGCATCGGCAGCCCGGGCGAACAGCACCACGGCGCCATCGCGGTCACTCACACTGGCCGGGCTCACGCACGTCACCAGGATGGTGCCGCGGGTGTCGACGAGCAGGTGGCGCTTGATGCCGCTGACCTTCTTGCCGCCGTCGTAACCGTGCAGGCCGCCACGTTCACTGGCCCGGACACTCTGGCTGTCCACGACGGCCGCGCTGGGAGTGGGATCCCGGCCGAGCTGCACCCGCTCGCGTTCACGCAGCGCCGTCAGCATCTCTTCCCACACGCCGTCCTTCTGCCAGCGTCGCCAGTAGTGGTAGACCGTCCGCCACGGTGGTAAGTCATGCGGCAGGAGTCTCCAGGCACAGCCGGCCCGCAGCCAGTACGCCAACGCGTTGAGGATCTCCCGTCGCGTGTGCTTCGCCGGTCGCCCACCAGGTTTGACCGCCGGAACCAGCGGACGGAGGATCTCCCACTCCTGATCGGACAGATCCGTCGAGTAACGGGTACGCAGCCCGCACACCCCAGCCCCCGAACACGCGTCACCACCCCGCTACCAGCGGCTTGCCCGCTGACAGGCTTTTCCAGACGCCCTCTACGACCACGGAACTGAAAAGAAATTCCCCCGGTCCGGCCCCGCAGGGCCTGCCTCATCCCCACGTACGAGTCACGCCCGTTGATCAATGCATCCAGCGACTCGCCCAGCCAACGCTTGTCCGTGCCGTGCTCAATGACGACGTCGACATCGTTCGGCTCCAGCGCCCCACGCGCGTACGACCCGAAGACGTACACCTCGTCAACCAGGCCCAGCGGCCAACCACCAACCTCAAGCCGCGTGATCATGTCCGCCAGCAGCCGCGTCGCCCGCTCGCGCTTCACCCGGCCACGCCCTCGGCATACGCGGCACGGAACTCCTGTGCCACCACGAAAACAGAACCCGGGACCGCACGCGGCTTCCCGTCCTGCCACGTCCGCCCGATCACCTCCGCCGCGGCCCTCCCCCCGCTGCAGCTCGTACTCCTCAACCGCGGCGGCGAACTCTGCAGGCACCTCCCGCCGGTCCACCACACCCGCCACAGCAACCTGCGGGAAGGAACCACCAAACGTCTACAGCTTCACCCACCTCAGTGACCGGCCAGCCTTACGCATCGCCGAGCGAATCAGAGCGACCCCGGCCCAGCTCCTCCGCCTCATCAACACCGAGCCGAAGCTCATACGATCCTCCGAACCCGCCACCGCCCGGCGGACACGACCGACGCAACAACGGCACCAGGACAGCAACAAGACGCTCATGAAGCGGATCACCCGCAAACGACGGCATCCACCGAGCGTAGCCAGACACGACACGGCCCCACCCGGCGTTTCGCCACACCCACCCACAGGAGCGACAAGCCCCCCACCCACCGAACGACACCAGCCTTCACCGGCAAAACGACCCCCTGGCACCGGCATCACCCCAACCCAGCACCAGTGAAAACCTATGACGCACACCCAATGCACAACACACGACGCCCATCAGCATGGTGCGAGCTACGGTGCAATCACCAAAAGCGTCGTCAGTGCAATCACGACGGTCATACCTACCCAGAGAACCGCCCAGGCCAATAGTGGGTAGCGAACGACCAAGGCACGGAGAGCGTCAAGCTCACGGACCACCCCTATTGGGAAGCCCCTGTAAGAACGCAGCAAATGGTGCGGCGATGGTGCGATTTCGTCTGCGCGAATAGACGCTTCTCGGATGACTGGGTTTTCGCGCTGGTCATCCCATACCCAGTTGTCTCCTACCCGCCGGCCTTTGTAAAGGCCGCCTCGGCCATCGCGTCGCCAGCGCGTTCCGGCAGCGTCATAAAAAGAGAGTGTGATCTCATGCAGCTTGGGTGGCCCGTCCGGCACGTCCGGCATAAGACCCCCAGGCCTATATGGCGGAAGTTGGAACCGGTGTGTTGAACCTGGGCCGATAGAATGGTCTTTGGTGTCGGGAACCTCCACACCGAGGTAGCTTGCCTCCACATCACTGATGGGTTGATTACTGGGATTGACAATCGTCACTTGTCCTGTCACCCAGCCATCATGCAGCGGAGATTGGGAGGTGCTGATATGAACCTCGATCATCGAAGCTTGGAGACGTTGCTCCTGCAGTTCTAACGCTGCCTCCCGGGCTTCGATACGTGTTTCCCGAGCCTCGATACGTGCTTCCCGGGCCTCGAGAGCTGCCGCCCGAGTCACCTGCTGGCGGTAAGCCATAAAGCTCACCGCCACTGACCCAAGAGCGGTGAGCGAGCCGAGAACAGCGATGAGAGTCTCTAACACAGTCCCACTATGGTGAAGCCAACCCCGTCAAGTCACCTTGGAGGGCCAAACTTTCCAGTGCGCTTGCGGAACTGCCGCTCCTGCATGTAGATGTCGCGTGATGACCTCCTGCCTGGTCGGGTGGACCCATTGCACTGCTCCTGACGTGGCCCCGAGGGCAGCTCCTACTGCCCCCGGGGCCACGTCTCGCCGGGCTCTTACTTGCCTTGAGGTCGCGCTGGGCCTTCACGTGGCGCTCGTAGGCGGCCCTGAGAGCGGCTGCGCGGCGAGTGGCGGCCGGGCAGGGCTCCAGGATGCTGCGGGTGTAGACGGCGGCGGACATGTACGCCTGGCCGTCCAGAGCGGTCTGGATGGAGGCGAGGACGCCCAGGTAGGCGTCGACGTCCATCGGGTGCTTGTCACGGGGGAAGGGCGGGCAGAGGCAGGTGCTGGTGCGCAGGGCGGCGAGGTCGCTGAGCGCCTGGGCGTGTTCGGAAACGGGCTTGCAGCCGGGGTGCCGGGTGATCGGGCGGGGGATGCCGTCGTCGCGGCCGCGGAGGTGGCTCCAGAACCGGCGGCCCTTCCAGCCGCACAGGCGGCACGCATCAGTCAGGGCTGGTCGGCGCCGGGGTAACCCTGCAGCGGCGTCCAGCCGAGCTCTGCGAGCCGGGCCATGGCCTCGGCGGCGCGGACCAGGTTGGCCAGGCTCAGGCGCAGCTGCGGCATGAGGTGGGTGTAAGAGCGGGTGGCGCGCATGCCCTCATGAGACGCGCAGGTCATCGACCAGCTCGCTATTCGTCATCACAGCAGGCTAACCAGCCCCCACCATGCGGCACTCACCGTTCAAAGACCCAGGCTTTGCAGGTGTAGGCGCGCCGCTTCCGGCAGGCCTGCACGAAATTGCTGCACCCCCCATACGGCCACGGTGAGGACGCCGGCCAGTACGGCCCTGCCGGCAAGGAAGGGAGCGGTCATGCCGCCAGCATCTCAGACGATCACCCATCATCCGATGAAACCGCTTAGGTGCTCAGTCCATCGTCTGCCAGAGCGGCGGAGGCCGCGTTCAAAAATCGGACCAGCGGATGGTGCACGCCTAAAAGCGCATCGTCCGCTGCGCGTTCGTGTTCCTCCGTGAAGGTTCCGTCCTCCAGGCGCCGGATGTAGCGGTGGATGTCACCACGCGCGGTGAGCAATGCATCTTCCGCGTCAAGCGCGGCAGCTGTAACGAGGGGTGGACCTTCGACAGTCACGGCCGACTGCAGTTGCTGAAGCTGACCGTGCAGCCGTTCACCGGCCCGTACGTAGGCGCTGTCGGCGTCACGCAGCAGTCTGCCCCGATCCGGCTCCTGCGTATCCGCTGCCGCAGACGCGCACTTGAGCGCCTCCGTGTGCAGAGCGTGCACCTCCTGGAAGCACTGAGCGTACGCAACGTACGCGGAACGCCGCGGCTCGCGCAGCAACCGCGCATGTTCAGCACGAAGCTGCATCCGAGCTTGCCCACGGCCCAGGGACCCAGTCACGAAAGCGGCACCGCCGGTGCCCAGAGCTCCAACGATCGCGCCGAGCAGCGCGGCCAATCCCGCATCCACAACCCGGCAGCTTAGAGCCTTCGAGACACGGTCCTGTGCAGCCCCTAATAACCTTCACCATCGACAACGGCAACCCGCAAGACCCCACCCACGACCGGTTCACCGACAAGCGGTTCGAGAAGGCGCTCAACGTCACCCTCAACTCCGTGATCTTCTGCTCCAGCGGGCAGGACCTCACCATGACCGGCACCTACATCGAGATGGGCTCCCGCCTCCTGGAGCCCGTCCTTTCGAACTCGCCGTCCTCGCCGTACGCGGACGTTTTAAGCGCTGACCACAGCGCCGCAGCACGTGGCCGGGGCCCGACCGCCGCGCCCAACTGCAATGGTCGCGGCAGGACCGTCAGGCTGCGCCCCTCTGTCCGAGTGCTGGCAGGTGGGCCCGCCAAAGGCCCTCAGAGTCTCTTTCTGCACCTCGAACCTGCAGATCGCAGGTCTCGGGATCAGGATTATCCAAGAGGGACCGATCAGCGTTTGACGCGGTTGCGGATGGCGAGGACGGCCAGGCCCAACAGGACTGGTTCGGTCAGGCGGGAGGTCATCTCGATGTAGGTGCCGGCGGTGGTCAGGTCCTGTCCGGAAGAGCGGAAGACCACCGAGTTGAGGGTGACGTTCAGGGCCTTCTCGAAGCGCTCGCCGGTGAACCGATCGCCGGTGGGATTCTGGGGATCGTCCTTGTCGATCTCGAAGGTGACCTTGCCCCCGCCGGCCGGGACGGTGCCGGTCGCGATCTGCTTCGGGGTGTCCTTCGCCAGGCCGAAGGCCATCAGCAGGACGATGGTGAGGAGCATGGCCGCCCCGAGCCAGGCCAGGGCCCGGGAGGCGCGCAGGCCGTAGCCGGACAGCGCCCAGTACGCGGTTAGCAGCCCTCGTTCACTGCGGGGGATGTCGTCGGCGTGGCGGCGCATCTCCATCTCCCCGTAGTAGAAGTCCGCGGCCCCCGGCTCGTGCTTGCCGTCCTCGAACGCCTTGCGTAGCGCCCGGTACACCGGCGCCAGCTGCAACGGCCCCGCCCGCCCGGCGCCGAGGACCGCCACGTTCCAGCCCCGCACTGCCCCCGGTCGGCTGGCGCGCCAATGGTGTTCCTCGGCCAGAACGCGGCGCGTGGTGAACCGCACGGGCCGCCAGCGCCGCCAGTGCACGGCGGGCGGAGCCGTGTCGAAAGCGCAGGCCCCCTCCAGACGGAGTTGGTCCAGGTGCACCGTGCCGACGAACAGACACTCCGACAGGTCGACGTCGGACAGGACCAGATGAGCCGCATCCACTCCGCGTAGAGACGCCAGCCTCACCTCCGGGCCAGGCCCACTCGCAAAAAGATCCTCAATCACCTGCCGACCGTCGGTGAGCATGAACGGATCGGGTTCTGCGGCGATTGTGAGGGGATACTCGAACACGGCATGAGCGAAATCCACCGTGGCGTAGCGCAGACGTACCTCAGCCGTTGACGACCAGCGGGTTCGCCGACATTCCAGACGCCGGGTGGCAAACGAGAGGGTCACCGGGCCGCCAAACACCGCCCCCGACAGTTGGACGCGCCCAGTACACACCGACGGCCCCACACTCACGGCTCTCTCGAAGGTCGCCGACTCGAAGCAGGCGTTGCACTCAAAGATCGCCGACTCGAACCTGGCGACGCCCTTGAAGATCGCCGACACGAACCTGGCGCTGCTCTTAAAGATCGCCGACACGAACCCGGCGTCATCCTCGAAAGTCGCCGACTCGAACCCGGCGCCACCCTCGAAAGTCGCCCACCCGAACCAGGCGCTGTTCTCGAAGGTCACCGAGTTCAACCTGGCGTAGCCCTGGAAGGTCACCGACCCAAACCTGGCACCGCTCTGGAAGGTGGCCGACTCGAACCCAGCACTGCTTTGGAAGATCCCAGACTGAAACACGGCGCTGCTCTGGAAGGTCGCCGAGTCGAACCTGGCCCTGTTCTCGAAGATCGCCGCGTTGAACCATGCGCCCCCCTCAAAGGTCGCCGACCTGAATCCGACGTTCCCCTGGAAGGTCACCGATTCGAAGTTAGCATTGCTCTGGAAGGCCGCCGAGTCGAAGCTAGAAGTGCTCTGGAAGGCCGCAGATGCAAACCCGGCATAGCCCTGGAAGGTCGTCGATTCGAATCCGGCATAACGCTGGAAGGTCGCCGACTCGAAGTTAGCACTGCCCTGAAAGGTCGCCGAGTCGAACTCGGCGCCGCCCTCGAAGGTCGCCGACCTGAACCATGCGCCGCCCTCGAAGATCGCCGACCTAAATCCGGCGTACCCCTTGAAGGTTGCCGATTCGAAGCGGGCGTCGCTCTCGAAGATCGCCGACTCGAACCTGACGACGCCCAATTGGGGGCGGCCGGTTACGGGGTCACGGAGGGCGGCAAGCAAGGCGTCGAGGAGAGATCGGGTGAATGGGGTACCGCGGTGGTTGATGTCTGCGCCGGGTGTCAAGCGTGCAAGGTAGGCACCGCGTTCTGGGTCGCCGAGATGGGCGAGGCACGCGGTGTGGCCGGGGACCTGGATGCCGCGGCAACCAATGTGGTTGGCGGCAAGATCTGCGCCGTGTGCGCAGTGCGGCCAGAGTGGCGGTTCGGATGTGCTCATGGTGCGGCGGCTCCCCAGGTCAGGTGCCCGTATGGACGTCCAAGGGACGGGAACGGTTCAGGCTCGACGACAGGCAGCGTCGGGGATTGGCTCCCATTCTTGCGAACGTGCCGTACGTGCCTGAACAACCCGGAGATATCCGTGGCGTTGGACATGGCGGTGGGTGATCAGGCAGGTGGCGAGGCCGGGGAAGGCTTCGTGGTTGTCGTAGGGCACAGGCTTCTTGGGCAAGAGCGCCTCCGAGACGGTCGTGCGCCCCAGGTCTGCCCGGGCGGCGAGCTGTGTCTGGTTCAGCCGGGCCCGGGCCAGCCCGCTCTCCAGCCTCCTGCGCAGCTCGGCCAGCGCCGAGTCCGGAGTGTGACCGGCTTGTTCGTCGTGCACGCGCTCGCTCCCGCGTGTAGTGAGGTGTCCGCCGGTGTTCATCTTCGTCCCGGCGAACCCCGGCGCACACCGATTCCGCCACCTTCATTCACGTCAACACCCCAACCCCTGACGGGAGTCTGCCGTGAACGCCACCGTTCTTCTCCTCACCACCGCGCTCGTGCTCGTCGTCGCGGTGCTGGCCGCCGCCGGAGCGGGCAAACTCGCCCGCCTGGACGGCGCCACCTACCCCACCACCCTCACCCGCGCCGCCACCGCCTTCACCGCAGTCCTCACCCTCGCCACCGCGGTAGCCGGCACCCTCGCCGCCCTGCTCACCTGACCCGGCCCACCGGCCGCAGACCGCCGCCGGTGGGCTGAGGCCCTGGCTCGTCGCCGATGGAGTCAGCCCGTCCCACCGCTCGGCGGCGGGCAACGACGGGGGAACGCCGTTCAGGTGCGCCCGCAGACCGCCGGGACACAACCTCCAGTCCGATGTGTCCTGGGCTGGCATCCGCGACGCTGCTGCTGGCAGGAACGTGCAGGGGACGGTCCGACTCCGGGCCGTCCCCCGCACGTCATGCCGGTGCCTCGCACCTGCTGCAACCGCTGATCGTGAAGCCGTGTCTCCATCCGCATGACACTCAACCGGCGGCCACGACCGACCTCGGACGATCGCGAGCTGCGGCTGTGGAGGGTCGGGCGGGCCCTGGCCGTCACCTTCGCCGCCGCGGTCCTGGTGGCCGGCGGCGTCTTCTACGGCCTGGTGGAGCTGCTCGATTTCAGGGAGATCGACAGCACTGCCAAGCTCGACGCCAAGACGCTCTTCGACCTGGTGAAACTCTCCTTCGGCGTGGTCGCCGGGGCCGGTGCGCTCGTCGCCCTGGTCGTCGCCTACCGCCGCCAGCGCGTCGACGAGGCCGGCGCCCACCGCGAAGCCACCCGGCTCCACACCGAACGCTTCTCCCAGGCCGTCGACAAACTCGGCTCCGACTCCCCGGCCGTCCGGCTCGGCGGCGTCCACGCCCTGGCCGGCCTCGCCGACGACGCCCCCGACGACAACCTGCGCCAGACCTGTATCGACGTTCTGTGCGCCTACCTACGACTGCCTTTCTCCTCCGACCCCGGCGACCTGCCCGACCCCTTGCCCGACGGCACCTCACCCTCTGAGGAACGGCGCGACGCCCACCAGGCCAATAAGGACCGATATCACGCATTCCGTGAGGTCCGGCATACGATCTTGCGCCTTATCGGAGACCACTACCGCATCCCCGAAGGCACTCACCGCTCCTGGCAGGGCTGCAGCCTCGATCTCACCGGGGTCACCATCGACGGCAGCATGGACTTCACAGGCGCGACGTTCTCCGGCGGCAGCATGGACTTCACACGCGTGACGTTCTCCG
The DNA here is from genome assembly GCF_044540485.1 of Streptomyces sp. NPDC085946. Classification (NCBI taxonomy): domain Bacteria; kingdom Bacillati; phylum Actinomycetota; class Actinomycetes; order Kitasatosporales; family Streptomycetaceae; genus Streptomyces; species Streptomyces sp. NPDC085946. The sequence goes on along the minus strand of NZ_JBITSF010000049.1, from coordinate 6,789 downwards.
GTGGCAGCGTGGGCTTTGCCACCGCGACGTTCTCCGGCGGCAGGGTGAACTTCGGCCGCGCGACGTTCTCCGGCAGCATCGTGGGCTTCGGCGCCGCGACGTTCTCCGGCGGCAGGGTGGCCTTCGACGCCGCGACGTTCTCCGGCGGCATCGTGCACTTCGACCGTGCGACATTCTCCGGCGGCATGGTGAGCTTCAGCGGCGCAACGTTCTCCGGCAGCAGCGTGGGCTTCGAGGCAACGACTGGCCCTGTTCCGGTGGGGCTCCTCGCGGCAGTCGGTACCCCGGTGCCATCCGAGGTCCGCCTGCGCGCCGACTGGTTTCCTTCCGGTCCATAAACACGGGGGCGAAATCGGTCGTCTTCGCCCTCTATGGATCTCTGTTCGTCGTATCCGATAGTTCGCCGACGCCTGGCGGCACGGGTCAAGAAGTTCAAGCGCACGGTGTCCTGATTCCCTCTGACTCTCCTCTCCCGAGGGGAAACGGCGACCCAACGGCGGCCGCCAGCGATGGTTGCCTCTCTGAGGAATTCGGCGTCGACGATCGTCAGTGTCTTGCTGCTGGCGGCCGCGATCCCCACGGCCGCAGCAACAAGTGTCTCCCGGCCTCCCAGGCCCTGCCCGTCGACGACCGGTCCGCCCCGGCCGTCGACGAGCGCGTCGACGCAGTCGCGGATCACGGGGTGCTTCAGCAGATCGGCGTCTAGCATGTGCCTCTCCCCCACTTTTCGGCCCGTGTTGGCTGGAGGTCCGCCAGCATTGCAGGTGGTCGGGCGTACGGGTGCCGGGCAGATCACGTGTCCCGCGGGATGGGACGCAATCGCCGAAGCGGATCCGCTTGGAGGGCCGACAGGGGTCGCAGCGAGGTGCAACTGGTCGGCTTCGTGCGCCGGTCGCCGCGTGCCGACGTCGTCCGCGACTGCACCACCTGCGCCGCAAGGACGGTACCTTCGGTCTCACTCCCCCACTGCTGCCCGGGACGATCGAGGTCTTCGCTCCGCTGTCGCCGACGTGTCTGCTGATCTCCACGCCCCGCGCGCACTACCGCCCGTATCAAGGCCTGACCCGCAAAATCGCAGCCAAGGCCAACGCCGGAGCCGCAGCCTGGTGCCAGGACGCCGTCTACCGGCCGCCGTCCATGCCCTGGTCCACCCACCTGCGGCTCGCCAGCACCCCCCCTGGAGGGGTCCGGCTGCCGCGGCTGTCTGCGGCACCCGCTCAGCAGCCGCACGGCCCCGCACCCACCCATCCCGAGATCCGCCACGGTGAGCTGCGCGCCATCATGGAACAGCTCAGCCATACGCCCACGGATCAGCATCCGGTCTCGGCGACAGACGGCGGCAGGCCTGCCTGACGGCCCCGGTATGGCGTAAGGCGGAGATGACCGTTGCACCCGCAGGTGACCTGTGACAGCGAACCTTGACCGTTTGCCATCGAAGGTTAACCACTGCTCAATTCGTGCCAGCCAAGATTGACCGCCCAGGTCAATGTCGGTGGCTTCGGAGCGGAGCAGTGCGCTGAAGCGGAATTATCGGCACCCGAGCCGGAACGACTGCGCGGTTTCGAAGTAGCGAGAACACCCTTGATCTATGAGAGGCCGCAGCCCGTTTTCGGTGGCTCGGTCATGCAGTCTGCCCAGATGCCGGGCCCGCTGTGAGCGGAGGGACTCAGCGCAGCCGTCGCGCACGCAGCACCAAGTCGTCGGTGTGGTGCGCGCCGGCGCCGCCGTCGGGTGCCACCCGTGGTCGCTGCTCGTTCACCTCCACCTTCCAGTCGTCGGTGAGCAGGGCGGCGACCATCGAGGGCCAGACGTAGTCAGCCGGATCGAAGCCGCTGTCGTGCGCCTGCTGGGTGTCCACCCCCGCGTGGTGTACGAGCAGCAGCACGCCGCCGGGCGCGACGGCCGCGAGCAGCGCTCGCTCGGCTGCGGCGTCGGGGGTGCGCAGCAGGGCTGGATACTGCGCGGAGACCAGGTCGAAGGAGGCCGGCGGGAGCGCCGCTTCCGTCAGCGCGGCGTGTACCCAGCGAACGGCGACGCCTGCGTCCCGCGCATGCCCGGCCGCCCGCTCCAGCGCCACGCCCGAGACCTCGAGCGCGGTCACGTCCCAGCCACCGCGCGCGAGCCAGACGGCGTCCGCGCCCTCGCCGCAGCCGACGTCGAGCACCCGCCCGGGCGTGAGCCCGGCGACCTCGGCCACGAGCGCACCGTTGGGCTGGCCGCTCCACAGCTGTTGTCGGTCGGCGTACCGGTTGTCCCACTCCGCCCGCACCGCGGGGTCTCCGACGTATCCGTCGCCAGGCAAAAATGTGTCAGACGCGGGCGATCCCGCGGTGATGTTGTCGGTCACGGGCCCAACGTCACCCACCGTGGCCCGGTCACGCAACTCCTGTTGCCGCTCCGGCAAAACGGCGTCCCAGGGGCGAGGAACAGCCGGGCATAGTCGCACTGGACGTCATCGAAACAGACCGGCCGCGGCATCCTTGACCTGCGCAGTCAATCTTCGATGGCACAAATCGTCGTCAATCAATCTGCGGTGGCAATCAGGCAAGGTTCGCTGTCACAGGTCAGCAGGGGACAGCCCATGTACCTGAACCCGTACCGCACACGCACATTTCGTACGCGGAAAGTACGCGATAAGTACGCCCTCCGTACGCGATCTGAGCGGTTTGGATAGGATGAGGGACGGAGGTGCCCCCATGTCCGAGTTGTTCGACACGGTCGACGCGCTGATCGCGTCTCGGTCCCCGCTGCCGCCGCCGGCCGAACGCAGGCGGCTGCGCCAGGCTCATGCGCTCACTCTGGATGAAGTGGCCGCCGCTCTGGGCGTGCGCCGGGCGACCGTGGGCGGCTGGGAGTCGGGCAAGACGGAGCCGCGGCCGCCCGAGCGGGAGGCGTACGCGCGCCTGCTCCGGCAGCTCGCACAGCTCTACCCCGTCCCCGACAGCACCGGCGGCCCGCAGGAGGACACCACTGCGGCGCAAGCCTCCGCCGCCGCGGCGCAGGCCGAGCCCAGCGGCGGGGCTCCGGAAGCTGCCGCCCCTGCGGTGGCCGAGGAATCCCCGGCCACTCCCCCAGCGGCCACTCCTCCAGCGGTCACTGCTCCAGCGGTCGCTGCTCCGCAGACCGTCGCCGCACCGACCGCATCGGCCGCCCCGGCGCGGCCCCGCGTCGCCCGGCCGCCGCAGACCTCGCCCCGCCCCGCTGCGACGAAGACCGCCCCCGCGCCAGCGCCTGCGCCCGGCGGGCCGTACGCGCACGGTCCGCTGCTCGTCCTGGACGCCGACACGGAGCGGCAGGTGACCGGCTACGGTGTCGGCGGCCTGATCCTGGACGTGCCCGCCAGGTCGCTGCCCGCGCTGGTGGAGTGGACCCTCACCGAGGCGCGGCTGGGGGCGCAGAGGCTGCACGGCTCGGGCAGGGATGCCGATCCGCTGCTGGTGCTCACCGCGGCGGCGTGCGAGCGCTACGGCCTGCCCGGGCAGCTGTCCGAGGCCGAGCGGCTGGCCTGGCGGCTTCCGGAGGGGCACAAGGTCATCAAGCAGCTCCAGCGTGCCGGCTGGCAGCTCACCAAGCGGGGGCTGGGGCCGTGGGCGCGGATCTACCGCCCCGTCCAGGGCGGCCGCCGGCAGTGCGTGCAGCTGTGCCTGCCCTCCTGGCACGCCCTGGACGACCGCGCCTGGGGCCACGCCGCCCGTCTGGAGCCGGCCGAGCTCGCCCGGGTGCTGGGTGTGTACGCGGCCCGGGTGATGACGCCGGTGGGTTCCACCGCGGTGACCGGGCTGCAGCTGATGACCGCGCTCAATCCGCCGACCCGCGCGAGCGAGCCGGACGCGGACGGCAGGCGGCATCGTGAGCACCGGCCCGGCTCGCTGGGCACCGAGCCGATGGACCCGGCGCCGTGCGAGGCGACCGACGGGCACCCCGTCCTGGCCCACCTGCCGCGCTTCCACGTGCGCGGGCCCGACGAGCGGCTGTTCGAGGAGGCCTACGACTGGGCGCGGGATCTGACCGACGCCGAGTGCCTGCAGCGCTACCTGGTCGGCCTGGATGTGAACCTGGCGTTCGGCGCGGCCGCCAACGGCGCGGTCGTCGGTCTGGCATCGCCGCCCGTGCACGTCACCGATCCGGTCTTCGATCCGGCGGTGCCCGGTTCCTGGCTGGTCGACCTCTCCCACGTGGACCTGTCCCGGGTGAAGGTCGGCAAGCAGTGGCGCGAGCTGGACTGTGATCTGCTGCCCAGTCCGTTCACGCCGAGCGGCCAGCGCCCGACGGGTCCGGCCTGGTACGCCACGCCGACGGTCGCCTACGCCGTCGAGCTCGGCTACGACGTCGCGCCCGCCCAGGCGTGGGTGCGCCGCGAGGCCGGCCGGTTCCTGGACGGCTGGTACAAGCGGCTGCGCGACGCCTACGTCGCCACCATGGCCGACCTCGGCGTCACGGACGAACTCGGCCCGGCCCAGTTCCTTCAGGCGATGGACGGCTGCAAGAGCCGGGACCTGGAGCTGGGCATCGTGGTGGACGCGGTCAAGATGACCGTCAAGGGCGGCATCGGCAAGCTGCAGGAGAAGGCGCGCGGCGGCGGCTGGAAGCCGGGGCAGGCCTGGCCCGCGCTCGCCCGGCCGACCTGGCGCCCCGACATCCGCGCCACCGTGATCTCCCGGGCCCGGATCAACATGCACCGCAAGATGCTCCACCTGGCCGCGGCCACCGGCCGCTACCCGGTCGCGGTCCTGTCCGACTGCGCCGTGTACGCCGCCGACGGGCCCGGCCCGCTGGACGTGCTGCCCTACGGGCCCGACGGCAAGACCGTGCCGGGCAGCTTCCGGATCGGGGTCTCCCCGGGGATGGTCAAGCACGAGGGCACCCAGAGCGTGCTGTGGGGCGCGGACATCCTCGAGCAGCTCAGCGCCGACGGCCATGTCGCCAACCTGGCCCGCTACATCAAGACCGGCGAGGTCACCGCCAAGGACACCGGAGAATAAGGAGCGCTACAGGCGATGGTCACGGTCGCGGAAGAACTCGACAAGGCGGTGCAGGGCGCGTTCACCCGCCCGATCCCGAAGTCCGCCGGGGCGCAGATGCGCTACCTGGTCCGCCAGCACCAGCGCAGCACCCGGCGGGTCGCCGAGCTGCTCGGCATCAGCCAGCGCACCGTCGAGCGGTACGTGAAGGACCAGATCAAACACCCCCGGCCGCAGCTCGCCGAGCGGCTGCAGCGCGAGGTGCGTGCCCGCTGGCAGCCGCAGATCCGCGCCAGGGCGAAGCAGACCGCGGCCACCACCGGCGGCATCATGATCGATGTCCGGGCCCGGTTCGGCTACACCGCCGCCCCCGGCAGCACCGACGACGCCCGGCTGCGCCACCTCACCCTCGCCCTGCCGCCCGACCACGCCGCCCGCCTCTTCCAGGCCCAGGAGGCCGGCCTCACCGAGGACCAGCTCCGCCAGATCGCCGCCCAGGCCCTGGGCGAGGTCTACTTCCGCGACAACGGCCGCCGCGCCCACGGCCTCGAAGTCGAACTCACCGACCTCCTCGACCTTCAGTTCGAGCTGTAGGCAAACCCGCCACACCGACACACCGGGCACCGACGCACCGGGCGGTGAGCGGCAGGGGCTCGGTGGCGAGGTGCGTTGTGCCGTGCCTGATGGTGCTGATGCTGGATGTGGTGGCAGACCGGGTCCCTGCTGGGCGGGCCGAGCACAGGGGCGGTGGAGCGGTCGCCGCGCACCAGGTCGGGTACGAACTCCTGTCCTGCGGCATGAGCGGGGGGGCGAGCCTGACCGGGGGCTGTGCCTGGTGGCCGGGCGCCCTGCGGTCGCCGTAGCCGCGCCTGTCTGGCAGGTGATCGTCGACGCCGGCCGTTGTGCACCGGGCCAGGGCGGGATATGCCCGCCGCTGGCCGCTGCGTGCTGTCTCACCGGTGTCCTCTGCGGTGCGCCTTCTGTTTGCAGGCGTTCGAACAGTACTTGTGAGGGCGCCCGCCTTTGGTGTCAAGGGTCAGCAGCCTGAGTACCGCCGGCTTGCAGCGCCGAGCGCACTGCTCGCACACCGGAACTCGTCCAGCCGCCACTTGCAAACCAGGGTGCGCAGGCCCTCATCGACCAGTTCCCCCTGCCCGGCGTCACTGCGGAGTACTTCCCATCCTGCCGCCGTCGACTGCCTGCACAGCCGGAGGAAACCACCGGTGTAATGGCCGCGCGCCTCGTCCTCGTCGACGCCGCGACGCTTCTCGATCGCACTGCACGAGGCGTCGTACAGCACACGGGCCAGGACAGTGATGGCGTACGGCTCGGGGAGGGACGACACCATCTGCGACAGCCCGGTCGACCGCTCCACCCGGACACGGGGCTTGGCGCATCGGTAGATCCCGGTCATGAACGCCCTCTGTGGGTCAGAGCGCCACCCGCCGGCTCCTCTTGGACCAGAACGACCGTCATTGCTGCCGACTCCGGCTCCGGGGCCGAGGCCTGCGGCTGCGGTAGCGCCGGTAGGGGCGTCGGCTTCCCCCACGGCAGGATCCCGCAGAGGGCGGAAACCACGTGCGCCAGCCCCAGCAGAGCAACCGGGAGCTGGTCCTGGTCGACCCGGCGCAAAACGGCCCAGGAAACGGCTGCAACGAGCAGCAGCATGACCGTAAGCACGGCTGCGCCGCAGATGACCAGCCAGAACGGCACGCCGAACACGGCGCTGGGAGTTAAGAGGTCGTCTCATTTGGGCTCGTAATCTTGAGGTATGACGATTGTGGAGCGGCTGGTCCCGGAGGGGTTGTGGGAGTTGTTCCAGCGGGTG
>NZ_JBITSF010000048.1:0-29074 GCF_044540485.1 Streptomyces sp. NPDC085946 | reverse complement strand
GTCCTCGTGCCCGGCCAGCACCGCCTCGATCTCACCCGGCTCGATCCGGAACCCACGCAGCTTGACCTGCTCGTCCGCCCGCCCGGCGAACTCCAACACCCCGTCCGCCCGCCAACGAGCCAGGTCACCGGACCTGTACATCCGCGAGCCGACGGGACCGAAGGGGTTGGCCAGGAACCGCTCCGCCGTCAGCCCCGGCCGGTCCAGATAGCCCCGCGCCAACTGGTCACCGGCAAGATAGAGCTCACCTGTGACACCGGGCGGGACGGGCCGGAAATCGGCGTCCAGGACGTAGACCTGGGTGTTCCACACCGGACGGCCGATGGGCACCACACCCTGCTCGCCTTCCGCGCACGCCCAGGAGGTGACGTCCACGGATGCCTCGGTCGGCCCGTACAGGTTGTGCAACTTGCGGCCCAGTACCGCCTGCGCCCGCGCCGCCAGATCCGCCGGCAACGCCTCACCACTGCACAACACCCGGCGCAGCCCCGCGCACTCAACCGCCCCCGGCTCGTCCACGAAAGCCCGCAGCATCGACGGCACGAAGTGCACCGTCGTGACCGCCTGCTCACGGATCACCGACACCAGATACGCCGGATCCTTGTGCCCCTCCGCACGCGCCACCACCAACCGCGCACCGGCTATCAGCGGCCAGAAGAACTCCCACACCGACACGTCGAAACCGAACGGGGTCTTCTGCAACACCCCCTCACCCGGCAGCAGTTGGTACTCCGCCTGCATCCACACCAACCGGTTCACGATCCCCGCGTGCGGCACCACCACACCCTTGGGACGCCCCGTCGAACCCGACGTATAGATCACATACGCCGGATGCGACGACTCACGGGACACGACCGGATCCGTCTCCGGCCACTCGCCCGTATCCCGCACCTGAGCAAGGTCGTCCACCACGCACACCGGACGGGCGTCGTCCAGCATCGAACGGATCCGCTCCGCCGGATACTCCGCGTCCACCGGCAGATACGCCGCACCCGACTTCACCACCGCGAGCAACGCCACCACCAGCTCCACCGAACGCGGCAGGGCCACCGCCACCACCCGCTCCGGACCAGCCCCCTGCTCGATCAACGCATGCGCCAGCCGGTTCGCCCACGCATTCAACCGCGCGTACGTGAAGGTGCGTTGATCAGCTGTGACAGCCACCGCGTCCGGGGTCCGCGCCACCTGCGCCTCGAACAGCTCCGGCAACGTGGACCCCGCCACCGCCCGCGCGGTGTCGTTCCACCCCACCAGCACCCGCTCACGCTCGGCACCGTCAAGGAGCTCCAGCTCCCCCACACGCCGACCCGGGTCAGCCGCCACCATCTCCAGCAGCCGCACGAAACGAGCCGCCAGCGACTCGACCGTGTCCTGGTCGAACAGGTCGGTGCTGTACTCCAGGCGGCCGCGGAGTCCTTCCGGTTCGCCGGCCGGGCCACGAGCCTCGACGAGGTCGAAGGTGAGGTCGAACTTGGCCGCGCCGGCCTCGGCCAGGTCGGGGCTGACCCGCAGGCCGGGCAGGTCGAGCCGGGGCTCGGCGTTGTTGTGCAGGGTGAGCATGGTCTGGAACAGCGGGTGCCGGGCGAGGGACCTGGGCGGGTTGAGCGCCTCGACCAGGTGCTCGAAGGGCACGTCCTGGTGGGCGTAGGCGCGCAGGGCGGTCTCGCGGGCCCGGGCCACCAGCTCGTCGAAGCGCGGGTCGCCGGAGGTGTCCAGGCGCAGGACCAGGGTGTTGAGGAACAAGCCGACCAGGTCGTCGAGCGCGTCGTCCGTACGGCCGGCGATCGCGCTGCCGAGGGGGATGTCGGTGCCCGCGCCGAGGCGGGTGAAGAGTGCCGCGAGTCCGGCCTGGAGCACCATGAACAGGCTGGCGCCGGACGTGCGGGCCAGCCCGTCCAGGCGGGCGTGCAGTTCGGCGTCGATCGAGAGCGGTACGACCCCGCCGGTGTATCCGGCGACCGCGGGGCGGGGCCGGTCGGCGGGCAGGCTCAGTTCCTCGGGCAGGCCGTCGAGGGCCTCCGTCCAGTAGGCGAGCTGTCCGGCGACGGCACTGTCCGGGTCGTCCTCGCGTCCCAGCAGCTCCCGCTGCCACAGGGTGTAGTCCGCGTACTGGACGGGAAGCGGCTCCCATGCCGGGGCCCGGCCGGAGCGGCGGGCCGCGTAGGCCTCGGAGAGGTCCCGGGCCAGCGGTCCGTTGGACCAGCCGTCCCCGGCGATGTGGTGGATGACCACCACCAGCACGTGGACGTCCTGCCCGAGCGCGAACAGCTCGGCTCGCACCGGTGGTTCGGCGGTCAGCTCGAACCGGTGGGCCGCGGCGGCGGCCACGGCCGCGGCGAGCCCCGTTTCGTCCACCTCGGTCACCGGCAGTCCGGCCGCGGCCGGCTCAGGGGCGAGGATCACCTGCCGCGGGGTCCCGTCGACCTCGGGGTAGACCGTGCGCAGCACCTCGTGCCGGGCCACGAGGTCGTCGAAGGCCGCGCCGAGCGCGGCCCGGTCGAGCTCGCCTTCCAGCCGCACGACGAAGGGCAGGTTGTAGTTCGGGCTCGCCCCTTCCAGTCGGTGCAGGAACCACAGCCGGCGCTGCGCGAAGGACAGCGGGACCGTTTCGGGGCGTCGTGTGAACGGACGGACCGGGGGGCGCCTGCGGCCGCGCCCGCCGTCCAGCCGGCCGGCGAGTCCGGCGACCGTCGGCGTCTCGAACACGGCACGGATGGGCAGTTCGGCTCCGAGGACGGTCCTGATGCGGCTGACCAGGCGGGTGGCGAGCAGGGAGTGGCCGCCGAGGGTGAAGAACCCGTCGTCGACGCCGACCCCGGTGACGTCGAGCAGTTCGGCGAACAGCCCGCAGAGGATCTCCTCCTCCGGGGTGCGCGGTGACCGGCCCGGGTTCACGTGTGCCCGGGCGGGTGCGGGCAGGGCCCGCCGGTCCACCTTGCCGTTCCTGGTCAGCGGCAGCGCGGCGAGGGTGGTGAACACGGCGGGGACCATGACGTCGGGCAGCCGTTCCGCCAGGTACTCGCGCAGCTCCCGCGGGTCCGCGCCGGTGGGGCCGGCCGGCACGACGTAGGCCGCCGGCCGCTGGTCCCCCGGACGGTCCTCGCGGACGGTGACCGCCGCCTGTGCCACCGAGGGGTGGCCGGACAGCGCGGCCTCGATCTCGCCGAGCTCGATGCGGTGGCCCCGCACCTTGACCTGTTCGTCGGCGCGGCCGGCGAACACCAGCTGCCCGTCCGCGGTCCGGCGCGCCAGGTCGCCGGTGCGGTACATCCGGGAGCCCGCGGGGCCGAAGGGGTTCGCCGGGAAACGCTCGGCGGTCAGGCCGGGACGGTCGAGGTAGCCGCGGGCGAGCTGCGGCCCGGTGATGTACAGCTCCCCGACCACGCCGGGCGGCACCGGCTGGAGCCGGGGGTCGAGGACATAGGCGCCCATGGCCGTCATCGGGCGTCCGACCGGGACCACCGTTCCGGTCGGCTCCTCACCCGGGGCGAGGTGGAGGTCGAGGCAGCCCACGGTGGTCTCCGTGGGGCCGTAGTGGTTGACGACGGCCACGTCGGGGTGCTGCTCGCGCCAGGCCCGCAGCGGTCCGGCCGGCAGTGCCTCACCGCCGAGCATGAGCTGCTTCACCGGTGCGAACCCGGCGGGCAGGGCGGCGAGGATACCCAGGTGGCTCGGGGTGGCCTTCATGAACGTGGCCGGGGTGCGGGCCAGTTGTGCCGTCAGCCAGGGGTCGTCGTCCAGTTCGGCCACGATGACGCAGCCGCCGGACGTCAGCGCGCCGTACAGGCCCGTGACGGACAGGTCGTAGGACAGCGGGGTGGGGACCAGGACCGTCCCGTCCAGGCCGGTGTAGGTGCGCCGGGCGCGGGTCACGTAGCCGGCCAGGCCGCGGTGTGCGACCACGACGCCCTTCGGCTCGCCCGTGGAGCCCGAGGTGTAGATGACGTAGGCGGGGTGGTCCGGCAGCAGGGCGGCGACGCGGTCGGCGTCGGTGGGGCGGTGCGCGGGCTGCTGCCGCAACTCCCCCGCGACGGCCGGGTCGTCGAGCAGCAGGCGGACGGTGCCGGGGGTTTCCGGGAGGCCGGCCGCGGCCTCGCCGGTCGTCACGAGCAGGGCGGGGGCTGCGTCGTCGAGCAGGTGGGAGACGCGGGCGGCGGGGTGCGCGAGGTCGACGGGCAGGTAGGCGGCGCCCGCCTTGAGCACCGCGAGCAGTGTCACGACCAGTTCGGCGGAGCCGGGCAGCGCGACGGCGACCGTCTGCTCCGGACCGGCTCCGCGGGAGATCAGCAGGTGGGCCAGGCGGTTGGCCCGCGCGTCGGTCTCCGCGTAGGACAGCTCGGCGTCCCGTGCGGCCACCGCGCGGGCCCGCGGGGTGGCCGCGGCCTGCCGTTCGAACAGCGCCGGCAGCAGTACGGGCGTGGCGGCCGCCGTGCCGGTGTCGTTCCCTTCGGTCAGGAGGCGGTGCCGTTCGGTCTCTCCGAGGATCTCCAGGGCGCCGATGGGCCGGCCCGGTTGTGCGGCGGCCGCTTCCAGGAGGCGTACGAAGCGGGCCACGAGGGCCTCGACGGTGCCCCGGTCGAACAGGTCGCCGCTGTACCCGGCGTACCCGTCGATGCCGCCCGGCGTGCCGCGGCCGGTGGTGGACTCGGTCAGGTTGAACGCCAGGTCGAACTTGGAGGCGCCCGAGTCGACCTGCTCGGCCGCCGTGTCCAGGCCGGGCAGCTCGATCCGGGCGTCGAACCCGTTCGTGAAGGTCAGCATCACCTGGAACAGCGGGTGCCGGCTCAGCGACCTGGCGGGGTTGAGCACCTCGACCAGGTGCTCGAAGGGCACGTCCTGGTGGGCGTAGGCGGTCAGGTCCGTTTCCCGTACCCGGGCGAGCAGGTCGGCGAAGGCGGGGTCTCCGGAGGTGTCGGTGCGCAGGACCAGGGTGTTGACGAAGAAGCCGACCAGGTCGTCCAGGGCGTCGTCGGTGCGTCCCGCGACGGGTGACCCGATCGGGATGTCGGTGCCCGCCCCGTGCCGGGTGAGCAGGGCGGCCAGGCCCGCCTGGAGCACCATGAACAGCGTCGCTCCGTGGCCGTCGGCCAGTGCCGTGAGCCGCTGGTGCAGGCCGGTGTCGATGCGCACGGGCACGGTGCCGCCGCGGTGGCCGGCCACGGCCGGGCGCGGGCGGTCGGCGGGCAGGTCCAGTTCGGCGGGGAGTCCGGCCAGGGCACGCGCCCAGTACGCCACCTGCCGGGAGACGACGCTGTCCGCGTCGCCCTCGTCCCCGAGGAGTTCGCGCTGCCACAGCGCGTAGTCGGCGTACTGCACCGGCAGCGGGGGCCACTGCGGGGCCTCGCCGCGGCAGCGGGCGGTGTAGGCCGTGGACAGGTCGCGGGCCAGGGGCACCATGGACCACGCGTCGCCCGCGATGTGGTGCACCACCACCAGCAGGACGTGCCGGTCCGGGCCGAGGGCGAACAGTTCGGCGCGCAGCGGCGGTTCGGTGGTCAGGTCGAAGCCGGTGGCGGCGCCGGCGGTCAGCGCCTCGTCCAGTTCGGTGGGTGCGACGGGGCGTACCGGCAGGGCGACGGTGCTCGTTCCGCGGTCGAGCACGACCTGGCGTGGTGCCCCGTCGGTCTCGGGGAAGACGGTGCGCAGGCTTTCGTGGCGCGCCACCACGTCGGTGAGCGCCGCCCGGAGCGCCGCCCGGTCGAGTGCGCCCTCCAGCCGCAGCAGGAACGGCATGTTGTAGGCGGCGCCGGCCTCGGGCCCCTCCAGCCGGTTCAGGAACCACAGCCTGCGCTGCGCGAACGACAGCGGCAGCGTTCCCGACCGCCCGGCGGGCCGTACCGGCGGGCGGGCGTGTCCGCGTTCCCGCTCCAGCGCGGCGGCGAGGCCCGCCACGGTGGGTGTCTCGAAGACGGTACGGAGGGGCAGTTCGGCGCCCAGCGCGGTCCGGATCCGGCTCAGCAGCCGGGTGACCAGCAGTGAGTCCCCGCCGAGGTCGAAGAAGCTGTCGCCGACGCCCACTTCGTCGGCGCCGAGGACCTCGGCGAACAGGGCGCACAGGAGTTCCTCGGTCGTGTCGCGCGCCGGGCGCTGTCCTTCCCGCGCGGTGAACACCGGGGCCGGCAGGGCGGCGCGGTCGAGCTTGCCGTTGACGGTCAGGGGGAGCTCGCCGAGCACGACGACGGCTGCCGGGACCATGTGCTCGGGCAGGCTGCGGCCGGTGTGCGCCCGCAGTTCCTCGGGGTCGGGCCGGGCGCCGGCGTCGGGGACGACGTAGGCCACGAGCCGCTTGTCGCCGGGGCGGTCCTCCCGCACCACGGCGACGGCCCGGGCCACGGTCCCGTGCCGGGCCAGCACCGCCTCGATCTCGCCCGGCTCGACGCGGAAGCCGCGCAGCTTCACCTGGTCGTCCGCCCGCCCGGCGTAGGCGAGCCGGCCGTCCGCGCCGCGGCGGGCCAGGTCCCCGGTTCGGTACATCCGCTCGCCGGGGCGGCCGAAGGGGTTCGCCACGAACCGGCCGGCGGTCAGGGCGGGCCGGGCGAGGTATCCGCGCGCCAGGCCCGCGCCCGCCACGTACAGCTCGCCGACGACACCGGGCGGCACCGGCCGCAGGCCGGCGTCGAGCACGTAGGCGCTCAGGTCGGGGATCGTCTCGCCGATCAGACCGCGGTGCGCCGCGGTGTCCGTGTCCTCCTCGCCGAGCGGTGCGTAGGTGACGTGCACCGTGGTCTCGGTGATGCCGTACATGTTCACCAGCCGCGGGGCGTCGGCGGGATGCCGCAGGTACCACTCCCGCAGCCTCTCCGGTTCCAGCGCCTCACCGCCGAAGATCACCGTCCGCAGCGCCGGCCGCGCCGCGCGCTGCGGGGCGTCCCGGTCGGCCCGCATCAGCTGGTAGAAGGCCGACGGCGTCTGGTTGAGCACGGTCACCCGCCGGGACACCAGCAGGTCGAGGAAGGCGGCGGGGGAACGGGAGACCTCCTGGGAGACCACGACCAGCCGGCCGCCGTGCAGGAGCGGTCCCCACAGTTCCCAGACGGAGAAGTCGAAGGCGAAGGAGTGGAACAGCGTCCACACGTCGTCCGGGCCGAACCCGAACCACTGCTCGGTCGCGGTGAACAGCCGCACCACGTTGCGGTGCGGGACCAGGACTCCCTTGGGTGTGCCGGTGGATCCCGAGGTGTAGATGACGTATGCCGGGTGCCGGGGGTCCAGGGGTGCGGTCCGGTCGGCGTCGGCCAGGTCGTCGGCGGACTCGGCGGCGAGGTCACGGGCGGTGGCCTCGTCGTCGAGGAGCACGAGGGGGGCCGCCTCGGACGGTGTGCGCGGGGCCAGGTCCGTCGTGGTGACCACGCACACCGGGGCGGCGTCGGCGAACATCAGCGCGATCCGGTCCGCCGGGTAGGCGGGGTCGACCGGCAGGTACGCCGCGCCCGTCTTCACCACCGCCAGCAGCGCCACCACCAGGTCGGCGGAGCGCGGCAGCGCCACCGCCACCAGCCGCTCGGGCCCGGCCCCCTGCCTCACCAGCCGGCGCGCCAGCCGGTTCGCGCGGCCGTTCAGCTCCGCGTAGGACAGCTCCGTGTCGCCGGAGATGACGGCCACGGCACCGGGCGCATGGGCCACCCGGGCCTCGAACAGCTCCGGCAGGGCCCGGGCCGGGGTGCCGGCGCCGGAAGCGGCGGGGGCCGGCAGCACACGGTCGCGCTCGCCCGGCAGCAGCAGGTCGAGCCCGCCGACGGGCCGGTCCGGGTCGGTGCCCGCGAGGCCCTCCAGCAGGTGGACGAAGCGCTGCTGGTGGGTGGCGTTCCCGGCGGCGTCGTAGACGGCGGGGTTGGCGTCGAAGTCGATGCGCAGCGTGCCGTCGCCCGCCCGGCCGTCGACGCGGACGGAGAGGTCGTGCACGGGTCCGATCGACAGGTTGTGCGTGGTGGCCCGGGCCGTGCCGAAGACCAGGTCGTAGGGGAAGGCCATGATGTTGATCGTCGGGCCGACGAGGCGGCGGCCGCTGCCCACGGTGTTGAGCTCGCGGCCGAGGTCCTCGGACCGGTACCGCTGATGCTTGAGCAACTGCCGTGTCTCGTGGGACACCTGGCGCATCAGGGCCCGGCCGCTCATGCCCGGCCGGACCTCCAGCCAGAGCGGCAGTTCGTTGGACATGGGGCCCCGGATGCCGCGGCCGGTGCCGGTGCGCGCGGCGACGGGGACGCCGAGGGCGACCTCCTCCGCGCCGGTCATCCGGCTGAGGTACAGCGCGGTGGCGGCGATCAGCGGGACCGGCAGGCCCACCCCTGATCGGCGGGCCAGCGCGCGCAGGGCGTCGGAGGTCGCGGCCGGCAGGTGCGCGGTGTGCCGCAGGAAGCCGTGCGAGAGGCCGCCCGCCCGCCCGCCCAGGCTGACCGCGTCGGGACGGCCGGCCGCCCTGGCCAGCCAGTGGTCCCGGTCCCGCGCGAACCGTTCCGAGGCCCGGTACGCGGCGTCGTCGGCCAGGAGCAGGTCGAGCGAGCCGCTGTCGTCCTCGCGCTGCGGTGCCCCGTTCACCAGGTCCGTGTAGACCTCGGCGACCCGGTGGGCGAACAGCGCGCACATGAACCCGTCGGTGACCAGGTGGTGCCCGCGCAGGTAGAGGAAGTACCGGTCGGGCCGGGCCCGCAACAGCGCCAGGGTGAACGTGCGGCCGGCGTCGAGACTCACCGGCCGGGCCGCCTCGGCCCTCATCCAGCTCTCGGCGGCGGCTCGCGGGTCGGGCTCGGCACTGACGTCCAGGACGGCGAACGGCCAGTCGCCCGCCGGCCCGTACACCTGCCGCGGGCCCTGATCGTCCTGGACGAAGCCCACATTGAGCGTGTCGGTCTCCTCGACCACCTGCCGCACCGCGGTTTCGAGCAGGGGGACGTCGACCGGGCCGTCGATCTCCAGGTACTCCGCGGTGTTGTACGCCGGGCTCTCCGGATCGAGCTGCTGCGCGAACCAGATCCCGCGCTGCGCCGACGACAGGGGCCAACTGCGGGGCAGAGTACCGGACACTACTCATCCAATCTTCACAGCGCCCGCCGGACGGCAGGGCAGGTGGTGGGTACCGTCGGCGACTTCGCCGGGCGGTGGCGCGGCGGGCGCGTGCCGCCCGGACCCCGCGGACGTGGCAGGGGGACGAGGACGAGAAGGTGACCGGCGGTCACGGCCGGTGGCGGGCCGTCGGCGCGGTGAGGCGCGCGGGCCCTGCGCGGTTCACCGGAGCGACGCGCACGCCCCCTGCGTCGTCGAAAGGGTGCATGGCGGGTGGTCCTCCTCCGGGCGGACCGTGGAGCGTCGTGCTTTGTCAAGAATCCGCTGGGGGTGGAACGGCCACATCCGCAATCACCGCCGTTACGTCACACGGCCCTCGCCCGTGACGCGGTGCGCGGCCGCTCACCGAACGTACCCCGATCTGCGCCGGCAGCAGCCTGCGCCGGGTGTGCGGGGAGAAACGGCCTCCCGGCAGCACGCACACGTCCGGCGCCCGCCCGGCCGTCCCGTCCAGCCGGCGGGTTCCTCCGGAGCGGCGCGTGGTTCCCGGTCACCGCCGATCGCGGTGACCGGGCGGGGCGGCGGCCGGCGGCGCCTCGGCCCGGTCGCGGAACGCCCTGGCCACGCTCCCGGCGCGGGGGAAGCGGAAGAGGCGCGGGGGAAGCGGAAGAGGCGCGGGGGCCCCGTCCGCTTCCGGGTGCCGCCATCGGCCGTAGCCACGCCGACGTCCCGGTCCCCGCACGGCTCGTGGCTCCGCTCCGGTTCCCTCGGCGCTCACGTGCGTCATCCCGCCTGCCTGGCCGCCCACGCGGCGACGTGGGTCCGCGAGCGCAGGCCGAGCGTCGTACGGATGTTGCGGACGTGCGTCTCGACGGTGCGCACCGACAGGTGCAGGCGTGCCGCGATCTGACGGTTGGTCAGTCCCGTGGTGACCAGGGTGATCACATCCCACTCGCGCGGGCTGAGCGGGTCGTCGCCGGCGGGTGCGCCCCGCGCGCCGCCCACGACGTCCTGCGGCCGGGCCGGGACACTCAGCCGTCCGTGCCGCGCGTAGGACAGGATCTGCCGTGACTGCAGTTCCCGTCCCGCCGCGAGCGCGTTCTCGGCCCGCGCCTTGGGCAGCGCCCGGCGCGCCGTGTCCGCCGCCTCCTCCACCTGTGCGCGGAACCAGGGCGGCAGCGCGGAGACCGCGGACGGGCCGTGCGTCTCGGCGGCCGCGCACAGCCGCAGGGCCCGCTCGAAGCGCCCGTCGCGCACGGCGGCGACGGCCAGTCCCCAGAGCGCGAGGCTCCCTCCGCCCGGGTGGTCCGTGCAGCTCAGCGCTTCGGTGAAGTGCGCCTCCGCCTGGGCGGGTTCGTCCCGTTCCAGGGCGAGGACGCCCGCGGCGAACAGCGTCATGCGCAGCAGGACGGGGACCGCCTGGGCCCTGAGCACCGGCAGGGCCTCGTCGAGCCGGCGTGCCGCCCGGGCGGCGTCGCCGCCCGGGAGTGCCTGCCAGGCGAGCAGGGTCAGGCAGAAAGCGACCGCGACCGGGTCGCCGATCCGTTCGCCGATCTCCCGGCACTCCCGAAGGTCCGCGCTCGTCCCCCGGTCGCCGCGGTGCGTCCGTGCGGCGCTCAGCACCAGCAGTGCCCGGCAGAGCAGCGGGTCGTTCCGCCGGGCGCGGCCGCGTTCGAGCGTGACGGCCTCGGCCGCCAGGCGGATCGCCACGTCCGACTCCCGCTGCTCCGCCGCGAGTCCCGCCGCCGCCGCGAGGGCGACACTGCGGTCGTCCGCTGCCGGGTCCGTACTGTCCAGCACCTCGGTCAGCAGGGTCCGTGCCTGCTCCGCCGGCCGTCCCCGGTGGAGGTCCGCCACGGCCAGCGCGCCGGCGAGGAGGAGCCGGCGCGGATCGTCGCCGGCGCCGAGCCACTCCAGCACACGGGTGAGGGTGTCGCGTTCCGCCGCCAACCGCCGACGGGTCCCGACGGGCGTGACCGCCGTCTCCCGCAGCGGACGGGCCAGTTCGGCCAGCCACTCGGCGAGCCTGCCGTACGCCGCCGCCTCCTCGCCCTCGGCGCGGAGCCGCTCCCGCCCGTAGCACCGGGTCGGGGCGAGCATCCGGAACCGGGCGGAACCTGCCCGGTCGGCACAGGCGGTGATGAGGGACTTGGCTTCGAGCGCGGCCAGCAGTTCCGGTACGGCCGCCGCGGGGATGCCCCTGCCCACGGCGAGGGCCGCGGCCGCGCCCGGCCCGAAACCGCCCGGGAGCAGCGAGAGCGACCGGAACAGGGACCGCTGCGCCGGCGTCAGCAGGTCGTAGCTCCATGCGAGCGCGGACCGCAGGCTCTGATGGCGCGGGTCCGCCGTACGCCATCCGCACGTCAGCAGGGACAGGCAGTCGTCCAGCCGGTCGCACAGCGCGGCCGGCGGAAAGGCCCGGACGAGGCCGGCCGCCAGTTCCAGCGCCAGCGGCAGCCCGTCGAGCCCGGCGCACAGCGCGGCGACGTGCGCGGCGTTCTCCTCGGTGAGCTCGAACGCGCTGGAGGCGGCCCGGGCCCGGTCGACGAAGAGCCGGACGGCGTCCGAGCCGAGCAGGCCGCCGAGTGAGACGCCGCCCTCGTGGTCCGGCAGGCCGAGACCGGTCACCGAGTACACCGTTTCGCCGGGAAGCCGTAACGGCTCACGGCTGGTCGCCAGCACGCGCAGCTCCGGACGGCGGGGAAGCAGCCCGCTGAGGAGCGGACCACAGGCGTCGAGCAGGTGCTCGCAGTTGTCCAGGATCAGCAGCCGTTCCCGGTCGGCGTCCACGGCACGACGGTGCGCCGCCGACGTGCCCCGTCCGTCCCGGTCCCCGGCAAGACCGGAGACGATACGTTTCCGCGCCTCTTCGCCGGTGCCGGCCGAGGCCAGATCCACCAGGCACACCTCGCTGCGCCCACCGCGCTGTTCGAGCCCGGCCAGTTCGAGCGCCAGGCGGGTTTTGCCCACGCCGGCCGGACCGGTCAGGGTCAGCAGGCGTGTGGTGCGCAGAAGACGCCTCGACTCGACCAGTTCGTCGGAGCGGCCGATGAAGCTGCTCAATCGGGCCGGTATTCCCGGCAAAGCCGTGCCGCTCGCCGCGTCGGTTTTCAGCCGCTGCCGGTAGGCGCGTTGACGACAGGCATTCGAGCAATATCTGGGAGGCGTTTTCCTGGTCCCCGCTCCGCCCGCACCCTTCTTGCGAAACCGCTTACCGCACGTATCGCAAACTGACAAGGTCGATTCAGCGTCAATCATGCAGGGACCCCCTTCACCAGGGCACTTCGTGCTGCGCTCTCACCTCGTATGCTGCATGGGGGGCCTTGGTCACGTCTTGCTCTCCGCTTGCAGTCCCGCTGCAAGCGGAACGCCGGCCCTTGTCCCACGGACAAGTTCGGGCGGGTGCGGGACAAGAGGACAATCAATGGACGACGACCGCGTGAACATGCTTTGTGCGCTGCTTGTCCCGCGCACCGAGAAGGGGAGAAACGGAGGTAGCCGGCGCCGCAAAAGAGCCGGCCCTGAGTGGTGATGACGAAAAACGACTCCGCAGAAGGCCGAAATGAGTCAGCTCCCGGAACCGAGTACGCGATAGGACTTCTCGGCCCCCTGACGGTCGTCCGCGCCGGGGCGCCGCTCGACCTCGGTCCCCGCATGCGGCGTGTGCTGATGATCCGCCTGCTGCTGGAAGAGGGCCGCTCCGTGGCCATGGACCGGCTGTGCGAGGACCTGTGGGAGGGCCGTCCGCCGGCCGGCGCCGTCTCCTCGGTGCACGCCCACATCAGCAGGCTGCGTGCCGCTCTCGAACCGGACCGTCGCCGGCGCGGCCGGTCCCGCGTCCTGGTCAGTGATCCGGTGGGGTACGCCCTGCGCCTCCCCGTGGAGGCCCGCGACAGCGTCCGTTTCGAGCAGGCCGTGGCAGAGGGGCGGCGGCTGCTCGACGAAGGGCGCGTGGCGAGCGCCCGCCAGGAGATCGAGAGGGCACTGGGCCTGTGGCGCGGAGCACCGCTGGCGGACGCGGACGACCGCGCGTTCGCCCTGGCTGAGATCGCCCGGCTCGACGAGGTGCGACTCGCCGCCCAGGAGATCCGCGCCACGGCCATGGCGCGGGCGGGCCGGCTCGAACAGGCCGTCGTCGCCGCGGAGGAACTGACCGCCGGCCATCCCCTTCGCGAGACGGCGTGGAGCCTGCTGATCCGCGTCCTCTACCTGTCCGGCCGGACCGCGGAGGCCCTTCAGCGCTACGAGGCGGTCCGTCAACTCCTCGCGCACGACCACGGACTGGAACCCGGCCCCGCCCTGCGGCGGATACACCTGGCCATCCTCCGCCACGACACCTCCGCGCTCTGCCCGAACGCCGCTCCGGACCCCCTCCCGGGGCCGCGCCACGGCACCCCGGGGACCCGGCTCCCCGTCACCGGCGGGAACTGGACCGGTGAGCGGCCGGACCTCCGCGGCGGAGAGCAGGACGAGCCCGGCGACGGGCGACCGCACGCCCCGGACAGCGCACCCCGATCCCCTGCCGCGCTCCCGGCGACCGGGGCAGCCCCGTCCCCGCCCACCACGCCCCGCCCCGCCCAGCTCCCCGCCGACCTGTCGACGTTCGTCGGGCGCCGCGCGGAACTCGACCGCGCCCTGGCGCTCCTGCCCGAGCCGGACCGGCGGTCCGCCCCCACCATGGTGATCAGCGCGATCAACGGCATGGGCGGCGTCGGCAAGACGGCCCTCGCCGTCCACTGGGCCCACCGCGTCGCCCACCGGTTCCCCGACGGCCAGCTCTTCGTCAACCTGGGCGGTTTCGGCCCGGAGGAGTCCGCCATGAGCCCGGCCGAGGCGGTCCGGGGCTTCCTCGGCGCCCTCGGGGTGGCCCCGCAGCGGATCCCGGCGGGGCTCGACGCCCAAACCGCCCTCTACCGCAGCCTCATCGCGGACAAACGGATGCTCATCGTGCTGGACAACGCCCGGGACGCGGAGCAGGTCCGGCCCCTGCTGCCGGGCGCGCCGAACTGTCTGGTCGTCATCACCAGCCGCGACCAGCTCCGGGGTCTGGTCGCGGCCAGCGGCGCCAGGCCCCTCGCCCTCGGGCCGCTCACGGCCGCGGAGGCGCGCGAGGCCCTGGCCCGCCGCCTCGGCCCCGACCGGGTCGCGGCGGAGCCGGACGCGGTGGAGGAGATCGTCACCCTGTGCGCGAAGCTGCCCCTGGCCCTGGCCGTGGTCTCCGCGCGGGCCGCCGCGCACCCCACGTTCAGCCTCGCCTCCATCGCCGCCGTCCTGCGCCGGACGCACGGCAGTCTCGAAGGCTTCCGGGACATGGACGCGTTCAGCGACGCGCGGACGGTGTTCTCCTGGTCGTACCGGGTGCTCACTCCCCCGGCCGCCCGCCTCTTCAGGCTGCTCGCCCTGCACCCCGGGCCCGACCTGTCCGAGCCCGCCGTCGCCGGCCTCGCCGGCCTCCCCGCCCGCGAGGCCCGGCACCTGCTCACCGAGCTCACCACGGCGCACCTGCTCACCGAGCACGAGCCCGGCCGCTACGTCCTGCACGACCTCCTGCGCGCCTACGCCGCCGAGTTGCTCGACGCCGACACGCCGGCGGAGGAGCGACGGGCCGCTCTGCACCGGATGTGCGAGCACTACCTGCGCTCCGCCCGGGCGGCCGCCCGTCTGATCGCTCCCCACCGGGCGGACGTCGACCCCGGCCCCCTCGGCGAGGGAGTGCTGCCGGAGGAGCCCGTCGACCACGGGCAGGCCATGGAGTGGTTCACCACCGAGCACAAGGTGCTGATGGCCGTCGTCCACCTGGCCGGCGAGACCGGCTTCGACTCCCACGCCTGGCAGCTCGCCTGGCTGCTCCAGCCCTACCTGGAGCGCAGGGGGTACTGGCACGACCAGGTCACGGTCCAGCACACGGCGCTGCCCGCCGCGGAGCGGCAGAGCGACCTCGCCAGCCTGGCCAGGGCGCACGAGTGTCTCGGCGCGGCCTACGTCCAGCTGGGCCACGAGGACGCCCGCACCCACATCGACCGGGCCTTCGAGCTGTACGGCGAGCTCGGGGACACCGTCGCACAGGCCGGTGTCTGCCTCCTCCTCGTCATGGCACTCCACCGCGGCGGGGACAACCGGCAGGCACGCGACCACGCCCAGCGGGCCCTGGCCCTCCACCGGGCGGCCGGAGATCGCGCCGGGACGGCCCAGAGCATCTCCGCGATCGCCTGGTGCCACACCGTGCTCGGAGATCACACCCGGGCCATCGCCCTGGGCCGGTACGCGCTCACCCTGCACGGGGAGGTCGGCAACCTCAGGTGGCAGGCGGCCACCTGGAACACCCTGGGCTACGCGCACCACGGGCTCGGGGACGACCGGACGGCGGCCACCTGCTACCGGTACGCCATCGGCCTCTTCCGCGACCTCCAGGACACCCCCAACGAAGCCGGTACCCTCGCCCGTCTCGGCGACGTGCTGCACTCGACCGGCGAGACGGACAGGGCCCGTACCGCGTGGCAGCACGCCCTGATCACCCTGGAGGCACTGGGCCGCCCCGAAGCCGACGAGGTCCGCGCCAGGCTCCGCGGCCTGGAGCATCCCCCGTGCGACAGCGCCGGTCCGCGGTGCGACTCGTCGGCGCCGCACCACCGGCAATGATCGACGCCGGGGAGGGCCGGCGCATCGGTGAAGTCCGCCGTTACGCGGATCAGTTCCGTGGCGCTGGTGTCTCGTCATGGGCAACGCGCCAGGAGCACGACCGGAATCGCCGGGACGACCCCGGGCCAGGGCGTCGGCGACGTGGCCGCGGACCTCGTGACCTGCCCGCCCGCCCGCTCACCGGAGCGGGCGAGGCGTTCCCGTCGCGGGCCATTGCACCGCCGCGCACCGCGAACCGAGCCGTCACACGTACCAGGCTGCCGCCCGGCACCGCCGCGGCACGGTCGGCTGCACCACCGGCCTGATCATCGCACCCCCCGTGCGTGAGATGCGCCGCCGCCGTCCCGGAGCCGGTCGGCCGCTGGAGGGGGTGGAGGCGGCCGGAGATGCCGGGGCCCTCCCCCAAGGACGACCGGATCCTCGATCCCGGCCTCGTTCGGAACGAGGTTCTGCCGGGCGGTCGGCTGCTGATCGGCGGAGAAGACCCGCCTGTGGACCAGGTTCGCCACCGAGGGTCCCTCCCGTGCGGAGGACCGGGCCCCCTCTGCTGTCCGACCCTGTCAGCAGTCACCATCGGATCTGCACGGTCAGCACCACGCCGGCACGCGAAATGTCCGAGTTCACCGGACCGCGCGACACCTGTCGGCAAACGGTCGCGGAGCGCTTCCGGGATCCTCCTCGCAGCAATTACTTGGCTAGCCACACAAACGGTGCTACTTTTATGTGGTCGGCCACAGAATGTGGCCGGTGCGGCATCCCACTCAGAGGAGAGCAGTCATGAAGGCCATCGTTTTCGACACGTTCGGCGGCACCGAGGTCCTGCACGAGGCGGAGATCGACGTCCCCCAGCCCGGCCCCGGCCAGGTCCGTGTGCGTGTCCAGGCTGTCGGCGTCAACCCGGTGGACGGCAAGATCCGCTCCGGTGGCATGGAGGCCATCTTCCCGACCACGCTGCCCGCCGTGCCGGGCGGGGAGATCGCCGGTGTGGTCGACGCCGTCGGCGAGGGCGTCGACCACCTGAAGGTGGGGGACGAGGTGCTGGGCTGGTCCGACACCGGCTCCTACGCGCAGTACGCCCTGGCGTCCGCGGCCGTCCTCGCGCCCAAGCCGGCCGGCCTGGACTGGAAGCACGCCGCCGCCCTCCCCGTGGCGACCGACGGCGCCGAACGCGTCCTGGACCTGCTCGGCGTCACCTCCGGGGAGACGCTGCTGATCCACGGCGCATCCGGCGCGCTCGGCACCATCGCCGTTCAGCTGGCCGTCGCCCGCGGCGCCCGCGTCATCGGCACCGCCGGACCGGCCAACCAGGAGTACGTCACCTCGCTCGGCGCGACCGCGCTGGTCTACGGGGACAACCTGGTCGAGCGGGTCCGTGAAGTCGCCCCCGAAGGGGTGGACGCCGTCTTCGACGCCGCGGGCAAGGGCGCGCTGGAGGACTCCATCGCCCTGCGCGGTGGCACCGACCGGATCGTCACCACCGCCGACTTCCGCGCCGCCGAACTCGGCATCGTCTTCGCCGAGGGCCCCCAGCGCCGCTCCGCCGCCCGCCTCGCCGAACTCGCCCAGCAGGCCGCGGACGGCACACTGGTCACCACGATCAGCGCCACCTACCCGCTCGCCGAAGCGGCCAAGGCCCAGCAGGCCAGCGACGCGGGCCACAATCGAGGCAAGATCGTCCTCACCGTCGACTAATCCGTCACCGACTCTCCGGGTCTCGAGGGAGCAGCAATGTCAGACACCACCTCATCGGAGCTGCCGAACGCGGCGGGCGAGGGGCCGTTGAGCTACGCCGTCTTCCAGCTCGCCCGCGCCCACCGCGGCCATGCCGCCGCCATGCTGCGCGCCATGAATCTGCACCCGGGACAGGAACTGCTGCTGATGCAGCTCTTCGACCACGATCGCCTGACCCAGGCGGAACTGCTGGAGCGGGTCGGTCTCGACCACTCCACCGTCTCCAAGTCCCTGCGGCGCATGCAGGAAGCAGGGCTGCTCACCCGGGAGCCCGCCCCCCATGACCGGCGGGTCATGGTGGTCCGTCTCACCGATGCCGGCCGTGCCCTCGAGAAGCCCATCGCCGACATGTGGCGCTCCCTCGAGCAGATCTCCGTGCGCGACCTGACTCCGGAGCAGGTCGAAGTGTTCACCACGTGTGCGCACATCATCGAGAAGGCGATCAGGGACCGCAGCCGGCAGTCCCCGGCCGAGTAAGCAGGAACGGAAGGCCGGCCCGCTTGCCGGGCGGACCGTCCCCTGTCCTGTGCGGAGCGAGGGCTCGCCCGAGGGCAGCCCTCGCCGCCGGGGCCCCAGGGGGACGCCTCGCCTTCACGCACGAGTGGCGCACAACCGTGGCGGGCGGGG
Organism: Streptomyces sp. NPDC085946; assembly: GCF_044540485.1. NCBI lineage: Bacteria > Bacillati > Actinomycetota > Actinomycetes > Kitasatosporales > Streptomycetaceae > Streptomyces > Streptomyces sp. NPDC085946. The sequence goes on along the minus strand of NZ_JBITSF010000048.1, from coordinate 11,074 downwards.
ACGCGCGTACCCGCACGTCGGCCGTCGCGGACCCGCCGGCACAGCCCCACCGCCCGGGACCGGCGCGCCCGGACGGCTCGCAGGCCGGTCACGCGGCAGCCGGCTCTTCTTCTCTTCCCTCCTTCTGCGACAACAAGGAGATTTCCATGACGAACGCGTTTGCCCGGATCGAGGTGGCCGGCCAGTCGATGGCCAACCGCATCGTGATGGCGCCGATGACCCGGAGCCGGGCCTACGGGCCGGGCGCCACCCCGACCGACCTGATGGTGACCTATTACAGCCAGCGCGCGAGCGCCGGTCTCATCGTCACCGAAGGGATACAGCCTTCACCGGTCGGCCAGGGCTATCCCGACACGCCGGGCCTGCATTCGCCGGAGCAGGTGAGGGCCTGGCGCAAGGTCACCGACGCCGTCCACGCCGAGGGCGGGGTGATCTTCGCGCAGCTGATGCACACCGGCCGCATCAGCCACCCCAGCCTGCTGCCTCCCGGGCTGAGCCCCGTCGCGCCCTCACCCGTCGCGGCGAAGGGCCAGGTGTTCACCCACCAGGGGCCGATGGACTTCGTCACCCCGCAGGAACTCGACGCCGACGGCATCGCCCGCACCATCGCCGACTTCGCCGACGCGGCACGCAACGCGATCGCGGCCGGCTTCGACGGGGTGGAGATCCACGGCGCGAACGGCTACCTGATCCACCAGTTCCTCGCACCCAACACCAACCAGCGCACCGACGGCTGGGGTGGTGACACCGCCGGCCGGGTCCGCTTCGGTCTGGAGGTGGCCGCCGCGGTCGCGGAAGCGATCGGCGGCCACCGCACCGGGTTCCGCATCTCGCCCGCGAACCCCTACAACGACATCGCCGAGCAGGACGCGGCGGACGTGGAGAACACCTACACCACGCTGGTCACCCGGCTCGGCGAACTGAACCTCGCCTACCTGCACATGATCGAAGGAACCGACCGGGGACTGACCGCACGCCTGCGCAAGACCTGGCCCTCCACGTTCGTTCTCAACCCGCTCACCCATCCGCACCCCACCGGCCCGGACGCACTCGCCCTCATCCAGGACGGCACCGCGGACATGATCGCTTTCGGGGCGCTGTTCCTCGCCAACCCCGACCTGCCCGCCCGCCTGGCCGCCCAGGGGCCCTACAACACACCGGACCCCGCCACCTTCTACGGCGGTGACCACCGCGGTTACACCGACTACCCGCACCTGTAGGGCGAATCCTCACCGCGGGACGGGCTCTCGCTCCGGCCGGCCGCCGACAACAGCACGCCTACCTCAAACTGTTCACCACCCTCGGTGACCACCGGCGCTGCCACCACCGTGCCGGCCCCGACATCCTGGGCCCGCGCACCGCAGGACTGGACGCCGAGAAATGGGGCCACCTCACCGACGCGGCCGACCTCTACACCCACGCCCGCATCCAGCGCCGTCCGGAAGACCTGCGCACCCGCACCACCGCCGAACGCGCCGCCCGCCTACCGCCCGCTTCACCCCTGCATCCCCGGCCACCGGACAACGCGCCCCGGCCAGGCCCGCGTCTCCACAGGACGCTGCCCCGGCCACTCCCGGACCGCCCCTGGTCGGTGTCCCGGGCGGTGACGGTGCCATGGTCACAACTCGCACCACCGGCCCAGCGCGCCCGGCACCCCTGTCCGGATGAAGAGGCCCACAAGGGACCACGTACGATCGACCGTCAGGACGAAGTCGCCGCTGAAGGCGGCCAAATCGTCCATGACCGGAACGTCGACCACGGCATCCGCCGCGACGCTGCCGTCCCCGACGAGCAGGAACGACCGCTCCGCATCGTCGAGCAGATGGATGACCGCCCGGTCACCTCGAAAGCCAAGAGCCAGCCGGGAGAACTCACCACCGGACGGCCGGACCTCAAGGTACCCCTGACCGTGGGAGCGCAGTTCGGCGAAGTGCTCCGCCAACTCCCCGAGGACCGAATCCCTCTCCACGACGCAGTGCCGCCCCGACGACTCCAGTGCCGTCGCCGTCCACGTCACCCGCATCCTTGCCCCTCTCCCCCCGGGGCCGCCTCTGTTTCGCTGGTCCCCCGATACTGCCCGCCCGCGACCGCCCCGCGGCCATCCGCGGGGCGGGATGCCGCACCAGCCGGCCGACTCACCGCCCCGCACCCGCGCCGCTCCCGACGGGAAAATGCTGCACGGCCACTGGGTGGGTATCCCATAGCGGACCGACACCCCCATCGAGCAACGAGAACGGACGGCCGTGACGACCGCCTGCAGCGAAACCCCCACCGAGCGCGTCCCCGGGCGGGCCTGGACGGTCCGGATCACCGGACACAGCGACCGCTCCGCCACCGTCTCCTGCAGCACCCCCACCTGCCGGATGCCGCCCCGCTCCAAGAACCTGGCGATGCTGCGCGCCTTCGCCGCCCGGCACGCCGCCGTCCTGGCCCGCGCCCCCAACTCCTTGCCGGACAGCCCACCATGCAGGCACCGGCCACCGGACCCGGCATTCCGGGCGGCTTCTGCTCACCCTCCACCGGCCCCACCGAGGCCGACAGCCGCACCGCACCCGCGCGCCGCTCCCGCCGCGCCCCGCAGCACACCCGTCGACAGCGCCCGGGCCGAAGCCGCTGAACACCCGGCGCGCATCTGCTGCCACGCTGGGCCGGGCGCTCGGGGAACACACGGGGGCTCGCCGGGGTGCACCCGGCCTGTCGGCGTACTCCTGGGTGGCCTTACCCATGAGACCGGGCAGCAGGTGTTCACCCCTTCGGGAGGCACCGCGGATTCGAACATCACCGCCCCTGTAACTGCCCATGACTGAGCGTTCAGTCCCACCAGCCGTTGCCGGTGTGCCAATGCCGCACCCACTCCTCAAAGCCCCATGCCTTGTCACCGGGCGTCGGGACGGCGCCGACGCCGGCGACCATCCACACCTCGCCGCGGCGAGGACCGGTGGTCAGCAGAAGCCAGAACGCCTGCCCGTCCTCGGCCCCGAGGACAATGGACCCCTTGTTGAACGCGGCGTCGATCCGCGGGTCTTCCGGGTCGGCACTCTCGTCGTCCTCCCAGGGCCAAGCTGCCTCCAGAGGGAACAGTTCCCCTGGCTGCCGCGGGCCGAGGTCGGGCCACGTGTCGGGCAGCCAGCCGAGCGGCTGGAGACCGCCGTCGCCGGCGGGACCCAGGCTCGATCCGTTGCTGACCTCCGCGATGAAGGTCCTGTACGGCTCCGGCAGGACCACCCCGTTCTCCTGCTCCCATTTTGCAACGGCTTCATGCCCGAGCGCCGGCTCGCGCCATTCCGGTGAGAACACGGAGCGCAGGAAGTCGAGAGTGGTGTCGGCGGGACGCTGATCACGTGTGCTTGTCACGGCAGCATGCTGGCAGAGGGGGCTGACAGCCAGCCCATCGCGGCCGCCCTCTGGAGCTGAGCCGCCCAGGCTGTGTACATCGAACAAAGCGGAGGCAGACGCCTCCCGAAGTGGTCAACATCTGTTGTCCGTTCTCATGGACAAAGCCAGTCGACGACGTCCTCCGCGACGGCCAGCACGTCGCACTCCGGCTCGGCGACCCGCCCACCCCAGTGCCTGAGCCCGTGGCCGACCTCCTGCTCAACCACCTCCAAGCCCTGCCCGCCGGCACCCCCGCCATTAACCAGAACTCGCCCTGGCTCTTCCCCGGCCGCCGCGCGAGCCAGCCCATGAACCCGCCCCCCTGCGCGACACACTCCGTGAACTCGGTATTCCGACCGAGAAGGGCCGGACCCCCGCCATCCGCCGGCTCGTCCTCCAGGCCCCTGCCCCCGTCATCGCTCAGGCAGTCGGCTGCTACGACAAGAGCACCACCCGTATCGCCGCCGACGCCGGAGCCCTTTGGAAGAGCTATGCTCCGGGCGATCACAGCGGCTGACAGGCACCAGGGCACGAGATCGGCTGAGGCTGGCGGAGCACTCAGCCGTCGGCCAGAGCCATGAGGAACTGAGTCTCCGCGTCGTCCCGCCCCGCACATCTCCTGGGGACCGCGATGAGGGCGGCCAAGGCTCGGCACCAACCCATCACACGACGAGGAGACATGCCGGGAACCAGCGCCGCCAGCTCCTCGACCCTCTGCTCCAGCACGGCTGGGTCTGCAACTCCTTCCAGCACCCAGTCCACAGCGTCGAAGTCCGGGTCGCCCCACGTCGGCCTCGGATCAATCGCCACCAAGCGGGCGCCCGGACCAGACAGCACGTTGGCCGGGTGGAGATCACCATGCACGAGCCTCACAGGCCCGTTGCCTGCAAGTCCCAGGGCTGCCGCTCGCGCCTGCCGAAGCACCTTCGGGGCAGCCGGATCGTTCACGTCGCCCGCTGCCAGCCTGCGGTCGGTCAAGTCGAACATGAAGTCGACGCGGTGTGAAAGAAGCCGCAGTACCGAGTGCTCACTCGGCGCGGGAGCAGAAGCCCGCAGGTCCCGCAGCAGCGCCGCGACCTCGACCAGATTCCATACACGCTGGCTCACCTGAATTCCCGGCTCCACGTCCTCCAGAAGCAGGGCTCCGGCGGCCAGGTCTTGTGCCAGCAGTGTGACAACGGACGGCGTCTTTGCCCAGGCCTGCAGAGCTTCGGCTTCCTCCCGGGCAATCCCGGGCTCCGGCGTGAGTTTCAGCCACGCCGAGGTGCCGGTGTCCCGCTTGAAGCAGCGGAACACCCGCGAGGTGCCTCCTCCGCCCGCCGCGACAAGCGCCAGATCCCAGCGGGCAGCCAGTTCGTCCACGAGAGCCGGCAACTCATCACACCAGGTCAGCACCTCGGCTCCGAACCGAACGACGAGCCGGTCCCGGACCTCTGGTGCGATGCGGGCCAGCTCTCTCAACTTGTCCCCCGCGGGTGGTGGATGCAGTCCTCGCGCATCCTGAGCTTGTTCTTTTTCTTCTGGCCTCGAACGGTGTCCCGAACGTGGTCACTCACCTGGGCATTCGCCGGACACGAGGGCGGCCTTCGTCTGATCCTGTGCTCCGTCACGAGGAGAACCAGCCGAAGGCCGTTGTCATGAGTGTGGTGTGCCCGGATGTCCGACGGGAAGCGTTCATCAGATTTCTGCCGTTCCGAACAGGGGAGGGTGCCCTGTCCACCGGCATGCGGCCACCGGTACGGGCCGCTGCGGCAGGCGACTTGTCCATCGAGCGGAAGTACTGCTTTTGCGGGCCGGCGGGTTTCCTCTCGTCCCCTTGGTATTCCTCCGGCGGGTGGTCGGCCGCGCAGAGCCCGCGCACGGGCGAGTTGCGCGAAGGGGCAGGGCCAGGGGCCCAAGTCACCATCCATAGTTGAGTATGCGTACTCACGGCCGGGCTGCCCCGCGCGGTGATCATTGATGCAGCGGCGCAGTCAAGCGCGCCGCTGAAGTTGACACGATCACGGGGGAGAACTGACATGTCTCGACGCATCATCCTGGGCTCGGCCGCCGCACTCGTCGTCCTCGGCGGTGCCGGAGCGTTCGCCCTGGCCCACGCCGGGGAGCAGCCGCCCGCCCTGAACAACAGCACCGCCCGCTATATGGCCCCGGCCGCAGACCGCGAGGGCTCCTTCACCTTCACGACCGACGTCACGGCGGCCTCCGGCGTCAAGAGTCTCAAGGTACTGGCCTGGCCCGCCGACTCCCCCTTCGCCGCGAAGAACCCGCTGACCGAGAAGGAACTGGCCGCCGTGGAGTCGGCCACGTGCAAGCCCGCCGGTGACGACACCGCCCGCTGCACCTACAAGGTCACGGTGACCGCTGCCGAGGCCGCCAAGGGCCGCTGGCACGTCGCCACCCTCGCCACGGCGGACAACGGCGACACCGCCTTCAACGACAAGACCGCTACCTTCACCGTCGACTGAGCTTGCTCTGCCAAGACCGGCCAGGTTTGCCGATGGCCTTGAGGGTCTCGAGGCGTTTGACGGTTTTACCAACGTCGTAGCGGGGCGCGGGATGGCGGTTCTTGGTCCCGGGCGGTCGTCCGGGGCCAGCTCCGCGAGGTTGAGGAACACGGGCCGGACAGAGCAGGTGGGCTCGGATGTTCCTGAACCCTCGGCGGACCCGGGCCGGGGTGAGGCGTTCGGGCTTGGTCGGCTTCTCCCAGGGCTGACGGAGGTCGCCGGCCGCGGTACGGAGGCGCCGCCTGTCGTCTCGGAATGCGGCGGGCTACCGATGGCCAGTGGCTTCGCGGGCTCGTCGGAGGGCTGCTCCTGCTTCCGGGCCGCCTGCCACGTGCACCGACATCCCCGGCAGGAACGGCAGCGCCGCCCAGTGGGTGATGTGGTCCTCGCTCGGTCCGCCCGGGGGGTAGCGGATGATGCCGTCGGAGTCCACGAAACAGTCGTGGTAGTGGCTGTCGTCCTCGGACTGGTGCTGGAAGGTCATGGGGATGTACAGATCATGAAAAACCATGGGGCTGACCAGCCAGTAGTGTTCACCTGCGACGGAACGGTCATGGAAGTCGTGCGGCCAGGTGCCGAACGTCGCCGCCGCGACAGGCTCCCCGGGTCGAGGCAGCCTTTCGCGTGCGTCGACCCATTCCATATTCACCTGCATGTTCGGTGGTCCTCCGGGGCGTTCGGTTCTTGACTGTCGCGTGTTGCTATTCCGCTCCGGCGCATCGGGGAAAGACCCGATCACGCTCGTCTTCTGGGACGTCTCGGCGTCCGGCAGGGTTGCCTGTCCGCTTCCGACGCGCTGGGAGCGGGAGCGGGCCGTCCGGCTTCAGCGGCGGGGCGCATGGTGCCAGCACTTCTCCGGGTGAGTGAACGCAAGCCGTATCCGGGTGACTTATCGGATGAGCAGCGGATGTGGCACCGGGCCCGGCCGGGCCACGGCAGCGACACCGCGGCACGCCGGATCTCGGACCTGACCCCGACCGAACTGGACGTCCTCCGGCTGCTGGGCACCGGCCTCTCGAACGCCGGGATCGCTGCACGGCTCCACCTGAGCCCCGGCACGATCAAGGCCCACATCAGCAACATCCTCACCCGCACCGACTGCACCAACCGCGTCCAGGCGGCGGTGCTGGCGCAGGAGGCGGGGCTGCTCGACTGACGGCCGGCAGGCCGTGCAATCAGTGAAAGCAGTGCCCTCTTCTGAGGGCTCTGGCGTGCGAAGCGTCGACCGCGGTGTCATCCATGTCCAGCAGGCCAGCCTTCCGCAGTTCGGCGAGAAGGACGGCGTGAAGGCGCAGCCAGACGCCGACTTCGGTCCGGTCCTACAGCCGCCGCCAGGCCGTCACCCCCGCTGCACCCGGTCCGCTCCGCGGGCCCATCTTTCCAGCTCACGCCCTCGTACAGGGCATGGACGATGCCACGCAGCGCGGCACGGTCGTCCGTCGGCAACCGCCCGCGGTACCGCCGTCGACGGGGAGGCCGGGGCGGGAGCGGCGAGGCGATGCGCTCCCCCAGGCCATCAGGCACAAGATCGCCCGACACCCGCAGCACCTTGCCGTTACGCGGCCCGACTGCCAGGACTCACCGCAGACCTGATGAAACGATCAATCACAGTCCCCTGCAAGGTCATCTGCGACCACCGCCGAATTCGCCGATGGCGTTCACATCCAGGACGCCATCCGGCCCGAGCCCGCCATCCTCCCGCGGAGCGCGAGCGGATGGCGGGCTCGGTCAACCAGCCGGCTCAGCCCCCGCAGCCACTGACCGAGATGGAGGTCACCGCGTTGTCATAGAGGAACAGGAGTTCCTGCTTTGCGCCCGCCGGGATGCTGAAGGGGTAGCCGTAGTAGTCGGCATCGAGCCAGATGCAGGCTTGACCGCCGCTGCGGTTCCACACCGAGCTGGCCCGGTCGTTCCACGCCCAGCCGATGTTGGGGATGTCCACCGGATCGAGCTGCAGGACGTCCCCGGTGTTGTTGTGGCCGTCAAAGAGGCAGATTTTGCCTTCTGAACAGCGGGGCACGCCCCCGTCCTTGGGGTCATCAGCCGATGCGGTTCCCGGAGCCGCCAGTACGGCGGTGGAGGCGATGACTGCTCCCACTACCGCGGTTCTGACTGTCAGTTTCATGAGTGTCCTCTCCCGTTGTTGCCCGTGGAAGCGCGGTCATGGTCACCGCGTCCAGTTGTCGCTTCTCGAGGGCATCCAGTCGTACGACGGTTGCCACGCGCATGTGGTTCACAGGGATGACGTTGGTCATGACCTGCCGGAAGAGGCGGGCCGTGGCATCCTCGCGACTCACCGATCGTTTCAGAGTGACGTTCGAAGTCGTCGCAGGGAGATGATGGCCGGCTTCGCGGCGAACCCGCGCACCGAATCGATGGAGGTGGCTCTGTTCACGAGATACGGTTCTGGCTCAACAGGGGCGACCAGATCCTTTCCACGGGATTGGAGTCGGGTGCGTAGGGCGGCAGATAGGAGATGGTCAGCCGGTCCCGTGAGGCGGCGAACTTCCGCAGGCCGGCGGCCTTGTGCACATTCAAGTTGTCCCAGATGAGCACGCTCGGGCCGCCGAGGGGGGCATCCGATACTGACGCGGCTGAATCAGTCGGTGTCGCACTTCTCAAGCCGGGTTGTCTTCTCCTGCGGGGCGCCCGCGGCGTCCTTACGGAACACGACGGAGTAGCAGCGATAGGCCCGGGAGTATGAGGTGCCGAACATGGTGGTGTCCTCGTACTCCCCGAAGAAGCGGACGGTGGTGGCCAGCCGGCCTTTCGAGCGTGCGTAAGAGGTGAGCCTGCCGTCATGCCGTTCGGCGATGCTGCGCACGGCTTTCTGGCCAGCAGGGTATGGCGAGACCGCCATCACGTCACGTGCGTACGACCGGGCCAGGGCTGCGGTCCTGTTCAGGGCTCCTGCCTCGTTTCGTCCATTCGCACGCTCCTGGCGGTGGAGCATGACCATGAGCACCAGGGCCGCGATCAGCACGGCGACGATGTGCGCCAGGAGAGCAGCGGGGCATCCGAGGGCCGGCCGTCGTGAATGCTTGTGCGCAAGGGCTGTTCCGTAAATGATCTCTGACGTGCGGGATGGACTGCTCGTGTCTCCGTCACCCGGCGAGGGTGCGGTTGTGCAGGCGGGCGATTCCAAGCATCGCGTGGTGGACGCCGTCGCCTTTGAGGCGGCAGTCGCGCAGGATCCTCCAGGTCTTCATGCGGGCGAAGGCGTGCTCGACGCGGGCGCGGACCTTGCGGTGGGAGGTGTTGTGCTCTTCTTTCCAGGCCTGGAGTTCGGCTTGTCCGCGTTCACGGCGGTGCGGGATGACCAGTCCGGTGCCTCGGTAGCCGCCGTCCGCGATGACCGTGGTCTTGCCCACTGCGGCCTTGGCGCCGGACGGCTCCCAGGCCTTGCAGTCGTTGCGGTTGCCGGGCAACGGCCGGCCGATGGCGACGACGAGTCGGGTGTCTGCATCGATGACGACCTGGTGGTTGGTCGAGTATCGGTAGTTCTTCGACTGCTCGGCGGCGGTGTGGTCACGCGTGGGGACCAGGGTGCCGTCCACGATCAGCACGGCGTCCTTGCGGAACCGTTTGCGAGGCTGGAGCGCGAGCGACGGCCCGAGGTAGTCGATGATGTGGTCAACGGCCGACTTGGACACCCCGAACAGCGGGGCGGGTTGCCGCAGCGTCAGGTTCGTCCGCCAGTACGCGGCGACCAGCAGAACCCGGTCCTCCAGCGGCAGGCTCCACGGCCGGCCCTTGCGGACCGGATCCGCTCCCTCGCGCCGCAACGCGGTGATGAGCTTGCCGAACTGCCGCGGGCTCAGCCCGCTGAAAGGGGCTGTCCAAGACGGCTCCGACGCCGTGATCACACCAGCCACTCCAAGATCATCCCAGTTGCCGGTGCTGCCTCCTGTCCTCGATCCTGGGTGCTCAGCAAGCATGGAGGGCACATGGGGCTGGTTCTGTTCCCAGGCGACGGAGACAGCAGCAGCCCAGATGTGTCCTGGGCCTACAGCGGCTTTGCCGCGTTTCGTCGGCGTCTAGCCGAGGCCGAGGGATTCGATCTCTCCGAGATGTCGGGTTTCGGCGGTGAGCGTCCGTGGAGCGAGGTGTCCACCGCTTTGGAGCCGCTCCTCGATCACCCCGATGACGGCGGGGACGATCTCTCGCCTGCCCAGTGCGCGTCGATTCTCATCCGGCTGGAAGCGATCACCGACCAGTGGGCACGGGAAGGCGGCGACCAGCTCCTCCAGCAGCACATCGAGGATGGCCGCCAGCTTGCGGGCGTCTTGCGGCTCTGCATCGAGAAGAACGTCCCGTTGGCATTCCTCTGACGCCCCACCCACCACAGAAGGTACTTACGGGACAGCCATTATGCGCTGGTTCCTGTCTGATTCGGGTGGTAAATCTCCCGGCTATGGCAGGTGTCTACCGTGAACCACCAGCAGAGCTGGGTGTTCTCGTCGCCGTGACGTAAGTCGCCGTCGCCTTTACTGGATCTAATGGGCCGGTTTGTAACTTAATGTTCGGTTCATCGCTGGGCTCGGGTGGGAGGTGCTGTTCGGTCCTCCGTGCCGGAGAAGAGCGCGAGGCGGCCCGCCAGGGCTTCATCAGCAGCCTCAGTGTCGTCGCCGGTTCCCCGGCTGGACTGCACCCTTGACCTCAACCTTGGTTGAGGCGCAACACTCGATGCATGGAGATCACAAAAAGCAGCACAATTCTCTTCCGCAATACCATGCGCATCACGGACGGTCACCTCGACGGTTTCCGGCGCGCCATCGCGCAGGCGGTGGCATTCGCGCAAGAGCACGGCCCTCAGCTCATGGTCGAGGTCTTCATCGACGAGGAGCGGATGCTGGCGCACAGCTTCCAGCTCTACCGCGACTCCGATGCCATCCGCGCCCACTGGCGGCTCTCGGATCCGTACATCCGCGAGGTAATGGAGCACTGCACCGTGCAGCACTTCGAGATATTCGGCACACCGGACGATGACATCGTGGCGGCTCTCAAGACCCCCGATGGCGAATCCTTCCCCTTCGTCGTCTTGCCGCGCATCGTCGGCTTCAACCGTCTTGGGACGACCGGCTTGGACGAATCGCACTCTTACTGACGTTGTCGCCGTGATGTCGTCAAGGTGAGGCCGGTTTCGGCGAGGCATCCGTTGATGAGGTTGCTGCGGTACTGGATCTGGCGGAGAC
>NZ_JBITSF010000047.1:0-31281 GCF_044540485.1 Streptomyces sp. NPDC085946 | reverse complement strand
CGCATCAGCGTCCTGTTCGCCATGCTCCGCGACGGAACCTTCTACGAGCCGAGGAGCCCCCGACTCGCTTGACGAAGGACATAGAGGCACCCCCCGCGGCCGGGGTCGGGGTCGTGCGGTGTCCGCCCGGCCACCCGAGGCCAGGCGACCGACCCTCTCCTGGAGGTCATCGTGCCGCTCGCCCGCCGTTCCCTGATCGAGGCCGCCGCCGACCGCTTCGGCCGGCGCCGCCCCTACGGCCATGCCGCCCAGGTCGACGCGCTGCTCACCGAGTAGTCCGAGACCGCCTACCGCAAGGCCCGCGACCACGCCGCCCTCGCCACCGCCAAGAACACCGACGTCCTCGCCGTGCAGCCCGGCGTCCTGGACGTCCGCGGCCGCGTCCTGGCCGACGTCCTCTACCTGGAGGGCGTCCTGGCCGGCGCCCGCAACCGCGGCCTGCCCCCGGAGCTCATCGAGCGCCTTCAGGACGCCGTCGACCACGGCCACGAGCTGACCGTGCTGCTCGCCGACACCGTCCGCGCCGCCGCCGCGCACGCTGCCGGCCGCTGAAGCGCCCGGGGCGGCCGCAGGCCATCACACCCGGCCGCCCCGGAGCATCACCCCTTCCCTCACACCAGAGCGCAACTGGCAGAGGAAGGAGCACGCCAAGTCGGCACGGTGGTCGGAGCCCTCACCGGTGAAGAGGTCACCTGCCCCGACGTCGCGGTGGCCGCATAAACCTTGCTCAGGCCTGGCAGGTCGGCTCGCGCGTGGTCGCCATCCGACCACGGGCCCCACCACGGCGGCGACCATCACCCCGACCAGCGGCGGACAGCGGATGTAACCGGTTCGTGACCTTTGGTCGGGGTCTGTGGTCGGGGTTCTGGTCGGCCCCGTGCGCTGTGCTGCCCTGTGCGGCCGGCACCGAACACGACCCGCAGTCATACCCCGGGACAGGCGCCAGGCGTCCAGACCGTCGCCTGTCCCGGGCCCCCATCCCGTACGAGACGAGAAGGAGATCCTCAGTATGAACCCCGTTCTGCACACGCGAGGCCGATTCGGCCAGCGCACGCTGTTACTGACCACCGCGGTGGTGCCGTTGACCGGCTGGACCGTGCACGCCGTCGCGCTGCACCGGCGCCTGGCCGCCAGCCGCCGTGACCCGCTGACCGGGCTGCTGCGCCGCGACGCCTACACCGCCCGCGCCCGGCAGATCCTGCGCCACCGCGGCGAGGACGCGGCCGTGGTCATGGTCGATGCCGACCACTTCAAGCAGATCAACGACACGCTCGGGCATGCGACCGGTGACGCGGTTCTCGCCGCGTTCGGTGCCCGGCTCACCGCGTGGGCGGGCCCGCGCGCGGCCGTCGGCCGTCTCGGGGGTGATGAGTTCGCGCTCGTCCTGCGCCTGCCGCGCGGCCGCCGCGAAGTCCGCCTGAAGCAGTTGGTCCGCATGCTGCACACCCCGGTCACGCTCGACGACGGCCGCACCGTCGACGTCGCCGCCTCGGTCGGCGCCGCCACCCCGGACATGGTCGGCTCCCGCGACCTGTCGGTGCTGCAGCGGGCCGCCGACGCGGCCCTCTACGACGGCAAGCACTCCGGCCGCGCGCACCTGGCCACCGCCGCGCACGCCACGACGCCGTCCGTCAACGGCCGCCGGGCCGGCCGCCCGGGCACGGCGGTGTGGGGGCGGGCCGCATGAGCACCACAGCCCTGCCCGGGGGCGACTGGATCCGCGGCATCACCGTCAAGCAGCCGCACACCGCCTGCATTGTGGCCGGTGCCAAGACGATCGAGAACCGGCCCAGGGCGTGGTCCTGGCGCGGCTGGGTGCTGCTGCACGCGGGCAAGGCCATCGACCGGCCCGCGCTGCGTACCCCGCTGGTCGCCCGCACGATCCGCGGCCGCGACCTGGTCACCGGTGCGGTGATCGGCGTCGCCCGTCTCACCGACTGCCACCAGGACCCCGACGGCTCGGTGCCCTGTACCGAGTGGGCGCAGCCCGGCGCCTGACACCTGGTGCTCGCCGACGTCCGCGAGTTGCCGCTGCCGGTGCCCGCCGACGGGCAGCTCGGTCCCTGGCGGCCGCCACCGGAGCTGGTGACCCGCGTGTTCCAGCAGCTGCCCGGCTTCCGGCCGTGAAACGCACGCAAGGCAGCAGGAAGCCGCTGTTCGAGCCGGGCTTCATCCCGCCTCCCGGCGGGCTGCTGGACTGGCGCGACGCCCGGCACTTCGACCGCTGGCAGGACCTGCCGTACGTGCTGTGCCAGCGGCCCACGCCGATGCGGTCCCACCACGGCGAGCCCGTGCACAAGGCGTGCGCGGAGACCTGGATCGCCGCGAACCCCACCGAGGCCCGTCTGGGCCGGTTCGCCTCCGACCTCCAGTCCAAGCGTCGGCACGACGACGACCACGCCTGACCCCTCCCCCACCCGCGGCCACCAGCTGGTGGCCGCCCTCCTTTCTTCTGCACGGAAGGACCCCCCATGGCGACCTTCGCCCCCACCGGCCGGCCGGCGCTCACCGCCGGCCAGGCCGTCGCCCTGACCCTGCTGCGCGACGGCTACACCCAGCGCGCCATCCACACCCGCACCGACATCGCCCCCGACGAGCTGTACCCGCTGGCCGTGCTGCACGGCATCAGCGCCCCGCACGGCACCAGCGAGGGCCACGCCTGCCACGAAGCCCGCGGCGAAGAACCGTGCGAGACGGCCCAGGCCCGCGCCGACGCCCGTGCCCGGGCCAGGCAGCGCAAGACGATCCCGCCCGCCCTGCGCGCCCGCCTGCTCACCGGCGCCCGCCGCAAGGCGGTGACCCGATGAGCGCCGGGACCGATGCCCGCATCCCCTTCCCCCGCACCGACAAGCCCCTGGCCTGCCAGGCCCACCCGGAGTGGTTCGCCCACGAGCAGACCAGCATCCGCGCAGCGCAGCGGGACATCGCCCGGGCCAAGCACGCGTGCTCGAGCTGCCCGATCGCGGCCGGCTGCCTGAAGTGGGCCCTGGCCAACCCCGGACCCAGCCGGATCGGGGTGTGGGCGGCCACCACGCCCCGCGAACGCGGCGCGCTGCGCCGCCGCCTGCAGATGCGGCTCGGGCCCGACTGGGTCGGTGTAGTGGCTCAGGCCGACCGCGCCCGGCGCACCGGCCCGCAGGCCCCGGCTCCGGAGCCGAGCGCGATGTGGTCCCAGCCGTATCGGCCCTGGCGCGAGCAGCTCACCCCCGACCAGCAGCAGCGCAACCTGCAGCTGCTGGACCTCGCCCAGCGCACCACCCGCCCCCGCACGCGCACCGGATCCCCCCGCTCCGAGCAGAACCTGGGAAAGGCCAGCTGATGGACGCCATACCTCTCGCACTGGACGGCTACCTGACCGCCGACCCGGTCCCCGGCGACCGCGACGGCACCGTCTGCTGGCGGCTGTCCTGCTCCTCCGGCACCGACCACATGGTTGAAGAGGCGGTCATGCCGTGCACCACGATGGAGCCGGAGATCGTCCACGCGCTGCTCACCGAGCGGCAGCCCGGCGACCTGCTGCGCGTCACCGGCCACCTCGCCCTCCCCGCCACCGCCGGCGGCGTCGTCCGGCTGCACGTCGAATCCCTCGAAGTGCTCTGGGAGGCGCCCCTGCTGGACGCGGAAGAGGGCGGGAACGACGAGGACGGTGGGGACACCGCGACCGCGGCGGACCCGGACGCCGACCGCAACCGCGCCATCGCGGCCCTCGCAGAAGCCCTCACCGGCCTTGGACACCAGGCCGGTGAGGGCCCCGGGCAGAGCATTCGCCTTCACATCAGCCCGACCGGCGCCCTGGGCACCGGCCTGGAGCACTGCCACAGCATCGACCTCACCCCGGCCCGGGCCCACCGGCTCGCCGACGCCATCGACACCCTCAACTGCCAGCTCGACGACGACCGGCCCGACAGCGGCGCCGTCCTGGACTCGCAGACCATCGCCGACCTGACCGAGCTGTTCGACGGCATCGACCTGCTCGACCTCACCAACGCCGTCCTGAACGCCACCCGGCCCGAGAACCGGGCCGCCGTCACGCAGGCGATGGACGACATGTTCGGCGACGCCCCCGCCCCCGACGACACCGACCGATGACAGACCGCCACAGGCCGAAGGGAACAACGCCCATGCACAGCCGCAAGAGCCTGCGCACCGTCCTGGAACGCTTCCCCGCCGGAGGACCCCGCGGTTCCTGGCCGGCGGAGGAGTACGCCGCCGCCCGGCGCGCCCAGGGCATGCCGGACGCCCAGGTCGTGATGGACCTGCGCACCGACCAGTTCCTCGTGGTCACCCACACCGACCCCGAGTAGCACCTCGCCGCAGAGCGCCGCGCCCGGCCTTCCCGCCGTGCCCGCGGCGACAGCTGAAGCGCCCGGGGCGGCCGCCGGCACGAAGGCCCGGCCGCCCCGGAGCACCACCCCTTCCCTCACACCAGAGCGCAACTGACAGAAGAAGGAGCACCCTCAGCATGCAGCATCGTCCCGCCGTCTTCGCCGCCCTGCTCGGCTTGACCCGCGCCGGCAGCGCCATCGGGGACTTTTGGGTCCAGTCGGATTTCTGTGCCCGCGTGAAGGGCGCCTCCGACGACCACCCGGTCACCTACCAGGACCCGGTCACCGGGCAGGAGACCTCCCACGGCACGGCTGATGGCCGTAAGGCGTGCCTTCAGCACTGCCTGACCTACACGGCCACCCAGGCGATCGTCGCCGGGGCCGGCGCCCGCGCGCTCGGCATCCGGGTCCACCCGGCCGCCGCCGCGGCCGCACTCGCCATCTCCTTCACGACTCACTACGCCGCGGACCGACGCGTCCCGGGCAAGGGTTTGCTGGAGATGATCGCCACCAAGACCGGCAAGGGCGGCTTCTACAGGCTCGCCGACTTCGGCATGAACGGCGCCTTCCACCTCTACTCCGCCTGGCACCACGGCTGGGAAACGGTCGCGGCCGTGGTCGCCACCACCAAGGCGACCGCCCGGTGACCGGCCGTTCCCGCACGCGTCTGGACCGGGTGCGCGCCTCACTCGGCATCGCCCAGCTCGCCCTCCAGCAGATCGAGGACGATCTGAACGCCGACGACGTCGACGCCCGCGAGCTCGCCGCGATCCTGCGCGAACTCCAGGAGGACATCGACGTGCCCGGCGGCTTCTTACCCGCGCTCGCGCAACTGGTCGGCACCGCCGCCCGCAAGGCGGAGCAGCTCGAACCCGACCGCGACGGCGACGCCTCCTGCCCCCTGCACGAGGCCGCCGCCCTGCTCACCGACGACGCCGGGCAGCGCCTGACCTGGGCCGCCCGCGCCCTACACCCGCAAGGAGACCCCGCATGACCTACCCGCAGTTACCGCAGCACGCGCTGATCGTGCTGATCGGCGCCTCCGGCGCGGGCAAGTCCACCCTGGCCCGCACGTGGCCGGCCTCCCAGGTCCTCTCCCTCGATGCGCTGCGCGGCTGGGTGAGCGACGACGAGGGCTGCCAAGAAGCCACGGCCGATGCCGTCGATGTCCTGCACCTGCTGCTGGAGCGCCGGACGGCCCGGCGGCTGCTCACCGTGGTCGACGCCACCAACGTCACCCGCGAGGCCCGCGAACCGCTGGTTGCCGCCGCCAAGCGGCACAACATGCCCGTCATCGCGGTCCTGGTGGCCACCCCCGCTTCCGTGTGCGTGGAACGCCAGCGTCCGCGGCCGGCCAACCGCACCGTGCCCGACGACACCGTGCGTGCGCAGCACAAGGCGATGGTCCACTCCCACCCCACGCTGCTGGCGGAGGGCTTCAACGAGGTGCTCTTCGCCGACAGCCTCCACCAACTGCTGCCCTACCTGCAGCGGCTGAGCAAGAAGCGGACCGCCGACCTCGGCCTGGACGGCAGCGAAGGATTGGGCGACCTGCTGCTCGTACGCCGCGTCTTCGGCCCGGAGATCCTGCCGCTGTGGCAGTGGAAGGAAGGCTCCGACGTCGCCGGCGGCGACCGGGTCGGCGAGATCCGCCTCGGTCAGCAGTACCTCACCCTCGCCCTGCGCACCAACGTCGACGGCGAGGGCGACTACGGGTTCGACGTGATGGTGCCCTGCCCGCACGACGACGAATGCCCCGGCTACGCCTGGGCGCCCGCCTACAGCATCACCTGCCTGTTCCGCGCGCTCAACGGCGACCTGGACGACAGCGAGGACATCATCTGCACCGTCCACGGCCCCAACACCGACGCCGATCCGGACGACGACCTCGACGACCCGCAGAACACCGCCGACCACGAGGTGCACGAGCTGGAGGTGATCGGCGGATGACCGCCGAGCCCACCACACAGGGCTGGGACCAGGTTGTCTTCCGGTGCGGCCGGTGCGGTGCCACGCACACCGCCACCAGCGAGGACGACTACCTCAAGGCCGTCGGCGTCCACCGCGACGCCCACACGGTCTGGGACCGGCTCAACCCCGTCGAGCGCGACGGCCTCGCCTCCATCCTGCGCACCGTCCTGTCCGCCCCCGGCCTCGCCATCGAACTGCTGGCCCTCGCCGACCGGCAGCGTCCGGCGGGAGGTGGCAGCCCGTGAGCCGCGCCGCCGACCGCCCGCGCCCCCTCACTCCAGCCGACCGCCTGGACGCCATCGAAGCCCGGCTGAACACGGTCCCCGACGGCTGGCGGCAGCGCGACGACGACGCCGGCCTCATCGAGGACGGCGACGGCCACCCCGTCGCCGTCCTCGGCACCAGCGGCGACATACGGCTTCCTCTCGGGGAGTTCCTCGCCGCGGCTCCCGCCGACACCAAGTGGCTCGCTCAGCAACTGAGGCAGGCGTGGGAGCAGCTGGACAGGCTCCGCGCCCGGATCGACGACGCCGACAGCCCCGTCGACACCCACCACGCTGCCACCGCCATCGACTCCATCCACAGCTCGCAGGAGACGGAATGAGGCCCCAGCCGCCGCACTTGCCCCCGCTCACCCCGGCCGACCTCCCGGAAGGAGACGACTGGTGGCACGGCTGTCCCGACTGTCACCTGCCGATCCAGGGCGGCACGGCAGGCCTGGCCGCGCACCGCGCAACCGTCCACACCCGCTCCGGTGACCCCCGGCGCCAGATCACGATCAACCCAGGATTCTGACCCGCCCTGCCCGGTGTGACGGACGCTCCGTGCCGTCCCGGCTCCCCGGTTACCTTTTTCGTGGCTCCGCAATGGGGCCTCCGGCCTTCGGGTCCGGCATGACTTCCCCCTCCTGTTGTTGATGATCCGGGGGGTGTCACCGGGTCCGGAGGCATCGACGGACCGCTGATGAGGGGCTTGAGCACCGGTTTCACCCGAGCCGGTAAAGCTCTCCGTAACGTGGATGTGGCAGCTCGGTGCTCTGGCAAAGGCCGGACGAAAGCGTGATGGAGGGGCCTGCACGTGATCGACACCGGCGACATCGACGTCTTCCTCGGCCTGGACGTCGGCAAGGGCGAACATCACGCCACCGCCGTCACCCCGGCCGGGAAGAGAGCGTTCGACAAACGGCTGCCCAACACCGAACCCAAGCTCCGCGAGCTGTTCGCGAAGCTCCAGGCCAAGCACGAAACGGTACTGGTCGTGGTCGACCAGCCGGCCTCGATCGGGGCCCTGCCGCTGGCGGTCGCCAAGGACATGGGCTGCCCGGTCGCCTATCTGCCGGGGCTGACGATGCGGCGGATCACCGGCCTCTACCCGGGCGAGGCGAAGACGGATGCGAGGGACGCGTTCATCATCGCCGACGCGGCCCGCGCGATGCCGCACACGCTGCGGGCGATCGACGGCGAGGACGAGACGATCGCCGAGCTGGAGATGATCGTCGGCTTCGACGATGACCTGGCCGGCGAGGCCACCAGGGTCGCAAGCCGGCTGCACGGCCTGCTGACCCAGATCCATCCATCACTGGAACGGGTCCTGGGGCCACGATTGCAGCACCCGGCGGTGCTGGCCTTGCTGGAGCGGTTCGGTTCACCGGCCCAGATCCGTAAGGCTGGCGGGCGGCGGCTGGTCACGCTGTTACGGCCCAAGGCCCCACGGATGGCCGAGCGGTTGGTTGAGGAGACCTTCACCGCCCTGGACGAGCAGACCGTCACCGCACCACGGGGTTGGTGTTGACGCTCGTCGCGATCTGCTCGGAGGTGGCGACCTCGTGACCGCGCCGCTGATACAACCCGATCCATGTCAGGGCGTGCGCCGCGATGGTCAGCCTGCTGTTGGCACTCACGTCGGACTCCACCTCCCGTACTCCCCGGTTCCAGTTGTAACTAGAGTTGTTACATTTACATGCGGCAAGCCCTGCGGGATCGGCTGGACCCGCCTCGTCAAGGAGCACGCCACCCACAGGACCCCAAGATCACCAGGTGGCGAGTTCCTGGCGTATCTGGGTCATGCCCGACCGTCAGCCGTGCTTACGCCGCCAACCGGGCCACCCGGATGTAGGGGTCGCCTTGGCCGGAGCCTGCTGGATGCCGATCGAGACCATGATGAGGAAGGCGCCGAGGATCTGTGCCCCGCCCAGGCGATCATGGCCGAGTAGCATCGCGAGCAATGTGGCGGTGAGCGGTTCGAGGAGAACTGCGACAACTCCGGCGGCTGCACCGGCGTGATGCAAGCCTGCGAAGTAACTGGTGTAGGCGATGGCTGTCGGCACCAGCCCGAGGAACACCACGGCGCCGACCGCGTCAATCCGCAGTGGCAGTTCCATTCCGGATATCAGGCCGGCGGGCAACAGCAGGAAGCCTCCTGTAAGGAAGCCCAGCCCGGTCATGGCGTCCCGGTCCAGGCCAGGCAGCGACGCTCGGCGGTCCAGTGTGAGCACGGAGAACCCCAGCGCGGCGAGCAGCGCCAAGCCCGCTCCTACAGCGTGGTGGCCACTCGTGCCGGTCGGAGAACCGAGCAACAACATCAGCCCGCTGATGGCGATCACGGTCGATCCGACTGCGCGGAGTGTGGGCGGGCGCCGGTCGAGGGCGGCGGAGCCGACCGTGACCAGGACAGGGATGGCGACCATCGTGGTCAGTGTCGCCAGGCTGACTGAAGTGGCTTGCACTGCTGCGAAGTAAGCAGTCTGATACGCGGCCAGCAGCACGCCGGCGACAGTCACCCGGGCTGCCGCTGCGCGGGTGCGCGGCACCGTCTTGAGGCTGCCTGCAGCTGCGGCGTAGGCAGTGATGAGGGCGCCGCCGACCAGCAGCCGGTAGGCGGCGACGGCGACCGGCTGCAGCCCGGTACGGGAGGCCAGCAGTGAGCCGACGAGGCCGCCGGTGCCCCACAGCAGTCCGGCGAGGACCAGCAGGGCAGTGCCTGACCGCGGAATGCGGGCAACGACGGATGACGAGCGTGTTGGCATGGAAAGGCTCCGGCTTCGACGTGAATGAAGGGCATCGTCGGAGCGGGGGCCATCGGCGGCTCAGGCCACGCCGAACTGGGGCCACAGCCGTATACGTCGGCCGGGCCCGGGTAGCACCCCGCTCAGGAGCGGGGCGGCGGGCAGATGATCAGAGGAGAATGCATGGCGGGTAGCTTAGCCGGGGAGACCTTTCGGGCTGTCCTGGTTTTTCCGAAGACCCTCGGCATCGTGGCTGGGGTGCCTGACTTGTCCCGGCGGGCTTTGGTGCAGGTGAGGCGGCAGAACCCGGCGCCAGCCTCGAAGAGCGTGGCGTTGAGGGTGAGCCGACCCACGATCACCGCGCAAAGCCGTGGATCAGTGAAGGCCTTGCTCCAGCCGGTGAACGCCTTGTTGGAGGCGATGGCGATGCTGTTCTTCTCCTCGCATTTGGTGACCATTCGGAAGAGCATCTCCGCGCCAAGGCGTTCGATTTCGAGGTAGCCGAGTTCGTCAACACCGAGAGGTCGACGCGTCCGTAACGGGTGATGGTCTTGCCGAACTGTTTGTCGCCGGCCGCCTCAGCGAGGTCACTCACCAAGCTGGCTGCGGTGGTGCAGCGGGCACAGTGGCCAGCCGTGGCGGCCGTGGCACTCAGGGCGATCAGCAGTAGACCAGGAAGGGCCGACGGCAGTCCTCGCGTTGGGGATTGAATCCCACCAAGGCCCTGAACTCCTCGTCCGCAAAGGTGTTGTCGAGAAGTGGACGCGGAATGGCTTTCGCCAGTCCTCCTCTCACTTGTTCTCGACACCGAATCGCTCTGCGGGCACGTTGATGTCGAAGAACTCAGGCCGCTTCTCGGCGAACTGGGAGGATAGCCCACCATCAACGCGCGGAACTCCCGCAGCACAACCGGGTGAACGGCTCCGCCATATAATCACCAACGTCGGGCCAGACATACTGGGAGCCTGGTGTTCGGCTCCGCCACTGCTCAAATTGTTCCCGCACTGTTTCCAGCCGGTCCAAGCACCGACGCCGTCAGCCCGGCGAACCTATGCGGCCAGAGCACTGGCTGCCCTGATTGACCGCTTGGCTCCTGCATCTGGCACAGCGGCGGCACGCGGTACTCGGGGTCGCCGCCTCGCCCGACAGCCGTTCTCGGGCGCTGGAGCCTCGATGAACTGAACAGGCGGGCCAGACAATTTTTACCATAGACCGCCAATAAGTCTTGTGCACCTCTTCCATCCCATACGCCTCGACTTGCTCGCCGGTCCTGACCATTTCCTCAACCCCCGTACAACCCTTGGTGTCCTGCACGAGTCATCCGGGCTGGAACCACGGTCTCGCCGGCTGCTCCCCATCGGCGCCATGTTCGGCGGCTGCCCTACGTTCCCTCACCTTTACTGTCTGCGAAGCCTGTCTCTTCTGTGCAGCTGTCTTCGTGAGCCCTGAATCGAAAGGCTTATGAACAAAAGACACCCCTTTCGCGCCACTCTGGCCGTCGCAACGGCGGTGGCTCTCACCGGCGGCCTCCTCACCCTGGCGGCCGTCCCCGCAACCGCAGCTACAGCGAAGTACGCCGACGACTTCAACGGTGACGGGTACCGGGACCTCGTCACATCCGCTCGCTTCGCCACCGTGGGAGGCGTGCAATCCGCCGGGGCCGTGGTCGTCAATTACGGCTCGGCTTCAGGTATCACCGCATCCAACCGCAAGGTGATCACCCAGAACTCGAGCGGGATTCCCGGCACCGCTGAACACAACGACCTGTTCGGTGCCGCTCTCGCCTCCGGCGACCCCAACAACGACGGCTACGCCGATCTTGTCGTCGGGGCCCCGGGAGAAGACGTCGGAGAGGACACCAATGGCGGAACCGCCGTCGTGATCTGGGGAAGCGCCTCGGGCCTCTCCAGCGCTCGGGCCGTCGGCGACCCCAATCCGTCCGGGCACGACTGGTTCGGGCAGTCTTTGGTCATCGGCGACTTCAGCGGTGACGGCAAGGCCGACCTCGCTGTCGGCAGCTCGGGCAAGGACATCTGGATCCACAAGGGCGGTTTCACCAAGTCGTCCGGCGCCGCCTCCCGGCACAAGCTCACCACGCCCCTGCAGAGCGATACCGACTATGGCGCCGCCTCGCTCCTCTCAGGCGATGTGAACGGTGACGGCGCCGACGACCTGCTCGTCAACGGCGCGTATTACCCCGATACATCGCACAAGTACGACGCCACCCTCGTATACCTGGGCTCCGCCTCGGGTCTGGCCCTCCACGAGGTACTCAAAAGCGATAAGCAGGCGGCCATCGGCGACATCAATGGGGACGGCTACGACGACGTGGTCACCAGCGCTTGGTGGGGTGGCTCCAGCGGAGATGACCTCGGCGGTTCCATCACCACCTACTTCGGCGGTAACGAGGGCATCCGCACCGACCCGGTGCAGACCATCCACCAGGGCACCCCGGGAGTGCCCGGCGCCGACGAGTCGAGCGACTGCTTCGGCTATGCCCTCTCCCTCGGGGACACCGACGGAGACGGGCTCGCCGACGCGGCCATCTCCGCCTTCTACGAAAGCATCGGCACTGCCACCCTCACCGGCAGCGTCACCGTCTTTCGCGGCACACCCGTCGGGCTGTCCACCTCCGACGCCAAGGTGTTCCAGCAGGACACCACCGGCGTCCCCGGCAGCAACGAGGACGACGACCACTTCGGTTCGTCCGTACGGCTCTCCGACCTCAACGGGGACGGCTACGCGGAGCTGTCCATCGGGGCCGAGGGAGAGAACGCCGGCGACGGCGCCCTGTGGAGCCTGCGCGGCTCCTCATCGGGCGTGATCACCAAGAATGCCGTCAGCTTCGGAGCCTCCTCCGCAGGCCTCTCCACCTCCGGCTATGCCGGCTTCGGCTACGACATGCTTCGCTGACGCGAAAGCGGATTTCGCCTTCCAACGGCGCCCGTGTCATACGGACGCGGCGGGCCCGGCACAAGCGGGAGACACCACCGTGCCGGGCTCCTCTCTGTCCACGGCCTGCTAATTCTCTCCCCGGATTTTGCCGGGGATTTTGGTGACCTGCGTTTTCCCTGTTCAGGAGCAGTGGGCTCGTACGCCTGGTGGTCGCCGTCGGTTGTCATTGGCCCCTGTCGAGCGCCTCGAACGCCCGTGGACGGCTCAGCCGGGCAGGCACGCTGAGGCACCTTGTCAGTGCGTGCGGCTAGGGTGCGCCCACCATGAGGTGTAACGCTCTGGGGAGAGGTTTTGGGAGCCAAGACGGGACTGTTGGTGTACGCGGACGGCGACGTGCCGGGGTTGCTGCGGCATGTGGGAGCGGCGGACCTTGACCGGACGGTCGCCATGATGCGGCGGCTCTACCCGGGCCGGGAGATCGAGCAGTGCGAGGGCTCGAACCTTTGGGACGGCTTGTACCCGCCGAAGGGGACCGCGTACGCAGCGAGCTGGCCTGGCGTGGAGGTCATCGGCGACCAAAGGGTAATGATCGACGCCCCTTCCCGGCTCCCGGAACACCTCGTGACGGCAAGCGCCGGCCGAAGGCTCGTCCTGCACGCCATGCACAGCGTCGTCGACTGGCTGGCGTTCGCCGTGTGGGAGGACGGGCGCCTCGTCCGCTCCCTGAGTCTGTCGCCGGACAGCGGCATCATCGAGAACATCGGCGAACCGCTCCCCTTCGAACTGCCCTATTGGGCCGGCGACCGCCCGGCGGACATCATCCCCTGGCCCGGGGAGGAGGAAGAGCCGTACGCTCTGCCCTTCCATCCCTTGGAGCTGGGCGAGGACGCGTTGCGGGCGCTCTGCGGGTTCATCCAGGAGGGCCGTCCCGAGCCCGACGACGTCGACGCGGACGCCATCGCGCTGTACGGATTCCACGTGCGGGACCCATACGGGCCCGATCCCGCCGTGCAGGAAACGGAGCTGCGCAGAGCCGTGAGGGCCATGGATCCGCCGCGCTTCTACACGCTGAGCCCTGATGGCTCACTGGTCGAGCGCGACAGCCTTTAGCTCATGACCTCTACGTTCCGAACTTTCGGCCGGGTGGGCATTGAGGCCTAGCGAGCTGGTCAGTCGACCGTCGAGGGCTATGGGCAGCTGTCTGAGGCCGCGGTGGTTGCTGTATGCCGCTGCTGTGCTGCACCTGTCCTCGACACATGATGGAAGAGGTCTCTGACCTGGTCAGTCGCAGGCGGCCTGAACCTGCCGCAGGAAGTGCGACCACTGTCCGGGCCCGCCGCTGTATCCCGTGCTTCGCAGGGTGAGCTGCAGAGTCTTTTTGAGTGGGTGGGGGGACTGCAGGATCGCCTCGTTGCGCTGGGCGAGGCGGTGGAGTTCCTCAGGGGTGGGGAACCGGTCGCTCTTGACGCTGTTGCACGTCTCGTGGGCGGGAGCGAGGTTCCAGATGACGTCCAGGTCGGGACCATGCCAGCCGGACACATCGCCGAAGCGCCGCATCAACGAGTGAGGGAAGACGTGGTCGACGGCGATCTTGTCGTCGGAAGTAATGGGGGCGAAGCAGATCAGGCACCGGCCGTGCTGGAAGCCGATCAAGGCGTCGGCGACTCCGGTGACCGAGCGGCGGCGGTGCTTGTCCGTGATCTTCAGCGTGGCCCAGTCCACCGCGACGCCCTCGGCGACGAGACTGCGACCCACGCCGGCGGCGAAAGAGCTCTCGACGATGCTCCACCGCGCGCCCAACTCGGTGCGCAGTCCGGCGGCTTGCTCGGAGCGGGCGACCTGGCGCAGGTCGGGAGTCAGGCGCACGATCCGCTTACGGGAACTGCCGGCCAGCTCATAGAAGCGGTGGGCTGTTTCGGTGCCGCCGCCCAGGTTGTGGAACTTTTGCATCACCATCGCTGGCATGGAGCGCACCGCAGCGTGCAGGAGCCGTTCGGTGGGCCGGCCCAGCCTGGCCGATTCCTCGGCCTCCTGCTGGGCCACGGTCAGGAAGTCCGACTCGCCCAGCGCAGACCCGGCTGGTGCCTGGGGCGCTTCGGCCAGGTGCGCGACCAAGCCCATGGCGTAGGGCACGGCAAGCTCGTCCAGCATCACTTCGGTCCGGTCCTGAGCGGCGTACTCCAGCAGGGCGGAGCCGAGTGCGAACTTGTAGGTGCGGGTATTGGCACCCATCAGCACGGCCAGCCGCCAGGAAGTCCGTGCACTCGGCTCGACCCGGTAGAACTCCGCCGTCATTGCTTCCCCTTTGCGACGGTACGGCCCTGCATACGGAAGACCAGCTTGCTCCAGTGCACATTCGCCCGGCTCAACCGGTCTGGCCCTTCGCCGCGGTGCACTGCGAACAAGCCGAACTGCTCGGCCAGGGCGACGGTCTCGGCTGCGGACACCGCGAACATGCGGCGCCCTGCCGGGGGCGGCCCATGACGCAGCGATATGGCCACGCACCCTGCAGGCGTGGTCAGTTCGGCCACCCGCCGCATGGCATCGACGCGCTCCAGCTCATCCAGATGCATCCATACCGCGGACAGCAGCACCAAGTCGAAGGGTCCGCACAGACCGGCGAGGAAGGGGAGGGCGTCATCGACCCACACAATGGCTGCGTCGGGGTGCAGACGCTGTCCGATCCGCCGCAGCTCTGCGGTGGGCTCCACCGCCACCACCTCATACCCGCGCGCAGCCAGCGCCGCAGCGTCCCGGCCACTGCCGGCCCCGATGTCCACCACCCGACCTGGAGTAGACGGCAACCACGGCAGGAGATCCCCGTGTATCTCTTCGAACGCCACTTCCTCGTACTGGCGGGTCAGCGCCTCGGCGTCCTCCCCGTAGCCCGCGGTTCCCGGCAGACGAGCCATATCCGTGGAGCCTCCTCCCGGCTCAACCAACCGACTCCGTACGCCGCACAGCACTGCAGCCAGACCCAAACTGCCACACCCCTGTGACACTTGCTTTAGGAGTTCGGATCCGGGCCCGCTCCGGCTGCTGTTGAGCCTGGTGGGACGGCCGGGCAGAGGCGCTGGTGTGCGCCCTCGTCCGGCGTCGTGGATGTCAGAAGCTTGCTGATCCGTAGCTCTGGAGGGATACGGAAACGGAAGGTCTGTGGCCAGCTGTCGGATCTCCCGTAATCGGTAAGGGCCGGCTGCCTTGGGTCACGCCGTGTTCATGCGTGAGATGTGTGCTTGCGCGTCCTCGGGTACGGCGGTCTGGTCCTCCCCGAAGTCCGGAGCCTGGAAAGGATCCGTCGTCGGAGGCGGCGATGCTGTGGCAGAGCAGCGAGGCGCCCCTTCCGGAGCGGAGAACAGCGAGGGCAGGTCGATGAGAGGTCTCCTTTTTCGTTACAGATCCCTGGCGGGATCTGGTGTTCCTTGACTGGACACAGAGGTCCTACAGCTTGGTCATCTTGGCGTACGGGCTCAAGATCCGCTCTTGCGTCGAGCCGAAATCCACGAGTGCCGCGATCCCGTCCTCGACGCCGATCACCCGGCCGAGGCCGTACATGTCGTGCGTCACCTGGTCGCCCACCGCGAAGTGCTGGGGAGTCGGCGTGGCCCGGGCCTTGAAGGGGCTGGTAGGCAAATGACGCTTCAGTGCAGCAGGTTTTGTCATTGCCCCCAGTATGCGCCCTCGCGTATCCCGTTCGCTGTGGCCGTTCACGTCGGGTTCGACACATACCCGGACGGAAACGTTAACTTCGGGAGTGATCGACCATGGTCTCCACGTCGTCGAAGGCCGCCTGGTCACGCGCCGCGATCACCGCCGGGTTGCTCAGGCCGGCCAGCAGGCAGGCGGACAGGGAAGGCGGCGGGATCGGCGCTGAGAGGGATGTGCGGCCAAGGCACCCGGCGAACTCCTTCGTGATCACCCTGCCTCGGCAAGCGGGAGCTGACAGCTTCAGGCGCGGAGCTATTCGCCATACTCACGCACCGCTGGCCGGTACCACCGATGAGCCGCTGGCTCGTACAGGTCCCGAAAGTGCTGCCGCGCTGAACTGATCGGCAACGAGCTGGCCAGAGTGATCGCCTGCTGCCCGAGAGGCATGGCGTGCTCCACATCCGGTGCTCGCTGTTGCAGCACCGCGGTGGACACGTCCAGGCGGACCAGGGAGCGCCTCCAGACGGAGTCGGACTACTCGACCAGGCCATCGAGGTCCTCGGCGTCCCGCAGCACATGCCCGGTGTCTTGGTAGAGCGACATGGGCGGTCAGCGCATTGGCCAGGGTGCGCGCCCGCCCGTAGGGCAAGAAGGAGATGCACGAGGTCAGGCCGGGGACGACGTCATACCGGTCGGACAGGTTCGGTGCCTGCCCGATGGCCCGCTCAGCCTGGGCTCGGTCACCGAGCTTGCCGCCGCTTTCGCGCCTCATAGGTACACGCAGGAGACCGTGAATGCGCCCCGCGCATTCGGCATCGCGTTTCTCGATCAGAACTCGCGCGTGGTGCCGGTGTGCCAGAGTTCGTCGAGGGATCGTCGCAGGCGACGAACGGACCATGGGGGCGTGGTGGGGGTACGCAGGCTGTTGTCGTTCTCGGACGCGTTGACGCTGCTGGGCAGTGACCCGCCTGCCGTCGCAGCGCTGGACCGGGCGCTCGGCGGGGCGCTGAACATCGTCACAGGCGGGGTCAGCGACGGGCTGGTGCGGATTGCCGACGCTAACGGCAGCGTGCTGACACTCGGTCGCAACGCGGTACAGGGCGTCGGGCGACGTCTGGGCCACGCGGATGGTCGTGCCGAGCGCACAGAGCTGCTGCACGCCGCGCACACGGTGATCGTCGTTCTCGCTTGGTTCCAGGCTCTGGAGGAGCAGCGGCTTCCTGTGTCTCTTGGGGACCTCGAGCTGACCCGCCGTGAACAGATCGCCCTGGCGATCACGTCGCATACGGTCGAACGTGGAGCAGCCTTCGCCCGTTCGCTGGCAGCCGCCGACGTGCCGAGCCCTGCTCCCCACCGGCCTTTCGAGGCGGTCACCGAAGAGCTGCAGGGCTGGTACGAGGGCCTGTCGACGAGGTTTCTCGACTTCGCTGAGGGACTGCAGGTCTGGAACACGCTGTCGGGGACGGCCCAGGGCGAGGTGTCGCGGAGCATCCGCGCCGAGCTGCCCCGGGCAGCGGTCCGGCAGTACGAGTCCTTGTATGCGCAGCTCGCCCGAGAGGCACCGGAGTTCGGGTTCTGGACGGCCCAGATCGAACATCAGGCGACGCGGACGGAGGTGCGGCGCTCCCTTGAGGGAGTCACGGAGTTGCTGGCCAGCCTCAACCACGCTGTACGGACCCCCATCAATGTCGCCGCCGCTCTTGCCCGCTCGTCCGAGAGCGTGCTGAACCGCCCTGTCCTGGATGCCTCGTCGGCTCCGGAGGGCATCCGCGTACCGATCATGCGGGAGATGTACCTGGATCCGGACTTCCGGGTGCGTGAGGTGGCCGGTCCCAGTGAGCCGGCCACCGAGCTCTTCTGGGAGGAGGCTCCGGTGCGCAGGGACCTGACCGTTTACCTCGCCGGGGCCCTGACGTCCGCCGGGCTGGCCCACTCCCCCCTTCTCGTTCTCGGGCAGCCGGGCGCGGGAAAAACGGTCCTGACACGCATTCTTGCCGCCCGGCTTCCGTCTGCCGGCTTTCTGCCCGTCCGAGTGCCGCTGCGTGACGTGCACGCTGAGGAGGATCTGCAGAGCCAGATCGAGCAAGCGGTGCGCGCTGCGACCGGGGAATCGGCGTCCTGGCCTGAGGTGGTCCGCTCGGCCGGAGGTGCGGTGCCGGTGCTGCTCTTGGACGGGTTCGACGAGCTGTTACAGACCACCGGGGTCCACCACAGTGACTTCCTGATCCGCGTAGCCCGCTTCCAGCAACGCGAGGCAGAGCAGGGCCGACCCGTTCGCGCCGTCGTCACCAGCAGGACCGCCGTCGCCGACCGGGCCCGCTACCCCGCGGGCCTGGTGGCACTGCGCTTGGAAGCGTTCCGCCCTGAGCAGATCCGGCGATGGCTCGGCCTGTGGAACGAGGCCAACTCCGACAGCTTCGCTGCCCGCGGGCTGTTACCGCTTACGTGGGAAACCGTCGAGCGCCACCAGTCGCTCGCCGCGCAGCCACTGCTGCTGACGATGCTGGCGCTGTACGACGCCACCGACAACGCACTGCGCCGCGATGGCGACGATCCTCTTGACGAGGCCGAACTGTACGAAGAACTGCTCGTTTCCTTCGCTCGCCGCGAGACCGACAAGTCAGCTCCTACGTCTGCGGCCGTACCGGGCGATGAGGCACGGTCCCGCGTTGAAGGGGAGCTTCAGCGGCTCTCCCTGGTCGCCTTTGCCCTGCACAACCGCCGCCGCCAGTGGGTGTCGGCCGCTGAACTAGATGATGACCTCACAGCACTCTTGGGCCGGACCTCCGCTACTGCATCTGGGTTCCGCACCCCGCTGGGGCCCGCAGAGGTAGCACTTGGACGCTTCTTCTTCGTCCAGCGCTCCCAGTCGCTGCGGGACGGGCGCGTGCTGGCCACGTACGAGTTTCTCCATGCCAGTTTCGGCGAGTACCTGGTCGTGCGCCTGGCCCTGCATGTGCTCACCACCCTTGTGACACACCGGCCGTCTCTGTCCGCAGCCGAGAGCACTGTCGATGACGACCTCGCGTACACCTTGCTCTCGTACGCGCCGCTGTCCTCCCGGCAGATGCTGCGGTTCGCCGGCTCGATGGCAAACCGGATCCCTGCCGCCGAGCGGCACCGGCTGGCGAGTGTTCTCATCGGCGTACTGGGACAACACGGCCAGCGTACGCACGAGCCCCACCCGGCTTACCGGCCCACCCGCTTTCCGACCTCTCCCCCGCTACGGACCTCGGCACGCCACGGCATCTACAGCGCCAACCTGCTGTTGGTGATCGTGCTCCTCAAAGGCCGTGTAGCCACGGGGGAGCTGTTCCCAGGCTGGGGCGACCATGCCAGCGCCTGGCACCGCCTCGCACTGCTGTGGCGTTCCGCCTTTAGTGAGGAGCAGTGGACCGACTTCGCTCTGTCCCTCTCGGTACGGCGGACCTGGAACGATCAGGGAAGGGAACTGGAGATCACCCTGCGCGCCTGCAGTGCCTTTGCACCGCCGGCGCCGGTGGACATGAACTGGCTGTACCGCTATCCCCCGGGCTACGACGGGCCGTGCTGGTCCCGCACGTACTGGGACGAGGTGTGGCACAAAATGGATGTCTCGGGTGGCACGAACGACGGCGTCGTACGCCATGCCATGGACCCGGTATTCACATGGCTTGGACCGGCCGTCACCACGTTCCTCACCGCGCCCGGTGGGCCGGCAACCTCCCTGGCGCACGATCTGCTGGAGCTGCTGCTCGGTGCAGCGGACCTGCCATCCGACGAGAAGGACGCCCTACGCACCCGGGTCCTGCGGGGTCTTGAGAGTGTTCCGCCCGAGCTGCGCGAGCGGATTGGGCGGCTGCTCTCCCCATACCCACACCCACCCTCCGGGCCTGGCCCGGCTGGCGTCTCCTGAAGGGACAGCGCGCATGATCCTGCTCTGGGCCATGAGCCTGAGGCCGGCACTCCCCCGGTCAGCCCGGCCTGCAGGATCCGCAGACATACGAGCCGCCCTCAGGCAGTGACACAGGCATAGAGCTTCCTCCGCTGGGGTCAGGCGGTCATCGGGCCGCGTGCACCGTGTCAGAGGACCCGGTGAAGCAAGGGCTGCCAGGCACGTCGCAAGCCGTTGAGCAGCATAAACGCGGTGCCGAGCGGCCTTGTAGCAGTAGCCCGTGACGGGGAGCCTCGTCGCCCCGTGGGACCACTTCACCTGATTCACATTCTGTGAATCCCTTGGCGGAGGGCACAATGCTGTGTATGGCACCTCGTCCCCGGAAGCCTCCTTCACCCACGAAGGCACTGGTCAAGCCACCTTTGACCATCGGCAAGATCGACGTTGTCGCAGTCGTCGGTGAACTGCGCCAACTACATGAAGAGGCCGAAGATCCCAGCATCGAACGCATGCCTGCGGACGAAGAGGTCTACAGCGCCCTGCTGTACGCCGAGAAGCACGCGGACGCGCTGCGCAGGCTGACACCGCAGCAGCAGAAGAGGGGCGCCCTGCTGCGGATCCGGCTCTGGGAGTATCTGCGTGAGCGTGCCGACGTTCACCAGGCGCGAGCTGTGGCTGAGGCGCGTGCGGCGGGTGCCCATTGGGCGGAACTGGCTCCTGCGCTCGCGGTGAAGGCCCCAAGTGCCGCGTACAACAAAGCCAAGCGCCTCCAGGCCGCAGTGCTGGCGGAGAAACCGCACGACGCCGGCCAAGTCCGCCGCACACCCGAGGCAGTCATCCAAGCCGAACGCCGAATCGCTCACCAGCAGGAGGCTGAGCGTCGAGCTCAAGAAGCAATCCAGCGCCGGCATCACCTCCTGGTGCCTGTGGCACAAAGGCTCTTGGAACACCGCACTGGTCTTGTCCTGGACGATGACGCCGAGTACTGGCTCGACGAAGTCGCAGAAGTCCTCCCCCACTGCAGCACGACCACACAGATGGTCGGCTTGAACCGCTATCTCAGCGCCGTTGTCCGTGCCCTGAAGAAGCTGGAACAGCGCACCGCCTGTCCGGTCACGACGACGGATGAGGCGCGCTTGGCCTTGGCGGCCGCTGTTGAGTTCCTCGCCGAGTAGGACCTCATAAGGCCGCCGTGTAGCCGCAAGAGCTGCAGACGGCTTTCAGCAAGGCACGACGACTGACGCTCGTCCCTTGAGTGATTACGCCGTAATCACTCGTGAGTGACGTGTGTGACGCCGCTGCGGGGAGGGCAACACGTCAGGCCAGCTGTGATGACGGCGTGCAAGAGACATCCAGCTGTGCTCATCGCCGCCACGCGTCACTGGTGCCGTTCGTGCAGATGGGGGTTTTACCGCTCGCCCCTTCCAGGGCAGTAGCATGTCCACCGCTCGAGAGCATGGCTGAACGATGGTGCCTGGGCAGGCTTCACCGCAGCAGCATCGTGCCGATCGAATCGTGGTCGCCGTCGTGCGGAAAAACCAGTCCCGGCGGCACGGGCTGGACGGTCATGGCCCACCGTCCAGCCGGTACAGCAGCCCTTGAGACGAGCCCAGGAGGCTTCATGGAGTGCTGACGGCGATGGTGGCGCGTAGCGCATGCTGCAGCAGCGTGATGGCCGATGCTGTACGGATCGGTGAGCGATTTGCAGGACCGCCGGTGTCGGAAGCCGTACCTGGGGGATGCCCTCGCCGAGCCCATGGCCGCCGGACCGATCTGTTGCGCGTCCGGGGTGGAACCTACGGTCTCAGTTCCGCTGCGACGACGCTGAGACAGCGACGGAAGCGACCGAAGCGACCGAGTTTCCAGTACCGCAGCAGGCGTTTGCGCACTCTGGGAGGTAAGGGCTGGAGAGGACCCGCGCACATGCTCAGCATCAAGGTGTCGTTCGATCGGCGAGCTGTGACGTTGCCATCCTCGGCTCTCCGTACGCATCCGTCTTGCAGCCGAAGAGCATCAACGCTGCGTTGACCGCGAAGGCCGCGGCCCCGCGCCTTCCTGGCACGTACCGTCCGTCCACGGCTCGGCCAGGAGAGGGTGGACTGCAAGAACGGCGATCGTTTGTGACATGGGTGGCGTGGACACGAGTGGCGCACCGATGTGACCGCCTCGCGTGCCAGAGACCGAAGCCGCTGTCTGTCGCAACCATGCCGTGAAGCTCAGCTACCGATACGTTCGCCTCAGCGGCCAGCGCATCCGCACCCTCGGATGCGACGCGGCGCTCAGTGTGTTCAGAGGACTTGCTGGCAGTCGTCCGCGCCTGCACAACGGGCCCTGCTCATGATCGCAGCTTGAGGGCCGGCAACTGATACCTGAACGACCCTGGGACCGGCTCAAGCTGCGCGAGACAGATACTGCAAGGCAGGGCTTGGAGTGAATGAGACTGCTGGGTGATTACGACGTAATCAGTCGGAGTCTTCTGCGGCAGGTGGATGAGGTGACACACAGCGGCGACCCAGCAGCGTGCCATGGTGAGAGAGAGCGTCAATCTCGGGCTGTCTCTGTACTGGTGAGCTGCTGAGGAGTCTCACGAGCGCTGCTGCGGTGCTGGGGGAGTGGGGAGTCCTCAGCCCAGGACTTCCGCAGCGCGGCAGCGACACCAACTCGCCGTGGAAGCTGATGCCTGGCGTGTCCTCGGAGAGGACGCCCTTCCCAGGTTCGCTGTCACTGGCGCTCTGACCGGGGGAGTTCACCGAGTTGGAGTGTGCGCCTTTCTTCTCTCGCGCAAGCGCCCGGGAACTTTCGTGCAAAGGGATTGTCATGGGGTGTGAAGGGGGCACCGGTGGTCGGATGAGCTTTGTCGCCTGGCGAGAGACAGCGTGCGTCGCTGCCGGTCGATCCCGGTGACGATGACCACGACGTCGTCGCCGACATGGACGACGTCCGATGGATCCTCCACAGGTGTCCACGCAAGGTCCTGTAGATGGACCAACCCCTCAACTCCGTCTGCGACCCGGACGAAGACGCCGAACGGGACCAGCTTGGTGACCTGTCCGTGCAGTTTCTGCCCCACCGCGGTGCTGTTGGCGAATGCCTGAAAGGGGTCTGGCTGCATCGCTTTCAAGGACAGCCTGGCCTCCAGGTTCCAGGTGTCGAACTGGAGGAACTCGCATGAGACGCGCTGTCCGACCTGCACGACGTCGGAAGCTGCTTCGAAGCGGCGCCAGGACAGCTCAGCGAAGGAGATGAACCCGACGCCGGGGAAGACCGGGTGGCCGGGACTGCCGTCCAGCGCCACGAACACACCGAACCGTTCGATCGCTGCGACGATGCCGGAAAGAAACTCGCCGCAGTGCAGTGACTCCAAATACGCCCAAAGCTCTGGGTACTCAGCCGACCCGCCGATCATGCTCCCAGCTTTTCACGAGCAGCTACGCACCGAGTGGCAGATGCGGCAACTTCGCGGTCCTGAAGGAACGCCCGCGCCAGCGGATGCTTTCTTGCTGTGGATGCGGGCCCTCTCGCGTCGTTCAATGGCCAGACATCGCGGTGGCGAGCGCTGGCGTTGCATCACCACAGGGAGGCGTACAGGGCCTGGGTCTCACAGTGTGGTCGGTGTGGCGTGAGCGATGACCTGGCCGTGGTCTTTGCGCAGGCAGGCGACGAGTCTGCGCAGAGACCAGCGGTGAAGGGCCGGTCGAGCTGGGCGGTACGGTTCGTGGCTGTCTGGACGACGAAGTCCTCATTACGGTTGAGCGGACAGGAACGGCCTTCCGCCCACCGAGGGCCCGGACAGGCCAGGTCGATCTCGTTGAACCGGTGGATGACATCGCGGAGGGTGTCCTCGTCGCTTTGCAGCAGCTAGGCGGTCAACCGGCATCGCTTGCCGTCGCCGAGGCCAGCAGCAGCATCGCCCACCCGTAACGCACCGAGCGGGTGCTGCCCCGGCGCACGATCTGCAGCAGCTGCCTTCCTGGTCGGTCAGTCTGCGCACACGGACAGGTTCGGCCATCGCACCTCCAGCGGTCGGAACGAACGTCACCGCGCATCCAGCCGCGCCGTCCACCAACCCAGCAGACCTATGCGGTCACAGCACCAGGCGACGGCCGGGCAAGTGATGTCACGGGGGAGGGCCGGCCGCTGAGCTTTAGCGCGTCTTCTGCGGGTGCCCGTACCTTGCGCTGCGGTAGCGGGGCGTCAGCTCGCCTCTGCGGTAAGTCAGCCGGAGCCGATTACGTCGTAATCAGCATGAGTCGGGCCTGCCCTACCACCAAGTGGCGTAACTAACGTGTCGCATGAGCTAAAGATCATGGGCGTTAGTATGGTGTCCCCATGAGTTCTCCAGTCACTTCCAACGACCGCGAAAAGGTCGTCTCCAAGCTGCCGGGATGGCTCCGCCAGAGCCTCAAGATCAGGGCCGCCCAGCACGGCATCGAGATCCAAGCTGCCGTCGAGCAAGGCATCCGCGACTGGTGCAGTCTGGCAGCGACCCCCGCACCCATCGACACGTCAGGTGCCGACTCCTTCTCCACCTTCCTGCCAGCAGGCCAGTGGGACGAATTCAGGCAGACCGCCACCGACCGGCGTGTCTCCCTCATCCAAGGCCTCGCTCAGTCCGTCCAGCTGTGGCTCGACGCCAACCCCGCCCCGGACGTCGAACGGCCTGAGATCACCCGCCGCATCATCGTCTGCAACCAGAAGGGCGGCGTGGGCAAAACGGCGATCACTGCCGGGCTCGGAGAAGCCCTGGCAGAGGACTCCAACTCTCTGCACCCCGTACGTGTCGCCAAAGCACTGACCAAGGCCCTGCGGGCAAGCGAAACCCAAAGCGAAGCAGACCCTCAGATCGACAACCCGCTCGACATCGAGAACCTGCCCGGCCCCGGCCTGCATGTGCTCCTCGTCGACTTCGACCCCCAGTGCCACCTCACCAACCAACTCGGGGCCAGCCCCCTGCCCATGAACGGTGACAGCCTCACCAACCACATGGCAGGGGACCCCAAGGGCGACCTCCGCGACCTGATCGTCTCCATCGACGAAGACACCTTCGGCGGAAGACTGCACCTCCTGCCCGCCTGCAACGACGCATTCCTCCTCGACGTGCGACTGTCCGCCGTAAGGGCCAGAGAAGCCGCCCTCGAGAGGGCTCTTGCTCCGCTCGAAGCTGATTACGACGTAATCATCGTCGACTGCCCACCCAGCCTCGGACTCAGCATGGACGCCGCCGCCTACTACGGGCGCCGCCGCGACGGAGAAAAGCTCGGACAGTCCGGCGCCCTGATCGTCGTCCAGGCCGAAGACAGCTCCGCAGACGCCTACGAGCTCCTCACCACCCAGATCGACGACCTGCGCAGCGACCTCCAAGTCGACATCGACTACCTCGGCATCGTCGTCAACCTGTACGACTCCCGCCGCGGCTACATCGCCACCTCCTCACTGCAGGGGTGGGTCGACATAAAGGATCCGCGAGTGGTCGGCCTCATCGGAGACCTCAAGGAACAGAAGGAAGCCGTTCGAGTGAAGCAGCCTCTGCTCTCATACGCCCCCAAGTCCCAGCAGGCAGTCGGCATGCGCGCCCTCGCCCGGGAGGTGCTGTGAGCAAGGCAGACCAGCTCGGATCCGGCCGCTTCGGTGGGGGAGTGCGCCCGGTCAGCGCCCGCCGCCAGGCCGTCGCCGCCGCGACCGGCGTCCCCACCGAAGGCATTGCTCCACCGACAGAGCTGCCTCCGCACCGCGTCAGCCTCAACCCGGACAACCCGCGCTCCAGCCTCGGTGACCTGACCGACCTCGCCGGCAGCTTGAAGACCCACGGGCAGAAGCAGGCCATCACGGTCATGAACCGTGACGCCTACATCAAGGCCAACCCCCAGCGCGAAGCCGACCTCGAGCCAGACACCACGTATGTGGTCATCGACGGCAGCAGCCGGCTTGCCGCCGCCCGCGAAGCTGGGCTCGCCACCATCAAGGTGATGGTGAGCGACGAGCAGGGCTCCACATCCGAGGAACTCCTCGAGTCCGCACTCGTCGCCAACATCCACCGCCAGGATCTCGACGAGCTCGACGAAGCCCGCGCTCTACAGCGCCTCCTGGCCATCCACGGCAGCCAGCGAGCCCTGGCCAAGCGCCTGCACCGCTCACAAGGCTGGGTATCCCAGCGCCTCGCCCTGCTCAACCTGACCCCGGAGTTGCAGGCCCGTATCGGCCAAGAGCCCATCGACCTGCTGCGCGCGGTCGGCAACAAGCCGCAGGATGAACAGACTCAGGCATTGGAGGACTTGAAGGCTGAGCGCGCCCGCAAAGAGAGCGAGAAGCAGCCCGCCAAGCAGCCTCAACCTCCCGCCTCGCCCGTGGAGGAGGCACCCGCCAACGACTCAAGTGATTACGACGTAATCACCGATCACGACACACAGAAGCAGCGCAGCGCCAAGACACCGGCGGGAACGCCCCTCCGCACAGAGGCCGTTCCGGAGCCACGTGCCTCCAGCCAACCCACCAACCCGGCACCTGCGCCAGATCGCAAGGAGACCCAGCCTAAGAAGCTGCCATACGACGATGGCGTCTTCATCGCCATGCACCTCATCAAAATGATGGGCGACACAGAGTTCGACAAGATGCTGACCATTCTCAACGATCACCAACGCCAGCGGACGGCATCCGTCAACCAGACGGCATCATGACGACGCAGGGGGAGTCCTCGCCAACACGGCTGAAGGACTCCCCTGCGGCGAGCAGGGCCGGACACCTCCAAGCCGATACACACAGGCCGGCAGGCGGCCCTACGAGCTCATCTACGAGCAGACGCTCCGGGCAGTCCCGCATTGCGCATACGGATTCGATCATTGCGCAGCTCTGCGCATTCGCTGCGGCGCACTGCGCATCCCGGCTGACCGAGGCCGGCCGGGCATTGCGCATCGAGGGGGGCATCGCTCGGCATGGTGATGGCGCTCCGTCTTCCGACGAAGAATTCATGGTTCTCGTACAGCGGTCCGCGCTGCCTGCGTCGTCCCCGCCGCAGTGCATCCAATCGCTCGGTACCTCACCAGGAAGCCGAGCAGGTGGTTGGGCCGTCGCGTGGTGATCAGGTGAGGAGGGCGGTGAGGGCGCCGGCTACCGCGGTGGCGAGGGTGAGGACTGCGGTGAAGGCGGTGGCGGCGCGGGTGAGGGCGGTGGGGTAGGTGGTGCCGTCCAGGCGGGCGAGCTTGCCCGCTCCGGCGGCGGCCAGCACCGCGACGACGAGCACGAGCGCGGCGGTGAGGAGAAGGACGACGACGTTCACGACAGACTCCCGTCAAAGGTTGGAGTGTTGACGTGGACGAAGGTCTCGGAATCGGTGTGCGCCGGGGTTCGCCGGGACGAAGATGAACACCGGCGAACACCTCACCACCCGCGGGAGCGAGCGCATGCACGACGAACAGGCCGGTCACACTCCGGACTCGGCGCTGGCCGAACTGCGCAAGAAACTGGCCGCCGGGCTGGCCCGAGCTCGGCTGAACCAGACACAGCTCGCCGCCCAGGCGCACCTGGGACGCACCACCGTGTCGGAGGCGCTCTCGCCCAGGAAGCCTGTGCCGTCTGCGGAGACGGTGGCGGCGCTGGCCCGCGTGCTGAAGCTGCCGGCGGGGGAGCTGCTGGAGTTGCGGCGGACCGCAGCCGCGCAGCCGGGCGCGGTCACGGCGGATGGGCCGGGGCGTCCGATCGACCAGTGGGATCCGCACGCACTGGAGGTCCATCCGGCCGGCACCGTCCAGGACGGTTCCGGCTTGCCGGAGCGGCGGTCGCTGCCGGGCTATGTGTCCCGCGAGCACGACCGGATCTTGGCCGAAGCGGTGCAGGATGCGGCGGCCGGCCACAGTCGAATGTTGGTTCTGGTGGGCGGCTCGTCGACGGGCAAGACCCGGGCGTGCTGGGAGGCCGTGCAGTCGCTGGCGGAGCAGGGGTGGCGGCTGTGGCATCCCTTCGACCCCACTCGCGCCGAGGCCGCCCTGGAGGACCTGGCCCGTGTCGTCCCGCGGACCGTGGTGTGGCTGAACGAAGCCCAGCACTACCTCGGCGACCAGGCGGCCGGCGAGCAGATTGCTGCGGCCGTACACCGCTTACTGATCAGCCCACAGCGCGGGCCTGTCCTCGTGCTGGGCACGCTGTGGCCCGACTACGTTCAGCAGTACACCGCCCTGCCCGCCCCCGGTGGGCCGGATCAGCACAGCCGGGTCAGGGAACTGCTCGCCGGACGCACCGTGAGCGTCCCCGACGCCTTCGACACCCGCGCCCTGGCCGCGGCAGCGGCGTTGGCCGAGGGCGGTGACCGGCTGCTGGCCGACGCCCTCACCCGTGCCCGCGCCGACGGACGCCTCACGCAGGATCTCGCCGGAGGCCCCGCGCTCCTGGAGCGCTACCGCACCGTCAGCCCGGCCGCCAAAGCACTACTGGAGGCGGCGATGGACGCCCGCCGCCTCGGTGTCGGCCTGCACCTGCCGCAGGCCTTCCTCACCGACGCCGCCGCCGACTACCTCCACGACACCGACTGGAACCAGCTCACCGACGACTGGGCAGAGAAGGCCTACGCCGAACTCGCCAAGCAGGTGCACGGCAAACAAGCCCCCCTGAGCCGCATCACCCCCCGACCCCAGCGGCGCCCACCCGGCCCCTCTGTGTCTGCTGAGGCCCCTTCACTACGGCCGGCGAAGCCGGTGTTCCGGCTCGCCGACTACCTCGAACAACACGGCCGCACCACCCGCCGCCACCTGTGCCCGCCCGCCTCCTTCTGGCACGCCGCTCACACTCACCTCACCCACCTCGACGACCTGAACAACTTGACCGTGGCGGCCGAAGTTCGGCACCGCCTGCAATGGGCCCACCACCTCCGACTTCGCGCCGCCGACCATGGCAGCGCCAGCGCGCTGACCCACCTGGCCGTGATGTGGGATGGGACCGGGGATTGGAAAGGTGCCGAAACCCTGGCTCGGCAGGCCGCTGATCATGGCAACACCCACGCCCTGACCCACCTGGCCCGGATGCGAGAGAAGGCCGGGGACCGGGAAGCCGCCGAAACCCTCGCCCGGCAGGCCGCTGATTACGGCAGTACCGACGCCTTGTACCAGCTGGCCGTGATGCGGGAGGGAAGCGGGGACCGGGAAGGCGCCGCGACTCTGGCCCGGCAGGCCACCGATTACGGCAGCACCGACGCGCTGGTCCACCTGGCCTTGATGCGGGAGGAAATCGGAGACCGGGAAGCCGCCGAAACCTTCTACCGGCAGGCCGCCGATTACGGCAGCATCAACGCTCTATATCGCTTGGCCGTGATGCGGGAGGCGGACGGGGACCGGGAAGGGGCCGCGATTCTGGCCCGGCAGGCCGCCGACCGCGACAGCACCGGCGCGCTAACCCACCTGGCTGTGATGCGGGAGAAGGGCGGAGACCGGGAAGGAGCCGAACGTCTGGCTCGGCAGGTCGCCGACTACGACGCCGCTAGCGCTCTGTTCTACCTGGCTCGGGTGCGGGAAGAGACCGGAGACCGGGAGGGCGCCGAAACCCTCTACCGGCAGGCCATCGATCACGGCGACACCGACGCTCTGTTCCGCCTGGCCCGGATGTACGAGGAGGCCGGGGAATGGGAAGGCGCCGCGATCCTGGCTCGACAGGCCGCCGACCACGGCAACACCAACCCGCTGTCTCGCCTGGCCCTGATACGGGAAGAGGCCGGAGACCGAGAAACCGCCGAAACACTCGCCCGGCAGGCCGCCGATCACGGCAGCACCAGCGTTCTGTTCCGCTTGGCCGAGATGCGGGAGGAGACGGGGAACCGGGAGGGTGCCGAAATCCTCTATCGGCAGGCCGCCGACCATGGCTCCGCCAGCGCTCTGTTCCACCTGGCCCGATTGCGAGAAGAGACCGGAGACCGGGAGGATGCCGAGACTCTCTACCGGCAGGCCGCCGACCACGGCAACACTGAAGCCCTGTATCTCCATGGGATGGAAGAGACGCTCAAAAGGCTGTGGCCCTTCGGTCTGGATCCGGACGGTATGCCGACGCCCCATTGGCAATGATCCACACGCTCCTGGCCGGCGCTCAGGCAACTGATCTTGAATCCGACGGCCGCAATCTGCTTGTGGGACGCCCGCCTCCGGCCCGATACCCGCTCGGCGGCAAGGGCCGGTTCCCGGCCGGCGGCTGCGGGATCCGCATTGTCAGTGAAGCCTGCGTCAGTGGGGCGGACAGCACACCGTATGTTCAGTGCTCCACGCCTCGCGTAACGCCTTGCGGACTGCGACGCGGGCTTCCAGCCCGGCCGCTGAGATCGAGCACGCTGTCGGCAGGACCAGCAAATCCTTCGTCCGCTACTGGCTCGCCCAACCGCGGGGCGAGACCGCCGTCATACGCGCGTCCAGCCAACACCGCGGGGTCCGACTCGCATGAACCCGGGCCGCTACTACCTCGTCCTCACCGTCGACGGCCGGTCGGTCCCGCACGGTTGGTGGCAGCGTGAGGCAACCGTGTGCCGCAAGCACACGACATTTGTTGGCGAGCGGGGTCGGCCCGGCGTCCGTATCACCCTGGTTGACGAGGAGACCGGCGCCGTGTTGACGAGGTAGACGGATGCGCCGTGAGCTCTGTCATGCTGGGGATCATGGTCCGCCATCCCTATCCGGTTCGCGACCGCGCCCTGCGGCAAATTCTGCGCCGATACCAAAACGATCTGCCGCGTGAGCTGCTGCCCGCCACCCGCGATGTGCAGGGCCCGTCCGGCGGGTATGTCCTGTCGACGCGACGCCCCGGCGCTGTCAGTAACCCCTCGTAAACTGATCGCATCTATCAGTCTATGCTGGCTGCGTGTGCTGAAGCCGCCCGTCTGATCACGAAGACGGGGCGTGCTGCTGTCAGGCGTCGGCCACCTCAGACCCCGATGTGTAGCCCGACGCCCACCTGCGCCACCTGACCATCGCCCTGCCACCGCCCTACGTTGCCCGCCTCTTTACTGCCCAGGAGCAGGGCGCGTCCGACCGGCAGCTGCAGCAGATCACCGTCGAAGCCCTCAAGGACGTGTACTTCCAGGACTGCGGCCGTCGCGCTGACTTATAGCGCTCCACGTGGGGCGTCGGCGCACGTCGCGAACTGTGGTGCGGCGACTTCGCAGTCGGCAAAGTCCCCGCGCCTACTGCATGCGGCTCTCGCCGTGACAGACACGAGGTCAGGCAAGAAAGGCGAAAAGGTAGATATCGTGCTGGCCCACTGCTGCGATCATGTGGCCGTCATGACCCCGAGTACACGGGTACAGCAGTCCGTCGACAGGTAGAGGGCTCGACCGCCTCGGCCCAGAGTGGGGCTGGGGTGGCGGGGCGTTCCGTTCGGGGGGGGGCCAACCCTGGCTTGTGCGGATGGGCGATGGCGGTGCTGGTGCGGGATTTGCGAGGGTGCGCGGACACCTTTGCAAGGTTTTGACTCTGCCTCGCTCAACCGTGTGCCAGATCACTTCCGTTACTGACGTTGTCGCCGTGATGTCGTCAAGGTGAGGCCGGTTTCGGCGAGGCATCCGTTGATGAGGTTGCTGCGGTACTGGATCTGGCGGAGAC
>NZ_JBITSF010000046.1:0-31749 GCF_044540485.1 Streptomyces sp. NPDC085946 | reverse complement strand
CAGCGGCCCACCGCATGCGGCGTGGAGCCCACCTGCGCGGCCACGTCCTTGTTCGACGCGCCGGTTGCGCAGGCCAGGATGATCCGGCAGCGCAGAGCCCAGGCCTGCGGCGTGGAACGTCGCCGCACCCATCCCTCCAGCGCAGCCCGCTCCGCATCCCACAGGATCAACTCGGCCTTCGGCCGCCCAGTACGTGCCACCAGACAACCCTACACATCTGAACAGAATTCCTGACTCGGAAGACTAGATGGCGTCCCGTAAATAGTCAGGGATGTGTCGGCTGACCTGCTTGTTTGCTCGTCATCCAGGAACGTGACGTTGCTCCAAGGCGTCCAGCTCCCGCAGGGCGGTACGGGCGCGGTCGAGGTCGACCGGGCTCCTGGCGTCCAGGAGACCAGCGGTGTGGAAACGTCGGGCCGCCGCGATACGGCCGAGGTCACGCAGACAGTCGCCGATGACGTGATAGGTGCCGGGTCGGTCGCGGGTCTCGTCGGTGCCGCCGAGCAGGACCAGGGCGCGGCGGGCGAAGGAGAGTCCGTCGGCAGGTCTGCCGCGAAGTCGGGCGATCCCGGCGAGCCGGGTGAGGCACTGGGCCTGACCGACGACGCGTTCCAGTTCTCCGTTCAGCGACAGGGCCATGCGGATGTGCTCCTCCGCTATCTCCAGGGCGCCCATACGTTCGGCGCAAATCCCCAGATGCTGGTGGGAGCGGGCCATCTCCTCGCGACCGTCGCGTGCGACGGCGGAGCGTAGGGCCGCGTCGAACTCGCTGTGCGCGGCGTCGTAGTCACCGTTCAAGATATGCAGGGTGCCGATCTGGTTGCGCAGGGCCTCCGCCTGTACCCGGTCGCCCGTCTCTTCGCACAGAGCCACCGCGGAGCGGCAGTGTGCCATGGCGGTGTCGAGGTCGCCCTCGTCCTCCGCGAGATAGGCCAGGCTCCGGTGACATGAGATCACTGCGGCAAGGTCACTCAGGCGCGCGAAGACCTCCATGGCTTCCCCAAAGCCCGCCCGGGCGCGTTCCGGTCGTCCGTCGTACTGGTCCAGCAGGGACATCTGGTAGAGGCTGGCGGCCGCGTCCCGTTCCCGGCCCAGTTCCCGGAAGGCCGTGTGGGCCCGGAGGTAGCGGGCCCCTGCCGCGCGGTGGTCGCCTTGTTCCTGGTCGACGGATCCGAGCTGGTGCTCGGCGTACGCGACGCCGAGCGGGTCGCCGGCGGCGGTACTGACGGCCAGGGCCCGCTCCAGATGGTCACGTGCGGCGCGCATCTCGCCCTGGTCCCGCTCGACGAGGCCGAGCTGGCGATGAACCACGGCCTCCGACTCCGTGCCCGGCTCGCTCCACTCCAGCATGCGGTGACACAGCTCTTTCTCGGTGATCCAACGGCCCCTGGCGTGCAACAGGCCGCACAGGCGGCGTCCCAACGCCGCCGCCTCCGAGTGACGTCGGGCGCTACCGAGGTGGTGCAGCGCCTCGAACCCTGCGTCGATGCGTACGGTGTCGGGCAGGTCGTCGCGGGAGAAGCGCTCCTGCTCGTATGCGGCCGCACGCCGGTGGGCGTCGCACGCGGCCTGCGGGTCGCGGCGGTCGAGTTCGGCCGCGGTCCAGCGATGGACACTCCACAACGGGATACCGGCCGCGTCCCTGCCGTCCTCGGCCAGCAGCCCCGCGGCGACCAGAGCGTCCAGACAGGCGTGCGCCCCGTCCGCGTGGTCCGGATCGGCGAACGCCGACGCCGGGACCGGCACGCGATGCACCGCGACGCGGTGCAGCAGGATCCGGCAGCCCGGGTCGAGGGTGGCGAGCAGGTCGTCGAGCAGGGTGTCGGCGGCCGTGAGGCTCAGTGCCTCGCGCAGGGCGGGGCGAAGCTGTCTGCGGATGCGGGCGCGTGCCGCGTCGAGACCATCGTTGAGCCGGCCGATCCGCCATGCCAAATCGTCCGTCGGCCGACCGGTTCCGAGAAAGGCCTCCAGGTAGGCGTATGTGCGGGGGTGACCGCCGACAGCCTGCCGAATCTCCTGCCAGGCCCGGCGGGGCAGCAGCCGCGTCAGGGGCAGTCGCAGCCGCAGCAGGTCGGTCTCGTCCCGGCTGAGCGAAGGCAGCGACATCTGGCTCAGCCGCTCGAAAGCCGCCCCGTCCGTCGACGGCAGGGGGTGACGCGAGGCGATCAGGAGGCGGGCGTGCGTCAGTGAGGTGGTCCAGAC
This sequence comes from Streptomyces sp. NPDC085946, assembly GCF_044540485.1. Taxonomy (NCBI): domain Bacteria; kingdom Bacillati; phylum Actinomycetota; class Actinomycetes; order Kitasatosporales; family Streptomycetaceae; genus Streptomyces; species Streptomyces sp. NPDC085946. The sequence goes on along the minus strand of NZ_JBITSF010000046.1, from coordinate 29,547 downwards.
GCTGAGGAAGTCGGCCAGTTCGGGATCGGTGAAGCGAGTCCGGCCGCGCGTGTCACGGGTCAGGTTGGCCTCGAAGTCATCCAGCACCAGCGTCAGCGACCGGGCGGGGCTGTGCGCGGCGTGCCGGGCGTCCGTGCCGACGCTCACATGCGCGTCGGGGACGGTGAGGCCGGCAAGGACGCCCAGACGTTCAGACCAGGGGCGCCCCGCGTCGGAGAGCACTCGCGCAAGCTCGTCGTCCGCTTCGCCGGCGAGCGCGGCCGCGACCTCACGCAGGATCGCGTCGGGGCCGACCGGGCCCTTCACGATCGCCGGCGCAATCGGTGATGCCCGCAGGCGCAGCAGTTCACCGACGAAGGCTGTCTTCCCGACCCCGCCCACGCCGTGCACCACGAGCCCGGTGCCGTCTCGGGCCAGGGCGTTCAGCGCGGCCCGCAACTGCGTGCGGCGGCCCACGAACGAACCGAGCGGCAGCGCGAATGGCACGGCCGGCGCGGCAGGGGCGACGGGCTTCTCCGGGGGCTCGCCACGGCCGGGCACGGCCCCTGCCAGGCCGAGCCCGGCGAACAGGACGGGCACGTGCCATTCCGGCAGCCACCGGTCGTCGCTGGAGCGTCTGACGCGTTCCTGCTCCATCCGGGCGCCGTGCAGTGCTTCCCACAAGGGCCGGCCGGCGGCCAGCCCGGCGTACATGTCCGCCATCAGCGCGCCCGCGTACACATCCCGAACCGGTGCGGACATGGCGACGACGGCGGGAGCCCCGTACTGGATCAGGCTCTGCGCCAACCCGGGCAGGAAGGTGCCGTGGTACGCCGGTTCCGGTCCGGCGTGCGGCCGGAGCCGGCGCACCGACGATGCCGTCGAGCAGCCGGCCAGGACCACCGTGGGGATGCCGTAGGGGCCCTGCAGGACCCGGCACAGGGCGACGGCATTCACAGGCTCGCGGTCGCCGAAGTCGTCTTCGAGCAGGAGTTCCCCGGGCCTGGCGTGGCAGACGATGTGCACGATGTCGGCGGGCTGCTCGGCGAGGGCGCTGCGGAGTGCGGTGAGACTGCCGGAGCTCAGTACCCGCAGTTCGGCCGTGCCCTGGATTCTGGACACGGCAGCCGCCAGCCGGGCCGTCTCCGCATCCAAGTCGAGCAGGGCCTCGCGGCGGCCTGGGGCGTTGCGGGGTCCGGCGAGCAGTACGAGCATCCGCAGCGGCTGGCCGGTTCGGTCCGCGGCAGGCAAAGGCACGGAGTCCTCGGCGAAGGCGCGGTACGGACGGATGGTGGGGTGAAGCGCCAGCGGTGTCGACTGACCGGGCAGGGTCAGTGACTCCCAAGGCAGGTCGGCGAGCTCTCCCCGATCCGCTTCGATCATGAGCGGCAGGCCATGCTCCTTGGCCGCCTCGGCTTCGCAGGCCCGGGCGAGGGCGTCGACCACCCGGGGGCCCGCCATCTCGGCGAGCAGACGTCCCAGTCTCCGTGTCAGCACCTGCGGGGGAACGCCGGTCGCGGGCCGCCGGACGGCCCGTGCGGCAGCCTCGTACGTCCGGTTCAGTGCTCGCACGGTCTCCGTCAGCGCGAAGGGGACCTCGGCACCGGGGCCCTGTACGACGGTGCGCGAACCGGCGCTGAGGGTGACGGCAGTACGCCGGATGCGCAGCCGCCAGTGAGGGGGGCCGGAAGAGAGGGAGGCCGCGGGTTCATCGGGCACAGGGATCTTCCTTTGCACGGACGGCGTTCAGGGGAGGCGAGGCATCCCTCTCGCAGACGTACACCACGGTCGGCTCCTTCTTCGCGTCGAGCGGCGCCGTGACGTACAGGACGGCGCCGGCCAGGACCAGCAGCGCGGAAAACAGCGTGTCCCGCCGAGCCCGCAGCAGGGACCGTCGGACCTGCCAGGCGTGGATCCACGCGAGCAAGCGCTGCTGCAACCGCTGGATCAGCAACGCGTTCCGCCGGGCGACCGCTGCCTCGTGCGCCAGGATCTGCGTGCGCACGGGGTCGCTCTCACGAGCCAGCAGGGCCTCGAGACGGGCCGCCACAGTCAGCCGCAAACGGCGTTCCTCCCAGAGGGCAGCAGGGTCGGCGGACCGCGGGCCGTAGAAGTCAGCAGGGCTCCGGCCGATCAGCTCTCGCAGCCCTTTGAGGTCCGGCGATCCAAGGTCGTCGAGCGTAGCCATGCGCGGGCTGAGGACGTCGCTGGTCCGCCAGACCGCCCAGACCACGCCGATGACGGCCAGCAGCATGCCGCCAACGACCGCGACCACGTCCCCGGCGTCGTCGAGGTCCTTGACGATCACCAGTGGCCCACCCGCCAGTACCAGGGCCCCTACACCCGCCGCCGCGCCGACGATCCAGCGCGCGGTGGCGCGCATATCATTCACGGAGGCCCGCAGGTCGGCCAGGACAGGGTCGGGGGCCGGATCACCGGCCGGGGCGTCGGGGATGCTCATCCCAGGTACGGCGCGTCACCGGAGCCCGCGTCGTCCTCGTCGCCGTGGCCACGCAGTTCGGGCGGGATCTGGTCGTCGGGGAGTTCCTCATGCGGCACCCAGCAAGTGCCGTCGAAGTACTCAACGGTAGTGCCGTTGAATCTGATCTCGCCGGCCTCGGGCTGTGGTGGCTGCTCGGTCATGGCACGATTATCGGCCGAACTCGCCCGCGACGCAGAGTTCTTGGCCGGCACAGTCGCAGACCACGAAGGATGGGCGGCAGGATCCGACGCCCACCGCGGGAGCCACCAAGCGGGGCGGGTACGACGCAGACGTCTCGGAGCGCCATCCCGCGAGCCGGCGCCGACAGGCGATGACGACGCAAGACGTCCTGGCGGGAAGACGGTTCGTGATTCTTCGCCCGGCGCTCACCGAAGCCGGACGGTGTGGAGGATTTACGAGTCGGCAGCCGTCTGAGCCGGTAGCCTCTAGCTGTTGCGCGCCAGATCCCACCAAATATCACCAAGCCGATCGATACTGCCGCGCGACCTCTCGCCGCGACCAGCCGCTTAGCAAGACTGCCGCCGAGGCACCCCGCCTCGCACGACTCGCATGACTCCCGTTGCTCCCTCGTCTCGGCAAGACCCTTCCACGGCGGAGTCGCCCAGCTTCCACCCTCTCTGCCTCATCTCTCGCCGCCCACCCGAAGGGATCCTCCGTTGTACGACTTGATACTCGGTCAGCACGCCCACAACACGGTCGTGGAAACACTGCACAAACTGGTCGAGACGGCCGGGTTCGTCACCACGGTGCAGACGTCGATCAGCCTGGAGGAAACGATCGGAACGATCGTCGAGGCAGCCCCCCGTCTGTCGGAGGACCACGAGATCTCGCCCAGCGGACTGATCGTGAGCCGCGTCGGGATGTACCGCATCATCTGGGGCGTCGTCAGGCACCCCGGCGGAAGCCTGGCGGTCCTCGCCCCCATCCCAGAGGACGAAAAACGGTCCCCCAACTGGACCAGCCACTACAGGCGCGAGGTACTCGACCCTATCCTCGCTCTCTCCCACCACGGCCACCTCACCGGAGGAGGCGGCCACGGCGCGGTGACCGAAGAGGAGTTCGCCCGGGCATTCCGGAACGCCTATATCTGAGACGGCCGGGCCGGTCGACGACAGTACTCCCCGCAGTTCCTCGCCGCGGGCCGAGGCGACCAGCCAGCCTCAACCTCCGGTGCCCGGCAGACGACGAAGGCAGTGTCGTCATCGCGGCTGCGAAATCGACCACTCCCGATCCGCGATATGTTCACCCCGCCCGCGCTGCTCCCCGCGCCCGCGGGATGGTCCCCGCGACGGCGCGAACTCGGCGGGCTCGCAGTCTCTGCTCCCCGCACCCACGGGGATGGCCCCGAAGCGCCGAGCACGTCCCCGGCCTTGCGGGGCTGCTCCTGGTCGTAGTGCCATCCGCACTCCAACGGACAGAAGTAGCGGGTGAACGAACCATCGACCATGGTCGGTGGCCTCACTTCTCGGCGGCGCGGGCGGCGGCGATGCGCTCTTGCCTTTGCCGCCCCATGATTTGGACCGTGTGGTCGTCGGCTGGGTCCAGCGATACACCAATGTACGTGGTTCCGTCGCTGGACATGTGCCACTGGACTTCGGTGACGCTCCAACGGGTTTCGGTGCTGCTCTCTGGACCCAACTCCACTTCCTGCAGGAAGGAATCGCCCGTACGGGGCAGAGCAGGTAGAACGCAGGTGCTTTGATCGTGGGGGTAGTACAGGGTAACTTCCACGCCTCCGGAGGGCTTGACCGCTTCGGCAGGGCCGATGACAGCCACGGTCCGCCCGTGGCGGGTGAGGGCGATGGTCTGTCCGGTGGTGCGGGCGTGGTCGACGATGTCTCCTAGCTGAGCGCGAGCGGCTTCGATGCCGTAGGACTTCTCCATTAATAAACCTTAAGGTCTGTAAGGATCTGATCGCAAGGGATCCCCGAACTCAAATGACGTCAGGAACCGCACCTTCTGACGGGCGATAAGGTCACATAGCGCGGATGGTTGGCGCCTCAGTTGTCGCCAGGTGTCCCAGCAACCGATGTGGGTGATGGTGTTGGTAGTTACAGGCGGGGTGCGGCCGGCGAGGAGGCGACAGCCGCCCCCGGCAGACCACCGAGGGCATCAAGTCCGCCGAAGCGATCCTCGCCCTGGCCCGCGCCCACGACGTCGAAATGTCGATCACGGAAGTCGTTTCCGCCCTGCTGCACGAGAAGGTCACCCTCGACGAGGCCGCCGCCGCGCTGATGCAGCGACCCACCAAGCCCGAGCACTGACCCCGGCACCCGCCTGCGCGGGCCACCCCTTCTGGATCCCCGCCCTCTACGAATGGGCGGACGCCAGCGACCTTGAACCCGAGCAGTGGCTGCGGACCAGCACCGGTACCCGAGTCCAGATCACCACAGTCAAGCACCGCATCCAATCAACGGCGGTCTACGACCTCACCGTTGCTTCACGGACGAGGAACACGACCGGACTGACGAGCTGGGTTTCAAGTATGGATGCCACACTTGCGGCGCGCTCGATCCTGGCGGTAACGGGAGATTCGCGCCCGACCACCAACCGATCAGTTCGTGGATGCCGGATGGCGCGCCCCAGTGACTGTATCCCCAGTGTCGCCTGTGCAGTAGCCGGCAGGGCGGCTGGGCAGGTCGGTTGAAGGGTGTGATGAGAGGGCTTTATGACGCAGCAACCAAATATTGACGGGCGTCGATGGCTGGAGACGGACGGCGGCCCGGTCCTTCTGAGTTCAGTATCACTGCTCTCATCGTGGACTGGGTACAACGGTGATTACGACCTCGTCATTGAAATGACAGACGCAGGCCGATCTGAGTGCTACGACTTGCCCGGAAGAAACATAGCAATCCTCGGGGATGAGCCTCTTTCAACAACGATCATCGAGTCTCGGTCACTGATCGTCCAGTGGATCCACGGGAACTCCGAGGAGAACATGCGAAAGTACGCATCTGAGGTCGATCTCGACGCCATCGCATGGCATGAAGGCCCGGTTCTGGAGTGCGACGGGAACTTCGCACTCATGGACACTGCGACACCCGGCGACGAGGCGACCGAGGAGCATATGCTCATGTTCACCCTCGAGGTCGGCAGATACCGAATTGACAGCGCAGAAATCCCACTCGCTCCGCATTGCGCAGCGAAACTGCACCGTCTGGTTCTGCTGACAAGTTGACCCGTCTCGACGGCACGCCGGATGGGCCCGCAAGTCAGGCTGCAGCCCATCCATCAAGACTTAGGGCTTTATCTACACCACTTCAATAAAACCTGGCGCAACGCAGAAGCTGAAGCGCATAAGACGCACCTATTGTTGTAGCTGTCATACCTTGACATAGGTGAAAATTACTATTAGACGCAGACTCCTACATGTCTCGGCAGCTTTGGCGGCTGGAGCCGGCGGGCTCGCTGCTGCTGGTGTCGTAACTCTGCGCAGCTGTCACTCTGAACAACCGATGGTCCGGCGCAGCTACAACTACCACCGAAGCCGTGACGACCAGGGCCTGATCTTCTGCTGCTTCCAACGCGACCTTGAGCAGGGCTTCGAGGCGGTCCAGCACAGACTGCGAGGCGAAGCGATGGCCAAATACACCCTCACCGTCGGAGGCGGCCACTTCTTCGTCCCGCCCGCCGACGATGCCTGGCTTGATGCCCTGGCATGAGCGTGATCCTCTGCTTTCACCCAGCTACCCAATGCTGCGAGCACCGTGTGGTCAGAGCTGGGGTGCGAACACGGTGAGCCGCAACAGCGCGGCGAGGGCCAGTACCGCGGGAATGGCGTACCACCATCGGCGCAGCCATTCGGCCTTGGCGAAGACCCATGTCAGCGAGGCCAGCACCACGCAGAAGGCCAGGCCCATACCGGCAGCCACCTTGGAGTTGGTGACGGCCTGCTGGTCCCAAGGCCCGTCCGGCTCAACCATGTACGCGGTGAGCACGACATAAGCGGTCACCACGGATCCCAGAAAGAGGACCACAGCGCACACGCCGGTGCCAAGCCGGCTGGATGCACTGCGCGGCCGGCTCTCGTGCGTTTCGGTCGTCGTACCCGCGCCCGAGTTCACCTCAGCGCCTCCTTCGCGTCGTCCAGCCCTTGGTCGAAGCCCTGACCGTACGCCTGGGCTTGTGGATCTTCGTAGTAAGGACCGCCGTTGTAGCGGGCGGCCAGCTCCTGCATCTGCGCGCGGGTCATCTGCTCGGGCGGTACGTCTGCGAAACGGCTCTCCGCTTTGAGCTGGGAGAGGTACTCCGAGGCGATGAAAATGTTCGTGGCCGGATCTTTGATCGCGTCAACGACGACATCGCGTTGCATGTCGGTGAGGTGCTGCGGGTCGTAGCCGAGTACCTCGGCGGCCCGGCGGACCTGGATGGACAGGGGGCCCATCGAGGTCCGGTCGGGGTCCTCGCCTCCGGGAATGATCTTCCGTCCTTCATAGGCCGCGTCGTCGAGCCAGCCGGGGTCGCCCTCGACTTCCTTCCAGGCGATGCCGGCGACCATTTCGGGCGGCAGGCCCGCCTCCTGTGCAGCGGCCTTGATGATCTCCTTGTTGGCGGAGATGTACTCGCGGCGGCCGTCGTCGGAGTTGGACCACATCCAGTAGTTGTTGCCCTCCCCCTTGGGGAGCCCGTCGATACGGGTCTGGATCCGTGAGAGCGTCTCGTTGACCACGACGTTCCCGCCCATCGTGGGAATCGCGTCCACCTTCGGGCCCGCGCCTGGCAGCTGAGCGTAGGGGTTGTCTCTCGCCTGCCGCGCTTCGGCCTGCAGCGGCCCCAGGTTCTTGAGGAACTGTTCCGGGTCGGTGATGGGGCTTTGGAAGTCAGGCAGCAGGCTGTAGGCGGCCTCGATGTCGGCGATGCACGTCTGGCGTGCCTCGGATTCCACCCGCAGGGCATCGCCGTAGTGGTCCTTGGTCTGGTGGTAGTAGCGCTCGGCGTCCTCACGGATCGCGTCGAGGTCGACGCTCAGCTCCGCGAACCAGTCCAGGACACCAGTGGACGCCCGCAGGTCCTCCCACTGCCGCAACGGCTCCGCGGCACGTGCCGTCGGAGTGATCGCGGACGCTTCCCTAGACATGACCTCGGCCAGCTTGCTCTCGGTGTGCTTGCCGCTGCTGTAGTGGCTCTTGGCCGTGGTGACGGCATCCGCGTAGGAGGTGAGGGCGTTCGCCACCATGCGGAAGGCGTCCGACAAGGCGTCGGTGAGGTCCTTGGCCTCACCCAGCCGCCGGACATACAGGTCGCGTGCTTCGCTCTGCCAGTCCACTTTGCTGGCCTTGCGGAAGGCGTCATCTGTGGTCCCGATCAGTTTGTGCAGGCGGGAGAACTCTGCGGCGCTACGGCCGATAAGCGCCGGGTTGGCGTCCTCGAGGAACTCCACATCCTTGCGGTAGGCCACAGCGCTCACCGATCCCCGGCTTGCGTGTAGCGACCCGAGGTCAGGACGGAGTTCAACTGCCTGCGCACCGCGTCGTCGTACTGGACGTAGGCGTTGTTCGAGTCCTTGAGCGTGCTGGACAGCGCCGCCAGCAGCACGACTGCGTCGGTGTACTGGTCCTTGGCGTAGCGAGCGAACGTTCCGACGATCGAGCCCACGTCAGGATGAGATCGGGGAGCCCGGCACATCGTTGCGTTCTCACCGTCCATCCGCCCCTCGTACAAAACCCCGGCGATCTCAAGCAGCAGGTGCGCACTGCCGTCGATAGAGCCGGCACTGACCGAAAAGCCCTCTCCCCGTCCGCCTCCGCCAGCGGAAGAGCCTCCGCCTCCGACAGCCGGCAGCTGGTTCAGCTGCATGCGTGCCGCCTGCTCCTGCCGGGCAACCGCACCAGCTTTGAGCTGGGCCCATTCCTCTTCCCACGACACCGTAACCGTCCCCCGTCAAACCATCAGACCCCGTCAGCGCACGCGCTGCACCGCGCCAAGTCTGCCACGCACGCACCGAAGATGATCACACTCGAAACCCGCGCCCGGACGACGACCTGCAGCCGCACAGCTCCACCAGGAGCGCTGCAACGACGTCCACTACCCACCTTCTTGAGCACTTGGCGCTCGCGCCCCCGACCCTCCCAAACATCCGGTGGAGGCGGTCCCTCACGGAGACACTTCCCCAGCCGGGCCGACGACCATAGGACGACACAGCACCGGCACCACTCGAACGGGTGAAGCATCGTTCGCCGTGCAACCAACGGCTCCCGTCACCTGTCATCCACAGGCAACACCACTCGTTCAACTACGACGGAGCACTCCCTTGCGCAAGCACCTCGTCACCGCCGCAGCTGCCGCAGCCGGCACCCTGGCCGTCCTGTCCGCCGTTCCTGCACACGCCGCCGAGTACAGCTCGGCACTGAAGATCCGCGGAGTCCAGTACGACGCACCGGGCCGGGACTCCAACAGCTGCTCGACGGGCAACACCGACGAGGAGTACCTGACGGTGAAGAACTACTCGTCCTCGGCGACGATCAACCTCAAGGGCTACATCGTCAAGGACGCCGCCGGCAACCGGTTCACCTTCACCGCCAACCACTACCTGCAGCCCGGCGACTATGTGAAGCTGCGCGGCGGCCACGGCACCGACTCCGACAGCTCCAACGTCGTCTACCGCGACAACTGCAACTTCCTGTGGAACAACGACCAGGACACCATCTACCTCTACAAGCCCTCCGGCAGCCGCGCCGACGTCCACTCCTACACCAAGCGCGACAACGACCGCGACGGCAACGGCTACATCAGCTTCCACAGCTAAAGCCATCCGCCTCGGTGCCAGCCCGCCCGAGCGGGCGCGAGGAGCAGCACTGGTCGATGATGCTGCCGCCGGCGAGACCGAGACCAACCCCGCGGATGCGGGGAGCAGTTGGGGCGGTCCGCGACTCCTGAAGTGCCCGCGGGACCATCCCCGCGGGTGCGGGGAGCAGTCACGCTGGCGGCACAGCCCCAGCTGGACTCCGGGACCATCCCCGCGGGCGCGGGGAGCAGACCGTGTTGCCCGTGATGCTGATGTTCCGGCCGGGACCATCCCCGCGGGTACGGGGAGCAGGCCGACAGCCGCTGGAGGCGCTGCTGCAGGTTGGGACCATCCCCGCACGTGCGGGGAGCAGAGTGGATCGCCGCCGGCGGCACACCGTAGATCGGGACCATCCCCGCACGCGCGGGGAGCAGCATCAGACCGGGCGTCTCCATCTCCCCGGCAAGGGACCATCCCCGCGGGCGCGGGGAGCAGTACTTCGTCGAGTGCACCTCGACCACTCCCGTGGGACCATCCCCGCGGGTGCGGGGAGCAGGCGGAGGGGGTCGGCGACCGACTGACGGCCGCGGGACCATCCTCGCGGGCGCGGGGAGCAGCTGCGGTGTCTCGACGGGCTGTACCTCCGCGAGGGACCATCCCCGCGGGCGCGGGGAGCAGGCGAGCTGTCCCCGCATGCGATCGAGCATGGTGATGGTGATGGTCCCTGCCTGCGCGGGGAATCGGTCGATGTCTTCGTGTGCATCTGGCCGATCTCCGCTGGAGGCGCGGAGAGTATGCCCGGCCGGAACCAGGGGATCCGGCCGGTGGGGATGTTACTTGCGTACGAGGACGAGGCCAACTCCGTAGGAGCGAGCTTTGCCCAGGCCCTCGGTGAGGGTGTGGACGAAGGTGACTGGGTCGGTGACAGTGAGCTGTCCCCGGACTTCGGCTCGGACGACCTTCAGTCCCTTCTTCGCGGTGGAGATGAGTGGCGGCAGCATTGTAGTGGTGATGCGGGCGGGGTCGGCGTCGGCTCCGATCCGCTTGATGCCTGACGGCCCGATGGAGGGCTCGCCTTCGGGCTGAAGCCGCTGCATGAACCATTCGGCTGCGTGGTGGGGGGACATGCTGGCCGTGCGTCGGCCGCGTTGGCCTTTCTTTGGTCCGGCGGTGGGCATGACGGCCCGGATGGGATTGATGAACGCGCGGAAGGTGTAGGTGTCGCCGGCCTTGATGGGCTGGTCGACTTTGATCAGGTGGGGGGCTTGTAGGAGCGCGGCGCGCGGGACAGGAGTCCAGTCGGGGGTGACACGGGCCTGGGTGATGAGGGTAAGGGTCTGAGTGCGCAGGTTGACCGTCCAGGCGGAGAGTAGGCCCATCTGGGAGCGGGCGTCGTCTTCGCCTTCGGGTACCCAGCCCCGGTGGCCGCTCATGATGAGGCGGTGCATGTCGTGGACGTCGTTCATGGCGCGGATGACGTCGGGATGGTGGGCGTCGAGGGTGAGGACACTTTGGGTGGCGACGAAGCGCGTGGGTGTGCTCACGGGGTGGGCGTCCATTCGATGCTCGAGGTCGGCGTGATGCGGGTGCGGGTTTCCCAGCGGGTGGCGTGGGTGCGGTGGTCGGGGTGGAAGGTGACGGGCTGGTCGTCGGTGGGGACGGCGCGGGGAGTGCCGGGGGGCGCGTCGATCCAGGCCCAGGGGCGTTGGGTGGTGGCTTCGGGGAGGAGGGGGGCGTGGGTGAGGACGTGTTCGATGGTGCCGGGGTGGACGCCGCCGGAGAGGTCGCCGGTGGGTGGGCAGGATTTGCGGCCGAGCCAGAGGAGCCGGCAGGGGTGTTCGAGGTGGTGGGAGATGGCGTCCAGGAGGGTGGTGTCGTGGTGTTCGACGGCGGCGACGAACGCCGCGTCGGCGAGGTACCAGCGTTCGCTGACGGCGGGGTTGCGCAGGACGGCTTTGGCTGCGGTGATGAGGTGGCCGGAGTCGGGGTCGGGTTCGATGTACTTGGGGGCTCCGTACCAGCCGTCGATGAGGTGGTGGCCGAAGTGGGGGCCGGTGGCGTCTTCCAGTGAGGTTGCTTTGGCGGCGCGGCGGTGGTCGGTGACGAGGTCGCGGGGGCGCAGGGGGTAGGGGCCTCCGCCCGCTACGTGGAAGTCGCGGTAGGGGGTGCCGGGACGGTCGGCGCGGACGCCGAAGCGGAGTTCGGTGAGTTGGCCGAGGGGGTCTTCGCGGTCGTAGCCGAGGGCGGCGGCGATAAGGCCGATGACCGCTGATTTGGTGGGCCGCATGTGGGTGGAGCGGCGTTCGAATGCGCCGGAGGTGCCCCAGGCTTGGAGGGGGGCTGCGAGGCGGATGAGAAGCGTGGCCGCTTCCCTGCTTGCGCGGGGAGTGGTGGTGTTCATGCGGTGAGTTGCTCCAGGGTCGTGACTTCGGCGGCGGGGAGAGTGCCGTCGGCAGTGAGCTGGTCGATGAGTTCTTGGATGTCGAGGTCGTAGGTGAGGAGACGGCCGGGGGTGGCGTCGGTGCGCTTGGTGGTGACGAGGCGGTGGTGGTCGAGGAGCCTTTTGGCACCGGCGAGGGCGGCGGGCCCGTCGGAGGTCTCATCGATGTGGCGCTGGAAGGCGGCGGCGTAGTAGTAGGGGCGGGCGCCTTCGTGGGCTAGGACGAGATTGGGGAGGGTGCCGGTGGATGCGGTGGAGTTGGTCTTGGCGCGGGGGACAGCGTCCACGAATGCCTGGATGAATTCGGCTTCGGCGGCTTGGGCTGCGGTCTCGGCTTCGTCGGTGGTCATGCCGGCGGCTCGAAGGTTGACGCGGAGCTTGTACCGGTCGAGGGCGGCATGGCGGTAGAAGGTGCCGGAGATGAGTGACTGATAGCCGGTCATGCCTGCGCCGGCGTTGTCGGCTGCGTCAAGGAAGTCGAGAGCGTTCTCGCGGCGTTCGAGCTTGGCGTCATCGGCGGCGGCGTAGAAATCGTCAATGTGTTCGGCTGGGGCGATGGTGAAAGCCCAGGAGTGCTGGGCGGCGCCGTCTACGGTGCGCAGCTCGGCGATTTCGGCGAGGAAGCGGCCGAAGATGGTGATGTCGATGGCGTCGCGGGGGGCGAAGGCGGTGAGGATGCCGGTGCGGAGTTCCTTGGGCAGCGGCGGTACCTTGACCTCCTCTTCCTTGCTGTCCTTGGCGGTGGGCTCGGCCGGCGCTTCGGCGTCGGGAGTGGCGGCCTTCTTCCGGGCGTTCTTCTTGGCGTTTTTCTTGGCTTCTTCCTTCGCTGCGGCTTCTGTCTTGGCGGCCGTGTATTCGGTCAGCCATGTGTTGAAAGCGTCGGCGTGGGTGTTGAGGTGTTCGGCGATTCGGTCACCGGAGTCCTCGGGTGCGTAGAAGAGCACCTTGGTGAGGTAGGTGGTGGAATCTTTTTCGCCGAATTTCAGGCCGAGTCCTTCGAGTGCGGCTTTGGCGGCGTAGATGGCCTGGTCGGGATCCCAGTTGTGGTTTTTCACCAGGGCGTCTCGGGTGAACAGGGCCCATTCGCGGGTGCGCCTGCCGCTGCTGTAGGAGGCAAGGGGGCCTTCGCCCTGGTTGGCGCGGTGGCGGGAGTGGGTGCGTTCGGCGCGGCGGCGGGCCTGGGCGGAGATGGCGGTGCGTTCGGCGCCGCCGTAGACGAATGCTTTGGGCTGGCCGTTCTCGTCGCGGACGGGGAGGGCTGCGGCGAAGGTCTCCAGGGCGTGCAGGGACAGGTATTGGGGCTGGCTGGTGGTCACTTGGCGGCTCCGTTCGTGCGGGTGGCGGTGCGGTGGCGGGTGTAGAAGTCGTCACCCCATGCTTGAGCTGTGGGGCGTCCTCGTTCGGTCCACTGGGTGAGGTCGGTGATGAGTTGGGCCCAGGAGGGAGGTGTGGTCTCGCCGGCGCGGATGCGTTCAATGGCGTGCTGGAGGTGGCGCCAGGGGATCTGGCGGGCCGGGAGGATGCGCATCATGAGGCGTTCAGCGCCGGGATTGGAGGGGCCTCGGGCTCCGTCGTAGCCGATGAAGCGGATCGCGGTGCCCATGCTGCCGTAACCGTAGTGGGGCTTGGTTCTGCCTGCGTGGTAGCGGGCGAAGAGGAAGCCGACCTGCCGGTACAGGGCCCGGTGTTCTTCGGTGGGGGCATAAGCGCGGGCTTCGTAGTGCGTGGGGCTGTCGGCGGTCGCCGGGCGGCGCAGGTCGGCAAGCTTGCCGTACTGGTGGGTGTGGACGAGGCTGCCCAGCCAGGCCACGTACTGGAGCGGTGCGGCTGTGGGGCCGGCGGCCGGGGGTGTCTGTTGCGCGTCGGGTGGAGGGCTGGGTTGCGGGATGTCGAAGAGAGGCTGGGTCATGCGGGCTGCTCCTTTCGCAGGTACGTGGGGGCCTTGCGGGGGTTGTCGAGGATGTCTGCGAGCTTTTCGCGGGCTTCGGTGGAGGCTTTGTGGCCCTGGCTACTGGGGGGCAGGGAGCGGAGCCGGTTGGTGAGGAAGCGTTCGGCGTTCGCGCGGACCTCTGTGGCGTAGGTGGTGAGGGCCTCGGGCACGGGGGTGCCTTCGGCGGTCTCGTCCAGGAGTTCGTGGAAGAGGGGTTCGGTTGCGGCGAAGTGTTCGCCGGCGGCTTTGAAGCGGGCCAGCTGGTTTTGCTTGTCGGCCGGTTTGGGGTTCGGGTAGGCGATCCTCCAGGCGGCGTAGGCGGCGTCGTCCAGGGCTGTGGCGACGTACTCGGCGATGGAGCAGCCTTCTTCGGATGCCTGGCGCAGGGCGGTCTCGCGTCCGGGGATGTAAGGGAAGGCGTCGTTGACCCAGGCGATGAGCTTGCCGGGCCTGGCGAGCAGGCCGATGGTCCACAGGGTGACGCGGTGGCCTTCGGGCAGTGTGGCGAGACGCCCGTAGAGGTCCATGCCCTTTTCCCGGCGTGTGGTGGCCGCGTACAGGGAGTGGGCTTCTCGCCATAGGGCTCGCGCGGCGGATGCCTTGAGGGGGGTGCCTTTTTCCATCACGGCGTCCTGGAGGGCGCTAGTGTGGGTGAGGTCCACGATGTCGCCGGCGCCCATGAGGACGCGGTCGACGCCCCAGCTGCCGTCGGGGAGCCGGGCGGGGTGGGTGAGGATGGACCGGCCCAGAATGCTGTGCAGGTCGGCCGGGCCATCGGGGAGACGGGCGGCGGGCTTGGCGGTGAAGGAGCGGCGCGGTCGGTCGGTCCAGGTGTAGTTGAAGCTGCCGGGGTCGCCGTCGTGGGGGTGCAGGTTCAGCCGGAGGGTGTCGCCGAGGGTTCGGCCAAGCGCGGTGACGTGAACCCGTTGCCCGGCCCGGCACATGGCCTGGTTGTTGAGGGCGGCGCCGAGGAGGTTGCCGGGGATCATGCCCCGGCCGCCGTTGCCGCAGACGTGCTGGGTGATGACGGCCGTGAATGCGTCGGCCGCGGTGAGGGGCTCGCCGTGGTGGAGGTGGTGCCGGTCGAAGAGCTGCACGTAGTCGCCGACGTGGTGCATGACGATCTGCGAGGTGCCGACGCCATGTTGGCTCATGAACGGGGCCAGCAGCGCGTTCTGGAACAGCGGCCGCTCTGGGTGGAAGAAGTTCCATTGCTCGTCGGGCTGCTGCCTGAGCCAGTCGGCGACGTCGGTGAACGGCCGGCGGCTGGTGACCCAGGTCCGCCACTCGTTGCTGGTCTCCGGGTAGACGTCGGCCGCGTACGAGACGGCCTTGAGCAGCTCCAGCATGGCGAGGGTCTCACCGGGGTGGCGTCCGGCCACGCCTTGGTGGTCGTCGGCTCTTTCGAAGGCCTCGATGAGGCCGAGGCGGGCGGACAGACCGGCCGTTGTCAGTGCCGGAAGGCAAGGTTGGGTGCGGGGATCCCAGTATGGAACCACGTCACCTCCTTCGGATGTATCTCATCGTGGGCATCGTTGACTGATGTGGTGAGGTGGCCAACGACGCTAGCAGCGCAGGGAGTTGATGGTGAGCCGTTTTGAACAGTTACTCCGAGCCGTGGTATTGGCGTGGGGCAAGACCGACCAGAGCGGTGACAGTGCCCGACGCGGCGGGCCGGCGTGGACGCCGTTGCTCGCTCACCTCCTGGACGTCGCCGCTACGGCGGGCGTCCTGTGGGACCGGCACCTTCCCCCGCACATCCGCCGACGGCTCACCGAAGCATTCGGTGCAGGGAACGAGGCGACCGCCCGACAGGTGGTGATGCTGCTGGCAGCCCTCCACGATCTCGGGAAGGCCTCCGACTGCTTTCTCGGGCAGTGGCAGCACGGCCGGGGAAACCTCCAGTCGAAACTGCTGGCGAAGGCGTGGGAGGAACAAGCCCGTACGGCAGGTCTGCCTCTCGGTGACGACTTGGCCCACGCCTTCTATGCCCGGCACGAACACGTCACCGCCGTAGTACTGCCGCGGCTACTGGGCTGCCCATGTCCGGAATGCGGCGGCACCGGCGAGCGGCATGAAGGGCTGCACGATGCCGGGGTGCTCCTGGGCGGCCATCACGGGCACATCCCGAACCCGGAGACCGTCGAGCGGGCCCGGGGAGCCGCGCCGGCCGCACAATGGGGGGACATACACGCAGCGATCGTGCAGACAGTGGCTGACGCGGTCGGACTCGACCTCGGCACCGTGGCGCAAGTGGTCGACCCGGTACGGCCGTCGGCGCGGGTCGCATTCCTGTACCTGGTGTACCTGGCGGACTGGGTCGCCTCCGACACGGAGTTCTTCCGCTTCCGCGTCCACACCGCGCCGGTCACCAACTGGTGGCAGGCCGCGCTCCAGGAGGCCGACCAGGCCGTTCGGGCCCGGCGGCTCGCCCGCTGGCAGGCACGGCCCATGACATGGGCCGAGATGTGGCCCGACACCCCGCTGCCGCGCACGTTCCAGGCCGACGGCATGCAGCTCGCCCCGGCCGAGGGACAAGCCATGATCGTCGTGGAGTCGGACACCGGCTCCGGCAAGACGAGGCTGGCGCTGTGGATGGCCCACCACCTGGCACGCACGTGCGGATACAGCGGCCTGTACATGGCGCTGCCCACGAGAGCGGCCGGCAACCAGGTCGCCAAGGAGCTGCGGAAGTTCCTGCACGCCGTGCTGGCGCCGGGTGAAGTACGGGACATGGCGCTCGTGCACGGCACGGCACAGGCTACAGATCTCGTGCACCAGTTGGTCGACGCGCACCAGGCGCACGGAGATGCGCTGACCGACCTGTCCAGTGCGGTGGAGGCGGCCACCTGCACCGACAGCAGCGGCCTGGCAGTGCTGGACCCGTGGTACCTGCGGCGCTGCCTGGCTCTGGTAGCCGGGTTCGGAGTCGGCACCGTCGACCAGATCGCTCTCGCACCGCAAGGCTCACGGCACTGGGCACTGCGACTGGGAGCACTGATGTGCAAGGTCGTCATCATCGACGAGGCGCACGCCTACGAGCTCTTCCAGCAGAACCTGCTGAGCGCCGCAGTGGAGTGGCTGGCAGAAGGCGGCGCATCGCTGGTCGTACTGTCGGCGACCCTCCCCCGCAGCATCCGGGACGAGCTGACGACCGCCTGGCGGCGAGGCCTCGGAGTAACCGGCGACGACGACACGAGCCAAGGGCCGATCACCGTGGTCGACCATCATGGCCGGCTCCGCCGCGGCGGCTCCCTCCCCGAGAATCCCGAAACGCCGAAGCTGCTGACCGACATCCAACTGAGGAAGGACTCAGGCGACAGGAACCTTGTCGCCGAGCTCCTGGACCGGGCCCGCAACGGCGGATGCGTCGTGGTCCGCAGCACACGGGTCGACCCGTGCCGCTCCCGCTACCGCGAAGCGCTCCAGCTCGCCCGCGCAAGCGGCTGGCAACCGGAGGAGATCCTCATCCTGCACGGGATGCTGCTCCCCCGCCACCGACTGCTGCTGGAAACCCGGCTTGCCGACATCCTCGGACCCAGCCCCGAAGGAAAGCGCAACCCCAACCGCCCCAAGCGGCTCCTGGTGTTCGCGACAGGAGTGATCGAACAATCCCTGGACCTGGACTTCGATCATGGCGTCACCGACCTGTGCCCCATCGACGTGGCCCTGCAGTTCCGCGGCCGCATCCACCGGCACACCGCCAACAACCCCCACCGGCCGTCCTGGTGCCGGACGGCAAGCCTCACCATGCTCTGGCAACCCGGCCCGGACGGCCTGCCGATCGTGGAACCCCCTGACTTCGACGCCGGACGACCGACCGGCACCTACGACGGCCTCGTCTACGCCCCATACGTCCTGGCGGCCAGCTGGCACATCCTCACTCAACGCCGTGACCGTGACGGTACGGTGCGGCTCGAAACCCCGCGTGACTCCGCGTGGGCCTTGGAAAGCGTCTACGGCGACCCCATCCAGGCCCCGGGGGCGGTGCAAGGGCTTCTCGACCGCACCCGCGCCGCCTACCTGGACACGCTCGCCGACGAGGCGCACCAGGCCGAAGCCCGCATCTTCCGCCCCTACACGCGCCGGCGGCGGACCCCTGTGGCCACGTACGACCTTGCGTCTGGATACGACCAGGGTGATGGCGACAGCGGAGGTGTGACAGGGATCGCGGCTGTGTCCCGCCTCGGGGAGGAGTCAGTCGACTGTCTGATCCTGTACCAGCAGTCGGATGGCACGATCACCTACGACCACGAGGGCCTACTGAAAGCCGACCTGGGCCAGCGTTCCCCCGGCCGGGATGTGATCGCCTACCGACGCCAGCAGAAAGACTTCCTCGCCAACACCCTCGCCATCCCCGCACGCTGGTTCAACGGCCGACGCAGCCTTCCCCCAACCACTGACTGGCCCAAGTACCCCCAGCCCGCTCTGAGGAACAAGCACGTCATCCTCGTGGCTCCGGACAGCACGTGCCTCAGCGGCCCTGTGGGCAGGCTCCGCTACGACCACACCACCGGAATTGAGCGCATGTAACCATCCTCTCCCTATGATGGTTTCACTGCCCCGGTAAGTTCGGGGACAGTCCCTCGTCAAGGTCGAGGAAGGCGTGCCTGTCCTCCCGTTCCCTGCGTCCGCGGGGATGGTCCCACCCCCGGCGTTCAGCAGCACACCGGCCTGGCCTGCTCCCCGCACCGGCAGGGATGACCCCTTCGAGCGCGGCGTCCTCACATTTCGCGCCGGTCGTTCCCCGCGCCCGCAGGGATGGTCCCGCCGGGGTGGCTTTGCCGATGTCGTGCACACCCTGCTCCCCGCACCCGCGGGGATGGTCCCTACACGGTCTCGCTCGGCGGGGTGCTGCCGGTCTGCTCCCCGCACCAGCGGGGATGGTCCCAACGTCATGGCCCGCTTCACCGCCCAGTGCCCCTGCTCCCCGCACCCGCGGGGATGGTCCCCTCATGCACAAGAACCCGATCCAGTTCGATCCCTGCTCCCCGCACCTGCGGGGATGGTCCCGTTCCCGACTGCCGGCCCGAGTGGGGGCCGTGCTGCTCCCCGCACCCGCGGGGATGGTCCCGTCCCCTACGTGCGCTCCGACATGGGGGTGTCCTGCTCCCCGCACCCGCGGGGACGGTCCCGCCGACCGGGTAGCGGGACGCCTCGGTGGGCTCTGCTCCCCGCACTCGCGGGGATGACCCCTTGGACAGGTCGAGCGTGATGGTCTTGTTCATCTGCTCCCCGTACCCGCGGGGTTGGTCCCCCGAGGCCCCCTCGGTCGTTGGACCGGGCATGCTGCTCCCCGCACCCGCGGGGATGGTCCCCCGGTGCTGGGGTCGGATCCGTCCTTGTAGAACTGCTCCCCGCACCCGCGGGGATGGTCCCGTCATCAGCACCAACAGCAGCGCCGACGTCAGCTGCTCCCCGCGCCCGCGGGGATGGTCCCGTCAGCGACATCGAGCAGGACGCGTCCGGCTGCTGCTCCCCGCACCCGCGGGGATGGTCCCGCGCCGAACGCAGCGTCGCTTGACCGCAGGTCCTGCTCCCCGCACCCGCGGGGATGGTCCCGTCTTCAACGACCTGAAGTGCTGGTGTGCGTTCTGCTCCCCGCGCCCGCGGGGATGGTCCCATGGTGTCGTCCTTCGGCTTCGTGCCGATGGCCTGCTCCCCGCACCCGCGGGGATGGTCCCGCCGGCTCGCCGGACGGGTCTTCCGTCCCGTCCTGCTCCCCGCACCCGCGGGGATGGTCCCCGCAGCCGTACCCGGTTCCCGGTGCTGCCCGTCTGCTCCCCGCACCCGCGGGGATGGTCCCTGCGCCAGGCCCTGGACGTTGACGGAACCATCCTGCTCCCCGCACCCGCGGGGATGGTCCCGGCGGCGGCAGCGAGCCGTTCAAATGGATGGGCTACTCCCCGCACCCGCGGGGATGGTCTCGACCCCTTCTACGCCATGGGCGTCGCCGACGTCTGCTCCCCCGCACCCGCGGGGATGGTCCCGCTGCGCGGATCGCGCGCCGGCCCTCCCCGTGCTGCTCCCCGCGCGTGCGGGGATGGTCCCAGTTCGTGGCACGCGGCGACGTCGCTGGCAGACAACTGCGGCGTCGGGGCCGCCCACGCGCCCACCGGGTCGGCGAAGATGCTGGCCCCCAGTGCAACTCCCGCCGCCAGCACACTGCGTCGCTCCATACCCAGTCCCTTCCCCTGAACGCCGACGGGCAGCCACGCGCCTCGTCATAACGCTACGGCCGGGCGTGCCGGCCGCGGCAGAGCGCACGACGTCGGCCGTGCGCGTCCCCGTCACCGGCCCGTGCCGAGGCGTGCCGCGGGCCAGCTGGTGTCACTCAGGCAAGGTCCCGGGCGGCACCAATCTCGCCGCCGTCGGGCGGCGCCGGGGCTACCTCTCATCGACGCGGTGCAGGACGACTTCGACAGCGCGCGGCAGATAGCCGGTGCCGCAGTCCGTGGCGACGGTCGCGCCGGCCAGGTCCTGCAGTTGCTCGTGGGTGATCACCGGCCAGGGCGGGCTCTGTGGCCGGTAGCGGTCGGCGCCGACGGACACCATGCGCCGAAAGCGGGTCTCCTACGGACTCCTGCGCCAGAGCTGTCGCCCCATCCACACCGGTGGCTGGTCCTGGTCGGGGCAGTGCCGTTCCCACACCGCGCCCGCGAACCTCCCTGCCCCGTTCATCAGGCTCATGCCCTCCGCGCCAGCGATCTGGGGCACCACCGCAACCGGGGGTGCGCCCTCCGCGGTGAACAGAACAGCTGCAGCCGGAAGGTCGCCGACACTCCGGGGGCGGTGAACATGTGGTCGTCCACGCTGAGCCAGTGCGAAGCCGACAGGGCGCATAGCTCGTCTGGGCCGTGGGGACGCGGTGCCGGTTCGAGGGCCGGGCCGGCGTGCAGGTCGTCGGTCACCCTCCGATCATTCCCGACTCCGACCCGGTGGTGCCCGGGCCCGGTCGGCCAGCCGCCGCGGTCGTCTGGGCGAGGTCCACCTCGCCTGCTTCGACCAGGACCTGGCGCAGTTGCTCCGTCTCAGCGGGGCGCTCGGTCTCGGGCAGTGCGGCGGCGGTGTGGAGCAGGGCCCGGGCGTGGCGGCGGATGTCGGCGTCGTACAGGGGGCTGGGGACGGGTCGGGTGAGCAGGTGTGCGGCCAGGAGCAGGGCATCGGGGCTGCGCGGGTGGGCGGCGGCGCGTTCGGCGACCTTGTCGGCCTGGTCCTGCGCGGGGGTGTGTTCGGCGCTGCGCCGGGCCAGGGGAAGCCACGCCTCGTCCGGGAGGGCGGAGAAGATGAAGTAGCCGGCGGCGGCGAGCGTGCCGGGCGGCAGGTCAGCTTGAAGCGCTGCCGTCCACCGTGCGCGCGACGTCCTCGGGGACGCCCGCTGCCGGGTTCTGTGCGGCGTCGCCCGTGCGAGGGCGGCCCCGTGAGGAAACGACGAGGGGCGCGAGCAGGTGGGAGACGCCGTCGGTTCCGTCCGGGCCGACGGCCAGCTCACGCCAGACGTCCACGGGGTCGCCGAGCAGGTCATGCTGGCCGTCCAGCAGGAGTGCGAACGCGACGCGGCCAGCCGCGCCGTACGCGTTCACGCGCACGGGGGCCAGGAGTTGGCTGCGGTCCAGGGCGGCGAGCAGCAGCGGATCGGGGCCGCCCCAGTGCAGCCATGCGGCGGCCGGGGAGGGGCGTTGGGGGTCGAGGGCGTACAGCTCGGGGTGAGCGGCGGTGAAGGCGGTGGCGCGGCGGTGCAGGAGCGGCAGGTGCGCGCCGATCACGGCGGCGACCGCCTCGTCGCTGCCTCGAGCGGTCAGGATGTCGGCGACCAGGCGGAGGACGTCGTCGGGCATCGCGCCGTCCTTGGTGGCGTGGCCGGCGGCGTAGTCGAGGAGGCAGTCCAGCGCGCGCACCGCCGGGTGGGTGTCCAGCAGGCCTGCGGGCAACTCCTCCTTGTCGCCGGCCGGGCCGGCAGCGCGGGGAGCGGGCGTTGCCGGGGCGTCTGCGGTCGGCGGCGGGGGCGGGGCGGGTGAGGGGCTCGGCGAGGGCGTGCAGGTGGTCGAGGACGGCTGGCAGGGCACCGCCGAGGCCGGTACCGGTGCGCCACACGAAGCACAGCAGAGCCGGCCATGCCCGGCCGGCGAACTCCGCCGCATCGGGGATGTGTGGGTCGGCGGGGGCGGGCAGGGGGCGGCTGAGGGTGAGCGCGGCGAGGGCTGTCTCGGTCGGGCCGGCGGGGAAGGCGTCGGGGTGGCGCGCAGCGCTCGCGGCGGCGAGGTAGAACGCGGCGAGTTCCGGCCGGGCTAGGGTGTCGAGCACGGCGGGGACGTCGGTGGTCCAGGCGGCAGGGTCGGCCGCTATGAGGCGCTGCAGCACGGTCGTGTAGCCGCCCGCGCCTGCGTCCGGGGCGGCGGCGAGGGCGGCGGCGGCCGCGAGCGGGCCGGCTGCGGCGGTCAGCTCCCGCAGGTCTTCCAGGGCGACGTTGGTGTGATGGCGCGATCGCGGGCGGGCGGCGGTCCGCGGGTCGGGCGGGCCGGCTGGCCTGCGCCGGCGCAGCGCGGCCAGCAGCGGGGCAGGCAGGACTGGCGACCACGCCCACACCCGCACCCAGGAGGCGAGCGGCTCGTCCGGCGGCCAGCCTCCTCCAAGCCGACGGCCGGCAGAACCTGGTCGATCTCCTCGACGGCGGGAGCCGGGCCGAGTGCCGCGCGGGCCCGCTGATGCAGGCCGGCGGCCCGCTCGGGCGGGCAGGCGTCCAGCACGCGGGCGGCCAGCCGGGCGCCTTCCGGGGTCGGCCGGCCAGCCAGCAGCCGCACGGTGGCCTCGACTGCCTGGTCCCACCACTCCCCCGCGTCCGCGGCGTCGGTGTCGGCGGCGGGTGTGCGGGCGGCGAGGTGGCCGGCGAGCACCCGGTCGTGCAGATGCTGATCCGCGGCCAGGCCCGCGTCCGCTCGGCGAACGGGATGCCGGCCGCGGCGTCCGCCGTGGCGAGATCGAGGACCGCGCGGGCCAGGAGCGGGCCCATGTCGAGGACCGGGCCCAGAAAGACCCTCTCGTCCAGGACGCGGACCTCGTCCAGGTCGACGAACGCGTGCCAGAACTGCCGGGCGGACGCCTCGATGTCGCGGCGCAGCAGGCCCGCCAGCGCGTTGCGGGCCGGGCGGGCCCAGCGGAACGGCCCGCCGCTGGCGGGGTGGACGGTCAGCACCAGATCCCGCAGCAGGCCGATGACGTCGTGGTCGGGCAGGTGGGCGGCCCACTCCCGGCGGAGGACCTCGGTCAGCTCGGGGAGCGGCTCGCGGCCAGCGTGCGCGCTGGTGGGCGGCGTGGTAGGCCAGGAAGCCGGCGTGCCCGAGGTCGACGGTGTCCTTCAGCAGCGCCTCGACGACCAGGAGCCAGTCCCCGTCGCGCGCGGGCACCGGGAGGGTGCCCGCCCAGCCGGCCACGAGCCGGCGCTCCAGGCTCGCCTCCTCGGCAGGTATCCCGGCAGGGGGCCGGATGGTGACGTGCGGGAGCAGCCGCCGGATATCGGCCGGGGTGAGGACGCCGGCATCGGCCAGGCGCAGCAGCGCGCCCAGCACCAACGGGCCGGCGGCGAGCTGGACGGCGTGGTCGGCCAGCCACGGCCGGGCGGTGGCGGGAGATGCGGTGGCGAGGTGCTCGAGGAACGGGCCGGCCGGCCAGATGCCGGCCCTTTCGTCGGCCGCGAGCAGGTGCGGGGCGTGCTCGTGAAGGAGCGGGAGCCGGGTGGCGGCCGGGCCGGAGCGGAAGAAGAACGCGGTGGTGCGCGGGTCCGCCCAGCCGGCCAGCTCCCGCGCCTCCGCCTCGCCCGGCTCCCTCAGGGCGGCCAGCTCAAGGACCCGCGCGGCCAGGCAGCAGCATCAGCAACTCCTGGGCCGCGGCCAGGAGCTTGCGGTAGAGGGCGGCGGCGCGGGCCGGGTCGGCAACGCCGCCGTGCAGGGTGCCCGACGTCTTGCCGTACAGCTCGGGCCACACACCCAGGGCCTCCTCCTCGATGGCGCCGAGCTTGACTCCCATCAGGCGCTCGGCGATCCCCGCGGCCCGGGCCCGGTGGTAGCCGCCCGGCCGCTTCAGCTGTCCGCGCAGGACGTCGGCCGCCTGACGCAGCCGGAGTTGTTCCTCAGCGCTGGCGCCGTTCATGCCCGCACCGCCGGCGGAGGGCTGCGGCACAGCCGCGGGTTGCGGGGACCCGGCGGCCGGGGTTCGGCCGCCAGCACCGCTCTCCCCCGCCGGCACCGGGCGGTAAGGGGCGGCGGACTCGTCGTCCGGCGTCGCGGCCGGAACCCCGGACGGGCCGGGGCCGGGGCGGGCGTCGATCGCGTCGAGCAGGGCGGCGGCCGCGTCCTTCAGACCCACCGTTTCCGAGGGCTTGGCAGACTCAGCAGCGCATCGGCCGCGCCGCGCAGACACGACTCCGCGACCTCGGCCGGCCGCCGGAGAAAACCGCCGGTCAGAATCCGGCGCGCGTCCTGCAGAAGGCCCAGCGCACGCAACCCCGCCTCGCCCTGCGCGGTCAGCGCCGCGGCCAGGACCTCGTCGACCGCCGGCAGTTCGTCCCCGCCGGCCGCATCGTCTCGTCGCTCACCGGTGCACCGTAGAGCCGGCGGGCCGGCCCACGGGCCAGAACCAGGCAGCCCGGCCCAGCGGAAGGGCGACGGAAGGCCAACCTGGGACCGGGTGGCGGACGGGCTCGAAGGGGCGTTGCTCGCACTGAACCGCCGGCCCGGCGCCGGCGCGAGGGCCGGGGCCGCCCCGGGCAGGCCGGCAGCAGGCCGAACGTCTCGGGGCGCAGGGCGTTACGTTGTCACGTCCGGCACCCGGAAGGCCAGAAGTACGCGTTTCCCCACTTCAGAGCGTGTTCTCGGGGAGCATGACACCGAGCGTGGCGCCCTCGGGGGCCGGCCGGCCCCCGGGATCCGTGCGACACGGGCGCTCCGGGGACGCGGTTCGGCGTGGCCGCTGTATGCCAAGCTGGTCGGCGCGCGCCCGGTCACATGCCGAGTCCGGCCGCACCGGTCGTTGGGATAATCGAGCGCCGAGCGAGCAGGGCGGAGGGATCGGTGGAGGAGACCTGTAAGGCCAGCGCGGCCCGGGAGGGCAGCGGGACTGCGGTGTGGCATCTGACGCCGGGCGCCGAGCACGAGTACCGCGACTGGCCGTGCACGCGGTGTCCGTGGCGTACGGACGCCGACCTCACCGCGTTCTCGGAGCAGGACATGGACATGCTGCGGCGGGCCGACGGGAGGCCGGGAGCGGAGGCGCCGGTCGGCGCTCCCGTGGTCGCCTGCCACCTCGACCAGCCGGGCACGGCCCACGCCTACCGCTGGTGTGCGGGCTGGCTCGCCACGGTGGGCGAGTACCACCTCGCGATCCGGCTGGCGCTGGCCTTCGACATCCTGCCCGGCCACGCAGTGACACCGCGCGCCAACTGGCCGGGCCTGTATGCCAGCTTGGATGCCCTCCTGGCAACCCGTGCCGAGCAACTGGGGCTGCCCGCACGCGACTGACCGTGCGGCCGGAACTCGCCCGCAGGGACGGCTCGGCATTCACCAGGCGGAAGAGCCCGGCCCTCACCCCGCGTATCCGCGAATGCACAGGCCGACTGGGGCCACCACGGATTGCTGGGCAGTGCCCGCGAGTGCAGCGGGACCGTCGCAGGCCGTGAGCGAGGGCTCCGCGTGCT
The DNA here is from genome assembly GCF_044540485.1 of Streptomyces sp. NPDC085946. Lineage (NCBI taxonomy): Bacteria > Bacillati > Actinomycetota > Actinomycetes > Kitasatosporales > Streptomycetaceae > Streptomyces > Streptomyces sp. NPDC085946. Next base: position 4,282 of record NZ_JBITSF010000046.1, on the reverse strand, counting down.
CGGCGCCTGCTCCCGCCGGTGACGTGCCGCCCGTCGACAGCGGCGCCACCTGGGCGCCGTCTCCCCCGGGCGAAAGGGCCGGCCGGTGTCCGGGCGGTCCACATCGCCGGCGCCGGGCACGGGCGGCCGGGTGGGAGCGCCGCGGTCAGGAGCAGGGCGCGGGCGTGCGGGAGGACGGCGTGTGGTCCTCGCTCGTCTGCGGGGCGAGCGGGTCCCGGTCGCCGCCCGCGGGGATGCTCTCACCGACCCGGGCGCGCTCGGGGACTGGGTCCGCTGCTCCCCGCACCCGCGGGGATGGTCCCACTCGCGACGACCTCGGTCGGCCGATCGAGCGCCCCTCCGCGCCGGTGGGGATGGCCCCGACAGGCCGATGGAGGTGGAGACGCCGATCGGTTGCTCCCCGCACCCGCGGGGCTTGCTGCCCCGCGCCTTCTAAGCTGCCCTGGGTTGTCTTGAATCGGACCGGGCGTAGGCAGGGGGTACATGGTCCTGCCATCACCAATTTCCCAAGAATCCGAGTATTGAGCAGAATGCCGGAGTCAGTGAAAGTGCTGGAAAACGTGCTGTCCTCGCGGGAAACTCGCAGGTGAAGCAGGCTGCTCCCCGCGCCTGCGGGGATGGCCCCAGGGTTCTCTCCGTACTCCTCGGCGCGGATGTCTGCTCCCCGCGCCTGCGGGGATGGCCCCCATCCCCGGCATCGCCAGGAACCCGGCCTCCTCTGCTCCCCGCGCCTGCGGGGATGGCCCCGACAAGGGCATGGTGAAGGCGCCCATTGAGGTCTGCTCCCCGCGCCTGCGGGGATGGCCCCGCAGCCTTGAGCGGCCGTCTGAGGGCCGTTCGCTGCTCCCCGCGCCTGCGGGGATGGCCCTGTGCGCCCTGCTCCAGACCGGGCCCGTCCTGCTGCTCCCCGCGCCTGCGGGGATGGCCCCGGAAGCTGGGCAGGCCCGCCGGCCTCAAGGCCCTGCTCCCCGCGCCTGCGGGGATGGCCCCACGACCTCGGCCTCGTGCGACAGCACGAGGTCCTGCTCCCCGCGCCTGCGGGGATGGCCCCCCGGGCTTGACCTCGGTGACGAACCGGCGGTTCTGCTCCCCGCGCCTGCGGGGATGGCCCCGAGCCGTCCGGCACATCGCCCGACGAACCGATCTGCTCCCCGCGCCTGCGGGGATGGCCCCAGTCATCGGGTTCTCCCTGGTTGAGTGCCTTGCTGCTCCCCGCGCCTGCGGGGATGGCCCCGGCCCGGCTCTCCGCCCGCGCCTCCGCCGCCCCTGCTCCCCGCGCCTGCGGGGATAGTCCCCACCAACGACCCGCGCATCCGCCACCTGACTCCTGCTCCCCGCGCGTGCGGGGATGGCCCCGGCGGCGGCGAGGTGCAGCTGACGGTCGGCTGCTCCCCGCGCGTGCGGGGATGGCCCCGGCGGCGGCCTGGTGTACGACGGCGGGACCCTCTGCTCCCCACACCCGCGAGGATGGTGCCTGTGGGCCGCCCCGCCCCGCACCTTCCGGAACCTGCACCCCCACGCTCGCGAGGGCTTGCCGACCAGCACCTTCTGGACTGCCCTTGGGATTTTTCGTCGGGACTGGGCGTAGGTAGTGCACGACCCTGGAATCGCCCATTCTTGAAGAATGTGAAGGTTGAGTAGAATGCTGGCGTCAGTGAAAATACTGGAAAACGCGCCGCCCCCACGGGAAACTCCCAGGTGATGCAGTCTGCTCCCCGCGCCTGCGGGGATGGTCCCGCCGTCGTCCTCGCGGTGCTCGGCCTGCTGACCTGCTCCCCGCGCCTGCGGGGTTGGTCCCCCTGCCGCATCCGTCGCAACGAGCGTCACGGACTGCTCCCCGCGCCTGCGGGGATGGTCCCGGCCCGTAGGACAGCTGGGCGTCTCGGCTCATCTGCTCCCCGCGCCTGCGGGGATGGTCCCGCGGTGGCGCTGCTCGGCCAGTACGCCACGCCCTGCTCCCCGCGCCCGCGGGGATGGTCCGACCGGCAAGGAAGCACGCGTGCGCCAACCGGGCTGCTCCCCGCGTCCGCGGGGATGGTCCCGAGCCGGCGGCCGCACCGACGAACCCGCCCGCCTGCTCCCCGAACCCGCGAGGATGGTCCCTCGGCCGCCTTGCTGGGGTCGAGCGCGACCGACTGCTCCCCGCACCCGCGGGGATGGTCCTGGATACGACACCCACAGTCTGAAGGCGATCGGCTGCTCCCCGCGCGTGCGGGGATGGTCCCTCCTCGCGCGCCATGGCGTACGCAGCGAACCCCTGCTCCCCGCGCGTGCGGGGATGGTCCCTCCTCGTACAGGGCCGCGTCCCGCTCCTTCAGCTGCTCCCCGCGCGTGCGGGGATGGTCCCGAGTCGCCGACGACTTGTAGTCGATCAGCCACCTGCTCCCCGCGCGTGCGGGGATGGTCCCCCCTCGCAGGCTCCCGGCCCGCGTTCGTCCACCTGCTCCCCGCGCGTGCGGGGATGGTCCCCGGTCCACCGCGACGGGGGACATCCTGGTCCACTGCTCCCCGCGCGTGCGGGGATGGTCCCTCCGTCTCCGGGTCGGTCTCGTTGCGCTGGATCTGCTCCCCGCGCGTGCGGGGATGGTCCCCAGCTGCTCTCCACCGCCTACCTCCAGGGCTACTGCTCCCCGCGCGTGCGGGGATGGTCCCGGGGCGAGCTGCTCCGCGGTCGCGTCCCGACCCTGCTCCCCGCGCGTGCGGGGATGGTCCCTTCCGCATCGGGTCGTCGTCGTCGGGGACCTGCTCCCCGCGCGTGCGGGGATGGTCCCGTCATCTCGCGGTCGTACTGGCCGGCGTGGAGCTGCTCCCCGCGCGTGCGGGGATGGTCCCTCCGGGCCGCCGCCGAGGCGGAGCTGGCCCCGCTGCTCCCCGCGCGTGCGGGGATGGTCCCCGGATCCCAGAGTTCGGGCCTTAGCTCGGATGCTGCTCCCCGCGCGTGCGGGGATGGTCCCGACTCGCACCTTCGGCAGTACATGCCGACCGGCTGCTCCCCGCGCCCGCGGGGATGGCCCCTTCTCCGCCGCGGTGACGAGGGCGTTGCCCGACTGCTCCCCGCGCGTGCGGGGATGGTCCCAACGGCACGTTGTTACCCGATGCCACGGACGGCTGCTTCCCGCGCGTGCGGGGATGGTCCCCCGGTCAAGGTCCGGTACCTGGACGACACCGCCTGCTCCCCACGCGTGCGGGGATGGTCCCCTTCCGGAAGTCCAAGGCCAAGGCTGGGGTGCCTGCTCCCCGCGCGTGCGGGGATGATCCCTCAACAGCGAGAACCTCCCGGCCTCTGCCTGACTGCTCCCCGTGCGTGCGGGGATGATCCCAGGTGGTCGGGCGCCTGGCGGGTGTCGAGGTTCTGCTCCCCGCGCGTGCGGGGATGATGCCCCGATCAAGGTCCGGTACCTGGACGACACCGCCTGCTCCCCGCGCGTGCGGGGATGATCCCTCGGTGAACGAGGCCTCGCCGCCGTTCGTGGCCTGCTCCCCGCGTCCGCAGGGATGGTCCCGCCGCATGACCGACCGCATCCGACTGGACGACCTGCTTCCCGCGCCCGCGGGGATGGTCCCGCCTCCGTGAGGCCGCACTGCAGGCCGGCGTCCTACTCCCCGCGTCCGCGGGGATGGCCCCAGCACCAGCCTGAAGTCACACTTCAGCGTCGGCTGCTCCCCGCACCCGCGGGGATAGTCCCGCGTCCTTCATCTCCTTCCCGGAGAGCTTGATCTGCTCCCCGCACCCGCGGGGATGGTCCCCGAGCCCTCGCCGAAGGAGACGGCGGGGGTTCCTGCTCCCCGCGTCCGCGGGGATGGCCCCTACGGCGCCGGCGCCCAGAAGGTCGCCGACATCTGCTCCTCGTACCCGCGGGGATGGTTCCGGCCGGCGGCTGGAAACCCTAGTCGCCCTACTCTGCTCCCCGCGCGTGCGGGGATGGTCCGAACGACGGCTCGACGCGGGACGTGGACGTGCCCTGCTCCCCGCGCCTGCGGGGATGGTCCCGGGCCAGACCAGATGGTCGGGGTCTTCAGCATCTGCTCACCCGCGCCTGCGGGGATGGTTCCACGGGGTGCCGGACGCGGCCGTTTTCGATGACCTGCTCCCCGCGCCTGCGGGGATGGTCCCGCGTGGATGGCCCCCGCCGAGTTCGACCGGATCTGCTCCCGTTATCTTTTTCGCGGTCCTGCAAGAGGGCCGTTGGCCTCCGGGCCCGGCATGGCTGTTGCCCCCTGTCGATGGGATGACCTGGGGGGTGGTGTCACCGGGTCCGAGGGGTGCCGTCGGAGACGCTGA
>NZ_JBITSF010000045.1:0-35921 GCF_044540485.1 Streptomyces sp. NPDC085946 | reverse complement strand
GGACGACCTGGACGCCGGTGGCGCCGGTGCCGACGACCCCGACGCGCTTGTCCGCGAGCCCGGTCAGGCCGCCGTCCGGGGTGCCGCCGGTGTAGCCGTAGTCCCAGCGCGACGTGTGGAAGGTGTGCCCCTTGAAGTTCTCGATGCCCGGGATGCCGGGCAGCTTGAGCTCGGACATGGTGCCGGTCGCCGTAACGACGTAGGTAGCCCGGAACTCGTCGCCCCGGTCGGTCGTGACGATCCACGCCTGCGAGGTGTCGTCCCAGGTCAGGGACGTGACGGCCGTGGAGAACAGGGCGTCCGCGTAGAGGTCGAACTTCTCCGCGATCCGTACCGCGTGGCGGCGGATCTCCTCTCCGGGGGCGTACTTCCACTCCGGCACATACCCGGTCTCGTCGAGCATCGGCAGGTACACGTGCGACTCGATGTCGCAGTGGATGCCGGGGTACCGGTTCCAGTACCAGGTCCCTCCGAAGTCACCGCCCTTTTCCAGGATGCGGACCCGCCCGATGCCCTGCTGGCGCAACCGCGCGCCTGCCAGGATGCCGCCGAATCCGCCGCCGATGACAGCAACGTCCACCCGGTCCCGCAGCGGCTCGCGTCCGGCCGCCTCCCCGGCGTACGGATCGTCGGCGTAGTAGCCGAACTCGGCGTCGGCGGCAAGGTACTGCCGGCTACCATCCGGGCGCACGCGTCGCTCCCGTTCGAGGCGGTAGCGCCGCCTCAGCTCGGTCAGCTCCTCGGAGGACAACGTTGCCGGGTTTGTCATGTGGGGGGACCTCAATTCTTCCGGTTCACTGCCAGGAAGCCGCCCTGTTCGCCAAGTGGAGTTTCGATCAACGGAATTGGGCGGGCATGCACTACCGTAACAAGAACCGGACAGTGTTGTCCGGTTAAGGCGGTGAAAGCTTCCGCACACCTCGGACAGGAAGAGTGACCCCCATGCAACGACTCCCGATCCGACCCCTCACCAGGCTCGTCGCGATCGGCCTGCTGGCCCTCACCGGATGCGGTACGGGGACAGCCGGCGGCGCCGACGTGGACCCCGCGGCCGCCACCGGCGCGGACAGAACCATCCGCGCCCAAAAGGTCATGCAGTTGACGAAGGTGCACTCCGAGACCGGCATGACCCTGCTGGAGGGTCCGACCTTCGACGCGGACGGCAACCTGCTCGTCGTCGACGTCACCGCACCGGCCGGCGAGCCCAAGGTGCTGCGTGTCGACGTGAGGAAGAAGACGTCGCGTCAGCTGCACACCGACAACCGCGGCACCTACACCTCGGCTCAGTTCAGCCCCTACGACGGACGCATATACCTGACCGACTTCTCCCACGGCGAGATCGTCAGCCTGGCCTCCGACGGCGGTGACCGGCGGACCTTCTTCTCAGGAAAGGTCGACGGGGCCCCGATGAACCCCGACGACCTCGCTTTCGACCGGGACGGCAACCTGTACATCAGCGACTCGCACGGCATGTCCGAAGGCGAGGCGAAGGGGCGCGTGGTACGGATCGACCGCGAAGGGAAGAACGCCACCATCCTGGCGGACGAGTTGGCGGCGCCGAACGGAATCTCGTTCGACACGGAGTACCGCGGACTGTGGGTCAGCGAACTCACGCAGAACCGTGTCTCCTACCTCCTGCTCGACGGTAAGGGCGGGGTCACTTCCCAGCACACCGCCATCCGGGTGGACGGCGGGCTCGCCCAGACCGACTCGATCGCCGTGGACGCGGACGGCAACCTCTACCAGGCCCTGCACGGCCGGCCCGCGATGGCGGTGTACGGCCGGCACGGTGAACGCCTGGCGACCGTCGAGGTCCCCGCCCGCGCCGGCAAGGAGCTCAAATCGGCGACGAACGTGGCCATCACCCCCGGAGGCAGGAGAGCCTACATGACCGTCAGCGGGCCCGCCGGGGGTTACCTGTACACCTTCGACGCGCTGGCGGACGGCATCCGTCAGTCCAACGGCGGCTGAGACCCCTCTTCCTCTGTCACTCCTCGAAGGGCCGCACCGGTCCCACCTCGACACCGAGCAGCCGCCATGCCGCCCATGCTCGGCGTTCCCGCTGCTCGCGGGTGGGGGCCGGTAACGGCACCGAAGACCATGGCGACAGCGATCATGAGGTCGTCATGCGCCACGGCCAGCCGGTGACCGTCCGGCAGATGTGTCCGCAGGGCACGCTCGACCCGCCCGGACAGGGCAACGCATACGAGGGGGTGCCGGATCGGCTGCCCGCCCCGTCGGCGTGCAGGATGCTGCGGGTGTGGACTGCCCGTACCCGTGCACGCGTGCGGGGCGGGTGGCATCCTCCCCTGTCGGCCGGTATGACCGCGACGCGTCACCGAGGAGCACGCCGAAGGGGGAGGAACGGTACATCGTTCCTCCCCCTGTGCCGCCGCACGCGGGCGCTCAGCGGAGCCGCGCCCGGCCGGGCCCCTCCTCGACGAAACTCCGCATGCCGGTCTCGCGGTCCTCGGTGGCGAACAGGCCGGAGAACAGGGCGCGTTCGATGGCCAGTCCGGTCGCCAGGTCGGTGTTGAGGCCCTGGTCGACGGCTTCCTTGGCGGCTCGCAGGGCCAGGGCCGGTCCGGCGGCGAGCCGGGACGCCCGGGCGAAGGCGGCCTTGTACACCTCGCCGGCCGGTACGACCCGGTCGACGAGCCCGATCCGCAGAGCCTCCTCAGCCGTCACCTGGCGGCCGGTGAAGATCAGGTCCTTGGCCTTCGACGGCCCCACGAGGCGGGCGAGGCGCTGCGTGCCGCCGGCGCCGGGGATGAGCCCGAGCAGGATCTCGCCAGGCGCATCAGCTGAGCCCGTTCGTCATCGCCGAATACCAGCTCCGCCTTGCGCCGGCCCGGCCGCGGCTGATCCGCAAGCCCGGCCATCCGCCGGGCAGCAAACCGCGACCGCCACTTCCTCACCGTGTCCGCGGTTACCTTGCACTCCGCCGCAACCCGTGTATTTGGCTTCCCGTCCGCGCACGCCAAGACGATGCGTGCCCGCTCGACGAGACGGGGCGCCACCGCCCCGCCCGCCCAGCACAGCAACTCAGCGCGCTCCTCATCGGACAGCATGACTTCGACGGCACGAGGACCCCGAGACATGAAAACAGGCCACAGACTTAAGCCTGCGATTTCAGGCGGGGAGACGATCGAGCGGCTGCCGCCGGAACTCGATGTCACCACGATGGAGGGGGCGGTGGAACTGGCGGTCCTGCCCGACCTCGTCCGCGGCTACGAGGACGTCAAGCTGTCCAAGGTCGCCGTGTACCGGGATCGCCTGCGCGAGGCCGAGCAGTCTCTTCGCCCGTACGCCTCCGAGGACGCCGCCCAGCGTCGGTAGGCGCCGGGGACAAGCCGACGCGGGCGATCCACTCGTCCAGACAGGGCGCCTCCGCACCGATGCTCGTGTCCTCACCGTGTCCGGTGCGGACCCGCGTGGCGGCGGGCAGGGTGAGGAGGCGGTCCCGTATCGAGCGGATGATGGTGGGGAGGTCCGAGTACGACCGGCCGGTCGCTCCGGGACCGCCGGCGAACAGGGTGTCGCCGGTGAAGACGACTCCCTGACCGGGCGCGTACAGACAGATCGATCCGGGGGTGTGCCTGGGCGTGTGCAGCACCCGCAGTTCCGTACCCGCGACGTCGATGCGCTGGTAGTCGGAGAGGTAGCCTCCCGGGTCGTGCTCGGGGTGGGCCTGCTTCCACAGCAGACGGTCGTCCAGATGGAGCAGGACCCGCGCACCGGTCGCCTCGGCGAGTGCCGGGGCCGCGTTGACGTGGTCGCTGTGGGCGTGCGTGCACAGGATGGCGACCAGGCGCCGGTCACCGACGGCCGCTGCGACGGCGGCGGCGTCATGGGCGGGGTCGATGACGACCACCTCCCGGTCGTCACCGACGATCCACACGTTGTTCTCGACGTCCCATGTGCCGCCGTCGAGGCTGAAGGTGCCGGCCGTGGCGACGCGTTCGATGCGAGCGGTGGTCGTCACAGGAGGACCACCGAGCGCAGGACGTCCCCCTTGTGCATGCGGGCGAAGGCGTCCTCGACCTCGTCGAGGGTAATGGTCTCGCTGACGAAGGCGTCGAGGTCGAGGCGGCCCTGGAGAAAGAGGTCGATGAGCATCGGGAAGTCCCGGGAGGGCAGGCAGTCGCCGTACCAGGACGACTTCAGGGCGCCGCCGCGGCCGAAGACGTCCGGCAGGGGCAATTCGAGCTTCATCTCGGGGGTGGGCACACCCACGAGGACGACGGTGCCGGCCAGGTCGCGGGCGTAGAACGCCTGCCGGTAGGTCTCCGGGCGGCCGACCGCGTCGATGACGACGTCGGCGCCGAAGCCGCCGGTCAGCTCGCGGATCGCCTCGACCGGGTCGGTGGCGCGGGAGTTGACGGTGTGGGTGGCGCCCATCGCGCGGGCGGTCTCCAGCTTGCGGTCGTCGATGTCCACGGCGATGATCCGCGCCGCGCCGGCCAGGCGCGATCCGGCGACGGCCGCGTCGCCGACGCCGCCGCAGCCGATGACCGCCACCGTGTCGCCCCGGCCGACGTTCCCGGTGTTGATCGCCGCGCCGATCCCGGCCATCACCCCGCAGCCGAGCAGTCCCGCGGCCTGCGGGGAGACGGCCGGGTCGACCTTGGTGCACTGCCCAGCCGCGACCAGGGTCTTCTCGGCGAAGGCGCCGATGCCGAGGGCCGGGGAGAGCTCGGTGCCGTCGGTGAGGGTCATCCTCTGCCGGGCGTTGTGCGTGTCGAAGCAGTACTGCGGGCGTCCGCGCAGACAGGCGCGGCACTTCCCGCACACCGCACGCCAGTTGAGGATCACGAAGTCACCGGGAGCGACCTCCGTCACACCGGGGCCGACCTGTTCGACGACACCGGCGGCCTCGTGTCCGAGGAGGAAGGGGAAGTCGTCGTTGATGCCGCCCTCGCGGTAGTGCAGGTCGGTGTGGCAGACGCCGCACGCCTGCACCTTCACCACCGCCTCGTCCGGTCCCGGATCGGGCACGACGATCGTTTCGACGCGTACCGGTTCCCCCTTGCCGCGGGCGATGACACCCCGAACGTGCTGGGACATGCTGGTCCTACCTTTCAATACGTGGGTCTGATCTGGTCATTCGTAAGATCGGAGGGCCCAGGGCTCTGGGTATGGCTGTCATGCTTGCGCCGGTTCGATGGCTCAAAGGACTTGGCCGCCCGGAGCCCCGCGACGACTCGACCGCCAATTGGGAGACGCGACTCGATCGCTGCTGTAGGACAACGTCGGCGAGGTCGTCTGCGGGTGTGCAGTGACGGCGAGCTGGCGGAGGGAACGTGCCCGAGATCTGGGCCGGAGTGGACATCGGCAAGGAACACCACCACTGCGTGGTGATCAACACGGACGGCAGACGGCTGCTGTCCCGCCGGGTCCTGAACGACGAGAGCGAACTGCTTGAGCTCATCGGTGACGTGCTGGAGATATCCACCGACGTGCTGTGGGCCGTCGACCTCAATCATGGTGGTGCCGCCCTGCTCATCGGCCTGCTGCTCGGCCACGGTCAGCCGATGGCTTACCTCACCGGCCTGGCGGTCTACCGGGCCTCGGCCACCTACCGCGGCGAGGGCAAGACCGATGCCAGGGACGCGTTCGTCATCGCTGACCAGGCCCGCATCCGCCGGGATGTGGGGCTGCTGCGGCCGGGCGACGAGATCGCCGTCGACCTGCGCACCCTGACCACCCGCCGCCTGGACGTGGTCTTCGACCGCACCCGGCAGATCAACCGGCTCCGCGCTCAACTGCTGGAGATCTTTCCGGCATTGGAGCGGTCGTTGGACCTGGTCAACAAGGGCCCGGTGATGCTGCTGACCGGTTATCAGACCCCGGCCGCGATCCGCCGGGCGGGCGCGAAGCGGATCGAGGCCTGGCTGAAGAACCGCAAGGTCCGCGGCGCCGCCACGCTCGCGAAGACAGCGGTTCAGGCCGCTGAGGCCCAGATGACGGCACTGCCGGGCGAGAAGCTGGCCGCCGCCATGGTGGCCCGCCTGGCGAAGGGGGTGATGGCCCTCGATGAGGAGATCGCCGAGCTCGACGGCCTGATCGGGGCCAAGTTTCGCGAACATCCGCACGCCGAGGTGATCCGCAGCCTGCCCGGCATGGGCGTCAGGCTCGGTGCCGAGTTCATCGCCGCGACCGGCGGCGACATGGACGCTTTCGGCGGTGCCGACCGGCTGGCCGGCTTCGCCGGCCTGGCCCCCAGGCCCCGCGACTCCGGCCGGGTCAGCGGCAACCTGCGCAGGCCCAAGCGGTACCACCGCGGCTTGCTGCGGAGCATGTACCTGTCGGCGATGGTCAGCATCACGACGTGCCCGGCCTCCAAGGCCTACTACCAGCGCAAGCGAAGCGAGGGGAAGGGGCACAAGCAGGCCCTGCTCGCTCTCGCCCGCCGACGGCATCCGTCCGACCACGGAGACCGCGGCATCCCCCATCTCCTGCGGGGTGAACGCCTTCAGGGTTTCCGCACCCACCGACTGCTCGTCCGTGGAACCGTCCGAGGCGCCTCGGGTGCCGATCGCGGCAGTGACGACGGCCCGGGTGACCGAACGCGCCAGCGGCGGAGTGTAGAAGGGCCGCGGCACGCTCTGCGCGATGGCCCGCTGGAACAGTCCTCGGGCCCGGGGCATCGCCAGCAACGCGAGAACGCAACCGCCGCCGGCGGACTCACCGAAGACGGTGACCTGCGCCGGATCGCCTCCGAAGGCGGCGATCTTGTCGCGCACCCACTCCAGTGCCGCGATCTGATCGAGCAGACCGCGGTTGGACACGGCGCCGTCGACACATGCGAACCCTTCCACCCCTAGGCGGTAGTTCACCGTGACCACCACCACGCCGAGGCGGGCCAGAGCGGTGCCGTCGTAGAGCGACTGGGAGCCGGCGCCGGACACATACGCTCCGCCGTGGATCCACACCATCACCGGAACGGCCCCGGCGGGCTCGGCGGGCGCCCACACGTTCATCGTCAGGCAGTCCGGAGCCGGGTCACCCGTTTCCTGGAGACCGGGCCCCCCTTCCTGCACGATCTGCGGCGCCGGCGGCCCGTGGACCGTCGCGTCACGCACCCCCTCCCAGGATGCCCGGGGCCGAAGCGCCGCGAACCGGTGCTCCCCCCACGGCGCCTCGGCATAGGGGATCCCCCGCCAGCTGCATACGCCGCTCTCATCCCGTCCCTGGACCTGGCCTGAGCGGGTGAGTCCAGGATGCATGGTCGCTCCTTCGTTGACGGACGTCATGTAATTGGAAGGGGGCGCCACCGGTTTGACGTTGCCGGAGAGCTCCCCGTCCGGGCAGCGGCCCGAGCTGCCGAGGGCGATCGAACCGTAGGGCAACGACCCGCGGTCACAACCTAGAGACCGAGTTCGTCTCCCGCGCAGCGCTCCACCGGTCCCAGTACCTCGATCCCGGCGAAGAGCACCGCCAGCCCGATCGAGTCGAGGAGCTGTTCCGTGGTCATGCCGAGTGCGCGGCCGAGCAGCACGTTCTCGCGGATGGCGTCCTCGTCGCCTTTGACCGTGCTGTGGTTCAGCAGCAGGTAGGGAAGCATCTGCTTGGGCAGCGAGTCCCTGATGGCGTGCTCGTACCGGTTCCGGTAGGCCTTCAGGAGGCCGGGGCGATGCCGTGCGAGCAGCCGCGCGTACCGGGGGATCTCTCCCAGGGTGGACGTGTACCAGTCCATCAGCGCGTCGATGTCGGCCAGCGACGCCTCCATCGAGTCGTAGTCCATCCCCGAGTCGAACGCGTTCGGGTCGAATTCCCAGCTCGGAGGGAAGCGGTCGGTGATCGGCGGGTCGACGTACTCGCGGAGGTGGGAAGCCTCGGCGTACGCCGCGTACATCCCCTGGTGGCCGGAGTGGATGTTCGCCACGGAAAGGGTGTCGAGAATATCGCTGCGCTGAGCCCCGTTCGACTTCGCCAGGCGTATCTCGTATCCGATACCGTCTCGGAAGCCCTCGATCGTGTACTGGTGGATGGCCAGCATCTGGATCGGGACCTGGAACCGCGCGGCTTCCTCTCCGAAGAAGTGGCGTGACCTCGCCTTGTGCCGCTTGAGCACGTCGGGGCGGAACTCGATCCAGAACTCGAACGAGTCGAGGCGGCCCTTTTTCGTCCGTTCGTACTCGGCGTGGAAGGCCGCGATCTCCTCGGGGGTGGTCACGTCGGGACGGGACAGGTCCAGGCCGTCCTGGATCATGCTGAAGCGTGTCATGGCAGCGAGCCTGCCGCGTCGTTCGCCCATCGGCTGCGACTCAGGTCACCGTTGCCGGCGACCAGCCGTTCACGCGCCGCACGGCCTCACGGGGTGAACTTGCCGAAGCGGCCCCGGAAGTAGGCCAGTGGCAGGCCAGGCTGCGCTTCTGCCTGGAACACCCGGCCCACGAAGAGAGTATGGGTTCCCACCGTGAGGGTTTCCGAGACCTCTGCCTCCACCCACGCCAGTGACGACGGGAACAGAGGAAGTCCCGTGCTGCTGAGCGTCGTCTCGACACCGTCGAACTTGTCGGATCCCTTGGTCGCGAACCGAGCCGCGAGCGCCCCGCCTTCCTCGGTGAGGATGTTGAGCGCGAAGCGCCCTGCCTCCAATACCGCCTGGGACGTCGAAGAGACGCGATTGAGACACAGCACCACCATCGGCGGTTCGAGGCTCAGCGACGTCACCGCGCTGGCGGTGGTCCCGAACCTCTTTCCGTCGAGCGTCGTCGTCACCACGGTCACACCGCTGAGGAAGTGCCCGATGACGTGCCGGAATTCCTCAGAGGTCAGCTCGGCCGAAGAGGACAGTTCATTGAGAGAAGAAGAAGTAGTCGTCACCTTCTCAGAGTGCGGCGGAGGTCTCGCTGCCCGCTGTGACCTGTGTCCGCCGCCCGCGGCAGCGGACTTTCGTCACTTCTTGGGGCGGCCGACGTTCGTAGTGTCCGCCTCGGTCCCGGAGACTAACAACTGGAGTGAGCATGCCGACACCGCTTGAGACCGTCAGGACTTACTACGCGCTCATCGACGCGGGAGACCTGGACGGTGCCTTCGACCTCTTCGACGAGAACGCGACCGTGCGCTTCGGGGACACGGACTCCATCGTGGGCCGTGAGGCCATCACGGCCCACGTGAAGAACATGGTGCTCCCGGTCGCCAAGGAGATCGAGCACCGGGTGGTCAGCGGCTACGAAGTGCAGACGGGAGACACCACGACCGTCATCTGCGAGGCGGTGGTGACCTACACCATGCTCCACTCCGGCAACGTCCACCCTCACAACGCCGTCACGATCAGCGAAGTGAACGCCGACGGCCACATCGTGCGCCAGCGCAACGTCGGCAACCTCGGCCCCGTCATCGCGGACCACAAGGCTCATACCCCGGACTAGGCTGACATGGACATCGCAGTAGGGCTGCCCTCCCATGTGCCGGGCGCCGGGCGAGAGGACCTACTCGCCTGGGCCAGGCGCGCCGAACAGCTCGGATTCGCCGCCCTCGTGGCGACCGACCGCTTCGCCTGGAACCAACTGGAACCGCTCAGCGTCCTCGCCGCCGCCGGGGCGGTGACCGAACGCGTCCGGCTGCGCACCAGCGTCGCTCTCCTCCCCAACCGGGGCACCCTCGGCCCGCTGGCCAAGCAGCTCGCCTCTCTCTAGGTCCTGTTCGACGGCCGGCTGGAACTCGGCGTCGGGGTCGGTGACCGCGAGGTCGACTACCGCCTGGCCGGCGCCGAGCACCGAGGGCGGCACCGCCGTCTGGAGACCATGCTGGAGGAGATGGCCACGATATGGGGCGGGGTGGGCGAGTACGACGTCGTCGGCCCGCGGCCGCCGGCGGAGATCCCGGTCCTGATCGGCGGGGCCGGTCGGAAAACCTGGGACCGGGTCGCCCGGTACGCCGCCGGGTGGACTTTCGCCGTCGGTTCACCGGACGACTTCGCGACGGGCGCCGTGGGTGTACGCGAGGCGTGGTCCCGACACGGCCGCGAAGGACGCCCCCGGCTCTACGCACAGCGCTACTTCAGCCTCGGCCCGGACCGCCGTGACGCCGCCGAGGGCTTCCTCCGCCGGTACTTCGGGTTCCTGGGACCGGCGGCCGACCATCTGGTCGTCGGCTCGCCCCTCGACGAGCCGACGACCATGGGCGTCGCGGAGGCGTTCCGCGCCGCCGGGGCGGACGAGCTGGCCTTCCTGCCGGTCACCTGTGACCTCACCCAGCTCGACCGCCTCGCGGCACTTATGCTCTGACCTGTTCGAAGCCGACAAGGTGTGACGCGTACGACGGCTCGACGTCGACGCCGAGCGCCTGGATGATCCTAGCGGTGGCCTCGTACTGAGCGACCGCCACGACGATCTCGACGGCGCCGTGGCGGCCCAGTCGCTCCTCCAGGGCCGTGAACTCCGCGTCCGAGAGCCTGATGTCGTGCACGGCCTCTACCGTGGCCAGTACAGGGCGCTCATCGGCGTCGAACCGGTCGGAGTCCCGCCATGACGCCAGCGCGTCGATCTGCGCCTCCGTCACGCCCGCCTTCAGTGCCATGGGGCGGTGGTGGCTCCACTCGTACGCCGACCGGACCAGCTGCGCCACCCTGAGGACGGCGAGCTCTCGCAAGCGGCGGGGCGTGGTGGCGGCGTGCCGCAGATGCTGAGGCAGGGACCGGTAGGCGAGGAGCAGCTCGGGAACGTTCGCGAGCGCCCGGTACAGGTCGATCGGTTCCCGCTGCTCGGCCTCGAAGGAGCTGAACACTCCGTGCCGGACGGCGTCGGGATCGTCGGAAGGGATCAGTGGAATGCGTGCCATGCCATGCAGCCTGGCCCGGGCATCGTCCCCTGAGCAGGACCGAAGTCACTGATCCGCCCGGGAGACAGCGGATTCACTGCCGCTGTGACCCAGGGAATCGTTGACATGAGAGCAGCCGGCGACGTCTTCACCGACGTCGACAACGGCGAGGCGGCGTTCGCGCCGGTGGTGCCGGTCCTCGCGCCGGGAGACATCGTTCTAGGCAACTGTGAAGGCGTGTACTGCGACCGGCCGGCCAAGTCGCCGTCGCACAAGCACTTCATGGGTACCACCGTCGACCGGGCGGCGCCGCTCGCGTCCGCCGGGTTCACCGTGATGACCTCGTCGAACAACCACGCTCTCGACGGCGGTTACGTCGGGCTGGACGACACCCGGGCGACACTCGAAGGGCTCGGGATCGATGTCCTGGGCGCCGGTGCCGATCTCGAAGAGGCCGTGCGCCCCTACGTGACCGAGCACAACGGGGTGCGGGTGGCGATCCTCGGCTTCAGTACGGTCTTCCCCAAGGGGTACGAGGCGCGCCCCAACCGCCCCGGGCTCGCGCCGCTGCGTGTCACGACGTCCTACCTCGACCCCGACGAGAATTTCTGGGAGCCGGGTATCCCGCCGCTGATCACCACCGCAGCGGTGCCCGAGGACCAGCAGCGGATGCGTGACACGATCGCCATCGCACGGGAACAGGCCGAGGTCGTCGTCGTGTCGATGCACTGGGGCTACTCACACGTCCTCGAGCAGCTGATGGACTACGAGCCCCGGCTCGCGCGCGACGCGATCGACCACGGCGCCGACGCCGTGCTCTGCACGCACCACCACGCCCTGCGTCCGGTCGAGTGGCACGGCGGGCGGCCGATCTTCTACGGCACGGGCGCGCTCGTCCACCACTTCGTCGGACCCTCCGTGACCCCGCAGATGCGTGCGAACTCGATGAAACGCTACGGCGAACTCTCCTCGATGCGCCCGCCGGCCGAGGAGTTCGAGCTGTGGCCCTTCGCCGAGGAGGCCCGCCGGTCCATGGTCGTCGCGCTCACCCTGCGCAAGGGCGAGCGGCCGGTGGCGGAGGCGGGGTTCTTCCCCGTCCAGATGCTCGCCGACGGCAGCACGACGGCATTGCGTCCCGAGGACGAGAGGGCCGCGGTCACGGCGAGATACGTCGAGCGCATGTCGGCCGACCAGGGCTTCGCGGCGGACTTCGAGCGCACCTCCCGGGACGGCTGGGCCTTTGTGCGGGTGACGGACCCCGCGGCACGGTAGGTCTCCCACCCCCCCAGAGGGGCCGGACGCACTCGCGTCCGGCCCTTCGTACGTGCGGCCCGCCCGTGGTGCCGTTCGCCGACGTGCCCGCGTACGGGGCGGGCAGGCATGACCGGGCCGCGCGGCGTGCCGGGACCTGGGTCACTGCCCGGCACCCGGCGCGAATGCGAAGGTGGCGCCATGATCAAACGTTTGCACGGAAAAGTCGCTGTGATCACCGGTACGGGCGGCGGGCAGGGACGCGCCGCCGCGCTGCTCTTCGCCCAGGAGGGAGCGGTCGTCGTCGGCGCTGACATCAAGACCGGCGGCGCCGAGGAAACGGTCCGGCTCGTCCGTGAGGCCGGCGGGACGATGACCTCGACTCACCCGCTGGACCTCACCGACCGGGCGGCCGTGAACGCGTGGATCGCGGGCGCCGTCGAGGAGTACGGGCGCATCGACATCCTGTACAACAACGCGGCGAAAGCGGAGTTCGGCTCCATCGCGGAGATGCCGGTGACGACCTGGCACACGGCGCTCCGCAACGAACTCGACACCGTCTTCCACGTCACCCAGGCGGTCTGGCCCCACATGGTCGCCGCCGGTGGCGGGGCGATCCTGAACACCGCTTCCATGCAGGGCATCAACTCGATCCGGTCCGGTCCCGGTGGGTTCGCCCACGCCGCCACGAAGCACGGCGTGATCGGGATGACGCGTGAGCTGGCCAACGAGGGCGGGCCCGTCGGTATCCGCGTGAACGCCGTCAGCCCCGGGCTGATCCTTACGCCGGCCACCGAGAACATCAAGGAGATGCCGGGTGCTGTCGCGGGATTCCTCGACCACCAGATCATCAAGCGGCCCGGCACACCCGAGGACATTGCACGCGCCGCGCTGTTCCTGGTCTCCGACGACTCCTCGTTCATCACCGGGGAGAACCTGGTCGTGGACGGCGGCTACACGGTCGTCTGACGCTCTCCGACACGGCGGGCCACGGCGGCCGTCGCCCTCAGCCCCGGCACCGGGGCCCGCGCAGACCGGCACGGGCCCCGGTATGCGGCTGTGGGATCACTTCGCCGTCGTCGGTGTCTCCGGGTCCACGCCCACCGTGATCGAGGCGATGACGCCCTCCGCGATCCGCTTCTTGTCGTAGCGGAGAGTCAGCAGGCCGCCCGTGGCGCCGCTGTCGTCGTACAGGATGTCCTCGGGGAGGGTGACACGCTCAACGGTGCTGCCCGAGTACGGCTCCGTGGCGGCGACGGCCAGGACGGCCTCCTCCTCGAAGTAGAGCTGGCCGGTGTGGCAGGTCCGGCCGCCCTCGTAGCCGCCGTCGGTCCAGGTCCCGTCCATGTGCACCTTGGTGTGGATGTGCACGGCCCGGCCCTCGTACCAGCCGGGGAAGATGCTGATGAAACGGACCTTGCCCTCGCGGTCGGTGCGCAGGGTGCCGCGCAGGTAGCGTTCGTTGTCGGTGGGCTCGATGTGCACCTCCTCACCGCCGGAGCCGTCCGTGGGCGGCGGCTCGGTGGGCAGGCCGGGAGGCATGGAGGAACCGATGCTCTCGTACCCGGAGTAGATGCCGAGCGCGTCGCAGTGCCAGACGTCGACCGCCGCGGCCCGCACCGGCTCGCACGTCTCTGCGTCGATCACCTTGATGACCAGGGCCAGAGGCACGCCCTCCTTGTCCTCGGTGATGTCCGCGCGAATCTTGTCCGCGTCGATGTAGTAGGGGCCCTCGATGGCTTCCGCGCTCAGCCGGTAGCACGTTTCTCCGGCTGCGGTTTCCGCCCTCTTCGCCTCGGCCGGTGTCTCACCGGCGAGAGCGTTCGAGGCGAGCACGACACCTGTGCCGGCCACGGCGACCGCCGCCCCTCCGGCGACGAGCACCTGCCTACGGGATGTGTTCCTCTTGTGCCGCGCAGCGTCCTGGGTCATCCTTACCGGCTCCCTCCGCTTGGGCCGGTCCGCGACGACCGGCCGTGCGCGCTCACTGTGCCGGGCGCACCTGAGCGGTACCTGAAGCGGAACCGGGCTCGGGCGTCCTGACGGTGCGGGCACCCCCTCCGAGCAGGCGCGGAAAGGGAGTTGTGGAACGCGGCACATCCCGTCGCTCCTCCCGGGCGCACCGCGTCTGCGCCGCGGAAAGGCGGAAGGACCGGACACGACGTCCGGCCCTTCCCCAAATCCCGTGCCCGATGGGCGGGTTACACGAACCGGTCGCCGCCGCCGACGTACAGCTGCTGGCCGGTGACGAACGAGGAGCCCTCACTGCCGAGGTAGGCGACCGCGTCCGCGATGTCCTCCGGCTCGCCCCGGCGCGGAACGCACTGGCCGGAGGTGACCGCCGCGAAGAAGTCGTCGACGTCGTCCCGCATGGAGAGGACGTGATCGGTCGCCATCAGGCCGGGCAGGACGCAGTTCGCCGTGACACCGTGCGCTCCGCCTTCGCGGGCGAGGGCGCGGGTGAGACCGATGATGCCGCTCTTGCTGGCGATGTACGCGGCCTGGCCCGGTGTGCCGATCATGGTCGTGCCCGACGACACGGTGATGATCCGGCCGTACTCCTGGCTCTTCATGTACGGCATCGCCGCGTGGCTGCACACGAAGGTGCCGCCGAGATTGACGTCGACGACCTGGCGCCACAGTTCCTGGGTCATCTCCGAGAACTCGACCCACGGGAAGATCCCGGCCATGGTGACCAGGACGTCGAGTGAACCGGCCTTGGCGTGGAAGTCGGCGAGGGAGGCTTTGACGGCCTCTTCGTCGGTGACGTCGGCGACGTAACCGAAGGCGTTGTGGCCCTGGTCGCGCAGTCGCCGGACGGCGTCGTCGACGGCGTCCTGCTTCAGGTCGATGATGCCCACCGTCGCGCCTTCGGCGGCCGTGCGGGCCGCGGCCGCGTAGCCCAGTCCGTTCGCGCCCCCGGTCACCATGACGCTTCGGCCCTGATAACGCCCGGCGGCGATGGGATAGCTCGTGGTGCCGGCCATGTCAGACAGCCTCGCCTTCGGTGTCTGCGCAGAGGGGGACGATCACGGACATGGTGCCTCCTGGCAAAAAAAGGGGGAGATGTGAGGAACTGCGTGCGAGCCTTCCGGGGCGGTCGCGGTGATGCAGTGACCTCGGTCCGACGCGGCCGTCGGCGGAACATGGTCGCGGTCGGGCTCAGAAGTCGAAGAACACGGTTTCGTTCTCGCCCTGGAGGCGGATGTCGAACCGGAGGGAGCCGTCGTCCTCGGGTACCGCGACGAGCGTGTGACGACGGTTCTCGGGGACTCGCGCGAGCACCGGGTCGGCGGCGTTCGCCGCGGCTTCGTCCGGGAAGTAGATCCGGGTCTCCGCCTGCTTCATGAGGCCGCGGGCCCATACCGTCGCATGGAGGTAGGGGGCCAGGGTGGTGCCGTCGGGCAGTTCGAGACCGCCCTCGGGTTTGCGCACCCAGACGTGCCAGACGCCGAAGGCGTCGGTCCGGGCCCTGGTGAACTGGTCGCCGAGCCACACCTCGACCAGCGCGTCGGGGTGGGCGACGGGTTCTCCTTCCCCGTCCAGGACGGCGCCGCGGATGAGTACGGCACCCGGCTCGTCCGGGTCGGTCGACCGGTTCATGCCCTTCGCGTACAGCGCGTAGCCGTACATGGGGCCGATGGTCTGCGAGGGAGACTGCGTGGCTGACATGCGCATCACCTGAACGTCGGCGTCGCGCCGCTGCCGCGCAGCACGATGTCCCAGTTGTAGGAAAGGGCGGAGGTGTCCCCGCCGGAGGTCAGCGGAGTGGACTCGCTGTCGAACTGCGCGACCAGGCGGCGCCGTCCCTTGAGGTCCGGAATCGCCTCGATGATCGGGTCGTGCTCGATCAGCGGGTCTCCGTCGAAGTAGCACTGGGTGATGAGACGCTCACTGAGGGTTCGCCCGAAGAGCGAGAAGTGGATGTGCGCCGGGCGGAACATGGTTCCCTTGGGTCCGGCGTAGGCCGCCGGCCGGATCGTGGTGAACCGGTAGTTGCCCTGACCGTCGGTCATGCACCGTCCCGCACCGGTGAAGTTGGGGTCGAGCGGCATGAACCCGGGGTCCGCCTTGTCGACGTACCGCCCCGCCGAGTTGGCCTGCCAGATCTCCACGAGGGTGTTCGGAACACCGCGTCCGTCGCTGTCGAGCACCCGGCCGCTCAGCACGATCCGCTGCCCCTGGGGCGGGCCGTCGTGCTGGATGGTCAGATCGTTGTCCGTCGGCTTGACGGCGATGTGTCCGAACGTCGGTCCGGTGAGGTCGTGGAACCATCCACGGGGCAGCTGCACGAGTGGTTCACGTGGGCTCCGCTTCTTGGTGATGAGGTAGGCGGGGTGGAAGTAGGGCGGGTTGGCATCGGGCTCACTCATGGCTTCGGACGCTAGGCACACGCGGGCGTCCGGTCTGTGACCTACGTCCTGTCCACGGACGGCCGCGGACCCGGCCCGTCGACGGCGTCATCCGCGCCGTGCGCACCGCGCCCGCGCCGCTCGCGGACCCAAGTCACGTCGAGGCCGCCCGGGCTTCACCTACAGTCCCCCGCATGCTCAGGTCATCGGACATCGCATGGTGAGGCAGCCGGCCGCGGTCGTGGTCGGCGCGGGACCGTCAGGCTTCTACACGGCGGCCCAGCTCCTCGACGCGGGCTTCACCGTGGACATGGTGGACACGCTTCCCACCCCGTTCGGTCTCGTGCGCGCCGGAGTGGCGCCCGACCATCCGAACATCAAGGTCGTAACGCGGGTCTTCGACAAGGTGGCGGCGCGCGACGGCTTCCGCTTCTTCGGCGGGCTCACCCTCGGCGAGAACCTCTCCCGCAAGGACCTCGTCGAGCACTACGACGCGACGGTCTACGCCACCGGCATGCCGGAGTCGAGCCGGCTGGCCGTCCCCGGTGAGGACCGGCCCGGATCGGTGAGCGCGACGCGTCTCGTCGCGTGGTACAACGGCCACCCGGACGCCGCCGAGGCCGCGTACGACCTCTCGGCCCGGCGCGCCGTCGTCATCGGCAACGGCAACGTCGCCATGGACGTCGCCCGCATCCTCGCGCTCGATGTCGACGCGCTGCGTCGCACCGACATGGCCGATCACGCCATCGCCGCGCTCGACCGGTCCCGGCTGGAGGAGATCGTCGTCCTCGGGCGCCGCGGGCCGGTCCAGGCGGCCTTCACCAGCCCGGAGCTGGGCGAGATAGCGAAGCTGACGGAGGTCGACGCGCACGTCGATCCACGCGACCTCGACCTGGACGAGCACAGCGCGGCCGCGCTGGCGTCCGCCGACCCGACGACCCGGATGAACGTGGATCTGCTGCGTGAACTCGCGGTCCGGGAGGCACGGCCGTCCCGTCGGCGCATCTCGTTCCGGTTCCTCTGGTCACCGCTGGAGATCGTGGGTGACGGCCCGGACGGGGCCGTGACCGGTCTGCGGATCGGCCGCAACAGGATCGAACGGGACCCGGACGGCTCGCTGCGGGCCGTGGCGACCGGTGAGGAACAGGTCATCGACTGCGGGATGGTGATCCGCGCGATCGGTTACCGCGGCCGCCCCATCAACGGCCTGCCCTTCGACGACCGCACCGGCCGTATCCCCAACGTCGACGGGCGTCTCGTGGAGGACGGGGAGGTCCAGCCCGGTGAGTACGTCGTCGGCTGGATCAAGAGAGGACCGTCCGGAGTCATCGGCACCAACAAGAAGTGCGCCGTGGACACCGCCGCCGCGATCCGCGCCGACCGGGACGGCAGGCGGCTGAACCCGCACGCCGCGTACGCGCCGGACACGAGCGCGGCGATGCTGCTGTCCCGGGCGCGGTCCGTCGTCGACTGGCAGGGCTGGCAGGCGATAGACCGCGCGGAGACCGAGGCCGGCCAGGAGCAGGGCCGTCCGCGGGTGAAGTTGGTGCGCCGCGCGGATCTGTTGGCGGCCGCCACGACCGAGCCCGCCCTCTAGGGCCCACTCACGCGGACTTCGGTCACAGCACCGGAGGATGCCGGTTCTTAACGTCATGTCAGCAGCATTGCCAACCATGGAGGTGTACCCGTGTCCGCGGAACCGGAGGTCAACGTCGAACTCTATTCGCGCAGCGGATTCGGCGGACCGTTCACCACGATCGTCCGTGCCCAGTATCTGCCCGACTTCAAGCGGGCGGAGGGCGACTACCTGCCTCGCCGCTTCCAGACCTGGAAGCTCGCCGACGAGGCGTTCGCGGGCGCGCACGCGCTGCCCGTCCCCATCCTCACGGGCGACGGGCTCGCCATCGAGGTGAACCGCCTGTCCGGCCCGCCGGCGCACGCCGTCAAGAACGTCGCGGCCGACGAGCTGCACTACGTCGTCGACGGTGGCGGTGAGCTGGACACGATGGCCGGCGTACTCCGGGTACGGGCGGGCGACTTCGTGCGCATCCCCCGCGGCATCGCCTACCGCTGGAACACACTGACCGCTCCGCTCAACGAGGTCATCATAACGACGTCCAGCGAGATCACCGTCGATCCGCAGAACGCGCCGGGCACCTTCAACCCGGACCTGCATCTCGACGTGGCGACACCGCACGGCCGGCCCGGAGGCCCCGTCGACGGGGAGTACGAGGTGGTCTTCCGGCACGGGGACCGGCTGACGTCCTACTTCTTCGACTACGACCCGCTGCCCTGCCTCGACGTGAAGGGGGCGCCCCCGGTCGTCCGCGTCAACATCGAGCACGTCCACGGACTCGCGGTCGACGACGGCGGCCTCCAGCCGGCCCGGCTGTTCGGTTCCGTCTCCGGCCGGGACCTGCTCTTCGGCATCAACAGCCGGCGCAGCGACCGCCCGCCGGTGCACCACAACGTCGACTACGACGAGATCATCTGCTACGCCGCGGGCCCGACGCCGTGGGGCGGGGTCGACACCCCCGGTACGGTCACCTGGGTCCCCAAGGGCGTGCTGCACCAGGGCCCCGAGGAGGACGTGCAGCCCGGTTACAAGGCCTGGCTGCTGGAGACCCGCGTCGACATGACCGCGACGCCGGCCGGTCTGGGGATCTCGCAGATCATGGAGACGAACCAGTACGGCGTGCACCCGAGCAACGAGCACTCCGCCGTCTCCGTCTGAGTCTCCGCCCGGCGAAGGTGTCCCGGACCTGAGGTCCGGGACACCTTCGCCGTCTTTGGGGCCGGGCGGCCCGTCGGTGGCTCAGCGCGTCCTGAACCGGAGCGGCAGGCTGGTGAAACCGCTGAGCATGATGCCGGTCGTCACCGTGCCCGGTCCCGCGAGGTCGATCTCCGCTGTCCGGGCCAGGATCTCCTCCAGCGCCACCCGCAGCTCCAGGCGGGCCAACGGCGCTCCGAGGCACTTGTGCACGCCGCTGCCGAACGCCAGATGGTCGTTGGGCGAGCGGTCGATGATGCAGGCGCTCGGATGCTCGAACGCCTCCGGGTCACGGTTGGCGGCACCGTAGTTGAGCGCCACGCGATCGCCGGCCCGGATCGTGCGGCCGTGCAGTTCGACGTCTTCGGTGGCCGTCCGGGCGAGTTCCGGCAGTGGCGTCTCGATGCGGAGGAACTCCTCGACGGCGCTCGGGATCCGCTCCGGGAACCGGCGCAGGGTCATCTGGATGTCGGGGTTGGTGGCCAGCCGGTACAGCGCCGCGCCGAGGGAGTCGGCGGTGGTGGCGTGTCCGGCCGCGATCAGCTGGACGCCTATCTGGGTCACCGTGTCGTCGCTCAGCGGCCGGCCGTCGACCTCCGCTGCCATGACACCGCTGAGCAAGTCGCTCTCCGGGTCCAGCGGCCGGGCCCGCCGCTCCGCGACGACGCGTGCGATGTGGGCGCCGAAGACCTGGGCGATCACGGCGCCGACCTTGTTCGGGTCCCAGCCCATCCGCTCGAAGTCGGCTATCTCCTTGACCAGTTCGGTGTAGGCGGAGTCGGGCAGGTTCAGCAGGGCGGAGAGGGCCCGCGCCGGAACGGGCTGGCAGAAGGCGGTGATCGCGTCACCCTCACCCGCCTCCAGCAGGGGTTCGAGGTGCTCGACGACGAATCCCCGGATCGTCGGTTCCAGACGCGCCATGGCCGGTGCCGAGAAGTAGCGGTTCAGCAGCCGGCGGTACGTGGCGTGCTCGGGCGGGTTGAGCGATATGGGGATCTGGCTGCCGAACTCCGGCATCGCGATGAACGGTGCTCCGGAGGCGAAGTCGGCCGGCCGGCGGGCCGCGTCCCGGACGTCGTCGTAGCGGGTCAGTGTCCAGTAGCCGCCGTTGTCCTCGGTCCAGGCGACCGGGCACCGCTCGCGCAGGCGCTGGTACTCCGCGAGACGTTGCGCGGAGCGGCTGCCGCTCCCGCGTGCGCCTCCGCCCCGGTCCTCTTCGGGGAACCAGTCGGAGACGGAGGGACTGCCGCTGTGGCTGTCGAAGTCGGTCATGTCTGGAAGGTAGACACCGATCCGACACCCTCCAGTGACCTGAGTCACTCAGCGGCGTGTCCGCTGTCCTCGGTGGACGACGCCCGCGGTCACCTCGCGGTGGACGAGGACGGGGGCGGCCGCCGAATCGGCGCCGCCCCCGTCCATCGACCGGGCCCCCCCGTGGCGCCTACGCCTCGGGCGGGGCCGGCGGCCCGAAAAGGCGCGTCTGCCCGTACATCTGGGCGACACTGTCGCGGTGTCCGTTGCCGGGCGCCGTGTACCAGGTCGCGATGTCACGGAAGTACCGCTGCATCCGGGCGCTGTTGAGCGCCTGCGAGCTGCCGCCGGTACGCCACAGGTGCTCGTTGACGGCGTTCCACACCAGGCGGCCCGAGTACCCGGTCCGACATGTCAGCTTGAGGTTCCGCTCCGGGTCGACCGAACCCTCGGCGCCCATCTCCGCCAGCTCGTCGCAGACGCTCTTCATGAGCGCCTCGCCGGCCTCGATCTCCATGGAGGCGAGCCCGAACGCACGCTGGTATTCGCCCACTTCGGCCTTCACCTTGGCGTTGAGGATCGCCGGGTCGGTGATGCCGGGAATCCGCTCCGGTGCCTTCTTCTTGATGACCTCTTCGTACGCGTCGAGCGCCCCGAAGCCCATGCCGATCACGAGCGCCGGGGGGTAGGTGGAGGCGAAGGCCAGCTGCGGCATCGCGTAGGTCGAGTCGCCGTGGTAGAGCGACCCCGGGGTGCTGCCGTCCACCGCGCCTAGTGCGGTGTAGCTGTTGGGGAGGATCCAGTGGTCGGGGACGAAGGCGTCCTTGATCGTCACCGTGCCCGAGCCACTGCCGCGCATGCCGAGGATGTTGCCCCAGTCGTCGCCGACGGTGAAGTCCTCGCGCTTCGCCACGAAGGAGAGGTGGCTCCCCTCGGGACCGTGCGGCGATCCGGCGGGAGCCGGCACCACACCCATGTAGTGGTTCGAGTACGGCGATCCGGAACCGTAGGGGTACACGCCGTTGATGATGTAGCCGCCGTCCACCCGGCGGGCCTCACCGCGGGGGAAGGCGAAGGACGCCGCGACGAAGTAGCCGTCCGGGGCGCTGAACAGCTCGTCCTGCGCCTCCGGCGAGAAGAAGGCCGCGGCGGAGTAGACATGGCTGTGCCCGAGCGTGTAGCACCACGCGGCCGAGGGGTTGGCGCGGGCCAGCTCGATCGCGAGCCGGAGGAAGGACCACGCGTTCATCTGGTAGCCGCCGTACCGCTTCGGCGTGAGGACCTTGTAGAACCCGTTGTCGATGAACGCCTGCTGCACCTCCTCGGTGGGGAAGGTGTTCAGCTCCGTCTCCTCCTGCCGCTCGATGAGGAAGGGACGGAGGGCTCGAGCGCGCTCGATGAGCTCGTCGTGCGTCGGGATGTCGGTGCCCGAACCCGTTTCGAGGGAGTCCGGCTGCGTAGTGGAAGTCATGAGAGGAGAATTCCGCAAGAAACAACGCCCATCAGTGACTTGAGTCTCGCACGCGCGATATCTTCTGCGCCTTTTGCGACCGGCTTGCAGAAAAGCGAACAGGTCCGGTGTTTCGCCTTTCGGCGAAACACCGGACCAGGTGACGGACGGTGAATCCGGCTGATCTCAGAACGGGGTGTTCGAGTTGACCGGGTCGGTGTCCGGGATCGGCTGCGCGGCGACCCAGTGCTCGACGATGCCGCCGTCCTCCAGGCGGAACATGTCGAAAGAGTTGAGGCCCCGGTCGTTCGGGTCCGCGGAGTTCAGCACGATGTGCGACTGGCAGACCACCAGGTCGTCATCGGCGATCAGTCGCTTGACCTCCAGGCGCGCGTTCGGGAAGGCGTCCAGGAAGTTCTCGTGGATGTCCTTCAGGAACGCCTCACGTCCGTCGGCCACCCCGTGCACGTGCTGGACGTAACGGTTTCCCATCAGCTCGGAGGCCTTCTCCGGGTTCCGGTCGTTCAGCAGGGTGTTCACGAACTCCCGGACGACTTCCTTGTTGCGCTCTTGCACGGTCTTCTCAGCCATAACGGCGGCACTCGCTTCCTGGACTACGCAAGGGGATGTTTGTGATGACGATGCCCGGCGGGCAGGCGGTGGCGCTGTGACCAAAGTCCTCGGAGATCATCAACCCGCCGCGAACCAGTCGGCGTTGATCTGCTTGAAGTGCGCGAGTTCGGGCGGGAGATTCTCCTCCGCGTAGGGCGCCCCGACGGGACAGGCTCCCACGCACGCGTCGCACTCGATGCACTCGTCGGGGTTGATGTAGAGCTGGGTGGCTTCGCCGTAACCGGACTCGCCCTCCGCGGGATGGATGCAGTCCACCGGGCAGACGGCGGCACAGGCGCCGTCCTTGGTCTCGACACACGCCGAGGTGATCACGTAGGTCATGGGGTACCTCTCCACGTTTCCAGGGGCCCAGCCTGAAGAGCGGTGCCGCGAATATCCGTGACCGCAGTCACAGAGAGGCCGGATTCACCGTGTCAGCGTGCGGGGCATGACACATGACTCCGCACCGAACGAGAAGCGCGCTGCCGACTGGTCGCCGGAGCAGGACCGGGGCGGCAACGCCCGCGGAGGCGGAAGCCGGTCGCCCCAGCGGCTCGCCGAGTACGACCGGCTGCGGCGGGAGTGCCCGGTCGCCTGGGCCGACGACCACTCCGGCTACTGGACGCTGACGCGCTTCGCCGATGTGACTGAGGCCGCGCGGCAGCCGGGGACCTTCGAGTCGGGCCAGTTCTTCATCGTGCCCTTCCCGGAGGGCGGCAGGCAGATTCCGATCACGCTGAACCCGCCCGAGCACACCGTCTTCCGCCGCATGCTGAACCGCTACTTCGCCAAGGAGCGGATGGAGCGTCTCGAACCGGTCATCCGCTCCTACGCGCGCGAGCACCTGGCCCCGATCCTCCAGGCCGGAGGCGGGGACGTGGTGCCGTCCCTGTGCCAGGTGCTGCCGGCCCGCACGCTCGCGGCACTGATGAACCTGCCGGACGCGGCGTCCCGCGACCTGATGGCCCAGATGGCCTCGTTCGAGGAGATGGGGTGGGACCCGGAGAAGGTGGCCCCCGTCATCTTCGGGGTGTTCGCCTCCTACATCGCGCAGGTCGTGGCTCAGCGCCGGCAGGAGCCGCTGGATCCCGATCTGGACCTGATCAGCGGCGCGATGGCGATGGAGGTCGACGGTGCACCGCTGTCCGATGAGACCGTGATCGGCATCGGCACACAGATCATCGCCGCGGGTCACGCGACCAGCGCCGACGCGCTGGGGGCCGCCGTCTACCGGCTGGCGACCAATCCCGACATCCAGATGCGGTTGCGGCGGCAGCCCGAACTCATCCCCACGGCCGTCGAGGAGTTCCTGCGCCTGGAGACTCCCCTGCCGGAACTCGGCCGTCGCGCCACCGAGGACATCGAACTGCACGGCCGGACCATCCGGGCCGGCGAGCTGGTCGCCCTGAACTACGCCGCGGCCAACCGTGACCCCGACGTCTTCGAGCACCCGGACAGCTGCGTCATCGACCGCTCCCCGAACCGGCACCTGTCCTTCGGGTCCGGCATGCACAAGTGCCTGGGCGCCCCCTTGGCCCGGCTGGAACTGCGGGTCGCCCTGGAGGAGCTGCTCGCCGCCACGACGGAGATCCGCCTCGCCGGCGCGGCCGAGGAATCGACGGGGCTCATTCTCTCGGGATTCACCTCACTCCCCCTTCACGTGCAGGTTGCCCTGCCCGTGCAATCCTGAGGTTGGCGCCGTTCCGGACGGTCTCACCACCGAGGCCGTCCGGTTAGGATCCGGCAGCCTCACACTTCGGCACCAGGGAGAGCCGCCGTTGTCTGTCCCTTCCGTCCATTCATACATTCGTACGAAGCTGGTCGTTCCGGAGATCCCACCGGAGGTCGTCGGTCGCCCGCGGGTCGAGCGACGTCTGGACGAGCTGATCGCCCGCCATCGGCTCGTCCTCGTGGTAGGGACAGCGGGCTCCGGCAAGACGACCGCCGCCGCGGCGACGGTCCGGCAACTCCACCAGCCGGTGGCGTGGCTCTCGGTCGACGACACCGACATCGCGCCCGGCCGGCTCGTGACGTATCTGGACGCCGCGGTCGGACGCGTGCTGCCCGAGAGCACGGGCACCGCGGTGAACGCGATGTCCGGCAACGTGCCGCACGCCGAAGCCGCCGGGCTGCTGTCCTCCTCGGTCGGCGACCAGCCGATGGTCATCGTGCTGGACCAGCTGGAGCGCCTGGGGGACAGCTCCGAGGCGTGGGCCGTGCTCGAGTCGTTCGTCCGCCACGCGGGAAGCGGCCTGCGGATGGTGCTGCTCAGCCGCCGGTTCCTGCCCGTGGAGCGATTCGATCCGACCGGCCTGGACGTCGGCTTCCTCGGCGAGTCGGCTCTGGCGTTCACCCCGGAGGAGGCCGCCGGAGCGCTCGCGCGGCGCGGCGTCGCCGACGTCGACCCGCGTCATGCCGTCGAGGAGACCGGCGGCTGGGTCACGGGTGTCCTCTTCGAGGCGTGGCGCTCGGCCGATCACCTCCCGGGCATAGGCGGCGAGGCGGATCCGCTGTACGGCTATCTGTCGGCACACATCCTCGGCCAGCTCGATCCCCGCGACCGCGAGTTCCTGATCGACACCGCGCTGCTCGACGAGGTGACGCCCGGACGGGCCATCGCGCTCGGCATCACGGAGGCGGGCGCCCGCATGGCGTCACTGCGCAGTCGTGCGCTGCCGGCCACCTGGCCGGGAGCCCACACCCTGCGCTGTCATCCACGGTTCCGTGAGTACCTCAGGGAGTTGCTGGAGCGGCGGCCCGCCGACGTCGTTCGGGAGTGCCGCGTACGCTACGGCCACTTGCTGGCCTCCGAGGGCCGCGACGAAGACGCCACCGAGGTACTGATCGACGCCGGCGCGTACGAGCCGGCCCTGGCTCCGGCCTCCCGCGCGATCGCCTCCGTCATCGAACGCCACGACTTCCGCCAGGCGCGTCGCTGGCTGGAGATCCTGGAACCCACCGCGGCGGAACACAGCCCGTTCGCCCTCAGCCTGGGGCATCTGATGCTGTCGGTGGCCGAAGAGGAGTTCGCGCGGGGAGCCGCCTACGCCGATCACCTGGCAGCGCGCGGCCTGCGTGACGAACTGGCCCGCTCATCGGGCCGGGCCGTCATCCTGATGATCCTGTGCTATGCCGCGTCCCTCGACGCCGAGGGGCTGCGCGCGGTCGTGGCCGCCGCGCCCGAGGGTGCGAACCGCAGCGTCGCCGAGTACTTCGTCGCCCTGTACACCTACGACTCCTTCAACGCTTACGAACTCCCGCCGCTGAGCCTGGGCGCCGAATATCCCTCCTTGCTCATCGGCAAGTACTTCCACGGCCGGATCGCGGAGGTCGAGCTGGCCGTCGGATCGGCGTGGAACGAGTGGGAGTCCGTGGGATCGCGGCTGCTCGCCGCCCGGGCGCTGGGCCATACCGAGCAAGCGCTGGAGATGTACGAACGGGTGGCCGGTCTGGGCGCGCGGTCCCTGCTCGTCCGCGAAGCGGCCCCGGACCTGCTCCTCGACGCGGGCAGACGGGAGGAGGCCCGTGCCGCACTGGACGAGTACGACCAGGAGGTCCACCGCAAGGGATCACTCTTCGCCCGCCTGGGAGCTCTCACCCTGCGCGCCAAAATGGCACTGCGTCTGGACCGGGACCACGCCGCGGCCCTGGCGGCACTCGAGGCGTTCGACCGGATGAACACGTCGGCCGGTGCCAGTCCTCTGCAACAGCGGGCCGATACCTGGCGTGGGCTCGCCCTGCTGCTGGCCGGTGAGGACACGCGGGCCGCGGTGTGTCTGCGGGCCGTGGTCAAGACGATGCTGGCCGCGGATCTCCTCCTCGAACTCCCCGCCGCGGCGGTCTTCCTCGCCGAGGCCGAGTGGCGGCTGGGCGATCCGGAAGCCGCCGACGCCGCTGCCGACATCGCGCTGGAGGCCGCGCGGTCCCAGGGCTCCACCTTCCTGCTGATGGAGGCGCTCTCCTTCCTGCCGGCCGTCGTGTCACGGCGCATCGACGCGGAGACCTCGGCGACCTCGGAGTGGCACGACTTCGGCCGGGCCCTGCACGCCCATCGCACGGCCGACCGGCGGTTGGTGGCGCTCTCCTCGGTGCTGTTGCGCGAGTTCGGTTCGGTCGAACTCCTCGTCGACGGCGTCCCCGTGCCGACCGGCATCCGGAAGAGTCTCGAGCTGCTGGCCTATCTCCTCGCGCAGGGAGGCCGGGCGCGGCGCAGGCAGGTGATGGAGGCGCTCTTCGAGAGCACGGACCGTTCCGCCCAGGCGTATCTGCGCCAGGCCCGGAGCCGGCTCAACCGGGCGCTGCCGGAGCAGGCGGCGGTCGGCACCGACGGCGAGGAGATGGTGCTCTCCGACGCGCTGGCGGTCACCAGCGAGTCGGCCGAGCTCGAACGCCGGCTCCGGATCGCCCGGACCCTGCCGGGGCAGGACCGTCTGCGGGCCATCGTCTCCGCGCTGCGGACAGCCGACGCCGGCGAGTACCTCCCCGCGGTGCGAGGCGCGTGGGCGGACGAGCGCCGGGACCGGGTGCGGTCACTGATCACCGACGCTCACGCCGAGGCGGCTCAGCTCTCCCTGACCGCCGAGTACTACCGCGAGGCGCAGGCGCATGCCCAGCGGGTCCTGCGTGAGGACCCGTATCGGGAAGGCGCCTGGCAGACCCTCATGAAGGTGGCGGGCGCCCTCGGCGACCGCGACGGCGTGATCGAGGCGTACCGCGCATGCGAGGAGGCCTTGGGCGACCTGGGCACGCTGCCGTCGGTGACCACCCGACAGCTTCTGGAGAAGCTGCGCCGCTGAACAGCGGCCCGTGTCGCCGCGCAGGAGCGGGGTCAGCCGAGTGACACCTGGTACAGGGACCTCGGATCGCGCAGCACCGTCAGCCGGCCGCGCCGCTCGACGAGCCCCTCGTCCTGGAAGCGGCACAGCGCCCGGGACACCACTTCACGCACCGAGCCGATCGCGTCGGCGATCTCCTGGTGACTGACGCGCAGGACCAGCTCCCGTCCCACCCTCATCGCGAGCATCAGCAGATGACGGGCCACCCGGGCGCGGATGGGGCTGAAGACGTTGGTCGCGATGAGCTCCTGATCGATCATGGCCTGCCGCGCGATCTCCCGGGTCAGCGCCCAAGACAGCTCGGCACGCCGGCGGGCGAGCGCCGTGACGCCTGTCCGGGAGAGCAGCAGCATCCTGCTGTCCTGGAGGGCTTCTCCGTTCAGCGCGCGCCCGCCGTAGCGCTGTGTCGCCGGACCGGTGCTGGTCTCCAATGCCAGCCCCCGCACACCGACCAGCTCGCCGCGGCCCGCGTACCGGACGGTCATCGACCGGCCGTCGGGTGCGTGGACGTAGAAGCGGAGCAGTCCCCCGACGACCACACCGAAGACCGCGGTCTCGGCGTGGTCGGCACCGCGGTAGAGCATGTCCCCCGCCGCGACCTGCGTTTCGACCGCCTGCCCCAGGATCGCCTGGGTCAGGTCCGGCGGGAGCGACGAGAGCGACGTCATCCGCCACGCCTCGTGTGCCTCGGGCGAGATCCGGGCGCGCCGCCCGGGGCCCGACGTACGCGGGGCCGGGGCCGGCAGGGAACGGACGGGCGAAGTCAACGTTGACTGTGCCATGGCGGGCCATCCAATCAGTCTGTGATGACGGACATGGCGGATGTTCCTCACGCGATGTGAAGGAGGGCGAAATGTCGGTGGGCGTGAGCCTGGAACGGCTCTCAGCTGCGGCTTTCCGCCGCCCATTCCAGGTGCTCGGCGATGATCCGGCCCAGGGCGGCGGGCTGCTCCAGCTGGATCATGTGGGGAGCGTCGTCGACAACGACCAGGCGCCCGCGGGGAGCGCGCTCCGCGATCTCCTCGGAGCGGCTGAGGGCGGACGCCCGGTCCTGTCCGCCGGCCACGGCCGTCACCGGCATGCTCAGCCGCCCGAGCCGGGAGGCGGTGTCATGGGTGGCGATCGCCCGCCACCCGGCGGCGAACGCGGACGGTTCCAGGTTCAGCAGGAGGGTGCGGGCGTATTCCACCCCTGGATGCGTGGGAACGGCCGACAGGGCCGCCGGTGTGAACCAGCGGGTCAGGGTGTCGTGCAGGACCTGCGACATTCCGCCGGTCTCCGCGGCGACGGCCCGCTGCTCCATGACGGCCGGAGAAGCGGACGCGCCCGTGCAGGCGACGAGCACCGAGGCCACCCGGTCCGGATGACGCAGTGCCGCGTTCAGCGCGACCATGCCGCCCATGGAGACACCGACGAGGTGGAGCCGTCCCGGATACATGGCGACGACCTCGTCGGCCAGGCCGGCCATCGTCAGCGCTGCCTCCGCCGGGGGACGGCCGACCCCGGGGAACCGGTGACGCCGCGCGCCGTCGGGCAGGTCGACGAAGTCCCAGGTCCGCGCGTCGTTGCCGACGGGCGGGAGAAGAACGACACTCGGGCTGTTGTCTGACAGATCGCTCACCCGCCGGAGGCTAGTGGAACCGGGGGGGCCGTGCCTGTGACACAGGTCCCTGGACCAAAGTCACCGCTCCACCGGGAAGCCCCGCTCTAGCGTCCGGGCCATGACCACCCTTGCCGATGCGTTCGACCCGCTCTCAGCCGCATACCTCAACGACCCGCAAGCCGCGGTGCAGCCGTTGCTGGCCGACAGCCCGGTCTTCTTCCACGAAGCTTTGAACTCGTTCGTCGTCACGCGCCACGAGGACGTCCGCGCCGTCCTCACCGACTTCGAGACGTTCTCCTCCGGCGCCTACAAGGCGCTGGAGCCCTCCGTCGAGGCGCTCGCGACCATTCCCGACGAGCACAAGCGGGTGGCGCAGCTGGTCATCGGCGGCGGCATCCTGCTCAACCTCGACCCGCCCGTGCACACCCGCGAGCGCAAGGCCGCCCAGAAGGCCTTCACCCGTCCGCGGGTGAACCAGGCCTCCGACAACATCGCGGCCAAGGCCGACGCGCTCATCGACGGCTTCGCCGACCGCGGCTCGGTCGACCTGATGCAGGACTTCGCCTACCAGCTGACGCTCGCCGTCGTCGGCGACATGCTCGGCCTTCCGTCCGAGCACCTGCCGCGCTTCCACGCCTGGATCGGCGAGGTGTTCGGCCTGATGTCACCGATCGACGCGAAGCCCGGCACGTCGGCGCGGTCCGACGCCGACATCGTCGACGCCTACACGCGGATGTACAGCGCCTACGAGTTCTTCTCCGAGTTCGTGGCGGACCGGCGCGAGAACCCTGGGGACGACCTCACCTCGGCGATGCTCAAGCTCACCGACGAGCAGGGCGAGCCGCTGCTCAGCAACGACGCGGTCCTCGCCCACATGGTGTCCATCACGGCCGCCGGAACCGACACGACGGCGAACCTGATCGGCAACACCGTGCGGTATCTGACCGAGCGCCCCGCCCTGCTGGAGGAGCTGAAGGCCGACGAGACCCTCTGGGAGAAGGTCGTCGAGGAGTCCCTGCGCCGGGCCGGCATCGGGCTGCATCTGTTCCGCTACACCACCCGCGACACCGAGATCCGGGGCGTCCCGATCCCGGCCCGCTCGATGGTGCTCCTGAACATCGCCGCCGCCAACTCCGACCCCTTGGTCTTCCCGGACCCGCTGGCCTACGACATCCACCGGCCCAACCTCAGCGAGCACCTCGCTTTCGGCAGTGGCCGGCACTTCTGCATCGGCTCTCCTCTGGCCCGCCCGGAGGCGCGCCTCGCGCTCCAGACGCTGTACCGGCGTCTGCCCGGCCTGAAGGCCGACCTGGAGGAGAAGCAGGAGTACCTCCCCGCCCTCACCGTACGGGCGATGCTCAACCAGACCGTGACGTGGTAGGAGGCCGACAGTGACCAGCGTGCGTGACGTCCACCATTTCGCGTACTCCGCCTCCGAGGCCGAGCGGGAGATCCGTTTCCACGAGGGCGTGCTGGGTCTGCGCTGCGTGCGCCGCGAGCCGCGGACCCTGCGCGGACTCTCCGGTGAACAGCTCGTCTTCGGTGCCACGGAGGACCCCGCCGAGGGCTTCCTGGTCGCCTACTGCCTCGGCGCGGACGGGCCGACCGGCCGGCGGGGAAGCAACGGACCGGACGCCCCGAACCTCTCGGTTCCCGCAGGGTCGCTCGGCTACTGGCAGACGCGCCTGCACGACGCGCACGTCGAGGGCCGGATCGAGGAGGTGTTCGGTACGAAGCGACTCGTGTTCACGGCGCCGTCCGGCATCCCGTACGCCCTCGTCGAGACCGGTGAGCCGGACTCCGTTCCGGTCAGCGGCTCCGTCGCCCCGGCCCTGGCCGTGCGGGGTCTGCACAGCGTCACCGTCTCGCTGATGGACGTCCGCGAGACGCACTCGTTCCTGCTGGACCTCTTCGGCGGCGAGCACACCGTGCAGGACCTCGCCTCCGGGTACTATCGGTTCGCGGCGGGCGCCGGCGCAGCCGGTATCGAGCTTCTGCACCAGCCCTACCGCGCCCCGGGCACGTGGACGTACGCCGTGGGAACGCCTCACCACATCGGCCTGGCGGTCGACGATACCGCGTCCCGGGAACAGCTCTGCGAGCGACTGCGCGACGCCGGTTACCACGACGTCTCCCCGGTCGTCGAGGACACGGACTCCAGTACGGTCTGGGTCCGCGCGCCCGGCGGCGCGCTCGTCGCACTGGTCTGCCCCACCGGCTCCGAGCGCTGAGATCCGCCGATGCCCAACATCGCCACGACTCTCACCGGGGCCCGCCGGCTCCACGCCGAGCGCACCGCCCTGCGGTATGCCGACCGTCACCTGACGTACGGGGAACTGGACGACGCCGTCCGCCGGTTCGCGTCAGCCCTCCTGTCGAGCGGCCTGCGCCCCGGGGACCGTGTGGCCGTCTTCGCCAAGAACTGTCCCGAGTACGTGATCACCATGTACGGCGCCTTCGCGGCCGGCATGGTGATCGTGCCCGTCAACGCCAAGCTGGCCGGACCCGAACTCGCCGTGATCCTGGAGGACAGCGAGACGCGGCTGCTGGTCCACGACGCGGCGAGTGCGGCTCTGGTGGACGCCTCCGCGGGGCCCGACCTGGCCACGCTCCAGATCGGCCCCGCGTTCGACCGGTTCCTCGCCGTCGGTAGCCCGGACCAGCAGGTGGCCGACCTCGACGAGGACACGGTCGCCTGGCTCTTCTACACATCCGGTACCACGGGCCGCCCCAAGGGCGCGATGCTCACCCATCGCAATCTGACGGCCATGATGTGGCTGGAGCTGGCCGATGTCTGTGACTACCGGGCCGAGGACGTGGCTCTGCACGTCACACCCCTCTCCCACGGCGGTGGCCTCTATCTCCTCGGAGCCGTCGCTCGGGGCGCGACGAACCTGATCTACAGCGGGTCGTCCTTCGCCCCCGCAGAGGTGCTTCGGCTGATCGAGCGGGAGGGCGTCACGGTCATCGCCTTCCTCGCCCCCACGATGATCGTCATGCTCCTCGACGCGGACGCCGAGTCGGCCGCGGACACCTCGTCCCTCCGACGGGCCGTCTACGGCGGCGCCCCCATGCACCTCGACCACGCCCGCCGCATGGTCGACCGCTTCGGGGCCGTGTTCGTACAGATCTACGGCCAGGGCGAGTCGCCCATGACGATCACCTACCTCGATCTGGCCGAGGGCCCGGTCGACGACGACCGCCTCGTCTCGGCCGGCGTCCCTCACCCGGGCGTGGAGGTCGCGGTCCTCGATGCCGACGACCGGCCCGTGGCCGTCGGCGGTACTGGAGAGATCTGCGTGCGCGGGGACACCGTCATGCGCGGATACCTCGGCAATCCCGAGGCGACCGCGGCCACGCTCCGCAACGGCTGGCTCCACACCGGCGACGTGGGCCGCTTCGACGAGCACGGGCGGCTCACCCTCCTGGACCGCAGCAAGGACGTCATCATCTCCGGCGGGACGAACATCTACCCCCGCGAGGTCGAGGACGCCCTGCTGCTGCACCCGGGGGTTCGGCAGGTCGTGGTCTTCGGCGAGCCCGACAAGGTGTGGGGGGAGAGCGTGACGGCCGCGGTCGTGCGCGAATCGGCCGCCGACGTGTCCGCCGACGAGCTGATCGAGTGGTGCCGGACGCGGATCGCCGGCTTCAAGAAGCCGAAACGGGTCGTGTTCGTGGACGAGTTGCCGAAGAACGCGTACGGCAAGGTGCTGCGCCGCGAGGTACGGGACCGGCTGGTGGCCGACGCCGTCCGTCACACACGTGGTTGACCGTCGCCGGGGCGGGAAGGTCGGTCCCGGCGCGAACCCGTTGCGTCGGTTCGGATGACCGGTGTTCGTCGAACCGGGGGGCGGGTCAGCTCAACTGGAAGGAGCGCCTGGCGAGGCCGGCCATGTAGCCGTCGATGACGGTCCTCGCGGGCTGCTCGGGGTTTTCCGCGGCGCCGAGGGTGATGAAGATGGGGAGGAAGTGGTCCGGGGTGGGATGGGCGTAGGGCATCCCGGGTGCGCGGTCGGCGTAGGAGGCGAGTTCATCGACGTCACCGCGGGCGAGGGCGTCGGTGGCCCACCTGTCGAAGTCGGAGGACCAGCCGGGCACGGTGCCGTGGAGCATCATGTCGCGTGTGATGTGCGGCAGGCCGTGGACCATGAAGCCGGAGCCTATGACGAGGGCCCCTTCCTCGCGCAGAGGGGCCAGCCGGCGGCCGAGCGTCAGGAGGCGCTGCGGGTCGTGGGTGGGCATGGACATCTGCAGGACCGGGATGTCAGCCAGCGGGTACATGGCCATCAGCGGGACCCAGGCGCCGTGGTCCAGGCCGCGGGAGGGGTGCTGGTACAGGGGTTCGCTGTCGGGCATCATCGCGGCGATGCGGGCGGCGAGAGCGCCGGCGTCGGGGGTTTCGTACCGCATCTGGTAATAGCGGGGGTGGAAACCTCCGAAGTCGTAGACCAAGGGGGTCTTGGCCGCGGGGGCGGACAGCATGAGCGGGGCGTCCTCCCAGTGCGCGGAGACGATCACGATGGCCCTGGGCTTGGGCAGCGACTGGGTCCAGTCGAACAGCCGGCGCAGCCACTCGCCGTCGTCGAAGAGGGGCGGGGCGCCGTGGCTGAGATAGAGGGCGGGCAGGGGCCCGTCGGCGGGGGACCAGGGCCGCTGGGTGACGGCCCGGTCGAGAGCGTCGGGAAGGAAGGCGTCGTAGGCACCGGCGGGTATCTCGGGGCGGAACAGATCGGACACGGTGGCCTCCAGGGCCGCTACGGGCGATCGAGCACGTTCGGATGGCGGTTGTACGGCCGGGCCCGCCGGTGGACAGGACTGCCGCGGGTCAGGTCGTGCGTACGGAAGGGCAGGCGCGCTGGGAGCCGATGGCTTCGCTGACGCGGCGGCTGATCTCCCGCACCTGCTTGGCCTGCACCTTGGTCAAGGGGTCGATGACGAGGCGGCGTACTTCCGCGACGTGCCCCGGTGCGGTGGCGGTGACCTTGTCCCAGCCCGCGTCGGTCAGGGTGGCCAGGGTGAACCGGCCGTCCGCCGGATCGGGGCTGCGGGTGAGCCAGCCTTTGCGCTCCAGGCGCTTGGCGGTGTGGGAGAGCCGGGAGAGGGAGGCTTCCGCGAAGTCGGCCAGGTCGCTCATCCGCAGGGTGCGCTCCGGGGACATGGAGAGTC
This sequence comes from Streptomyces sp. NPDC085946, assembly GCF_044540485.1. Classification (NCBI taxonomy): domain Bacteria; kingdom Bacillati; phylum Actinomycetota; class Actinomycetes; order Kitasatosporales; family Streptomycetaceae; genus Streptomyces; species Streptomyces sp. NPDC085946. The sequence goes on along the minus strand of NZ_JBITSF010000045.1, from coordinate 1,861 downwards.
CGGCGAGGACCTGGTACTCGAAGTGGGAGATGCCTGCGTCTCGCTGCAGCTGGGCGTCCAGGGCCGCCGGGAGGCTGACCAGCATGCTGACCATGGCGAGCCAGGTCTGTTGTTCCTCGTCGTCCAGCCAGCGGGGCTCATCAGGGTTCATCCCCCTACGGTAACTTGACCCTTCAAGCCCGAGGGCGGCTGTTTCGTCGTGCATGGTGACCTCCCGACCACGGCTGGACGGTTCCAAGGGACACCTCGGCGGATGACGCCGGAAGCGGCGCGGATCAGCTCCGAGGCGCGTCGTTCAGCGGCAGGGCGCGCTGGTAGGCGAAGACCGCCGCAGCGGCGACCGCGACGTGCATGACCATCAGTGCGATGATCCCGGCGGCGTCGGCGTGCGCCTGGAAGTCGCTGAAGAACATCATCAGGTCGGGAACGAGGGACACGACCACCACGGTGGGGACCAGCCACGACAGCAGGGCGCGCGGATCGGCCGAACGCCGGCGGATCACCGCCCAGCCCACCGCGCCCACGAGAACGCCTATGACGGTGAACGAGATGAACGCCCCGGGCTGGAGAGGCTGGAAGTCCTCCGACGCCCCGGCGGCACGTGCGAGGAGCGCGATGATCTCGTTGAGGACGCTTCCCGCCACGATGCCCGCGATCAGCCACCCGGCGACGGCTGCCCGTCCCGGACCGGTTCTGACGGGAAGCGTCGAGGCAGGGGTGTGGGAGGAGGAAGAGGTGGACACGGGAATCTCCTTGGATGAGGGGGCGGGCTGGTGACTGCCTTCGCGCCCCGTGGTCGGCCAGTAGGTGAGAGTGCTCCCGAAGGGTGTCGGCCCGGCGCCGGGAGCGGCCCGTCCTGGAGCCGGGCGGTCTCCAGGACGAGTGGAACGACGGTCGGGTCGGCCTCAGTTGCCGAGCGCGGCCGCAAGGGTCTCGCGCAGCGGGGTGGTGGGCCGGCCGGTGAGCCGCGAGAGATCGCCGGAGGTGTCGGCCAGCTGGCCGTCGGCGGTGCCCGCGTCGATCGATACGAGCATCTCCACGACGGGCTCGGGCAGGCCGGCGTCGGTGAGGGCCTTGGTGTGAGCGTCTGCGGGCAGGTCCTGGTAGGCGACCGGGGTGCCGGTGACAGCTGTGACGTCGGCGGCGAGGTCGTCCATGGTGAAGGCGGTGTCGCCGGAGAGTTCGTAGACGGTGTCGGCGTGGCCGTCGCTGGTGAGGACCACGGCCGCCGCGGCGGCGTAGTCGGCGCGCGAGGCGGCGGCGACACGGCCGTCACGGGCGCTGCCGATGATGACGCCGTTGGCCACGCCCTGCTGGGCGGTGGGGACGTAGTTCTCGTTGTACCAGCCGTTGCGCAGCAGGCTGTAGGTGAGGCCGCTGGCCTTGATCGCTTCCTCGGTCGCCCGGTGCTCGGGGGCGACGGGCAGGGCGGAGGTGTCGGCCTGCAGGACGCTGGTATAGGCCAGGAGGGAGACGCCGGCGTTCTTGGCGGCGTCGATGACGGCCTGGTGCTGCGGGATCCGGCGGCCGACCTCGCTGCCCGAGATCAGCAGGATCTTGTCGGCCCCCTGGAAAGCGGGCTCAAGGGTTTCCGGGCGGTCGTAGTCGGCCTCGCGGACCTGTACGCCGCGCTCGGCGAGGTCGGCCGCCTTCTCGGGGGAACGGACGGCTGCGACGATCTGTTCGGCGGGGACTCGGGTGAGCAGTTCTTCCACGACGAGGCGGCCGAGCTGGCCGGTGGCGCCGGTGATGACGATCATGGCGGTTCCCTAAGAATGTGAGGCGGTCCGGGAGGACCGGGTGTGGCTGATGGTGGTCTGCCGTTTGTGGCTCGGAAGGAATGGCCGCCCGGTCCTCCGGG
>NZ_JBITSF010000044.1:16012-36511 GCF_044540485.1 Streptomyces sp. NPDC085946 | reverse complement strand
GTCGACGTGCTGTGGGCGATGCTGCGTGACAAGAGGCTGTTCACCTCCGCCCCGCCGGTCACGCAGGCGGCTTGACACGATCATTGAGATTCCTTCCCTCCGTGGGTGCTGCGGACATGGCCGAGGCGGGGTCCCCCGGCGCGTGCGCCGCGGGACCCCGCCTCGTGTCCGGCCTCAGCCCTGGTGCGCGACGGGGCGGCGCTTCGGGGCGGCGGCCTTCTTCTTCGCGGCCTTCGCGTTCTCCGGGGCCGGGGCGGCAGTCTTGCGGGCCTTCTTCACGGGGGTGATCTTTCGGAAGCTCATGGCTCTTCCCTTTCCTCGGTACGGCGGTTCTGAATTACCTGTGAATTCCGGCCGGTCCTTACTTCAGGCCGACCGGGCGCCGCGGTGCCGGCTTCTTGGCGGCGGCCTTCTTCTTCGCGGTCTTCGGGGCCGGAGCGGCGGTCTTGCGGGCCTTCTTGACCGGGGTGACCTTGTGGAAGCTCATGGGTGTCTCCTTGCGTAGAGGCTGTTTCCCTGTGCCGTGAGCGCTGTTCGCTTTCGACACGGAAAACACTACGGGACACCCGGAGCCGGAAATGCCGATCGCGGTGAGACCTCGATTAATTGCGACTGAGACCGATTTTCAGGGCGCCTCGGGAACCGATTCCCTTTTCACACAGAACTTATGACGAAGGCGGGGTCCCCGGAGCGCGTGTGCTCCGGGGACCCCGCCTTCGTCCGCGAGGGGACGTGCCCCTAGTTCAGGATCGTGATCCGGTCCGCCTTCGGCGGGGCGATCGGGTCCGCGGCCGAGGAGTTGGCCGTCAGGTACTTCTCCAGGGCCGTCAGGTCGTCGGCGCCGACCACGTCGTTCGTGCCCTGGCCCAGCGTCGTGAAGCCGTCGCCGCCGCCCGCGAGGAAGCTGTTCGTCGCGACGCGGTAGGTGGCCGCCGGGTCGACCGGGGCGCCGTTCAGCCGGATGGAGTCCGTCACCACGCGGTCCGCGCCGGTCCTGGTCAGGTCCAGCGTGTACGTCAGGCCCGAGGAGACCTGGAGGATCTTCGGCGCCGCCGCGTTCGCGCCGCTCACCTGCTCCTTGAGCACCTGGATCAGCTGGGTGCCCGAGAAGTCCTGCAGGTTCACGGTGTTGGCGAACGGCTGCACGGTGAAGCCCTCGGCGTACGTCACCACGCCGTCGCCCTCACCGGCCTTGGCCTCGTACGTCAGCGGGGCCCGGATGCCGCCGGGGTTCATCAGCGCCAGGTCGGTCTCCGGGTCCAGCTCCTTGCCGTACGCGAGCTGCGCGTCGGCGATCAGGTCGCCGAGCGGGGACTCGGTGCCGGTGTTGCCGATGTCGCCGGAGATGTGGCCGATCGCGCGGTTGCCGATGGGCGCGGCGAGGGTGTTCCACTTGCCGATCAGCTCGGTCATGTCGGGCGCCTTGGGGACGTCCCGGGTGACCACGCGGTTGGCCGAGGTGACCGCCGTGCGGGCGATGTCACCGGTCCACCGGTCGTAGGTCAGCGTGGTGTCCGTGTACAGGCGGCCGAAGGACGCGGCCGAGGTGACCATGCGCGGCTTGCCCGCCGGGTCGGGGACGGTGCACACGTACGCGTTGTGGGTGTGGCCGGTGACCAGCGCGTCGACCTGCGGGGTGACGTTCTTGGCGATGTCGACGATCGGCCCGGAGACGCCGTCGCCCGCGCCCGGCGCGTCGCAGTCGTAGTTGTACGACGTGGAGGCCGGGAAGCCGCCCTCGTGGACGAGGGCCACGATGGACTTCACGCCCTGCTTCTGGAGTTCCCTGGCGTACTTGTTGATCGTCTCGACCTCGTCCTTGAAGACCAGGCCCTTGACGCCCTCGGCGGAGACGATGTCCGGGGTGGCCTCCAGGGTCACCCCGATGAAGCCGACCTTGACGTCCTTCTTCTTCCACACCCAGTACGGCTTGAGGAGGGGCTTCCCCGTCCTCTCGTCCAGGACGTTGGCCGCCAGGTACGGGAAGTCGGCGCCCTCGAACTCCTCGTCCGTGTAGCAGCCGTCGGTCGGGTGGCAGCCGCCCTTCTGCAGGCGGGCCAGCTCCCGGGCGCCCTCGTCGAACTCGTGGTTGCCGACCGAGGTGACGTCCAGGTCGAGCTTGTTCAGCGCCTCGATGGTCGGCTCGTCGTGGAACAGGCCGGACAGCAGCGGGGAGGCGCCGACCATGTCGCCGCCGGCGGCGGTGATGGAGTACTTCTTGCCCTCGCGGGCCGTGCGCAGGTGGGTCGCGAGGTACTCGACGCCGCCGGCGTTGATCTGCTCGGTGGTGCCGTCCTCGTGCACGTGGGTGACGCGGCCGGAGGACCCGGCCGGCGGCTCCAGGTTGCCGTGCAGGTCGTTGAAGGACAGCAGCTGCACGTCCTGGTAGCGGCCCGGGGTCTGACCGCCCTGGTGACGGGCCTCGTCCGCGCTCGCCGACCCCGGCAGCGCCGCCGCGGCGAGGGCACCGACGGTGGCGGCACCGGCCGCCAGAGCGACGAGACGGTTCGTGCGGCGCCTGCGGCGCTGGTGCGCCGGGGAAGCCGGGGAAGTGGCTGGCATTCGCCCCCCTGTGTGTCTTTCGGAAGGCCGGGAAGGTGGTCCGGTCCGGGGCGCAGCCTAGAGTCAACGCGCGTAGCGCGACAGAGGGTTCCGGGTTACATCCTGGTTGCGTCTTGGCGCGCGGGCTTGCGCGCCGCCATACCCCCGTCGTCCGTACCCTTTTGTGCGCTTCCGGACCGATTTCCCTTGGACCCGCGGCCAGTTCCCCGTCCGCCTCCGCCCCGCCCGTGTGCCGCCACATCGCCGGCGTCCCGCCGTACCCTCGTACGCATGACCAGCGACGACAGCGCACGACCCGGACGCTCCCGCTCGATCGAGACCCTTTCCGCGCTCTCCCCGCAACAGGTCGGGGCCGTCCTCGCACTCCTCGACGCGGCCGCCCGCAGCGACGGCCAGCAGGCGGTGTCCGAACAGGGGCGGCTGCAGCTGCGCGGCGGCGAGCGCCCCGGGGTGTCCCACTACCTGCTGCACGTCGACGGCGAACTCGTCGGCTACGCCCAGCTGGAGGACACCGACCCGGTGGAACCGCCGGCCGCCGAGCTGGCCGTGCACCCCGCGCACCGCGGGCAGGGGCACGGGCGGGCGCTCGGCGCGGCGCTGCTCGCCGCCTCCGGCAAGCGGCTGCGGGTCTGGGCGCACGGCGGGCACTCCGCGGCCCGGCACCTCGCCCAGGTCCTCGGGCTCACGCTCTTCCGCGAACTGCGCCAGATGCGGCGCCCGTTGGCCGACTTCGACGCCCCGGAGCCGGAGCTGCCGGAGGGCGTGACCGTCCGGACCTTCGTGCCCGGCCAGGACGACGCCGCCTGGCTCGCCGTCAACGCCGCCGCGTTCGCCCACCATCCGGAGCAGGGCTCCCTCACCCAGCGGGACCTCGACGACCGCAAGGCCGAGCCGTGGTTCGACCCGGCGGGCTTCTTCCTCGCCTTCCGGGGCGGGGCGCCGGCCGGCTTCCACTGGACGAAGGTCCACGCGGCCGAGCGCCTGGGCGAGGTGTACGTCGTCGGCGTCGCCCCCGAGGCGCAGGGCACCGGCCTCGGCAAGGCCCTCACCACCATCGGCCTGCGGCACCTGAAGGCCCGGGGACTGCCCACGGCGATGCTGTACGTCGACGCCGACAACGAGGCGGCGGTGTCGGTGTACGAGCGGCTGGGATTCACCACGTACGAGACGGACCTGATGTACCGGACCGAGACGTGAGGCCGGCGCCCCGCTCCGTCCGGGTGACAGACGTCCGAAGAAACGACGATCCGGCCATCGGCCAGGTCATCATGGCCCTCTGACGACCACCCGCCGCCGGGAGCGAGCATGGACGACGCGCAGAGCACCGGGATGTACGACGTGGAGAGAACCGGGATTTTCGGGGACGCGCCGCGCGGCGGCCCGCGCGCCGGGAATCCGGCCACCGACATCGAAGCCGTTCTGAACGCCGTCTTCGGAACGGCGGAAGGGACCGGCGAAACACGGCGGAACGACACCGGGGGACGCTTTCCCGCTCATTTCCCCGGATAGCGGGAAAGCACGTCCGCGTCATTCGGGAATGATCCGCCCCCCTCCCGGCGCGGCTTCCACGTCGTCCGGCACGACAGCCCACGGATCCGGCGTGGCACGCGGCTCGGGGAAACGTTCCTCCTTCAGGGACGCGGAACGTATGCGGTCGATCCGGAAGGACCGGACGTCCTCGCGCATCCGGCACCAGCCGATCAGGAACCAGCCGCGGGACCCGGCCACCAGGAGGTGCGGCTCCACCTCCCGGACCGTCCGCTCCCGGCCGCTCTTCTCGTACTCGATCCGCAGGACGCGGCGCTCCTGCACGGCCTGCCGCGCCACTTCCGCGGCGGTCGGGAAGGCCGGGTCGGCGGTCGTGCGCAGCAGGAGCGAGGTGACCGCGAGGCCCCCGGCCTTCTCGACGGCGTCGCCCGGCATGACGGCCAGGATCTTGCGCAGCGCGCTGCGGGCCTCCCGCGCGAAAGGGGTCCCGTCCGCGTGGCTGAGCGCCACCGCGAGAGCGAGCATCTCCTGGGGGCCGAGACCCAGCGGCGCCGAGCCCGCCGACTTGTCCAGGACGTATCCGCCGCCCGGCCGGGAATCGACGGGAAATCCCGCCTTCCGCAGATATCCGATATCGCGCTCGACGGTCCGCGGACCGACCTCGAACCGCTCGGCGAGCTGCCGGACGGTTCGGGGGTGCGGAGACGCGATTCTCAATTCGGCGATCAGCGAATACAACCGATCCGTCCGGTCCATCCACCGAAAATAACACGCACCCCGGATGAACCGCCCGCCGGAAGTCGGCCGTCGGAAGTCGGCCGCGGGGAGCGGCGGCGCGGCGGATGCGGGACAATCGATCGCCCGCAACCCGCAACATGATCATCTGCAGGTCTTCCCGAAGCGCCGTTCCGGATACGGGCCGGCCGGCCGGGGCGCCGGACCGGCCGCATCCTGCGCTCTTCGCGAGGCGACTCGAGCCGGCGCCGCCCGGCCGGCGCGACAGCCGGCCACGATCCCCCGCCGCGAGAACGCACACCCGTCCGGAACAACAAAAGGACGGTCCTATTTTAATGCACTCGTAAAGAGGAGGCATGGCCGAACCGCAACCACACGTGCGGGTGAGTATCAAGGACGGAAGGTAGGGTACGAAGCCGTTGCCGGGGTTCGCGGAGGGCCGGGCTCACGGCATCCGGAGAAGTGAAGTCCTTTTACGGACGGGGGACTTCACGAAAACGGTGGCGCGGAAACGTTCGCGATCTTCTTCGATCAGTAACGTGCGCGTGTCTACACCGAACTAAGCGTCCTGATTGTTAAGAATACTCCTGACTGCACCTTTTGTGGCCATAAAGTTTCGTTGCCGAGGAGCATGACATGCAGGTTCGCAGGTGGCTCCCTGACCAGCCCACCCGTATCGGCCGGCATGACTGGCCGGACGAAGGCGACAACGGAACACACATGCGCCTGCGGGCCGGCTCCATCGTGGTGCTCGACCGGCAGGCGTGGCGGATCCTGGAGATCAACGGCTACACGGGCGACCGCTGGCCGGACTCCTACGAGAAGGCCTGGCGCGACCACGTGGAGCTGTGGTGGCACGCCAACGAACTGCGGCGGGCCAACAACCAGGTGGCCAAACCGGCCCCCGAGCGGACCGAGTTCTACAAGCGCCCGGTGATCCTGGTGCTGCGCAACGAGAACCTGCCCCGGTCCACTCCGAAGCACTGGTGCGCCCCCGCCAGCCACGACTGGCAGGTCCTGCCGGAGCACTACGCGGTCTGCCGCGCCTGCGGCGAACTGCCGCCCTGCCAGCACGGGGAGTACCGCTGGGAGGGCGGCCCCCGGTGGCCGGAGCAGAACGGCGGCATCCCCCTGATGGTGCCCGAGGGGTGCTGCATGGGGTGCGCCGAGCCGATCAAGCCGCGGATGCGGACCGTGCGCTTCCCCGGACCGAACCTCTGGTACCCCGACCTGGGGGAGGACACGGCGGTCTTCCACGCCCGCGCCGCCTGCGCCGACCAGGTCGACTGCTACCGCATGCAGTGGCAGACCGAGTACACCCCGCGCCCCTCCGTGCCCCCCGCCACCCCGGCGTTCCCCGGCTTCGAGCACTTCGTGCTGCCGCGGGCGCGCACCACGCCCCACCCGGACCCGCACCTCCAGCAGGCGCCGCAGGGTCCGCACCTCCAGCAGGCTCCCCAGGGTCCGCACCCCGTGCAGGCCCCGCAGCCCTCGCAGGCCCCACAGACCCCACAGGCCCCGCAGCCCGTGCAGGCCCCGCAGCCCTCGCACTTCCCGCAGGTCGCGCGGTCGCGTCCGGAGGAGGACTACCTCTCCGCGACGGGCGACTCCCGGTCCTTCCGCACCTCGTTCGACACGTACTGGGAGGAGTCGCAGGCCGGCGCCGCGTCGGCAGGTTCGTCGGCCCTGGCCGTCTCCGAGCCGGTGCCCGCCGCCCCCGAGCCGCCCGAGGCGGGCAAGGTCGTGCCGCTCCGGGCCCTCCCGCCGGAACCGCACCACGGGACCGAGGCGCAGCCGTCCGCCGGCCTCTCCGCCTCCGCCGTGAACGCCGGACTGGCCGTCAAGGCGGCGGAGGAGCTGGGCCTGTCCCTGACCGGGCACCCGGCCTTCCACAACGCGGAGCAGGCGGCCCGGGTGATCGAGGAACTCACCACCGCGGTCCGGAACATCGCGCTCTGCCTGAACGATCCGGCCGCCCGCGCGCGCTCCTGACCTCCCGCGCGGCCGGGTACGCCCCCGACGGGCCGGCACCTCGCGGGCCGCGTGCGGCACGTCCGCGGGCCGCTCCCGCCCCGGCCCACGCAGGCTCCCGCCGTCTCCCGGCCCGCCCGCAGGTCCGGTCGGACCGGCCCGGCCCGGCCCGGCCGCGAAGGCGTGGCCGCGCTGTTCACGGCCGTACCCGAACGGCACTTCGCGACGCGCGACCGGTCTGCCCCGGCGCCCTCGCCGCCTTCGCCGGCGGCGCGCCGACCGGCCGCGGCCCAGGGGTCGGCACCGCCCGCCCGACCCGGAGCCAGGGCACCGGCCCCACCACCGGCCGCCGCACCCACGCCGGTGCTCACCCTCACGGCAGCGCCCCGGTGCCCCCGTACCACCGGAGCCAGGTCCCGCCGAGAGCCGCGGTACACGGGCGGCCAGGCGAGAGACCGAGCGCGGGAGACCGGGCCTTCGCCGGTGTCCTCCCGGCCCGGGGCCCGGCCGCGGTGGCGTACGCGCCGTGCGTCCCCGCGGCCGGCGCGCTCACCGCGCGTGCCGCGCCGGACGCCGCCCGCACCGGCCGTGTCCCGCGGCGTGACGGCCCCGCCCGGCTTCACCTCGTCCGGTGCCGCAGTTCCCTGCGGCGACGACGGTGCGGCGCACCCCGGAGCGGGGTTCGGGCGGTCCGGTGCCGTCCGGCCGGTCCCGGAGGGCCGGGCCGCCGCCGGCGGTCACCGGGCCGCCCACCGCCCCCGCCCCGTTTCCGGCCCCTGCGCCTCGTCGGGACCGGCACCGTCCCGGCCGCCGCCGCGCTCGCCACCGCCGTCACCGCCGCCTCCGCCTTGCTGTGCCGCCGCACGGCCCGGCAGGCCCCCGCAGGCCGCCCCCCGCTAGCCCATACGTCATGTCGCCGTAACCGCCGATTCAGACGGCCTTGCGACGCTCGGCCAATGACTCCCGCCGTGCCAGAGCCTCCACCGCCCCGAGAGGGTTTCGGGGGCGGCGGGGACGCCCCGGTGCCGTCCCCGCCGCCACCCGCGCTTTCCGACGCGCCTGGGACGCCGGCAACGCGGAAGAATAGGTTCATGAGCCAGCCGAACACCCAGGCACAGGTCCAGCACCCGCAGCCCTCCGTGGGCTCCATAGCCGCGCACCGCCCGCACACCGTCGCGGCGGCCGTCTCCGATCTGGAACCCGACCTCGACGCCGACCTCGACCTGTACGAGGAGACCGTGGCGGAGGGCTCCCAGCCGCTGCCGCAGGGCCGCTTCCTCGACCGGGAGCGCAGCTGGCTCGCGTTCAACGAACGCGTCCTCGAACTCGCCGAGGACCCGAACACCCCCCTGCTGGAGCGCGCCAACTTCCTGGCGATCTTCGCCAGCAACCTGGACGAGTTCTTCATGGTCCGGGTGGCCGGCCTGAAGCGCCGCATCGCCACCGGCGTCGCGACCCGCTCCGCCTCCGGCCTCCAGCCCCGCGAGGTCCTGGAGATGATCTGGGCCCGCTCCCGCGAGCTGATGGCCCGGCACGCCGCCTGCTTCCACGAGGACGTCGCCCCCGCCCTCGCCGAGGAGGGCATCCACCTGGTCCGCTGGAACGAGCTGACGGACAAGGAGCAGAGCCGTCTGTTCACGCTGTTCCGCAACCAGATCTTCCCGGTCCTCACCCCGCTCGCGGTCGACCCGGCGCACCCCTTCCCGTACATCTCCGGCCTGTCGCTGAACCTGGCCGTCGTCGTGCGCAACCCGGTCACCGGCCACCGCCACTTCGCGCGCGTGAAGGTGCCCCCGCTGCTCTCCCGCTTCCTGGAGTGCTCCCCGGGCCGGTACGTCCCCCTGGAGGACGTCATCGCCGCCCACCTGGAGATGCTCTTCCCGGGCATGGAGGTCCTGGCGCACCACGCCTTCCGGGTCACCCGCAACGAGGACCTGGAGGTCGAGGAGGACGACGCCGAGAACCTGCTCCAGGCCCTGGAGAAGGAGCTCATGCGGCGCCGCTTCGGCCCGCCGGTGCGCCTGGAGGTCGAGGAGTCCATCGACCGCGAGGTCCTCGACCTGCTGGTGCGCGAGCTGAAGATCACCGAGGCCGAGGTCTACCCGCTGCCCGGCCCCCTGGACCTCACCGGCCTGTTCCGCATCCACAGCCTGGACCGGCCCGAGCTGAAGTACCGCAAGTTCGTCGCCGGCACCCACCGCGACCTCGCCGAGGTCGAGTCGGCCTCCGCGCCGGACGTCTTCGCCGCCCTGCGCAGCCGGGACGTGCTGCTGCACCACCCCTACGACTCGTTCTCCACGTCCGTGCAGGCCTTCCTGGAGCAGGCCGCCGCCGACCCGGACGTCCTCGCGATCAAGCAGACCCTGTACCGGACCTCCGGCGACTCCCCGATAGTCGACGCCCTGATCGACGCGGCCGAGTCCGGCAAGCAGGTCCTCGTCCTGGTCGAGATCAAGGCGCGCTTCGACGAGCACGCCAACATCAAGTGGGCGCGCAAGCTGGAGGAGGCCGGCTGCCACGTCGTCTACGGCCTGGTCGGCCTGAAGACGCACTGCAAGCTGTCGCTGGTGGTCCGCCAGGAGGGCGAGACCCTGCGCCGCTACAGCCACGTCGGCACCGGCAACTACCACCCGAAGACGGCCCGCCTCTACGAGGACCTCGGCCTGCTGACGGCCGACCCGCAGGTCGGCGCCGACCTCTCGGACCTCTTCAACCGCCTGTCCGGCTACTCGCGCCGCGAGACCTACCGGCGCCTGCTGGTCGCCCCCAAGTCGCTGCGCGACGGCCTGATCTCGCGGATCGACAAGGAGGCCCAGCACCACCGCGCCGGGCGGCCCGCCCACATCCGCATCAAGGTCAACTCGATCGTCGACGAGGCCCTCATCGACGCCCTGTACCGGGCGTCCCAGGCGGGCGTGCCGGTCGACGTGTGGGTGCGCGGCATCTGCGCGATCCGGCCGGGCGTCGCGGGCCTGTCGGAGAACATCCGGGTGCGGTCCGTGCTCGGCCGCTTCCTCGAACACTCCCGGGTCTTCTCCTTCTGCAACGGCGGCGAACCCGAAGTGTGGTTCGGCAGCGCCGACATGATGCACCGCAACCTCGACCGCCGTATCGAGGCCCTGGTCCGGGTCGTCGACCCGGCCCACCGCGCGGCGCTCAACCGGCTGCTGGAGACCGGCATGGCCGACACCACCGCCTCCTGGCACCTCGGCCCGGACGGCGAGTGGACCCGGCACGCGACCGACGGGGACGGCGGACCCCTGCGCAACATCCAGGAGATGCTCATAGACGCCCGGAGGCGCCGGCGTGGCAACGCGACACCATGACCCGACGACGGACTCCGCGGCCGGGGCGGTGACCGAGGACCCCCTGGCGGACTACCTGCGGGCCCAGGCCACGGAGTTCCTCCGCGCACTGCGCCTGCACCGGGAGACCGGTGCGGGCGTGGGCGGCTCGCGGGAGTCCGTCGACGCGGCCCGCGCCCTGCGCCGCTCGGCCCGCCGCATCAGCGGCAGCCTGCACACCTTCCAGCCGCTCCTGGACACCGACTGGTCCGAGGACATGCGCCCCGAACTGGCGTGGGTGTCGGGCACCCTGGCGATGGAACACGCCCACGCCGCCCGCCTGGAGCGGCTGCTGGCGGCGCTGCACCGGCTGTCCGGCTCGGGGGCGCTGCCCGACCGGCCGGCCGTCGTCGGCCGCGCGGGCGGGGCGGCGGACCGCGGCAACCTCACCGTCGGGGCGGCCAAGGCGGGCGCCCTGCTCGAACGCCAGCTCACGCTCGCCCGCACCCGGGCCCACTCCACGGCCCTGCAGGCCCTCGGCAGCAGCCGCTTCCACGCCGTCGCGGACAAGGTGGCGTTACTGGCCAGTGAGGTCCCCCTGACCCGCCCGGCGGCCTCCGGCGACCTGCTGCCCCTGGCCGCCGCCGCGCAGGAGCGCCTCACCGACGCCGTCGCGGCGCTCCCGCTCGTCACCGCGGGCAGCCCGTACAACGCGGAGGCGCTGGTGCACGGCCTGTCCCCGGACACCACCGCCCCGCACCCGCAGGACGCCCCCTGGCACCAGGTCCGCCTGCTGCTGCGCCTGCACCGCTACGCCCGCGAGGTCGTCCTCGGCGAGGACGCGGACGGCGACGCGCGCCTGCTGACCGCCGGTCAGGCCCTCGACCGGCACCGCGACGCCTCCGAGGCCGCGGCCGCCGCGGCCCAGGCCGCCCGCACCCCCCGCATCGCCCCCGCCACGGCGTACGCGCTCGGCGTGCTCCACGCCGACCAGCGGCACGAGGTGGAGGCGGCGCGGTACGCGTTCCAGCGCTGCTGGGAGAAGGAATCCGTCGGCACGCCGTGACCCCGGCCGCGCGCGGCGAAGGAGAAGGTGAGCACCCGTGAACTCCCCCGAGGACCGCACCGTCCGGGCGGCCGGCTGCGTCCTGTGGCGCCGCTCCCCCGTGGACGGCGCCCTGGAGGTCTGCCTCGTGCACCGGCCGAAGTACGACGACTGGTCCTGGCCCAAGGGCAAGCTGAAGCGGGGCGAGGACGCGCTGGCGGGCGCCCTGCGCGAGGTGGCGGAGGAGACCGGCTGCACCGCCGTGCCCGGCGCCGAACTGCCCACGCAGCACTATCCCGCCGACGGCCGCCCCAAGCAGGTCCGCTACTGGGCGGCCGAGGCCACCGGCGGCACCTTCACGCCCACCGACGAGGTGGACCGCGTCCTGTGGCTGGCGCCCGACGCGGCCCGCCCGCGCCTCACCCGCCCCGCCGACCGCGACCTGGTCGACGCCCTCCTCGCCGTCCTGCGCCGCGCCTAGGGATCAGCCGCCGGCGGTGTGCCCGTCCGCGTCCGTGCGGGCCAGGCTCCGCGCCCGCCGCGCCGGCCCGCTCCACCCGCAGGTGCACCGGGCCACGCAGAAGGGTCCCCGTTCGACCGTGGTCGTGCGGTGCTCCGGACAATTGGAGGCCGACGACCGGTCCTGCCGCTCCTGCTGAGTCACACCGACGACGGTACCCACGCCAGGTGAACGGTTCGTGTACGGCGCGTGCGGCCCGCCGCGCCCCCGTCCGGGCGTGACGGCGCCACCCACCCGTCGTTAACGGGAACGACGGCGGGCCCATGACCGACACACAGCGGCTGGGGGTAGGCAGGCGATGACCAGGTGGCGACGGAAGCACGTGGACGTCCTCCCGCCGGAACGCGCCCGGGGCCGGGGCCGGGCGGTCGTCGCGGCGGGCGTCGCGGTCTGGGTGTGCCTCGGCGCGAGCGGCTGCTCCGACGGGGGCGCGGCCGCCGGGGACGCCCGCCCGGGCGCCCCCGTCGCGACGCTGCACCGGGCCGCCGACCGGCTGGCGGCCGCCGGGAGTTCGAAGGCCCGCACCTCGATGGAGATGGCCACCGGCGGCACCCGGGTGACCATCCGGGGCGAGGGCGTCTACGACTACCGCGAGCGGCTCGGACGGCTCAAGGTGCTGCTCCCCCAGGACCCCGCGGGCACCAGCCCCCGCCGGCCCATCACCGAACTCCTCGCCCCGGGCACCCTGTTCATGAAGAACCGGGGAGCCGGTGTGCCCGCCGACAAGTGGGTGCGGGTGGACACGGCGGCCCTCTCCGACGGCAATCTCGTCACCGGCGGCGCCACCGACCCGTTCGTCGCCGCCGAGGTGCTGCGCGGCACCCGCACGGCGACCTACCTGGGCCGCACCGAGGTGGCGGGCACCGAGGTCCGGCACTACCGGGGCACCGCGGACCTGACGGCCGCCGCGAAGAGGGCCTCGGCCGGCAACCGCGGAGCCCTGCGGGCGGCGGCGAAAGGGTTCGCCACGGCCGAAGTGCCGTTCGACGCCTACCTCGACGACCAAGGCCGCGTCCGCAAGGTCCGCCACCGCTTCAGCTTCGTCAACGGCCGGGAGAAGCGCCCGGTCGCCGTCGCCTCCACGACCCTGCTGTACGACTTCGGGGCCCTCGTCCGCGTACGGCTCCCGGACGAGGACGACATCTACGCGGGCCGGATCGCCGAGGAGTGAGCCGGGGCGCACCGGCGCGGGCCGGACGGTGACCGGCGTGAACTAGCCCGTCCGTGCCATGCGCGGCGCGTGGCCCGCTCCCTACTCTAGGAAGCCGGTGACGGCAGAGAAGAGGTGACGCACGTGGCTCCGGTCGGCGGTACGGCAGTTCAGGACCACGTGGCCCTCGCCGAGATCGAGCTGTGCGGAGAACTGATCATCGCGGCCTCGGCGGCCGACGAGGACCGGCTCAGCCTGGAGAGCATCGACGAGGTGCTGCGCGTGGCCGAGGAACGCGCGCGGGCCGCGGGCGGCTGACCCCTCCCCGGTCTTCCCGGACCGTCCGGATCAGGTCCGCAGCATGCGGGCGATCGCCTGCGTCGCCTCCTTGACCTTGGCGTCGACCTCGTCGCCGCCCTTGACCGCCGCGTCGGCGACGCAGTGCCGCAGGTGCTCCTCCAGCAGCTGCAGTGCGAAGGACTGCAGGGCCTTGGTGGAGGCGGACACCTGGGTGAGTATGTCGATGCAGTAGACGTCCTCGTCGACCATCCGCTGCAGACCGCGGATCTGGCCCTCGATGCGGCGCAGCCGCTTGAGGTGCTCGTCCTTCTGCTTGTGGTAGCCGTGCACCCCGCGGTCGTGATCGGTCAGCGGCTGCGCCGTCGCGTCCGCCACGTCCGGGGAGGAGGGCGCACCGGCGCCGGTCTCGGTGGTCGTCATCGCGTCCTCCTGGTCACAGACTGCCGACATATACCCCTAGAGGGTATATCGTACCGAACTTTGCTGGGTATACGCCCCTTGGCCGCCGCAGGGTGCGGAGGCCGGATCCGGACCGTCGGGACGCCGGTGTGCTCATCACTCTGCCTGATGGGCGACACTGGTGGGCGGCCCGATAGCCGTGGCCGGATGATGCGCCTAGCATCAGCCTGACCGAAACCGATGCATCCTGAGGACCCCACGTGCGCTTTCGTCTGACCCCCAGGGAGACGAGCTTCTACGACATGTTCGCCGCGTCCGCGGACAACATCGTCACGGGCTCCAAACTCCTGATGGAACTGCTCGGGGCGGACGCCTCCGCCCGGGCCGAGATCGCGGAGCGCATGCGGGCAGCGGAACACGCAGGTGACGACGCCACGCACGCGATCTTCCACCAGCTGAACTCCTCCTTCATCACGCCGTTCGACCGCGAGGACATCTACTCCCTCGCCTCGTCCCTCGACGACATCATGGACTTCATGGAGGAGGCCGTCGACCTGGTCGTCCTCTACAACGTCGAGGAACTGCCCAAGGGCGTCGAGCAGCAGATCGAGGTGCTGGCGCGGGCCGCCGAGCTGACGGCCGAGGCCATGCCGCACCTGCGCACCATGGAGAACCTCACCGAGTACTGGATCGAGGTCAACCGGCTGGAGAACCAGGCCGACCAGATCCACCGCAAGCTCCTGGCGCACCTCTTCAACGGCAAGTACGACGCCATCGAGGTCCTCAAGCTCAAGCAGATCGTGGATGTGCTGGAGGAGGCCGCGGACGCGTTCGAGCACGTGGCGAACACGGTGGAGACCATCGCCGTCAAGGAGTCCTGAGGCCCGTCCATGGACACCTTCGCTCTGGTCGTGACCATCCTGGTCGCGCTGTTCTTCACGTACACCAACGGCTTCCACGACTCGGCGAACGCCATCGCCACCTCCGTCTCCACCCGGGCCCTGACGCCGAAGGCCGCCCTGGCGATGGCCGCGGTGATGAACCTCGCCGGCGCCTTCCTCGGCTCCGGCGTCGCCAAGACCGTCAGTGAGGGCCTGATCCAGACGCCCGAGGGCTCCACGGGGATGGGCATCCTCTTCGCCGCCCTCGTCGGCGCGATCACCTGGAACCTGATCACCTGGTACTTCGGCCTGCCCTCGTCCTCCTCGCACGCGCTGTTCGGCGGCATGGTGGGCGCGGCCATGGCCGGCGGCACGACCGTGTACTGGCACGGCGTGCTGGAGAAGGTCGTCATCCCGATGTTCATCTCGCCGGTGGTGGGCCTGCTGGCCGGCTACCTGGTGATGACGGCCATCCTGTGGCTCTTCCGGCGCTCCAACCCGCACAAGGCCAAGCGGGGCTTCCGCATCGCGCAGACGGTGTCGGCGGCCGGCATGGCCCTCGGCCACGGCCTCCAGGACGCCCAGAAGACCATGGGCATCGTGGTGATGGCCCTGGTCATCGCCGACGTCGAGGACTACGGCGACCCGATCCCGGTCTGGGTCAAGATCTCCTGCGCGGTGATGCTGTCGCTGGGCACGTACGCGGGCGGCTGGCGCATCATGCGCACCCTGGGCCGCAAGATCATCGAGCTGGACCCGCCGCAGGGCTTCGCGGCGGAGACGACCGGCGCGTCGATCATGTTCACCACGGCGTTCCTGTTCAAGGCGCCGATCTCCACGACCCACGTCATCACCTCGGCGATCATGGGCGCGGGCGCGACGAAGCGGGTGAACGCGGTGCGGTGGGGCGTGGCCAAGAACATCATCCTCGGCTGGTTCATCACCATGCCGGCGGCCGCGGCGGTCGCCGCGTGCGCGTTCGGCCTGGTCCACCTGGCGTTCCTGTAAGGGCGCGGGGCACCGCCCCCGCCCGCCGGGCACAGCGACGGGCCCGCCCCCCGGAAGCCGGGGGGCGGGCCCTTCTGCGTCCCCGCGGTGGCACCGCCATGCAGCACCGCGGGGGGTCCGGAGAGCGAGCCGGCGGCTCAGCCGAAGCGGCCGGAGATGTAGTCCTCCGTGGCCTGGACCGACGGGTTGGAGAAGATCCGCTCCGTGTCGTCGATCTCGATCAGCTTGCCGGGCTGCCCGACCGCGGCCAGGTTGAAGAAGGCCGTACGGTCGGACACGCGCGCCGCCTGCTGCATGTTGTGCGTCACGATGACGATCGTGAACCGCTCCTTCAGCTCGCCGATCAGGTCCTCGATCGCCAGCGTCGAGATCGGGTCCAGCGCCGAGCACGGCTCGTCCATGAGCAGCACCTTCGGCTCGACCGCGATCGCCCGGGCGATGCACAGCCGCTGCTGCTGACCACCCGACAGGCCCGAACCGGGCTTGTTCAGGCGGTCCTTGACCTCGTTCCAGAGGTTGGCGCCGCGGAGCGACTTCTCGACGACGTCGTCCAGCTCCGACTTCTTGTACTTGCCGTTCAGCCGCAGCCCGGCCGCCACGTTGTCGTACACCGACATCGTGGGGAACGGGTTCGGCCGCTGGAAGACCATGCCGACCTCGCGCCGCACGGCCACCGGGTCGACCCCGGGCCCGTACAGGTTCTCGTCGTCGAGCATGACCTTGCCGTCGACCCGGCCGCCCGGCGTCACCTCGTGCATCCGGTTGAGCGTGCGCAGGAACGTGGACTTGCCGCAGCCGGACGGGCCGATGAAGGCCGTCACGGAGCGCGGCTCGACGGTCATCGAGATGTCCTCGATGGCCAGGAAGGAACCGTAGTAGGCGTTGAGGCCGCTGACATCGATGCGCTTGGCCATGTGAATCACTGCTTCTTTCGCGTCGCTGACTGTTCGCTTGTGGCGGCCGCGTCAGCGACCGGTCTTCGGGGCCTTCCAGCGGGCGATGCCGCGGGCCACGAGGTTGAGGATCATGATGAAGGCGATGAGCACCAGGGCCGCCGCCCACGCACGGTCGTACGCCGCGCCCTCGCCGACGCTCTGCGCGTACTGCAGGTAGATGTAGACCGGCAGCGAGGCCTGCGGGTCGGAGAACGGGTTCGCGTTGATGAAGCTGGTGACCCACACCAGCAGCAGCACGGGAGCCGTCTCACCGGTGATGCGGGCGATCGCCAGCATCACGCCCGTGGTGATGCCGCCGATGGCGGTCGGCAGGACGACCTTGAGGATGGTCCGCCACTTCGGCACGCCGAGGGCCAGCGAGGCCTCGCGCAGCTCGTTGGGGACGAGCTTGAGCATCTCCTCGGTGGAGCGGACGACGACCGGCAGCATCAGGATGGTCAGGGCCATCGAACCGGCGAAGCCGGAGTAGCCCATGTCCAGGATCACGATCCACCAGCTGAGGATGAACAGACCGGCGACGATCGACGGGATGCCCGTCATGACGTCGACGAAGAAGGTGACCGCCTTGGCGAGCTTGCCCCGGCCGTACTCGACCAGGTAGATCGCGGTGAGCACACCGATCGGCACGGAGATCAGGGTGGCGAGGCCGACCTGCTCCAGGGTGCCGAGGATGGCGTGGTAGATGCCGCCGCCGGGCTCGGAGTCGGCGACCACGCCCATCGAGTGGGTGAGGAAGTAGACGTCGAGGACCTTCACACCGCGCTCGACGGTCTCCCACACCAGGGAGGCCAGCGGCACCACGGCGAGGATGAAGCAGACCCAGACCAGGCTGGTGGCCAGCCGGTCCTTGGCCTGCCGGGTGCCCTCGACCTTGACGGCGATGCCGTAGGAGGCGACGACGAAGAGGAGCGCGGCGATCAGGCCCCACTGGACGTTGCTCTCCAGGCCGGCCGCGGCGCTGATGCCGAGGCCCGCCGCGACGGAGCCCGCGGCGACCGCCCACGGGGTCCACTTGGGCAGCGTGGCGCCGCGCAGGCTCTGCTGGGTGTTCACCGTCTGGCTCATGCGTTGGCCCCCGAGTACTCCTTGCGGCGGTTGATGATGATGCGGGCGCCGCCGTTGACCAGCAGGGTGATCACGAAGAGGACGAGACCGGAGGCGATCAGCGCGTCCCGTCCCATGGTGGTGGCCTCGTTGAACTTGCTGGCGATGTTCTGCGCGAAGGTGCCGCCGCCCGGGTCGAGCAGGCTGGCGCTGATGTCGAAGCTCGGGGAGAGGACCATGGCCACGGCCATCGTCTCGCCGAGGGCGCGGCCGAGGCCGAGCATGGAGGCGGAGATCACGCCGGACCGGCCGAAGGGCAGCACGGACATCCGGATGACCTCCCAGCGGGTGGCGCCGAGCGCCAGGGCGGCCTCCTCGTGCATCTGCGGGACCTGGCGGAAGACCTCGCGGCTCACGTTGGTGATGATCGGCAGGATCATGATCGCGAGCAGGATGCCCACGGTGAACAGCGAGCGGGGCGCTCCGCCGTTCCACTCGAAGACGCCGGTCCAGCCGAGGTACTCGTCCAGCCAGCCGTAGAGCCCCTCCATGTTCGGCACCAGGACGAGGACGCCCCACAGGCCGTAGACGATGGACGGCACGGCGGCGAGCAGGTCGATCACGTAGGCGATCGGGCCGCTGAGCCGGCGCGGGGCGTAGTGCGTGAGGAACAGGGCGATGCCGACCGCGATCGGGACCGCGATGGCCATCGCGATGACCGACGAGACGACGGTGCCGAAGACCAGGACGGCGATGCCGAAGACGGGCGGGTCACCGGTCGGGTTCCACTCGAAGGTGGTGAAGAAGTTGCCCTCGTCCTCGCTGATCGCGATCGCGGCGCGGTAGCTGAGGAAGACCGCGATGGCGGCCATGAGCACGAGCAGGAAGACGCCGGACCCGCGCGACAGCCCGAGGAAGACCCGGTCTCCGGGGCGCGTGGCGCCGCGCGCGGCCCGCTTCTGCTCGGTGCCGGACGGCAGCGGAGGCGCGGGAGGTGCGTCGTTTTTCTGTGTCGATATATTCATCGGCTTCTCCGGTCTGCGGAGCCGCCGTCGTCAGCGGCTCGGGGCGGAGCCCCCCGCGGGCGGGCGGGCTCCTGGCGGCGGTGCACCGGACGGTGCGGCCCGGTCCCCGTCCGGGGCCGGGCCGCACACTCAGGTCAGGCCAGGCTCTCGATGGTGGAGCGGACCTTGGTGATGATCTCGTCGGGGATCGGGGCGTAGCCGGCGTCGCCCAGCTGCGCCTGGCCGTCCTCGGAGGCGATGTAGCCGAGGAAGGACTTGACGGCGGGCAGGGTCTCGGACTTGTTGCCCTTGTCGCAGACGATCTCGTACGTGACCAGGGTGATCGGGTAGGCACCCTCGGCGCTCGGCTGGTAGTTGAGCTCCAGCGCGAGGTCCTTGCCGGTGCCGGTGACCTTGGCCTCGGAGATGGCCTTGGTGGCGTTCTCGGCGGTGGCCTTGACGGGCTCGGTCGCCTTGGTCTTGATGTCGACCGTCTTGATGTCCTTGGCGTACGAGAGCTCGAAGTACGAGATCGCGCCCGAGACCTGCTTCACCTGCTGGGCGACGCCGGAGGAGCCGGAGGCCGACTGGCCGCCCTCGGCCTGCCAGGACTTCTCCGCCTCGTACTTCCAGTCACCGGGGGCCGCGGCCTTCAGGTACTTGGTGAAGTTCTGCGTGGTGCCGGACTCGTCGGACCGGTGGAACGCCTGGATCTTGAGGTCGGGCAGCTTCGCCTCGGGGTTCAGCTTCTTGATCGCCTCGTCGTTCCAGTTGGTGATCTTGTTGTCGAAGATCTTGGCGAGGGTGGCCGCGTCCAGGGCGAGGGTGTCGACGCCCGGCACGTTGAAGCCGACGGCGATCGGGCCGACGACCATCGGCAGGTCGATGCCCTGGCCGCCGGAGCAGATCTTCTTCGAGTCCGCGATCTCCTCGGCCTCCAGCGGGGAGTCCGACCCGGCGAACGCGGTCTGACCCTGGAGGAACGCGGTGATGCCCGCGCCCGAGCCGGTCGGGTTGTAGTTGATCTGAACGCCCTTGCAGGAGGCCGTGTACGCCTTCATCCAGGCGTCGATGGCGTTCTTCTGCGCGGAGGAGCCGGAGGCCTGCAGCTGCCCCTTGGCGTCGCCGCACTTGATCGAGCTGTTCGCGGTGGCGGTGGAGTCACCGCTGCCGCTGTTCCCGCCGGTGTCGTCGGAGCCGCACGCCGTGAGGGCCAGGGCGCCGGAGACGGCAAGAGCACCGAGAGCGAGGGCCCGCCGGTTCACGCGCTGAAGCTTCACTGAGGGAATTCCTTCCTGGAGCCGCCGTCCTGAATTCGGCGGCGTGCGAAGTCTGCGAAGTCTGCGTGATGCGGAGGCGGGCTTCACGGCGCGCCCCGCATCTGGGTAAGGCCGAAATTAGACAGATCAGGTGAAGGCGCCGATGGCCGTAAATGAACGGGGGGTGAACCCCTGTGGACAGTGCGGTTAGGTCACGGAACGCTCACGGGGAGGGCACGCGGAAGTTCCGGCGCGAGGCCGGGGCCACGGGACCAGGCAGGGAGCGGGCGGACGCGGAGGCCGGGGCGGGCTTCCGGTGCCACGGGGAACCCCTGCCGCACCGGCCCCGGGCTTCACAGGCAAGGACATATGGGATATGTGCCGCCGACGGTACACCACGGGCCGGGAGCGCCCCGGGTCCCGGTGGACCGGGGGCGGGGGACGCCCCGGGCTCCGGTGGCCGGGGGCGGGACCGGCCCTCCGGGGGCCGGCGGCCGCCGATGCGGCGGGCGCCCCCGGGTCCGCCGACCGCGAGCAGAGCCGGAACCCGGACCCGCGCGATCCCGGGGCGCGACCGGCGCTCCAAGCTCCGGGCCCCGGTGGCCGCGGACGTAACCGGCCCCCCCGGGCCCCGGTGACCACGGACATGACCGGCCCTCCGGACTCCGACGGCCGCCGATGCGGCACACGCCCCCAGGACCGCCGACCGCGAGCAGGACCAGCACCCCGGGCGCGCACGATCCCGGGGCCCGACCGGCGCTCCGAACTCCGGGCCCCGGTGGCCGCGGACGTAACCGGCCCCCCGGGCCCCGGTGACCACGGACATGACCGGCCCTCCGGACTCCGACGGCCGCCGATGCGGCACACGCCCCCAGGACCGCCGACCGCGAGCA
>NZ_JBITSF010000044.1:0-15913 GCF_044540485.1 Streptomyces sp. NPDC085946 | reverse complement strand
AGGACCAGCACCCCGGGCGCGCACGATCCCGGGGCCCGACCGGCGCTCCGAACTCCGGGCCCCGGTGGCCGCGGACGTAACCGGCCCTCCAGACTCCGGCGGCCACCGATGCGGCACACGCCCCCGGAACCGCCGACCGCCAGCAGGACCAGCACCCCGGGCGCGGCAACGCCGGGAGGGAACATCCCGGCCTCCGTGGAACCCGCGGGGCGCGGAACCCGTCTCGCTCCACGGGACCCAGGGGAGGCGCACATGGACCGGCGTACGTTCATCACGGGCGGCACCGCTGCCCTCGCGGCGGCGACGGTGACGGCCGCCTGCGACCCCGCCGGCCCGGCCGGCGCCGCCCGCACCACCACGACGGCCGCCACCGGCCGCACCCCCCTCACCCCCACCGGCGCCGCCGCCCCCGCCGACTGGGCCGCCCTGGCCCGCGACCTCGACGGCTCGCTGGTCCGCCCCGGCGACGCGCAGTGGAAGGCGGCCCGGCAGCTCTACAACACCCGCTTCGACACCCTCACTCCGGCCGCCGTCGCCTACGTCGCCCACCCGGACGACATCCGCACCTCCCTCGCCTACGCCCGCGCCCGCGGCCTGCGCGTGGCGATCCGCAACGGCGGCCACTCCTACGCCGGCTGGTCCTCGGGCAACGGCCGCCTCGTCGTCGACGTCTCCCGTCTCTCCCGCGTCCGGGCGGGCGGCGGCCAGGCGGTCGTCGGCGCCGGCGCCAAGCTGATCGACGTCTACCGCGCCCTGGCGGCGAAGGGCGTGACGATCCCCGCCGGTTCCTGCCCGACCGTCGGCGTCTCCGGCCTCACCCTCGGCGGCGGCCACGGCGTGGTCTCCCGCGCCTACGGCCTGACCTGCGACAGCCTCACCCGGGCCACCCTGATCACCGCGGACGGCCGGCAGCTCACCGCCGACGCGCGGGAGAACAAGGACCTGTTCTGGGCGCTGCGCGGCGCGGGCAACGGCAACTTCGGCGTCGTCACCGAACTGCACTTCACCACCCACCCCGCACCCCAGGGCGTCTCCGCCTACCTGACCTGGCCCTGGTCGAGGGCCGCCGCGGTGGTGAAGGCCTGGCAGGAGTGGGGCCCGTCGCAGCCCGACGAGATCTGGTCCTCGCTGCACCTGGCGAGCGCCGGCGCCACCCCGACCGTCTCGGTCGCCGCCTTCTCCCTGGGCACCCTGCGCGAACTGCAGAACGCGGTCGACCGCCTCGCCGACCGCGTCGGCGCCCCGGCCCGCAGCGTCTCGCTGAAGCGCCGCTCGTACGAGGAGTCGATGGAGGTCTACGCCGGCTGCTCCTCGTTCCCCACGGACGCCCAGTGCCACCTGCCCGGCCCGACCCCCGGCCGCTCCCCGCAGGGCGCGCTGGGCCGCGAGACGTACGCGGCCCGCTCCGACTTCTTCGACCGCCCGCTCTCCCCGGCCGGCATCCGCGCCCTGCTGTCCGGGATCGGCTCGGTGCGCGGCGGCGCGGGCAGCATCGCCCTCACGGCGCTCGGCGGAGCCGTCAACCGGGTCTCCCCGACGGCCACGGCCTTCGTCCACCGCCGCTCGCGCATGCTGGCCCAGTACATCGCCTCCTGGCGGGCGGGCACCGCCGGCACCACGGCGCAGTCGTGGCTGACGTCGGCCCACCGGGCCATGCGCCCGTACGCCTCGGGCGCGGCCTACCAGAACTACACGGACCCGACCCTGGCGAACTGGCGCACCGCGTACTACGGGGACGCGGCCGCGCGCCTGGCGAGGCTGAAGAAGCAGTACGACCCGGACCGCTTCTTCACCTACCCCCAGGCGCTGTAGCGCGGAAGGCCGGTCAGGCGGCCAGGTCCCGCTCCTCCGACCCGGCGGTCTCACGCCGGGTCCCCGGGATCACCGCGTCCTGTCCGACGGCGGCTCTTCCCCGCCCCCTGATGAGCCGGCCCGCGCGGGGCGAGCGCTCCACGGCCTTGGCCACCGGGGTCAGCAGCGCCATGGCGAGCGGCGACAGCAGCAGCACCACGGCCGTGCCGAGCGCGAAGCCGCCGACGACGTCCGTCGGGTAGTGCACGCCCATGTAGACCCGGCAGAACCCTTCGAGCAGCGCGAGCCCGATGCCGACGAGACCGAAGCGGCGGTTGGCCACGAACAGTCCGACGCCCATGGCCATGGTGATCGTCGCGTGGTCGCTGACGAAGGAGTAGTCGGTCTTGCCGGAGACCAGGACCTCCAAGCCCTGGTGGTCGAGGAAGGGCCGCGGCCGCTCCACGAATCCCCGTATCGGCACGTTCACCAGCACCGCGACGCCGGCCGCGAGCGGCGCCCACACCAGCGCCGCGACGGAGGACGCCGCGTCCTCGCCGCCGCGTCGCCGTACGGACCACCAGCACCACAGCACCAGCAGCACCAGGGCGAGCAGCAGCCCGTACTCCCCGACGTACTCCATGATCCGGTCGAACCACGGCGGGGCGTCCTTCGCCAGGCCGTTGATGTCGTAGAGCAGGTCGACGTCGGGGTTCGACCCGGATTCGGCGAGTCCAGCCATGGTGCTGCGGCCCCTTCGTCATCTCTCCCGGCGCACCGGTGTGCGCACCGCTCCTGCCACCCCCGTGGTGGTAGATCCGCTTCCGTTTCTCCCGCACGCGTGCGGGACACGCGCGCCTGACGTCCGCTCGGCTACGCCAACAGGAACGCACGGTCCCCGCTGATACGTTCCACACTCCACCGAATGATCACGCAGACGTTATCGAAAGGAAACCCATCGCCGCAGCTCAGGGGGTGGTTTCACGCTCGGTTCACACCGTGGTGGGCAGTGCTTTCGCGCCATCTTCGGTGACCCGGGTGGCTCCGAAGTAGTCGGGGGTGTCGATCGGGTCGAACCGGATCACGGCCCCCGTGCGGGGTGCGTCGATCATGTACCCGCCACCGACGTAAATGCCGACATGCCGGATGGCGCGCGGATTGGTGAGGTCGTCCGAGAAGAACACCAGATCGCCCGGGAGCAGCTCGTCCCGCCGGGGGTGCGGCCCCGCGTTGTACTGGTCGTTGGCGACCCGCGGGAGCGTGATGCCGACGCTCTCGTAGGCGGCCTGCGTCAGACCCGAGCAGTCGAAGCGTCCGCCCTGCTCAGCGGTGCCGGTGCCGCCCCACAGGTACGGCGTGCCGAGCTTCTTCTGGGCGTAGGCGATGGCCCCGGCGGCCTGCTGGGAGGGGTCGACGCGACCGACGGGCGCGGCGAAGCTCTCCTCCAGGGCCTGGATCCTCTTGACGTAGTTCTGGGTCTCCTTGTACGGCGGCACGCCCCGGTACTTGATCACCGCGTAGGCCCCCGCGTTGTAGGAGGCCAGCATGTTTTCGGTCAGGTTCCCGGGCACGTCCTTCACGTACGAGGCGAGGGTGCAGTCGTACTTCGCCGCCGAAGGGATCGCGTCCGCCGGATCCCACACGTCCCGGTCGCCGTCCCCGTCGCCGTCGATGCCGTGCGCGGCCCAGGTGCCGGGGATGAACTGCGCTATGCCCTGGGCGGCCGCCGGGCTCTTGGCGTTCGGGTTGAACCCGCTCTCCTGGTAGAGCTGGGCGGCCAGGAGTGCCGGGTTGATGGCGGGGCACAGGGTGCCCCACTTCTGCACCAGGGCCGAGTAGGCGGCCGGCACGGCTCCCTTGGCCAGCGCCTTGGCGCCCCCGCCCACCCCGTTGACCAGGTTCCCGGCGACGACGAAGACCCCGACGACGAGCAGCATCACGAAGGCCAGCGCGGAACCCGTCACCGCGGTCGCCACGATCCACGCCTTACGCACCGTCAACCGCCCCTCGCCGCCCGGGAGTACGCCGCCCCGTCAGTGTAGGGGCGCTCGCCCCGGCACGGAACGATCACCACGGCGCGGGTGCGGACGGGCCGGGGGCGGCCGCCCGCGACTACCCTTCACCCGGAGAACACCGTGACGATCCCTCACCCGGCCGACCGCCCGATCCGGCGGAAGACCTGAAAAAGGCTCAACGACAGAACCGCACCCCGGGTTCCGCATCACTCTCGTTGCCGGGTGTAACCTGCCGTGATACACAGAGTGACGATACGATTCTTTCGCCCCCTGTCTCACGGCCCGCACTAGGGGACGGCGCGAACAGGTGGCAAGGTATTCGTACGGAACCCGCCAATCAATGACGCCAAGTCGACATACGACAGCGTCATCGTCGGCGAGAATGAGGCCTGACCTCTGCACGACCGCAGAGGATGCGGAACTACCCAACAGGGGCGGTGACTTACATGCTCTTTGCGGCCGACAAGGGAGACATCAACACCATCATCGGCGGGATCGCTCCGGACTGGGGCCCCTTCGGCAGCCTGGGCAACGAGGCCAAGGTGATGATCGAGGTGGTGATGGCGGTCGCCATCCTGCTCTGCCTGGGCATCGCCATCTGGGGCGCGGCCAAGCAGCGCATCGGCGCCACGGCCCTGCGGGACACCTTCAGCGCCGAGCAGGGCAAGGGCCTCATCATCGCCGGGCTGACGGGAGTCTTCATCATCGGCTCCCTCGGCACGCTCTTCACCATCGTGTACGGCATGGCCGTGTAGGCCGGGCCGGTTCGGTCCCGGCCGGGTACGCCCGGCTCCCCCTCCCTCCCACCCGCCCGTCGTGCCCACCGGCTGAGGTTGCGTCTCCCTGATGTCGAGTCACCACACCGCGCCCGCGCGGGAACCAGCACGGCTACCGTCGTACGTGCAGTACGAGCAGTACGACCGGCACGAGGAGTACCCGCACGACGTCGAGGGGGCGTACGCGGCATGAGTCTCGGAGACGAGCACCAGGGCTCCGGCGGTTACGGCGGCACCGGCCAGACGCGCACACGGCTGCCCGACGGCGGCGGCGACCCGTACGGCGGTGCCCGGCGGGCCGGCCGCTCGTCGTCGCGCAGCCTCGTCACGGTGGTCGGCGTGGTGGTCCTCCTCATCGCGGCGATCGCCTTCGCGAACCGTGGCGGAGACGACTCCTCCGCGGAGGACGAGGCCGAGCCGAAGCCCCGGACGGCGGCGACAGCCCCCTCGGGCCAGCGCCCGGTCCGGTCGAAGACCGCCGGCATCCCGTCGGGCTTCCCCCGGGACCGGGAGGGGGCGGAGAGCGCGGCGGCCAATTATGCGGTGGCGTTGGGGTCGGACGGCATGTTCAACCAGGCCCGGCGCCAGGAGATTGTGCAGGCCATCGCTGATCCCGGCTCCGTCGACCGGCTCCGGTCCGGCTTCGACGCGGACTACTCCGCGGACTTCCTGAAGAAGATCGGCCTCACCGAGGACGGCAGCGCACCCACGGGCAGCACGTTCGTCAATCGCACGCTCCCCGCCGGGACCAAGGTCACCTCCTTCAACGACAACACGGCCACCGTCGACGTCTGGTGCAACGGCTTGTTCGGGCTGGCGGGCGACGGCTCGACCAATCCCGTGACCAGTAGCTGGTTCACGGTGACCATGAAGCTGAACTGGAGCGGCGGCGACTGGAAGGTCCTCGAGACCAGCCAGAAGACCGGCCCGACCCCTGTCACGGGCGACAACCCCGTTTCCGGGGCCGACGAGATCAGCAAGGCGGTCCAGGAGTTCGGAGGGTTCACCTATGCCCGGTAGCAAGCACCTTGCGTTCAAGCTCACCGGCTTGGTAGCCGCCGTACAAGCGACTGCCGTCCTGCTGGGCACGCGGGCCTTCGCGGCGCCCACCCCCACACCGACCCCGACGCCGACGCCGTCGCCGTCGAACAGTGAGGATCCCTGCTCGCTCATCGCCGGGCCGGCCAAGAAGTACTGCGAACGCGGCCAGAACAGCGAGAACTCCAGCACCTCAGGCCCCTTCGCCGACCCCAGCACCACCCTCGACCCCCTCTCCTCCCTGGCGAAGGGCTGTGCCGACGCCGCCTCCTGGACCGTCGAGAAGCTCAGCGCCGCCGTGCAGGACACCGCGAACGTCGACTTCACGAACCCCAAGTTCCTCCAGCAGTACGCGGTCGTCTTCGCCGCGTCGACGGTCCTCACGCTCCTGCTGTGGCTGCTCGCCGTCGCCAAGCGGGCCGTCCGCGGCGTCCCCCTGTCCACCGCCCTGTCGGAGGCCATCGGCTTCCTCTGGCTGACGGTCCTGGCCTCCGCCTTCACCCCGCTGATCCTCTACACCGTGGTCTCCGCCACCGACGGCATCACCGAGGTCCTGGCCAAGGCGACCGGCGACCAGACGGACGCCTTCTTCGGCACGTTCTCCGAGGCCCTGGACAAGGGCGAGGACATCGGCGGCGGCCCGATCATGCTGATCGTCGTCTCCCTGGTCTCCATCCTCGCCGCCGGCGTCCTCTGGCTGGAGCTCGTCCTGCGCGCCGCCCTGCTC
This sequence comes from Streptomyces sp. NPDC085946, assembly GCF_044540485.1. NCBI lineage: Bacteria > Bacillati > Actinomycetota > Actinomycetes > Kitasatosporales > Streptomycetaceae > Streptomyces > Streptomyces sp. NPDC085946. Next base: position 9,566 of record NZ_JBITSF010000044.1, on the reverse strand, counting down.
TACGTCGGCGCCCTGCTCGGCACCGTCGTCTACGCGGGCCTCGTCGACAAGAACCTGTGGGGCCACGTCCGCCGCTGGGCGGGCATCATGATCGCGGTCATCCTGGTCAAGCCGGTCATCGTCATCGTGCTGGGCCTGGCGGGCGCCCTCTCCGCCGACGACGGCCCGGACGCCTTCTCCGCCGTCGTCTCCGGCCTCGCCATCATCCTGCTCGCCATCTTCGCGTCCGCGATGATCTACCGCTTCGTCCCCGGCTTCGGCGACGAGATCGCCGGCTCCCGCAACAACCGCATCATGCAGGGCGCCGAGGGCAAGGCCGCGGCCGTCATCAGCTCCCCGGCGTCCCTGGTCGCCCAGGGCATCAAGACCCACAGCTCCCGCGCCGACCACCACGGCGGAGGCGGCCAGTCCTCCGCCCCCCGCCCGTCCAACCCCGCTTCCGGCGGGGTCGCCGCGCACAGCGCACGCGGCGCGAACGGCGGCGGATCCGTCCCCTCCGCCGCACCCGCGCCCCGGTCGAGCAGCCCGGTGAACACCCCGCACGCCGGCAACACCCGCAACAGCAGTACCAACCGCACGGGAGGTGAAGGGCGTTGACGACCGAGTCCCACGTGTCCCATCCGGTCACGCCCCGCCGTACGTATCTGATCGGCCGCGCCCGGCCGAACGCGATCATCGGCCGCAACCGCGAGACCGGCGAGATCGCCCTGATCGTCGTGGGCGCGTTCCTCGGCATGATGTGCGGGCTCCTCGTCCCCGTCCTGTCCCTGCGGATCGTGCTGCTGGCGGGCCTGCCGATGCTGGCGCTGGCCGCGGTGTACGTGCCGTACAAGCACCGCACGTTCTACAAGTGGTTCGAGATCAACCGCACCTACAAGCGGACCCTCAAGCGCGGCGCCACCTACCGCTCCGGCGTGATCGAGGCCGGCACCCGCCTCGACGGCCGCGAGATCGAGGTCGGCCCGCCCCCGGGCATCGGCCGCATCACCTGGCTGTCCGCCCCCTTCGGGCCCGACGAGATCGCCGTGCTGCTGCACGCCGACCGCAAGACCGTCACCGCCGCCATCGAGATCGAGGGACCCGGCGTCGGCCTGCGCGACAGCGAGGACCAGGAGGCCCTGGTCGACCGCTTCGGCACGCTCCTCAAGCACGTGGCCAACGGCGACGGCTTCGTCACCCGCCTGCAGATGCTCGCCCGCACCCTCCCCGCCGACCCCGACGCCCACGCCAAGGACGTCGCCGTCCGCGGCGACGAGCGGGCCCCGGGCTGGCTCCAGGAGTCCTACGACCAGCTGCAGTCGATGGTGTCCACCAGCAGCGAGCAGCACCGGGCGTACCTCGTCGCCTGCATGCACTACACCCGCGAACTGGCCGCCGAGGCCAACGCCATGGCCCGGGCCGTCCGCGCGCACGGCGGCAAGGTCGACCGGGACGCCGGTCTCGCGGTCGTCATGGCGCGCGAGCTCACCGACATCTGCTCGCGCCTCCAGGAGGCCGACATCCGCGTACGGCAGCCGCTCGGTCAGGGGCGGCTGGCGTCACTCATCCACTCGATGTACGACCCGGACCACCCGATCGACCACATCCAGGCGATGACCAAGCGCAACGCCTGGCCGGCCGAGCTGGACGCCACCGCGCCCACCTTCCTCCAGGCCAAGACCCGCGAGTCCTCCACCCGCGCCCCCTGGTGCCACGCCACCGCCTGGGTGAAGGAGTGGCCGATGACCCCCGTCGGCGTGAACTTCCTCGCCCCGCTGCTGGTCCACACCCCGGACGTCATCCGGACGGTCGCCGTGACGATGGACCTCGAACCCACCGAGGTGGCCATCGAACGCATGCTGACCGAGAAGACCAACGACGCGGCCGAAGCCTCCCGCGCCGCCAAGATGAACCGCACCGTCGACCCCCGTGACATCGCCGCCCACAGCCGCCTCGACCAGCGCGGCGAGGACCTCGCCAGCGGCGCGGCCGGCGTCAACCTGGTCGGCTACATCACCGTCTCCTCGCGCTCCCCCGAGGCGCTGGCCCGCGACAAGCGGACCATAAGGGCGTCGGCCGGCAAGTCGTACCTGAAGCTGGAGTGGTGCGACCGCGAGCACCACCGCGCCTTCGTCAACACACTCCCCTTCGCCACCGGCATCCGGAGGTAGGACCCGATGCGGGATCCGCTGTCCGTCCTCACCGACGCCTTCACCTCCTTCCTCTTCGGGAAGGTCGAGACGACCCGCCTGCCGGTGCGCACCTCCACCGGCCAGGCCCAGGCGGTCTACCTGCCGACCGCCGCCCCCGGCCTCGGCGACTCCGGCGTCATCATCGGCCGCGAGGTGTACTCCGGCAAGGGCTACATCTACGACCCCTTCCAGCTCTACGGCCAGCAGCTCCCCGCCCCCCACTGGCTGGTCCTCGGCGAGTCCGGCAACGGCAAGTCGGCGCTGGAGAAGACGTACGTCCTGCGCCAGCTCCGCTTCCGGGACCGCCAGGTCGTCGTCCTGGACGCACAGGGCGAGGACGGGGTCGGCGAATGGAACCTCATCGCCCAGGAGCTGGGGATAACGCCCATCCGGCTGGACCCGACGGCCGCCCTGGACCACGGCATCCGGCTCAACCCGCTCGACCCGGCGATCACCACGACCGGCCAGCTCGCCCTGCTCCGGACGATCATCGAGGTCGCCATGGGGCACGGTCTCGACGAGCGCGCGGGCTTCGCCCTGAAGGTCGCGCACGCCTACGTCAACGAGACCATCGTCGACCGCCAGCCCGTGCTCTCCGACATCGTCGAGCAGCTCCGCCACCCCGAGCCGGAGTCCGCCGAGGCGATGAACGTCGACATAGACGACGTACGGGCGTGGGGCCTGGACGTGGCGCTCGTGCTGGACCGGCTGGTCGACGGTGACCTGCGCGGCATGTTCGACGGCCCCACGACGGTCGGCATCGACCTGGACGCGCCGCTGATCGTCTTCGACCTGTCCCACATCGACCGCAACTCCATCGCCATGCCGATCCTCATGGCGATCGTCGGCGTGTGGCTGGAGCACACCTGGATCCGCCCCGACCGCAAGAAGCGCATCTTCCTGGTCGAGGAGGCCTGGCACATCATCAACAGCCCGTTCGTGGCGCAGCTCTTCCAGCGGCTGCTGAAGTTCGGGCGCCGGCTCGGCCTGTCGTTCGTCGCGGTCGTGCACCACCTGTCCGACGTGGTGGACGGCGCGGCGGCCAAGGAGGCCGCGGCCATCCTGAAGATGGCCTCGACACGGACGATCTACGCCCAGAAAGCCGACGAGGCCCGGGCCACCGGCCGCGTCCTGGGCCTGCCCCGCTGGGCGGTCGAGATCATCCCCAGCCTCACCCCCGGCATCGCCGTCTGGGACGTCAACGGCAACGTGCAGGTCGTCAAACACCTCATCACCGAGACCGAACGCCCGCTGGTCTTCACCGACCGCGCGATGACCGAGTCCTCCGCCGACCGGGCCGACGACGCCCTGCGCGCCGCCGAACTGGAGGCGGAGGAGCAGGCGGCGGCCTTCGTGGAGCAGCACCTGGGCGACTCCTCGTCGACGGTGGCGTAGGGGGAAGCGTGCGACCGGACGACCGCCGTGCGCCCCGGGACGCCCAGGGCGGCATCCCCGACGGCCTGCTGATCGGCATACTCGCGTTCCTGCTCGGCATGACCCTGCTGGTGTGGACGGCGACGGGCCTGGCCGGGCTGTTCGCGCACGGCGCGTGGCCCGCCGCCGTCACCTTCGCCCGCACGCCCCTGGCGATGCGCCGGCTCGTCGGCCGGCCCCACGACCTGCCGGGCGCCTGGCCGGACACCCCCGCGGACCAGCTGTCCGGCCACGGCCTGTTCTGGGGCCTGTTCATCGGCCAGCTGATGGTGCTGTTCGTCCTCACGGTGTTCGTGCTGGGCACGGTGGCACGCTGGCGGGCCGGACGGCAGCGGCGCCGGGCGGAGCAGGCGGCGGCGCCCGCGCGCCCGCCGGTTCCCGACCCGGCACCCCGGCTCCAGCACGAGGTACCGACACCCCGGACGGCACCGGAACGGACCCCGGCACCCGAACCGCAGCCCGCCGACGCCCCGGCCCCGACGGCTCCTCCGCCCGCCCGGGAACGGACGGACGGGTGGGAGAGGATCCTCGTGGCCCCCAGGGAGAGCCGCCGGACCACCGCGACCCAGGCGGTACGCGACGCGGCCGGCCCCGCCCTCGTCATCACCTCGAACCCGGCCGTCTGGCAGGACACCAAGGACGCCCGCGCCAAACTCGGCCCGGTCCTCCTCTACGACCCCACCCACCTGTGCGACACCCCCTCCCGCCTCCACTGGTCCCCCACCGCGGGCTGCGAGGACAAGCAGACGGCGGCCCACCGGGCCACCGCCCTCCTCACCCCCGTGCGCCCGGCCGCCAAGCTCGACCAGGCCGTCGCCGACACCGCCACCACCCTCCTGCGGAGCTACCTGCACGCCGCCGCCCTGGACGGCCGCACCGTCCGCCACGTGCACCGCTGGTCCCAGGGCACCCAGATCCAGGAGGCCGTCCGCACCCTCCGCACGCACCCCAGGGCCGCGCCCGGCTCCGCCGGCGAACTCGAGGCCGCTCTCACCGCGCACCCGGAGCGGCGCGACATGGCTCAGCAGCTCACGAGCCGGGCCCTGTCCGCGCTCTTCACGGTCAACGTGCGCGAGGCGTGCGCCCCCCACCGAAGCGATGCCCTCGCCCTGGATTCCTTCGTCCACGAAGGGGGCACGCTCTATGTGGTCGGCGCCTCCATCGAGGACCCCAGGACCAACCCGGGCGCGATGCCCTTCCTGACGGCCCTCGTCTCCAGCGTGGTCGAGCACGGCCGGCGCATGGCCGGACGGTCATCCTCCGGCCGGCTCGACCCACCACTGACGCTCGTCCTCGACGACGTCGCGGCCGTGGCTCCCCTGCCCGAGCTGCCGGAGCTGCTGGCCACCGGGGCGGACCGGGGCCTGCCGACCCTGGCCCTCCTCCGCTCCCGCGAACAGGGCCGCGCCCGCTGGCCGGACACCGAACTGCCGGTCTGACCGGCCGGGCCCGGCCCCGGCCGCCCGCAGCCCCGTCCCCTCAGTCCCGCCCCGCCCTCAGTCCCGCCCCGCCTCAGTCCCGCCCCAGAACGAACTCCAGCTCCCGCTTCCCCGACTCCCCCAGCGGCACGGTCACCCCGCTCGGCACGAACCCCGCCCTGCGGTAGAAACGCTGCGCCCGCCCGTTCTCCTCGTGCACGAAGAGCCGCACCCGCTCCAGCCCCCGCCCCCAGGACCACTCCAGGGCCGCGTCGAACAGCACCTCGGTCAGCCCGCTCCCCCGGTCCTCGGGCCGCACGTACACCCCGACCAGGTGCCCCTGCTCGCGCTCCACCGGGAGCCCGGCCCAGTCCGTCGTACCCGGCTCCTCCACCAGCACGGTCACCGAGGCGACCCACCGCCCGTCGGGCCCCTCGGCGATCACCTGCTGCGCCCCGTCCGCCCCCTCGGCCGCCCGCGCCGTCCGCTCCCGCCAGTAGGAGTCCGGCCGGGCCTCGGCCGCCTCGTACGTCTCCAGGAAGGCGAGGTGCGCGATCGGGTCCCGCAGCGCGGCGAGCCGCAGCTCCCTCACCGCGGGCCACTCGTCGGCACGGACGGACCGGATCACGTAGGTCATGCCGGCCACCGTAGTACCCGGGTACGACGCCCCTCACCCGGATTACCGCCCGCGGTCCGACGCCCGCCGCCCCCGCCCGGTCCAGCATCGAGACATGATTACGGCTCACGACCTCACCAAGCGCTACGGGGACAGGACGGTCGTCACCGACCTGTCCTTCACCGTCCGCCCGGGCACCGTCACCGGCTTCCTCGGCCCGAACGGCGCCGGCAAGTCCACCACCCTGCGCATGATCCTCGGCCTCGACGCCCCCACCCGCGGCCACGCCACCGTCGACGGCCGCGCGTACGCCGCCCACCCCGCGCCCCTCACCGAGGTCGGCGCCCTCCTGGAGGCCCGCTCGGTCCACCCGGGCCGCACCGCCTTCCACCACCTGCGCGCCCTCGCCCTCACCCACGGCTTCCCCGAGAGCCGCGTCGAGCACGTCCTGGCCCTGACCGGCCTGACGGAGGTCGCCCACCGCCGGGTCAAGGGCTTCTCCCTCGGCATGGGACAGCGCCTCGGCATCGCCGCCGCCCTGCTCGGCGACCCGGCCACCGTGGTCCTCGACGAACCGGTCAACGGCCTCGACCCGGAGGGCGTGCTGTGGATCCGCACCCTGCTGAAGTCCCTGGCCGCCGAGGGCCGCACGGTCTTCGTCTCCTCCCACCTGATGAGCGAGATGGCCCTCACCGCGGACCGCCTGGTCATCATCGGCCGCGGCCGCCTCCTCGCCGACACCACCGTCGACGCGTTCGTACGGGACTCCGGCGCCGGCACGGTCCGGGTCGTCACCCCGGACGCCGGGGACCTGGCACGCCTCCTCGCCGGCCCGGGCGTCGGCATCACCGCCGACGCCCCCGGCGCCCTCCGGATCAGCGGCACGGACGCCGAGCACATCGGCCGCACCGCCGCCGCCCACGGCATCCCGCTCTTCGAGCTGACCCCCGGCCGGGCCTCCCTGGAGGCCGCGTTCATGGAACTCACCCGCGACGCGGTGGAGTACACCGCCACCCTGGAAGGAGCCGCGGCATGACCACGACGACCCTCCCCCCGGCGTCCTACCGCGTCACCCCCGTCCGCGTCCTGCGCTCCGAATGGCACAAGCTGTGGACGCTGCGCTCCACCTGGACCACCCTCGCCGCGACCAGCGTCCTGACGGTCGCCATGGGCGCGGGCCTCGGCGCCGCCTACGACGGGGACGGCGAGGGCCGCCTCGACACGGTCGTCTTCGTCCTGCTCGGCACCCAGTTCGCCACGGTCAACCTGGGCGTGCTCGGCATCCTCGCCACCGCCGGCGAGTACTCCACCGGCCAGATCCGCGCCTCCATGACCGCGGTCCCGCGCCGCCTGCCCGTCCTGTGGTCCAAGGCCGCCGTCCTCACCGCCGTCACCCTGCCCCTCACCCTGTGGACGAACCTGCTCACCTTCCCGCTGGCGCAGTCCTTCCTCACCGGCACCGACCAGGCCGCCTCCCTCGGCGATCCGGGCGTGCTGCGCGCCCTCGCCGGCAACGCGGCCGGCCTCACCCTGCTCACCGTCCTGGCCCTCGGCATCGGCGCCCTCGCCCGTTCCGTCCCGATGGCCACCGGCGCCTTCATCGGCCTGGTCATGATCGTCCCCGAGGTGCTGGCCATGCTGCCGTACGACACCGCCGACGACGCCGTGCGCTACTTCCCGGGCCGCGCCCTGGAGGCCCTGACCACCGCCCAGCCCCTGCCGGGTTCGGCCTCCCCGGGTGCCGCGCTGCTGGCGATGGCCCTCTGGGCGTCGGCGGCCCTCGCGGCGGCCGCGGTCCTCCTGAGGCGACGGGACGTATGACCGCATGACGCCCACCGTGTTCCGCGCGGCCGCACCGCCCCGCACCATGGACGCCGTGACGGATGACCGGGCGGCCGAGCCCCTCACCGAGTACGTCCACCGCGTCAGCCGGCGGGCACGCGCCTTCGACAGGCGCCACCCGCTGCTGTGGGACCTGCACTTCACCGGCTTCTGGGTGACGGCGGCCCTCGTCGACTACTACGGCGGCGGCTGGCGCACCCTGGCCCTCGTCGTCGACCTCCCCGCCTGGCTGGTCCTCTCCCTGAGCCTCGGCTTCTCCGTCCCCCTGCTGTGGCGCCGCAGCCACCCCCGGGCCGCCCTCCTCGCCATGGCGCCGGTGGCCCTCGTCAACGCCTGGACGGGCGCCGTCCTCCAGGCGGCCCTGCTCCAGCTGGTCCTCGTCTACCACATCGCCCTGCGCCTGCCCCTGCGCGCCCTGTGGTGGGTGACCCCGCTGGTGACCGCCCCGGTGTTCGTCACGGCGTTCCGCCACGGGGAGGGCCACTGGTCCCAGCAGGCCGGCTCCCAGCTGACGTCGATCGGCGTGGCCGCCCTCATCGGGGTCACGGTCCGCACCCGCCGCGACTACACCGCGGCCCTGGAGGACCGCGCCCGCCGCCTGGAGACCGAACGCGACCAGCAGGCCCAGCTCGCCGCCGCCGCCGAACGCGCCCGCATCGCCCGCGAGATGCACGACATCATCGGCCACCACCTGTCCGTCATCACGGGCCTGGCGGACGGCGGCCAGTACGCGGCCGCCAAGTCCCCGGAACGCGCCGCCCAGGCCCTGCACGCCATCGGCACCACCAGCCGCCAGGCCCTGGGGGAACTGCGCGGCCTGCTGGACGTCCTGCGCGAGGAGGACGGCGCCGCCGGCGGCACGGAGGGGGCCGAACTGTCCCCCCAGCCCACCCTCACCGACCTCGACCGTCTCCTCGACGGCGTCCGCGCCGCCGGACTCCCGGTCAGCGCCACCGTCCACGGCACCCCCGCGCTGGCCCCCGGCCGCCAGCTCACCGTCTACCGGGTCGTCCAGGAGGCCCTCACCAACACCCTCAAGCACGCCGGCCCGGACGCCACCGCCCGGATCGCCCTCGCGTACGGGGACAAGGGCTCCGTCACCGTGACCGTCACCGACACCGGAACCGGCGGCCCGCCCCCGGACTCCGCCGGCCGCGGCCTCCCCGGAATGCGCGAACGCACCGCCCTGTACGGCGGCACACTGGAGGCCGGCCCCCGCCCGCACCCGGACCGGGGCTGGCGCGTCCACCTGCACCTTCCGGAGGAAACCCCGCAGTGACCACGGTCCTGATCGCCGACGACCAGCCCCTCCAGCGCTTCGGTTTCCGCATGCTCCTGGAGAGCCAGGACGACATGACGGTCCTGGGCGAGGCGGCCAACGGCAGCGAAGCGGTCCGGATGACGGCGGAGCTCCACCCGGACGTGGTCCTCATGGACGTCCGCATGCCCGGCCTGGACGGCATCGAGGCGACCCGCCGCATCGTCGCCGCCGGCGACCGCACCCGGGTCCTGATCCTCACCACGTTCGACCTCGACGAGTACGCCTACTCCGGTCTGCGCGCCGGCGCCTCCGGCTTCCTCGTCAAGGACGCCCAGCCCGAGGAGCTCCTTTCTGGAGTCCGCGCCGTGGCGACCGGCGACGCGGTGGTCGCCCCCGGCCTGACCCGCCGCCTCCTCGACGCCTACGCCCACCACCTCCCGCCCGGCCCCCGGGAAGACGCCCCCGCCATGAACCCCGTGACCGACCCCCGCCTGGCCGTCCTCACCGACCGCGAACGCGAGATCCTCACCGTCATCGGACAGGGCTGGACGAACACGGAGATCGCCACCCGCCTCCACCTGGCCGAGTCCACGGTGAAGACCCACGTGAGCCGCATCCTCGCCAAGACGGGCTCCCGCGACCGCGTCCAGGCGGTGATCCTGGCGTACGACACGAAATTGGTGAAGCCGTCCTGAAACGCAGAAAACCCCGTACCGGTGAACCCGGTACGGGGTTTTCTCAAGAATTGTTCGGCGGTGTCCTACTCTCCCACAGGGTCCCCCCTGCAGTACCATCGGCGCTGTAAGGCTTAGCTTCCGGGTTCG
>NZ_JBITSF010000043.1:0-36893 GCF_044540485.1 Streptomyces sp. NPDC085946 | reverse complement strand
CAGGGGGGACCCTGTGGGAGAGTAGGACACCGCCGAACAATTCTTGAGAAAACCCCGTACCGGGTTCACCGGTACGGGGTTTTCTGCGTTTCAGGGGTGTTTGGCTCGGGGCCTTTCGGCCCCTGCCCATTGCTACAGGCGGCCTGCGGATTTCAGGGACAGGTAGGTGTCCGCCAGGGCCGGCGCCAAGTCGTCCGGGGTCGCGTCGACGACCGTGACACCGTGGCGGCGGAGCTGTTCCGCCGTGCGGTGGCGTTCCGTCTGGGCCTGGGCCGCGGCTGCGGCTTCGTAGACGGCGTCGACGTTTCCGCGTGACGTGGCCATGCGGGCGATGTGCGGGTCCGCGACCGAGGCCAGGACGACGGTGTGGCGTTGGGTGAGCCGGCCGAGGACGGGCAGGAGGCCCTCCTCGACGGGGGCCGCGTCCAGGGCGGTGAGCAGGACGATCAGGGAACGGCGGGGAGCCGTACGCAGGGCTGTGGCGGTCAGGCCGCGGGCGTCCGTTTCGACGAGCTCCGGTTCGAGCGTGGCCAGCGCGTTGACCAGGGACGGGAGGACGTCGCCCGCCGAGCGGCCCTGGACCAGGGCGCGGATGCGACGGTCGTAGGCCAGGAGGTCGACGCGGTCGCCGGCGCGGGAGGCGAGGGCCGCCAGGAGCAGGGCCGCGTCCATGGAGGCGTCGAGACGGGGGGCGTCGCCGACACGGCCCGCGGAGGTGCGGCCGGTGTCGAGGACCAGGAGGATGTGGCGGTCGCGTTCCGGGCGCCAGGTGCGTACGGCGACGGTGGTCTGGCGGGCCGTGGCGCGCCAGTCGATGGAACGGGTGTCGTCGCCGGGGATGTACTCGCGCAGGCTGTCGAACTCCGTGCCTTCGCCGCGGGTGAGGACGCTGGTGCGGCCGTCCAGTTCGCGCAGGCGGGACAGCTTCGAGGGCAGGTGCTTGCGGCTGGTGAACGGGGGCAGGACGCGTACCGTCCAGGGGAGCCTGTGGGTGCCCTGGCGGGCGAACAGGCCGAGGGGGCCGTACGAGCGGATGGTGACGCGGTCGGCCCGGCGGTCGCCCCGGCGGGTGGGGCGCAGACGGGTGGTGACGCGTCGGCGCTCGCCGGGCGGGACCGTGACGCGGTGACGGGAGGCCGCCACCTCCGTACCCGGCTGCCAGCTGCTGGGGGGCCAGGCGTCGCGCAGGTGGGCGCGGAGGGGACGGCGGGACGGGTTGGTGATCGTGAGGGTCACGTCGGCCGAGTCGCCGAGGCGTACGGAGGTGTCGCCGGAGCGGGTCAGGCCGAGGCGGCGTACCGGGGCGGCCAGGGCGAAGTCGCAGGCGCAGGCCGCGGCCAGGGGCGCGTTGACGGCCAGGAGGCCCGTCCAGCTCGGGTCCCAGAGGCCGACGGGGAGGGAGCCGAGGGCCGCGAGGAGGGCGGCGCGTCCGGTGAGTGCCATCAGCGGGGGACGGGGACGTGGGAGAGGATCGCGTTGATGACGGAGTCGGCCGTCACGCCCTCCATCTCCGCTTCCGGGCGCAGTTGCACGCGGTGGCGGAGGGTGGGCAGGGCCAGCGCCTTCACGTCGTCGGGGATGACGTAGTCCCGGCCGGTCAGCCAGGCCCAGGCGCGGGAGGCGGCCAGGAGGGCTGTGGCGCCTCGGGGGGACACGCCGAGGGTGAGCGACGGGGACTCGCGGGTGGCGCGGCACAGGTCGACGACGTAGGCCGTGATGTCCGGGGAGATCGCCGTCTTGGCGACCGCGGCGCGGGCCGCCTCCAGGTCGGCGGCGCTCGCCACGGGGCGTACGCCGGCGGCGCGCAGGTCGCGCGGGTCGAAGCCCTCGGCGTGCCGGGTGAGGACGCTGATCTCGTCCTCGCGGGAGGGGAGGGGGACGGTGAGCTTGAGGAGGAAGCGGTCCAGCTGGGCTTCGGGGAGGGGGTAGGTGCCCTCGTACTCGACCGGGTTCTGGGTCGCGACGACCAGGAACGGGTCGGGGAGGGGGCGGGGGGTGCCGTCCACGGTGACCTGGCGTTCCTCCATGGCCTCGAGGAGGGACGACTGGGTCTTCGGGGGTGTGCGGTTGATCTCGTCCGCGAGGAGGAGGTGGGTGAAGACCGGGCCGGGCTGGAAGGAGAACTCGGCGCTGCGGGTGTCGTAGACCAGGGAGCCGGTCACGTCGCTCGGCATCAGGTCGGGGGTGAACTGGACGCGCTTGGTGTCCAGTTCGAGGGCGGCGGCCAGCGCGCGGACGAGCAGCGTCTTGGCGACGCCGGGGACGCCTTCGAGGAGGACGTGGCCGCGGCAGAGCAGGGCGACGACGAGACCGGTCACGGCGGGGTCCTGTCCGACCACGGCCTTGGCGATCTCGGCGCGCAGGGCTTCCAGGGCGGCCCGGGCGTTGCCCGGGTCCCCGGTCCGCCCGGCGTTGTCAGTGGTCGGGTCCATCATGGACGGCGTACCTCTCTTTCGAGGGCGTCGAGTCGGTCGGCCAGTGCGATCAGGCTTGCGTCGTCGCCGGGCGGCGGGCCGAAGAGGAGGGCGTGCAGGTCCTGCCCGTCGCCGTGCAGGTGGGCGGAGAGGGCGGGGAGCAGGGCCTCGGGCGTGTGCGCCCGGGCCACGGGGACGCCGGCGAGGGGGGCGAGGCGGGTGCGGGTGGTGGAGCGGAGAGCGGCGGCCGCGCGGTCGCGGGCGTTCGCCTTGCGGTAGAGGCGGGCGCGGCCTTCGGCGGTCTCGGAGGCGCGGATCGCCACGGGGAGTCTTTCGGGCACCAGGGGGCCGAGCCGGCGTGCCCGCCACAGGGCGGCCAGGCCCGCCGCGACGAAGAGTTGCAGCGTGCCCCAGAGCCAGCCCGAGGGGAGCAGGTCGAAGAAGCCGCGTTCGTCCTCGTCGAGGGCCGGGTCGTCGGCGAGCGAGGGGAGGTACCAGACCAGATGGGGGCGGGAGCCGAGGAGCTGGAGGGCGAGCGAGGCGTTGCCCTGCTCGTCGAGGCGGTCGTTGAGGAGGATGTCGGGCGCGCCGAGGACGACGGTGTCGCCGCCCTCGGAGGCGTGCGGGACGCGCAGCAGGGTGGCCAGGCGCTGGCTGGGGTAGCAGGCGTCGGCCCGGAGGTGGGTGGTGGTGTAGCGGATGCCGCCGGTGTCGGCGGAGCCCGCGCGCCGGGCGGCGGGCAGGTCGCAGTCGGGGTCGAGCGTCGTGTCGGGGCTGGTGGCGGGGTCGGCGGTGACGCCGGGGGCCAGCCGTTCGACGGAGGCGCTGCCGGCGGCGACCAGGACGGCGCGGCTTCCGGTGTCCGCGAAGGCGGCGTGCAGGCGCGTCTGCTGAGTGGGCGTCAACAGGTCGGGGGCGGCGACCAGGAGAGTGGTGTCCGGGCCGGTCGCGGCGGCCGCCTCGCCCAGGGTGGTGACCACGCGCGTGTCCACGCCCCGGTCGGCGAGGAGTTCGGCGACGGCGCGGCTGCCGCCCGGGTCGGCGGAGCGCGGGTCGAGCGCGCCGTGGCGGGCGTCGGAGCGGATCACGGCGATCGCGACGGCTCCCGCCAGGAGGACGACGAGGGCGAGGGCGATGCCGCGGGCGCGGGTCCAGACCTGGCGGGGGGTGGGCGAGGCCGAGGTGGACGGGAGCGTGGCCTCGGTGGTCATCCGGTGGCTCCCTGGCGGGCGTCGGGCTCCGCGCCGGGGGCGCTGCCGCCGGTGAGCCGGGGCTTGGTGCGCTCCAGGTCGCGGTCGAGTTCGGTGAGGCGATGGTACGACTGTTCGGTCGCGGGCCGGCCGCCGTACGTCACGTCGTCGAACTCCCGGGCGGCGCCGCGCAGTCGGTCGGTGTGGGCGGGCAGGGCACGGCCCGCTTCCGCGGCCGCCTCGTCGGCGGTGCGGCCGGGACGGACGTCGAGGAGGGCGCGTTCCTCCAGGGCGCGGACGACGGCCCGCATGCGTTCCTGGACGGCCTGGTTCCAGTGGCCCCGGGCGGCGTGCGCCTCGGCGGCCGCGCGGTGTTCGGCGGCGCTGCGGGGGCGGTCGTCGAACAAGGCGGCGGCGGAGACGGGCCGGCGGCGCGGGGTGCCCAGCCGCCACCACAGGGCGGCGAGGGCCGCGACGACGGCCAGGACGACGACGACCAAGCCGAGTGTTCCGCCGGGCGTCGCGGTGGAGGCGGCATCCAGCAGCTTGCCGAGCCAGTTCCAGAACGCGTCGAGGGCGCGCTCGAACAGGCCGGGGTCGTTCTCGTGGTACATGCGCTTGGACAGCTCGCGCCGGGCCGCCTCCCGCGCGGGGTCGCGCGGGAGGGTGAGGGGCGGCTCGTCGCCGGAGCCGGCCGGCGACAGGAGCGGCGTGCCGCCGGTGCGCACCGCCGACAGGGCCGACGTGAGGCCGGTGCGCGGCAGGGGCGGGACCGGTGTGCCGCCGGTGTGCGGCAGCGGCAGGAGCGGCGTACCGCCGGTGTGCGGCAGCGCTCGTACGGCGGTGCCCGGAAGCGTGGGCACCGCCGTCAGAACTCCCCCCAGCAGGCTCACCGCATCAGCTCCCCGGGGTGGCGCCCGGGCCGGTGGGGCCGTAGCCCTGGACGCCGGCGGCGCGGGCGAGTTCCAGGTCGAGGGCCTCGCGGCGGATGCGCTGGTCGATGTAGAGGAGCACGGTGACGCCGGCCGTGATCGGCATGGTGATCATGGAGCCGATCACCGAGCCGATGCCGCTGACGACGAGGAACGTCCAGCCGAAGTCGCCGCCGCTGGTGAGGAAGGTGCCCATGCCGTCGTCGCTGACCGCCGCGGCGAGCAGGGTGAACGGGATGATGATGATCGACGCGACCACGTTCGCGATGACCGCGGCGAGCAGCTGGATGCCGAAGACCCGCCACCACGCGCCGCGCACCAGCTTCACGGAGCGGCTCAGCGCCTTGGCGATGCCCTGCTTCTCCAGCATCAGCGCGGGCGAGGCCAGCGAGAAGCGGATCATCAGCCACAGCGCGCAGACCGCGGCGCCGAGGGCACCGAGCACGAGGAGCGCCACGCCCGCCCCGGTGCCGCCGGCGGCGGTCACGACGATGCCGGGCAGGACGCCGACCGCGGCGACGCCGCCGGCGATGAGCATCAACAGGCAGATCAGCCCGAACAGCCGGGCGACCTGCGGGCGGGCGTCGCGCCAGGCCTCGCCGGCGGTCACCGGCTTGCCGAGGACCGCGCGGCTGGTGACGCTGGTGAGCAGGGCGGTCGCGATGACCGTGCCGATCAGCGAGATCACGAAGACGACCCCGGAGCCGAGCAGGGCGTCGCCCATGGCGCGGCTCAGCTCGTCCAGGGAGGCGGAGGGGTCGCCGAGGGCCGCGGTGCCGGCGCTGTCGAGGACCAGGCCCTGGAGCAGGACGACGACGATCTCGGTGAGGACCGCGACGGTGAGCGAGATGCCCAGGACCGTGCGCCAGTAGGCGCGCATGGTGGACACGGCGCCGTCGAGGATCTCGCCGACGCCGAGCGGGCGGAGCGGGATGACGCCCGGCTTGGCCGCGGGCGGGGGGCCGCCCCAGGGGTTCCCCCAGCCGCCGTGACCCCCTGGCCCGCCGTAACCGCCGGGTCCGCCCGGGCCGCCGGGCGGAGGGGCGCCCCAGCCGGGGCCGGGCGGCGGGGGCGGGGGAGCCTGCCCCGGGCCGGTGGGCGCGGACCACCGGCCGGGTGGCGGCTGCTGGTCGGACCACTTCGGGCCGGGGCCCTGCGGGGTCTGGCCGGGCTGTTCCGGCTGGTCCGCGGATGGTGCGGGGCCCGGTCGGCCGGCGGGGTCGGCAGGGCCGGACACGCCCGGGTTCTGCCCGTCGGACGGGGCGGATCCGGGCGAGGCCCAGCCCGGAGTGTCAGTCATCGTCGCTCCTTCACGGTGCCCGTCCGCGGTCGCGGCGGCAGCTTGGCGCCCATCGTGCCATGGGGTGGTCATCGCAGGACCGGGCGAGGTAGGGGCTGCGTCCCTTCAATTGTCCGGGGAAAAGGGGGCAGACTGACCGCATGGCTGATCAGTACGCGCACAGCGACGAGGACAAGCGGCCGACCGAGACCCCGGCGATCCGCTGGGAAGAGCCGCCCGAAGGCCCCGTCCTGGTCCTGCTCGACCAGACGAGGCTGCCGGCCGAGGAGGTCGAACTGGTCTGTACGGACGCGCCCGCGCTGGTGGAGGCGATTCGGTCGCTCGCCGTGCGCGGAGCGCCCCTGCTCGGGATCGCGGGGGCGTACGGCGTCGCGCTCGCCGCGGCGCGGGGCTTCGACGTGGACGACGCCGCGGACGCGCTGGCCGGCGCCCGGCCCACGGCGGTGAACCTCGCCGTCGGGGTCGGCCGGGCGCACGCCGCCTACCGGAACGCGCTCGCCCAGCACGGTGACTCCCGGCAGGCCGCCGGGGCCGCGCTGGCGGCGGCGCGGCAGCTGCACCGGGAGGACGCCGAGGCCAGCGGCCGGATGGCCGAGCACGGGCTGGCGCTGCTGGACGAGCTGCTGCCGGGCGGCGGGCACCGGATCCTCACCCACTGCAACACCGGTGCGCTGGTGTCGGGCGGCGAGGGCACGGCGTTCGCGGTAGCGCTCGCGGCGCACCGGGTTGGGCGACTGCGGCGGCTGTGGGTCGACGAGACCCGGCCGCTGCTGCAGGGCGCGCGGCTCACGGCGTACGAGGCGGCGCGCAACGGGATGGCGTACACGCTGCTCACGGACAACGCGGCGGGGTCGCTGTTCGCGGCCGGTGAGGTGGACGCGGTGCTGGTCGGGGCGGACCGGATCGCGGCCGACGGGTCGGTGGCGAACAAGGTGGGCACCTATCCGCTGGCGGTGCTCGCGCGGTACCACCACGTGCCGTTCGTCGTGGTCGCGCCGGTGACGACGGTGGACCTGGCCACGCCGGACGGGGCGGCCATCGAGGTGGAGCAGCGGCCCGGTCACGAGGTGACCGAGCTCATGGCGCCCCAGGTGCCGGTGGCCGGCGCGGAGGCGGGGACCGGCATTCCGGTCGCGCCGCTGGGGACGCAGGCGTACAACCCGGCGTTCGACGTGACGCCGCCCGAGCTGGTGACGGCGATCGTCACCGAGGAGGGCGCCGTGTCGCCGGTGACCGCCGAGGCCCTCGCCGACATGTGCGCCCGGTCGCACCACGCGACGGCCGGCTGAGGACCGCGTCGGCGCGGGCCCGTGGACGCCCGGCCGGCACGGACGGCCCAGCGGCGCGGACGCCCTTCTCGACGCGGCCGAGGAGCTCCCGGTGAGGGCGGGCCGACCGCTGCCCGGGGGCGAGGGCAGACAGTAGCGACGTCGTACGACTATCGTCACTGGCCAGTGACCTGCCTCACCACTGCCTTCGCCACCGTTATGAGAATGGGATGATGTCGTTTATGAAGGGACGAGTCCTTGTCGTCGACGACGACAGCGCACTGGCCGAGATGCTCGGCATCGTGCTGCGTGGTGAAGGTTTCGAGCCGTCTTTCGTAGCCGACGGCGACAAGGCGCTGGCCGCTTTCCGCGAGGCCAAACCCGACCTGGTGCTGCTGGACCTGATGCTGCCGGGCCGGGACGGCATCGAGGTGTGCCGCCTGATCAGGGCGGAGTCCGGGGTGCCGATCGTGATGCTGACGGCCAAGAGCGACACCGTGGACGTCGTCGTGGGCCTGGAGTCGGGCGCCGACGACTACATCGTGAAGCCGTTCAAGCCGAAGGAGCTGGTCGCCCGGATCCGGGCGCGGCTGCGCAGGTCGGAGGAGCCGGCTCCGGAGCAGCTCGCCATCGGTGACCTGGTCATCGACGTGGCCGGTCACTCCGTGAAGCGGGACGGGCAGTCCATCGCGCTGACGCCGCTGGAGTTCGACCTGCTGGTGGCGCTCGCGCGCAAGCCGTGGCAGGTGTTCACGCGCGAGGTGCTGCTGGAGCAGGTCTGGGGCTACCGCCACGCGGCGGACACCCGCCTGGTCAACGTGCACGTGCAGCGGCTGCGCTCCAAGGTCGAGAAGGACCCGGAGAAGCCCGAGATCGTGGTGACCGTGCGTGGTGTCGGATACAAGGCAGGACCGAGCTGACATGTCGGGTGACAGTGCCGCTTCCTCGGCGCCCGGCCGGTCCGGGGCCGGCGCGGAGCGGCCTGTCGGCCGTCGGCGGACGGGCTCCCGCTGGGGACGCCTCCTGGAGAGCGGGCTGCTCCAGGGCGGCGTCGAGGGCAGTCCGGTCATCCGGCTGTTCGTGCGCTGGGTGCGCCGGCCGTTGCTGCCCCTCATGCGGCTGTGGCGGCGCAACATCCAGCTCAAGGTCGTCGTCACGACACTGCTGATGTCGCTGGGCGTGGTCCTGCTGCTCGGCTTCGTCGTCATCGGGCAGGTCCGCAACGGACTGCTCGACGCCAAGGTGAAGGCCTCCCAGAGCCAGGCCACCGGCGGGTTCGCGGTGGCCAAGCAGAAGGCCGACGAGACGGCGAGCGGGACCGGCGACGACGGTGCCGCGGGGGACGCGCGGCCCTCCCAGAACGTCATCCAGTGGATGAGCGACCTGGTGTGGTCGCTGTCCAGCGGCGGCCAGGGCGCCTTCGACGTGGTGACCCTGCCGCCCGGCGACGACAGCGGCGGCGGGCGCGGACCGCGCGCCTCCGGGTACGTCGACCCGACGGCCAGCGTGCCCGGGGAACTGCGTGAGCAGGTGAACACCACCGCCGCGGCGGCCCAGAGCTACACGCGCGTCGTCTACCTCAACGGCAAGGACTCCCAGCCGGCCCTGGTCATCGGCAAGCAGGTCCTCGACCCCAACGGCGACCCCTACGAGCTGTACTACCTCTTCCCGCTCACCCAGGAGGAGAAGTCGCTCAGCCTGGTCAAGGGCACCCTGGCGACCGCCGGGCTGTTCGTCGTCGTCCTGCTCGGGGCCATCGCGTGGCTGGTGGTGCGCCAGGTGGTCACACCGGTGCGGATGGCGGCGGGGATCGCCGAGCGGCTGTCCGCCGGAAAACTCCAGGAACGGATGAAGGTCACCGGCGAGGACGACATCGCGCGGCTCGGCGAGGCCTTCAACAAGATGGCGCAGAACCTCCAGCAGAAGATCAGCCAGCTGGAGGACCTGTCGCGGATGCAGCGGCGGTTCGTGTCGGACGTGTCGCACGAGCTGCGCACCCCGCTGACGACCGTACGGATGGCCGCGGACGTCATCCACGAGGCCCGGGAGGACTTCGACCCGGTGACCGCGCGGTCGGCGGAGCTGCTCGCCGACCAGCTGGACCGGTTCGAGTCGCTGCTCGCGGACCTGCTGGAGATCAGCCGGTTCGACGCCGGCGCGGCGGCGCTGGAGGCCGAGCCGATAGACCTGAGGGACGTCGTGCGGCGCGTCGTCAGCGGGGCCGAGCCGCTCGCCGAGCGCAAGGGCACGCGGATCAGGGTCGTCGGCGACCAGCAGCCCGTCGTCGCCGAGGCCGACGCGCGGCGCGTGGAGCGCGTCCTGCGCAACCTCGTCGTCAACGCCGTCGAGCACGGCGAGGGCCGGGACGTCGTGGTCAAGCTCGCCGCGGCCGGCGGCGCGGTCGCCGTCGCGGTGCGCGACTACGGCGTCGGGCTCAAGCCCGGCGAGGCGGCCCGGGTCTTCAGCCGCTTCTGGCGGGCCGACCCGGCACGCGCGCGCACCACCGGCGGTACCGGCCTCGGGCTGTCGATCGCCCTGGAGGACGCGCGGCTGCACGGCGGCTGGCTCCAGGCGTGGGGCGAGCCGGGCGGCGGTTCGCAGTTCCGGCTGACGCTGCCCAGGACCGCCGACGAGCCGCTGCGGGGCTCGCCGATACCGCTGGAGCCCAAGGACTCGCGGCGCAACCGCGGGCTCGACGGCGCCGGCCTGCCGCGCGGCGGCGGGGAGAAGTCGGCCACCGTGCCCGCGCAGCAGACGGCGGGCGCCCTGTCCCCGGTTCCGGCGCGGGACCCGATCGGGCCCCGCCTGACCGCCGCGCCGCCCACCGCCGACCCGACGGCCCTGCCCGGCAACGGCGCGCGCGTGGTGCCGCGGCCCGCCTCGGGGACGCGACGCCCGGACGACCCGCCCGCGGACGCGGCGGGCCCGGGACGCGGGGAGCCCGCACAGGGCCCCGGCGCCACGCCGGGGGACACCGCCGGGCAGCCCGGCCAGGGGGACGTACCGACGCATGGGGAGGCAACACGTGGGCGCTGACCGCGAGGGGGCACGCCGGCACAGACCGGCGCGCGCGGCGGCGTACGTCGCCTGTGGGGCCGTCCTGCTGGCGGGCTGCGCCTCGATGCCCGACAACGGGGACCTGCGGGGCGTGGAGTCGACGCCCCGGCAGGACTCCCAGGTACGGGTGTTCGCCATGCCGCCGGCCGAGGACGCCGTGCCCTCGGAGATCGTGCAGGGCTTCCTGGAGGCTCTGACCAGCGACGACCCGAACTACAGGACGGCGCGCCAGTACCTGACGGCCGACATGGCGAAGACCTGGCGCCCGGAGCTGTCCACCACGGTGCTGACGGACGGCCCGGGGGCCCAGGCCGACAGCCCGCGGATCCGCGAGGACGCCGACGAGGTCTCCTTCACGCTGACCGGCGACAAGGTCGCCACGGTGGACGCGCAGCAGTCGTACGCCCCCGCCACCGGGCCGTACAGCAGCACCGTGCACCTGAGGCGGAACGCGAAGACCAAGCAGTGGCGGATCGACGCGCTGCCGCAGGGCGTCGTCATGGGACGGACCGACTTCCAGCGCAACTACCTGTCGGTCAACAAGTACTTCTTCGCCACGGACACCACGCAGGCCGGGACGAGCGCCCGGCCGACGGCCGTCGCCGACCCCGTCTACGTGCGCAAGCACGTGGACCCCGTGACGCACGTCGTCCGCTCGCTCCTCAAGGGGCCCACCAGACGGCTCGACCCCGTCGTGCGGTCCGGGTTCCCCACCGGGACGGCGCTCGCCAAGGGCGTCGGTGCGCTCACGCCCGACGAGCGGAGCAGGCTGACCGTGCCGCTCAACGACCGGGCCGCCGCGGCCGGCCGGAACCGGTGCGCGGAGATGGCCGCCCAGCTGCTGTTCACGCTGCGCAACCTCACGCCCGCGGTGGAGGAGGTCGAGCTGCGGGCGGGCGGGGAGGAGCTGTGCGCGCTCACCGAGGCCCGGGCCGACAGGGTGGCCTCGCGCGGCTCCACGCAGCACCCGGACTACCTGTACTTCCTCGACCCCGAGCACCGGTTCGTCCGGATCCCCGCGGGCAGCAGCGCCACGCAGCCGGACCCCGTGCCGGGGGCGCTGGGCACGGGCGAGCGGTCGCTGCGGTCGGTCGCCGTCTCGCGCGACGAGCGCACCGCCGCCGGGGTGGGCCTCGACGGCAAGGCGCTGTACGTCGGGTCCATGGTGTCCGGCGGATCGCTGGAGAAGCCCTTGCTGACCAGCGCCGGCCAGACCGAGGAGGACCGCCTGACCGCGCCCAGCTGGGACGCGCGGGGCGACCTGTGGGTGGCCGACCGCGACCCCGGCAAGCCGCGGCTGCTCCTGCTGGAGGACGGCGCCGGCGAGCCGCTGGAGGTGCGGACCCCCGGGCTGGGCGGGCGCGTCCAGGCCGTGCGGGTGGCCGCCGACGGGGTGCGCGTCGCGCTCGTGGTGGCCGAGGAGGGCAGGAGCTCCCTGGTCGTCGGGCTGATCGAGCGGCGGCGCGAGGCCGACGGGCGGTCCACGGTCACGGTCGTCGAACCGCGCTCCGCCACCCCGGAGTTCGAGCAGGTCACCGCCATGTCGTGGGCGGGCGACAGCCGGCTGGTGGTGGTCGGGCGCGAGCACGGGGGCGTGGAGCAGATGCGGTACGTCCAGGTCGACGGCTCCACGCCGGACGTGCCGACGCCCGCCGCCCTGACCGGGGCCAAGGAGGTCACCGCCTCCGGGGACGACCGGCTGCCGCTGGTGGCGTACTCGGTGGACGGGATCGTCCGGCTGCCGTCCGGGACGCAGTGGCAGAAGGTCACGGAGGGGACGGCGCCGGTCTATCCGGGATGACGGCGCCTTCGGCGGCCTGAGCAGGGGGAGGCGGTCGCTTCCGCCGGGGTGGGGATCCCGGCGGGGGCGGCCGCTTTCTCGTGGGAGCGGGCGGCGACGGGTGGGGGCGGGAGGGCATTCGGGGCGGTACTCGCAGGGGGCGGCCACTCCTGTGCGGGGAGGACGGCCACTCGTGTGAGGGACGGGCGTCGGCCGGTCCCGAAGTTGTCCACAGGCCGCTGTCCACAGGGGTGGCCGGCCGGACGCGGGGTGGGCACAGTGAGAGACATGCGCAGGTGGTGGCAGGACCTCACCGACCTGGTGCTGCCGGCCGAATGCGGAGGCTGCGGCAGGCCTCGGTCGGTGCTGTGCCCGGAGTGCCGGGACAGTCTCGGCGGGGGCGCGCCGCGGCGGGTACGGCCGGTCCCGGAGCCGCCCGGGCTGCCCGCGGTGTACGCGGCGGCCCGGTACGCGGACGAGGTCCGGGCGGTGCTGCTGGCCCACAAGGAACGGGGCGCGCTGGCCCTGTCCGGGCCGCTCGGGGCGGCCCTGGCGGGAGCGGTGCGCGCGGGGCTGTCGGCGGGAGGGGGCGGGGGCGGGGGAGGGGGCGCTGCCCCCGTCGACCGCGGGCCGGCGGGCCGCCCCGCCGGGGAAGCCGCCGGGAGACCCGTGCTGCTCGTCCCGGTGCCGTCCGCGCGGCGGACCGTGCGGGCGCGGGGACACGACCCGGCGCGGCGGATCGCGCTCGCGGCCGCGGCCGCGCTGCGGCGCGGCGGCACGCCCGCCCGGGTGCTCGCCGTGCTGCGGCAACGGCGGGCGGTGGCCGACCAGTCGGGGCTCGACTCCCGCCGGCGGCTGGCCAACCTCGCGGGCGCGCTCACGGTGGCGCCCGGCGGTGTCCGGCTGCTGTCCGACGGCCCGGTCGTCCTCGTCGACGACCTGATGACCACGGGGGCCACCCTGGCGGAGGCGGCGCGCGCCGTGCGGACCGCGCTGCGCGGGACGCCGCCGGCCGCCGGGCCCGCGCGAACGGCCGGTCCGGGCACGGCCGGAGCGGCGGCCGGCGCCGGCGGGCCGGGGCCGCTTCCGGACGGTTCCTCGACCGCGCTCGTGTACAGGGGTGAGAGCTGGGAAGGCAGAGAGGAACGAAGAATCGGATCGACGCGTGAGAAGGCGGGCCGGTGGTCGGACGGACCGGAAAGGGCGGGTGATCACGATGGCGCCGACGAGGTGATCTGCGCAGCCGTGGTCGCGGCCTCACCTGATTCCTTCGAAATAAACCGGAACTGACTGAGAACTTACGTCGTTGCAGGTAATAACAAGGCCAAT
Organism: Streptomyces sp. NPDC085946; assembly: GCF_044540485.1. Taxonomy (NCBI): domain Bacteria; kingdom Bacillati; phylum Actinomycetota; class Actinomycetes; order Kitasatosporales; family Streptomycetaceae; genus Streptomyces; species Streptomyces sp. NPDC085946. Next base: position 23,623 of record NZ_JBITSF010000043.1, on the reverse strand, counting down.
TCACCGGAACGGAGGTACGTCGCAGTAGAGGGTGACGCCATCCGTCCGGGCGAGATATGTTCGGTTGTGAGGGAAAGCCGCAGGCCACGCCTCTCCAATCGGAATGCCGTGCCGCGGGATTCTCGCAATCACCCGCAACGGTGGAGTGCGGATCTCGTCCGCCGGGGAGGAGGTGGACGTCACCGAGTCCGAGGTTCCGGGACTCACCGGAACCTGGTGCAAAAGGGAGATGCTCCGCCGTCGATGCGGAGTGATCCGGGAACGGAGTTCTGCGTGGACATCGTCGTCAAGGGCCGCAAGACCGAGGTGCCCGAGCGGTTCCGGAAGCACGTGGCCGACAAGCTGAAGCTGGAGAAGATCCAGAAGCTCGACGGCAAGGTGATCAGCCTCGACGTCGAGGTGTCCAAGGAGCCCAACCCCCGACAGGCCGACCGTTCGGACCGAGTGGAGATCACGCTCCACTCGCGCGGTCCGGTGATCCGGGCGGAGGCCGCGGCGAGCGATCCGTACGCGGCGCTCGACCTGGCGGCGGAGAAGCTGGAAGCCCGGCTGCGCAAGCAACACGACAAGCGGTTCTCGCGGCGCGGTGCACGCCGGATCCCGGCAGCCGAGGTCGCCGACCACGTCCCGGGCGTGGCGACGCTCGACGGGAACGGCCTGGTCGCTCCGCAGGAGGAGCCGGAAGCCGTACCCACCAAGAAGATCGGCTCGCTGGAGGTGCAGGGTGAAGGCCCCCTCGTCGTCCGCGAGAAGACCCACGTCGCCGCCCCGATGACCCTCGACCAGGCGCTCTACGAGATGGAACTGGTCGGGCACGACTTCTACCTGTTCGTCGACTCCGAGACCAAGGAACCGAGTGTCGTCTACCGGCGGCACGCCTACGACTACGGAGTGATCCACCTCAGGACGGACACGATGGTGACGCAGGCGCACTCCCCCGAGGCGGGCGGTGCGCTCGGCGGCTGACCGTGCCGGAGTGACAGCGGATCCGGTGCCCCTGGAGCGCGCGTGCGCCCCCAGGGGCACCGGTGTGCGACCACTGAGCGTCCCGTGCTGTCACCCCGGTGCCGCCCGGGCATGAAATCATGGCCGGCAACGGCTCAACCGGTGGGCCGTTGCCTTGGGTTGGCGATGGCTCAGGACCACAGGCCGCGGCCTCAGGGGGAGGACACGATGGCGGACAGCTTCGGACCGATGCGTGACGAGGGCGCCGACGACGGCGTCGTCGGCATGGGCCCGGAGGCGGGCTCTCCACGCAAGGAGCCGATCAGAGTCCTGGTCGTGGACGACCACGCCCTGTTCCGCCGCGGTCTGGAGATCGTGCTCGCGGCCGAGGAGGACATCCAGGTCGTCGGCGAGGCGGGCGACGGCGCCGAGGCCGTGGAGAAGGCCGCCGACCTGCTGCCCGACATCGTCCTGATGGACGTGCGGATGCCCAAGCGGGGCGGGATCGAGGCGTGCACCTCCATCAAGGAGGTGGCGCCCAGCGCAAAGATCATCATGTTGACGATCAGCGACGAGGAAGCCGACCTCTACGAGGCGATCAAGGCGGGCGCGACCGGATACCTCCTCAAGGAGATCTCCACGGACGAGGTGGCCACCGCCATTCGCGCGGTGGCCGACGGGCAGTCGCAGATCAGCCCCTCCATGGCGTCGAAGCTGCTCACCGAGTTCAAGTCGATGATCCAGCGGACCGACGAGCGCCGGCTCGTGCCCGCGCCCCGGCTGACGGACCGTGAGCTGGAGGTCCTCAAGCTCGTCGCCACGGGAATGAACAACCGCGACATCGCCAAGGAATTGTTCATCTCCGAGAACACCGTGAAGAACCATGTGCGCAACATCCTGGAGAAGCTCCAGCTGCACTCCAGGATGGAGGCCGTGGTCTACGCGATGCGGGAGAAGATCCTCGAGATCCGCTGAGCCGCCGCCCTGCCGCCCTGCCGCGCCGCTGAGCCGCCCTTGCCGCGTCGCGGGCCGCCGCCGTCGCGGGGCCGCCGCGCCGCGGTTCAGGCGAGCAGGCGGGCGAGCTCCCCGGTCAGGGGGTCGCGCAGGTCGGGCGCGTCGACGCGTTCCACACGCACGTCCGTGCAGTCCACCCAGCTCGCCGCCTCGACCAGCGCCTGCGCCACCGCCGGGACCGCCTTCGCCCCGTCCAGCGTGACCTGCCTGGCGACCAGGGTGCGGCCCTCGCGGGCCGGGTCGACACGCCCGACGAGGCGGCCGCCGGCGAGGACGGGCATCGCGAAGTAGCCGTGCACCCGCTTGGGCTTGGGGACGTAGGCCTCCAGGCGGTGGGTGAAGCCGAAGATCCGCTCGGTGCGCGCGCGTTCCCAGATCAGCGAGTCGAAGGGGGACAGCAGCGTCGTGCGGTGGCGGCCGCGCGGGGGTGTCGCCAGGGCCTCGGGGTCGGCCCAGGCCGGCTTGCCCCAGCCCTCGACCGTGACCGGGACCAGGCCCGAGTCGGCGATCACCGCGTCGACCTGCTCGGCCTTGAGCCGGTGGTAGTCGGCGATGTCCGCGCGCGTGCCGACACCGAGGGACCGGCCGGCCAGGCGGACCAGGCGGCGCAGGCACTCGGTGTCGTCCAGCTCGTCGTGCAGCAGCGCGGCGGGGATCGCCCGCTCGGCCAGGTCGTACACCCGCTTCCAGCCGCGGCGCTCGACGCACACCACCTCGCCGTGCATCAGGGCGCGCTCGACGGCGACCTTGGTGCCCGACCAGTCCCACCACTCGCTCGTGCGCTTGGCGCCGCCCAGCTCCGTGGCCGTCAGCGGGCCCTCGGCGCGCAGCTGCTTGAGGACCTGGTCGTAGGTGCCGTCGGGGAGATCGTGGTTCCAGTGCGGGCGGGCGCGGTAGGCGCGGCGGCGGAAGGCGAAGTGCGGCCACTCCTCGACGGGGAGGATGCACGCGGCGTGCGACCAGTACTCGAAGGCGTGCGTGTCCTTCCAGTACGCGTGCTCCACGGTGGTGCGGCCCACGGCGCCGAGGCGGGCGTACGGGACGAGTTCGTGGGAGCGGGCCAGGACCGAGATGGTGTCGAGCTGCACCGCGCCCAGGTGGCGGAGTATGCCGCGGACGCCGGCCTTGCGGTTCGGGGTGCCGAGCAGACCCTGGGCCCGCAGGGCGATGCGGCGGGCCTCGTCTGCGGAGAGCTCTGCGAAGGGGCGCGGGGTCGTCATGGTCCGCACGATAGGGGGTGGCACTGACAACCGGGAGGAGAGGGGAAGGACAGGAGCCGACACCGCTGGACGCGGCCCTTCCCGGGCACGGCCGTCAGCGCTCCGGGGCCGGCAGGTACGGCGCCGTCGACGGCAGGCCCAGGTCGGACGGCAGCAGGGACCCCACCCAGCAGTCGCGGCGGACGCCCTTGTTGTCGAGCGCGCAGCGCAGCGTGCCCTCGACGGTGAAGCCCGCGCGTTCCGCCACCGCGCGCGACGCCCGGTTGCCGAGCTCCGCGCGCCATTCCACCCGGTCGATCGAGGCCTGCGTGAACGCCCAGCGGCAGGCGGCCAGGGCGGCCTCCGTGACGTAGCCGTTGCCGCGGTGCTCCCTGACGGCCCAGTAGCCGATCTCGGCGACGCCCGGGGCGCGCAGGGTGAGGCCGAGCATGGCCGTCAGGTCGCCGGCGGGCAGGAAGACGCCGAAGGTGAACAGGGAGCCGCTCGCCCAGCCGTCGGGGACCAGCTGCTCCGTGAAGCCCCGCGCGTGCTCGCGCAGGTACGGCGAGGGGATCGTGGTCCAGCGCTGGACGTCGGGGTCCTGGCAGGCGGCGTACACGGCGCCGGTGTCCTGCGGGCCGACCGGGCGCAGGACGAGGCGGTCGGTGGTCAGCGTGACGGGGTCCATCGGCCGATTGTGCTCGGGAGGAGTGCCCGGTGCCGTGCGAGGGGAGATCCGGCGAGCACGCGGTGACCGGGTGGTCACGGTTCGCGCACATCGCCGGCGCGGTGCGGCACCATCGGAGGCGCCCGGACGTTGTCCCCTTCGAAGCAGACGTGAAATCGGACGACGCGGCGGACGGTCGCGTCACGGCAGGCCTCCCGGCGCGGCGGGGTCCTCGCATACGATGGCCGTTGCTCAGTACGTCAAGTGGTAACCGACCGTCCCAGGCCCGACCGGCAAGGAGACCAACCCCCGTGTCCGTCCTCTCGAAGATCATGCGTGCAGGCGAAGGCAAGATCCTGCGCAAGCTGCACCGCATCGCGGACCAGGTCAACTCCATCGAAGAGGACTTCGTCGACCTCTCCGACGCCGAGCTGCGGGCCCTCACCGATGAGTACAAGCAGCGGTACGCCGACGGCGAGAGCCTGGACGATCTGCTGCCCGAGGCGTTCGCCACCGTCCGCGAGGCCGCCAAGCGCGTCCTCGGCCAGCGGCACTACGACGTCCAGATGATGGGCGGCGCCGCGCTGCACATGGGTTACGTGGCCGAGATGAAGACCGGTGAGGGCAAGACGCTCGTCGGCACGCTCCCCGCCTACCTGAACGCGCTCTCCGGCGACGGCGTCCACATCGTCACGGTCAACGACTACCTGGCCGAGCGCGACTCCGAGATGATGGGCCGCGTCCACCGGTTCCTCGGCCTGGAGGTCGGCTGCATCCTCGCGAACATGACGCCGGCCCAGCGCCGCGAGATGTACGCGTGCGACATCACGTACGGCACGAACAACGAGTTCGGCTTCGACTACCTGCGCGACAACATGGCCTGGTCCAAGGACGAACTCGTCCAGCGCGGCCACAACTTCGCCATCGTCGACGAGGTCGACTCCATCCTCATCGACGAGGCCCGTACGCCGCTGATCATCTCCGGCCCCGCCGACCAGGCCACCAAGTGGTACGGCGACTTCGCCAAGCTGGTCAGGCGCCTCAAGCGCGGCGAGCCCGGCAACCCGCTCAAGGGCATCGAGGAGACCGGCGACTACGACGTCGACGAGAAGAAGCGCACGGTCGCCATCCACGAGTCCGGTGTCGCCAAGGTCGAGGACTGGCTGGGCATCGACAACCTCTACGAGTCGGTGAACACCCCGCTCGTGGGCTACCTGAACAACGCCATCAAGGCCAAGGAACTCTTCAAGAAGGACAAGGACTACGTCGTCATCGACGGCGAGGTCATGATCGTCGACGAGCACACCGGCCGTATCCTCGCCGGCCGCCGCTACAACGAGGGCATGCACCAGGCGATCGAGGCGAAGGAGGGGGTGGACATCAAGGACGAGAACCAGACGCTCGCCACGATCACCCTGCAGAACTTCTTCCGCCTCTACAACAAGCTCTCCGGCATGACCGGTACGGCGATGACCGAGGCCGCCGAGTTCCACCAGATCTACAAGCTCGGCGTCGTCCCGATCCCGACGAACCGGCCGATGGTCCGCAAGGACCAGTCCGACCTGATCTACCGGACCGAGGTCGCCAAGTTCGAGGCCGTCGTCGACGACATCGAGGAGAAGCACCGCAAGGGCCAGCCGATCCTCGTCGGCACCACCTCCGTCGAGAAGTCCGAGTACCTCTCGCAGCAGCTCAGCAAGCGCGGCATCCAGCACGAGGTGCTGAACGCCAAGCACCACGAGCGCGAGGCGCAGATCGTCGCCCAGGCCGGCCGCAAGGGCGCCGTCACCGTCGCCACGAACATGGCCGGCCGCGGTACGGACATCAAGCTCGGCGGCAACCCCGAGGACCTCGCCGAGGCGGAGCTGCGGCAGCGCGGCCTCGACCCGGAGGAGCACATCGAGGAGTGGGCGCACGCCCTGCCCGAGGCCCTGAAGCGGGCCGAGGAGGCGGTCAAGGCCGAGAAGGAGGAGGTCGAGAAGCTCGGCGGCCTCTACGTCCTCGGCACCGAGCGGCACGAGTCGCGGCGCATCGACAACCAGCTGCGCGGCCGTTCCGGACGCCAGGGCGACCCCGGCGAGTCCCGCTTCTACCTCTCCCTCGGCGACGACCTGATGCGGCTGTTCAAGGCCCAGATGGTCGAGCGCGTGATGTCGATGGCGAACGTCCCGGACGACGTGCCGATCGAGAACAAGATGGTCACCCGCGCGATCGCCTCCGCCCAGGCGCAGGTCGAGACCCAGAACTTCGAGACCCGCAAGAACGTCCTGAAGTACGACGAGGTCCTCAACCGGCAGCGCGAGGTCATCTACGGCGAGCGCCGCCGCGTCCTGGAGGGCGAGGACCTGCACGAGCAGATCCGCCACTTCATGGACGACACCATCGACGCGTACGTCCAGGCCGAGACCGCCGAGGGCTTCCCCGAGGACTGGGACCTGGACCGGCTGTGGGGCGCCTTCAAGCAGCTCTACCCGGTGAACGTCACCATCGAGGAGCTGGAGGAGGCGGCCGGCGACCGGGCCGGTCTGACCGCCGAGTTCATCGCCGAGTCCGTCAAGGACGACATCCACGAGCAGTACGAGGCGCGCGAGGCGCAGCTCGGCTCCGAGATCATGCGCGAGCTGGAGCGCCGGGTCGTGCTGTCGGTCCTGGACCGCAAGTGGCGCGAGCACCTCTACGAGATGGACTACCTCCAGGAGGGCATCGGCCTGCGCGCCATGGCGCAGAAGGACCCGCTGGTCGAGTACCAGCGCGAGGGCTTCGACATGTTCCAGGCCATGATGGACGGCATCAAGGAGGAGTCCGTCGGCTACCTGTTCAACCTGGAGGTCCAGGTCGAGCAGCAGGTCGAGGAGGTCCCGGTCGAGGACGCCCGGCCGGACCTGACCAAGCAGGACGGCGTGCCGGCGCAGGCGGGCGCGTCCCGTCCGGAGATCCGCGCCAAGGGGCTCGACGCCCCGCAGCGGCGCAACCTGCACCTGACGGCGCCGACCGTGGACGGTGAGGGCGGCGTCGTCGAGAGCGAGTTCAACGCCGAGGACGAGGAGCCCGTGCGGTCCTCGGCCGACGGTCTGACGCGTGCCGAGCGCCGCAAGCAGGCCAAGGGCGGGCGGCGCCGCAAGAAGTGACGGCGTCGGCGACGCCGTAGCGGTTCGAAGGGCCGGGCACCCGGGGTGCCCGGCCCTTCGGCGTGCGGGGGCGCGGGCCGGGGCGGGCCCGGCCGCGGGGCTCAGTCGCGGTCGTCGCGGGCCGCGCGGGGCATGCGGGGGCCGCCCAGTTCCACCGCCGTGCAGCGCCAGCGCCGGTCGCGGCCGCGCTCCAGACGGAACGCCATGGCGCGCACCTGGTCGCCGGCCCCGATCCGGGCGAACGCTTCGATGGCGCCGGGGCGGGGCTCGAAGTGGCCGATGTCCCGGACGACGGGCCGGGTGCCGCGGGCGCGCAGGGGGCTGCGCTCGGCGAGCCAGGCGAGTTCGTCGTAGGCACGGCCCGCGGTGTGCCGGAGCATCCAGTGGACGGGGCGCTGGCCGCTGAGGACCGCGAGGAGACGGTCGGCGAAGAGGTCGGTGGGGAAGGGCTGGGCGACCGGGGCGGGGACGGCCGGCCGGCCGCCGGCCGGGGAGCCCGGCGCGTGGCCGTCGACCCGGGGTCCCGCCGGCCGGCCGCCGGTCCGAGGGGCGGCCGGCCGGTCTCCTGCCGGCGGCTCGGGCCGAGTCACCGGGGTGCTGCCGGTGGCCGCGGCGGGCCCGGGCCTCTCGAGCACGCCGGTCGCGGGAAGGGTCCGGGCGGTGCGGGCGGCCCGCGGCGCCGCCCGGCCCGGGCCGGCCGGCGGACGGCCCGCCGTGGGGCGGAGGGGGGCGGCCGTCCGGCCCGGTGCGCCGGGCGGGTCGTTGTCGCCCGGGGCCGTGCGGGGCGCGTCCCCGCCAGGGGTGCGGGGCGGGACGCCCCCGGGGCGGCCCGGGCCGCGGCGGGCCGGAGGGCGGGTGCCCGGGCGGCGCTGGGCCCTGGTCATGACCTTGTTCATCTGCGTCCCCGTTCTCTGGTCCCCGGCGTACCGGGCGGTAACTTGCGGTCGGTGATCTTGTACGGGGCGGTGGCCGGCCGGGGCAAGGAGCGGCGCGGCGCGGTGCCGGGCCCGGGGGGATTCACTTATCCGGGTGACGGAGGGGGCGGGGAGGCCCGGGACGCCGGGGCGCACCGGGTGGGCGGCCGGCCCGGGACGGACGTCCGGCGGCGGGCGGGCGGGGACCCGAAAGGGGACGCCCGCACGTATCCTGAAGGCCCTCCGGGCAGGGCGGGAGCGCCCTCACCGGGGCTTCCGCGGAGCCCCCGACGACGAAAGCGGCCGATCATGCGCGTCTACGTCCCCCTGACCCTCTCCGGTCTCGCCGAGGCCCACAGGACGGGTGAGCTGGGGGCCGGGCGGCTCGTCGCCTACGCGGTGACGCCCGCGCTGCGCGAGTGGTACCTCTCCGACGACATCGAGGAACTGGAGTACGCCGCGCTGAGCCGGGCCGCGCTGGCCTCGCTGCGGCTGCTGGCGGCCGAGCCCGGGGCGCCGCGGCGCCGGGTCGTGGTGGCCGTGGACGTACCGGACCGCGCGGCGAGCACCGACCCCGACCGGGCGCTGGACCCGGCCGCGCTCGGCGAGGTGCGGGTCGACGGGACCGTGGCGCTGGCCAAGGCGGCCGCGGTGCACGTGGACGCGGCGGACGCCGAGGAGGACGTGGCGGCGGCGGCCGAGGCGCTGCCGGCGGCCGACGGCGGCGACGACGACGCGCAGTTCGTCGTGGACGGGGCCGAGGACCACGAGCTGCTGTGGTACGCCACGCAGGAGATCCCGAACCTGGTGGGCCTCGGCGGCTGAGGCGCCCCGCCCCGGCCCCGCTCCCGCACCGGCCGGACGGTCGGGCACCCCGCGGACCCGCCGCCCTCTTTGTCCGCCCGCGGCGCCGGGTACGTTCTAGGGCATGGGGAAGCTGACTGGGGCGCACATCGTCTGGGACTGGAACGGGACGCTGTTCCACGACATCGACGCGATCATCGGGGCGACGAACGCGGCCTTCGGCGAGCTGGGGCTGGAGCCGCTCACGCTGGAGCAGTACCGGGAGCTGTACTGCGTGCCGGTGCCGAAGTTCTACGAGCGGCTGATGGGGCGGCTGCCGACCGGTGCCGAGTGGGAACTGATGGACGGCGTCTTCCACCGGTACTACGCCGAGCACCGGGTGACCTGCGGGCTCACCGAGGGCGCGGCCGAGCTGCTGGCGGGCTGGCGGTCGGCGGGGCGCAGCCAGTCGATCCTCAGCATGTACGTGCACGAGGAGCTCGTGCCGCTCGTGCGGGGCTTCGGGATCGAGGCGCACTTCGTCCGGGTCGACGGGCGGACCGGGCCGTCCGGGGGCAGCAAGGCGGAGCACATGGTGCGCCACCTGAAAGCGCTCACCGGCGTGGACCCGGAGCGCACGGTGGTGATCGGGGACGCCGCCGACGACGCGCTGGCCGCGCTGCACGTGGGCGCCCGGGCCGTGCTGTACACCGGCGGGTCGCACAGCCGGGCCAGCCTCGAAGGGGTCGGGGCGCCCGTGGTGGACACGCTGGAGGAGGCCGTCGCGGAGGCGGAGCGGCTGGCGGCCTGAGGACGGGGCCGCCCGGAGACTCCCGCCCCGGCCGGCTGTCCGGAGACTCCCGCCCCCGGCCGGCCGCCCGGCGACGGCCCGGCACCCGGACGGCCGCTCGGCACCCGGACGGCGGTCCAGCACCCGGACGGCTGCCCGGCGATCGTCCGACGCCCGGACGGCGGTCCGGTGACCGTCCGACCTCCGACGACGGCGGCCCGGTGGGGCGACGGGAGCCGGGCCGTCCGGGTGGTTCGCGCGGGCGGCCCGCATACGGGCCCGATGCCCGGGTACGCGGGGACGCGGCGGCCGGTCGGGCCGCCCGGACCACGGCCGGCAGAGGGCCGCGGCAGGGTGCGGGGACCCCGGCGGACCCGGACGACGGGTTCGCCGGAGGGTGTGGCGGAAGGACGCGGAGCGTGCGGAGGACACAGCGGGGGCGGGGACGGGGACGCCCGGCGGCACGGCCGCCCGGGGCGGCCACGGCGGAGTCGCGGCGGGGTCCGGCCCCCGGGCGCGGCGGACCCGGAGCACGCGCGTCCGGCGGTCGGCACGGACCGGGCGGGGGCCCACCGTCCGTAAGCGCGCACTGTGCAGAACGTCAAACTTCCACCCCCGGTTTTGTACACATACGGCTCATGACGGGCCCCCTGTAAGGAGCGATAGCCTTGGTGGCGTGATCAGCGCGATAGTTCGCGGGGACGTCACCGTCCCTGCCCTGCGCCCGGAGAGCACGGACGACATCCGTGACCGGGCGGCGGTCGCTGGTCTTCGCGGGCGGGACGGGACGACGAGGTTTCCCGGGGCGCCGAGCACTCCACCGGTCAAGGCGCCGCCGAGAGCGGCGTCACACCCGTCGGTCGGCTCGAAAATGGCTCATACACCCCCGCTCCTCTCACCTCGCGGCATAGCGTCGGAACGGACCGGACACCCCGGGCCAGGGCATGCGGTCGTGAGCGCAGAGACCGAACTTCCTTCTACGTCACGCAACGGCGCGCGACAGGAGCCAGAGGACAATGCAGACCAAGCTGGACGAAGCCAAGGCCGAGCTGCTCGAAAGGGCCGCCCGGGTAGCTGAGAACAGCCCGGTCGGGGGGTACCTACCGACCGGGACGACGAGCGAGGGCACTCCGGAGACCCCGGACAGCGAGTCCGTCCTCGCGTTCCTCCAGCGCTACTACCTGCACACCGCCCCGGAGGACCTGACCGACCGTGACCCGGTCGACGTCTACGGGGCCGCTGTGTCGCACTACCGGCTGGCCGAGAACCGCCCGCAGGGCACGGCCAACGTCCGGGTCCACACCCCGACCGTCGAGGAGAACGGCTGGACGTGCAGCCACTCCGTGGTCGAGGTGGTCACCGACGACATGCCCTTCCTGGTGGACTCCGTCACCAACGAGCTGACGCGGCAGGGGCGCGGCATCCACGTCGTCATCCACCCGCAGTTCGTGGTGCGGCGCGACGTCACCGGCAGGCTCATCGAGGTGCTGCCCACCCGGCCCACCGGCGACCTCCCGCACGACGCGCACGTCGAGTCCTGGATCCACGTCGAGATCGACCGCGAGACCGACCGCGGCGACCTGAAGCAGATCACCGCCGACCTGCTGCGCGTGCTGTCCGACGTCCGCGAGGCCGTCGAGGACTGGGGCAAGATGCGCGAGGCCGCGACCCGGCTGGCGGACGACCTGCCGGACGAGCCCGTCCCCGCCGACCTGCCCGGACCGCAGGTCGAGGAGGCCCGCGAGCTGCTGCGCTGGCTGGCCGACGACCACTTCACCTTCCTCGGCTACCGCGAGTACCAGCTGCGCGACGACGACTCGCTGGCCGCCGTCCCCGGTACCGGCCTCGGCATCCTGCGCTCCGACCCGCACCACGCCGAGGACGAGAACCACCCGGTCAGCCCGTCCTTCGAGCGGCTGCCCGCCGACGCCCGGGCCAAGGCGCGCGAGCACAAGCTGCTCGTGCTGACCAAGGCCAACAGCCGGGCGACCGTGCACCGGCCGTCGTACCTGGACTACATCGGCGTCAAGAAGTTCGACGCGGACGGCAACGTCGTCGGCGAGCGGCGCTTCCTCGGACTGTTCTCCTCCGCCGCCTACACCGAGTCGGTGCGCCGCGTCCCGGTCATCCGGCGCAAGGTCGCGGAGGTCCTGGAGCGGGCCGGTTTCTCGCCCAACAGCCACGACGGCCGCGACCTGCTGCAGATCCTGGAGACCTACCCGCGCGACGAGCTGTTCCAGACGCCCGCCGGTGAACTCCAGGCCATCGTCACGTCCGTGCTGTACCTCCAGGAGCGGCGCCGGCTGCGCCTGTACCTGCGGCAGGACGAGTACGGGCGCTACTACTCCGCCCTCGTCTACCTCCCGCGCGACCGCTACACCACCGGCGTGCGCCTGCGGATCATCGACATCCTCAAGGAGGAACTCGGCGGCACCAGCGTCGACTTCACCGCCTGGAACACCGAGTCGATCCTCTCCCGGCTGCACTTCGTGGTCCGCGTCCCGCAGGGCACCGAACTGCCGCACCTGACCGACAACGACAAGGAGCGGATCGAGACCCGCCTGGTGGAGGCCGCCCGCTCCTGGGCGGACGGCTTCGCCGAGGCGCTCAACGCCGAGCTCGGCGAGGAGCGCACCGCCGAACTGCTGCGCCGGTACGGCAACGCCTTCCCCGAGGGCTACAAGGCCGACCACTCCCCGCGCGCCGCGGTCGCCGACCTGGTCCACCTCGAACAGCTCGACGAGGAGCGCAACTTCGCGCTCAGCCTGTACGAGCCGGTGGGCGCCGCGCCCGAGGAGCGCCGGTTCAAGATCTACCGCCGGGGCGACGCCATCTCCCTGTCGGCGGTGCTGCCGGTCCTCAACCGGCTCGGCGTCGAGGTCGTCGACGAGCGGCCGTACGAACTGCGCTGCGCGGACCGCAGCGTCGCCTGGATCTACGACTTCGGCCTGCGCATGCCCCGTCCCAAGAGCGGCACGGCCGCCTTCGGCGACGACGCCCGCGAGCGGTTCCAGGACGCCTTCGCCGCGACCTGGACCGGCAAGGCGGAGAACGACGGCTTCAACGCCCTCGTGCTCAGCGCCGGGCTGACCTGGCGCCAGGCGATGGTGCTGCGGGCGTACGCCAAGTACCTGCGGCAGGCCGGTTCCACCTTCAGCCAGGACTACATGGAGGACACCCTCCGCAACAACGTCCACACCACCCGGCTGCTCGTCTCCCTGTTCGAGGCGCGGATGTCGCCGGACCGGCAGCGCGCCGGGCACGAGATCGTGGACGCGCTGCTGGAGGAGGTCGACGCGGCCCTGGACCAGGTGGCCTCGCTCGACGAGGACCGGATCCTGCGGTCGTTCCTCACCGTCATCAAGGCGACCCTGCGCACGAACTTCTTCCAGCAGGACGACGGCGGCGCGCCGCACGACTACGTCTCCATGAAGTTCGACCCGCAGGCCATCCCCGACCTGCCCGCGCCCCGCCCGGCGTTCGAGATCTGGGTGTACTCGCCGCGCGTCGAGGGCGTGCACCTGCGCTTCGGCAAGGTCGCGCGCGGCGGCCTGCGCTGGTCCGACCGGCGCGAGGACTTCCGCACCGAGATCCTCGGCCTGGTCAAGGCGCAGATGGTGAAGAACACCGTCATCGTGCCGGTCGGCGCCAAGGGCGGCTTCGTCGCCAAGCAGCTGCCCGACCCGTCCGTGGACCGGGACGCGTGGATGGCGGAGGGCATCGCCAGCTACCGGACGTTCATCTCGGCGCTGCTCGACATCACCGACAACATGGTGGCCGGCGAGGTCGTGCCCCCGGCCGACGTGGTCCGGCACGACGAGGACGACACCTACCTCGTCGTCGCCGCCGACAAGGGCACCGCGACCTTCTCCGACATCGCCAACGAGGTCGCCGAGACGTACCACTTCTGGCTCGGCGACGCCTTCGCCTCCGGCGGCTCGGCCGGCTACGACCACAAGGGCATGGGCATCACCGCCCGCGGCGCCTGGGAGTCCGTCAAGCGGCACTTCCGGGAGCTCGGCGTCGACACCCAGAGCGAGGACTTCACGGTCGTCGGCATCGGCGACATGTCCGGTGACGTGTTCGGCAACGGCATGCTGCTCTCCGAGCACATCCGCCTGGTCGCCGCCTTCGACCACCGGCACATCTTCCTCGACCCGAACCCGGACGCGGCCGTCTCCTACGCCGAGCGCCGCCGCCTGTTCGAGCTGCCCCGCTCGTCGTGGGAGGACTACGACACCGGGCTGCTGTCGGCCGGCGGCGGCGTCTTCCCGCGCACGGCCAAGGCGATCCCCGTCAACGCCCACGTCCGCGAGGCCCTCGGCATCGAGGACAAGGTCACCAAGATGACCCCGGCCGACCTGATGCGGGCCATCCTGCGGGCGCCGGTGGACCTGCTGTGGAACGGCGGCATCGGCACGTACGTCAAGGCGTCCACGGAGTCCCACGGCGACGTCGGCGACAAGGCCAACGACGCCATCCGCGTCGACGGCCGCGACCTGCGCGTCAAGGTCGTCGGCGAGGGCGGCAACCTGGGCCTGACCCAGCTCGGCCGGATCGAGTTCGCGCTGCACGGCGGCCGGATCAACACCGACGCCATCGACAACAGTGCGGGCGTGGACACCTCCGACCACGAGGTGAACATCAAGATCCTGCTCAACGGGCTCGTCGCGGACGGCGACATGACCGTCAAGCAGCGCAACAAGCTGCTCGCCGAGATGACCGACGAGGTCGGCTCCCTGGTGCTGCGCAACAACTACGCGCAGAACACGGCGATCGCCAACGCGCTCGCCCAGTCCAAGGACATGCTCCACGCCCAGCAGCGCTTCATGAAGCACCTGGTGCGCGAGGGCCACCTCGACCGGGCGCTGGAGTTCCTGCCGACCGACCGGCAGATCCGCGAGCGGCTGTCCGCCGGGCAGGGCCTGACCGGCCCGGAGACCGCCGTGCTGCTGGCGTACACGAAGATCACGGTCGCCGAGGAGCTGCTGCACACCTCGCTGCCCGACGACCCCTACCTGCGCGGCCTGCTGCACTGCTACTTCCCGGCCGCGCTGCGCGAGCAGTTCCCCGACCGCATCGACAGCCACCCGCTGCGCCGCGAGATCACCACGACCGTGCTGGTCAACGACACGGTCAACACCGGCGGTACGACGTACCTGCACCGCCTGCGCGAGGAGACCGGCGCCTCCCTGGAGGAGATCGTCCGGGCGCAGACCGCGGCCCGCGCGATCTTCCGCGCCTACCCGGTGTGGGACGCGGTGGAGGAGCTCGACACCGAGGTCGAGGCCGAGGTCCAGACCCGCATCCGGCTGCACTCCCGCCGCCTGGTGGAGCGCGGCACGCGCTGGCTGCTCAACAACCGGCCGCAGCCGCTCCAGCTCGCCGAGACGGTGGAGTTCTTCGCCGAGCGGGTCGAGCAGGTCTGGGGGCAGCTGCCGAAGCTGCTGCGCGGCGCGGACCTGGAGTGGTACCAGCACATCCACGACGAGCTGACGGGCGCCGGCGTGCCGGTCGAACTCGCCACCCGCGTGGCCGGCTTCTCCTCCGCCTTCCCGACGCTCGACATCGTCTCGGTGGCCGACCGCACGGGCAAGGAGCCGCTGGACGTCGCCGAGGTGTACTACGACCTCGCCGACCGGCTGCGCATCACCCAGCTCATGGACCGCATCATCGAGCTGCCCCGCGCGGACCGCTGGCAGTCCATGGCCCGCGCGGCGATCCGTGAGGACCTGTACGCGGCCCACGCGGCGCTCACCGCCGACGTGCTGGCGGTCGGCAACGGCTCGTCCACGCCGGAGCAGCGCTTCAAGCTGTGGGAGCAGAAGAACGCGGCGATCCTGGGCCGGGCCCGCACCACGCTGGAGGAGATCCAGGGCTCGGACGCGTTCGACCTGGCCAACCTGTCGGTGGCGATGCGCACCATGCGCACGCTCCTGAGGACGCATTCGTAGGCCGTCCGTGTGCGAGGGCGCCCCGGGTCGTGACGGCCCGGGGCGCCGTCGTCCCCGCCCGCCGTTTCCGGCTCAGGCTGGTGGGGTGAGCGACGACTTCTGCGAGGACGGGCCGGCACCCGGTGCGCGCCGCCGGCCGCCGCGGGCGCTCCCGGCGCTCGTCGCGGCGGCCTTCGTGCTGCTGCACGTCTTCGGCTACCCGGCGACCCGCTTCTCCAACGACTCCTACCGCTACGCCCGCATGGCGTACGCGTTCCTCGGCGACTCCCGGCAGGAGGCCACCCGCAAGGCCGTCGCCGCCTACTGCGCGGACACGGCCCGGCTCGTGCACCGCGAGCGCCTGCTCGGCCAGCTGACGTTCCGGGAGCCGGGCCGGCGGGCCGCGTACGCGGCGCGCTGCGAGGAGAAGTACGCGGGCGGGCTGGTCCCCACCGACCCGCGCTACGAGCGGATCTTCACCACCCGGCCCGCCTACCCGCTGGCCGCCGCGCCCTTCGTGGCGCTGCTCGGCGCCAAGGCGGGCCTCACGCTGGTCGCGCTCGCCTGCACCGCGCTCGCCGGGTACCTCGTGTTCCTGCTGCTGCGCGCGCTGCGGGCCCCGCCGCCCGCCGCGCTGCTCGGCCAGGTCCTCTGCTACGTGACGCCGCTCGCCGCCTGGGGCGGCCGACCGCTCACCGAGGGACCCGCCCTCGCGGTGCTGACCGCGCTGCTGCTGGCCTCGGTGTGGCTGCTGCGCGGGCGGGTGCTGCCCGGCGCGGTGCTGTTCGCGGCGGCGCTGGGGCTCGGACTCGCCGTCAAGTACTCCACCTTCCTGATGGCGGCCCCGCTGCTGGCGGCCGCCGCCTGCGCCGCGCTGCTCCTCGTCCCCCGCACCCGGCACCGCGGCACCCGGTGGCTGGCCGCGCTGTCGGCCGGCGGCACCCTGGCCGCGCTGGCGCTGAGCAGGGCCCTGCGCCTGCCCGGCCTCACCGACTCGCTCCAGGACACCTTCACCCTGCACTGGACCCGGCCCCGGATCGCCGACCCGTGGCGTGCCCTGGCCCGGCTTAACCTCCACTACTGGTGGCAGTGGCTCCAGCAGGAGGCCCTGGCACCCCTGCTGCTGTTCCTGCTCGCGGTGGGCGCGTGGGGCCTGTGGCGGCGGTCGGTGCCGGTCGCCCTGTGCGTGATCGCCGTGGGCCTGGTCGGGGTCGCCGGCACGGTGGCCCACCCGCTCGCGGTCGAACGGGACCGGCTGTACGTCCCGGTGTGGCTGGTCCCCGTGACCGGTGTGCCGCTGGCCCTGGAACGGCTGTGGTACCGGGCCCGCGGGGGTGCGGCGCGGGGCGACGGGCCCGGGGGCGGGACGCCGGCGGACGCCGAGGGGGAGCGCACGTCGAGCCCGCTGTGAGCGCCGCCGGGCCGCCGGGCCGCGCCCGCCCGCCGGCCCCGGGCACGGCCGCCCGCGGCCCTACCGCAGCAGGCCCGCCACCAGCCGTACCGCCCGCTGCACCCGGGGCCGCGCCACCCGCCGCACCACCGGCCGGATCACCCGTGCCGTCACCCCGACCGGCTCCCACCGCACCTGGAGGCGGCCCGGGCCGTGGCGCTCCGGCTCGACCGTGAGCCGGTGCGGGGACGCCCCGCGGTGGTAGGCGACGCGGGCGGTCAGCGGCGGGACGTCCAGGGGAGCCAGCAGCAGCCCGGTGTGGGCCAGGCCCTGGTGCTCCAGGCGCAGCAGCGGATGGCGTACGCCGTCGAAGCCGTGCAGGGGGAGCGGGGCGGCCGCCAGGTCGAGGCGGACGCGGCCCTCGAAGACCCCGGGGCGCACGGGGGAGAGGCGGAACGGGACCCTCATCCGGCGCCGGCCGGGGGCCAGGAGGAGGGTCGCGCGCCGGGGGCCGACCGGCAGGCGCAGCCCGGGGTCGTACGTGCGGACGGTCAGGTCGACGCAGGCGCCGGACCCGTGCCTGAGGTCCGTGATCTCGTGGCGGAACTGCGCGCTGAAGAACGGGCGGGTGTCCAGCTCCAGGTCGGTGATGTCCAGTTCGCGGCGCGCCCAGGCGTCCGCCGGGACGCGCTCGCCCCAGTACGTCCGGCCCGAGGCGTCCACCGTCACCGTCCGGGGCGCCACGCCGTGGCCCAGGCCCAGCGCCGCCAGCCGCGCCTCCGGCAGGCGGCGGTCGCGCACCAGCTGGACGACGACCCGTTCGGCGCGCGGCAGACGGGCGTACGCGCCGGGGGCCAGGGTGGCGAGGTAGGGGTTCACCAGCTCGGCGAAGGACGCCAGCCAGGCGTCGTCGCGGAACGGCAGGTCCCCGGCGTACATGCGGAAGTCGTGCTTGAGGAACTTGTGGTCCTTGTCCTCGCGCAGCGACTCGTGCCCGCTCTCGGCCAGGAACGCGTCGATGAGGCGCTGGACGTGCACGCGGTCGCGGACGTTGCCGAGCAGGTGCCGCTGGTTGGATATGGACGCCGCGTCCGAGGCGGCGTACGGCGCCACGTACCAGCGGTACACCGGCTCGGGCACGATGGTGAACGCCTTGGCCAGGCAGTACGCCTGCGCCGAGAAGAGCTGGTCCTCGTAGTGGATGCCCTCCGGGAAGCGCAGGCCGTGCCGGTCGAGGAAGGCGCGGGCGTACATCTTGCTGGTCGCCAGGTGCTCGAAGAACAGCCGCGGGTCGGCCTCGATGCCGTCCAGCGTGCGGTGCTCGGCCACCAGGTGCGGCATCCACGTCGAGCGGCGGCCGGTGTCCACCCGGACGCGTTCCACCGCGCCCATCGCGAAGTCGATCTCGCGGGCGCGGTGCGCGGCCAGCAGCGACTCCACGGCCCGCTCCGGGAGTTCGTCGTCGCTGTCGAGGAACATCACGTACGGCGCCCGGGCGATCTCCAGGGCGCGGTTGCGCGGGGCGGAACAGCCGCCGCTGTTCCGCGCCAGCCGCAGCACGCGGACGCGCGGGTCCCGGGCGGCCAGCCGCCGGGCGACCTCGGGGGTCTCGTCCGTGGAGTGGTCGTCGCTGATGACGACCTCGATGTTCTCGTGGGTCTGCCGCAGCACGGAGGCGACCGCGCGGGGGAGGCGCTCGGCGTCGTCGTGGACGATGACCGTGACGGTGACGTCGGGCGTGGTGCTCATGCGGTCGCCTCCTCGGGGGTGGGCGCCGGGGTGCGTTCCTCCAGCGGCAGGACCGGCGGCAGCTCCTCCTCCGGCCGGCCGAGGAAGACCCGGCGTACGACGCGTTCGGCGGCGCGGCCGTCGTCGAACTCGCAGAACCGGCGCCGGAAGACGGCCCGGGCCTTCGCCGCGGACTCGTCGCGCCAGGCGTCGGTGGTGAGCAGCTCGGCCAGCCGCTCCTCGGTGCGGGCGACCGGGCCCGGCGCGTCGGCCATCAGGTCGAAGTAGACGCCCCGGGTGGTGCGGTAGGTCTCCCAGTCGTCGGCGTAGACCACGATCGGGCGGTCGAGGTTGGCGTAGTCGAACATGATCGACGAGTAGTCGGTGACCAGGGCGTCCGCCGCCAGGCAGAGCTCCTCGACCGGGTCGTAGGCGGAGACGTCGACGATCCGGCCGGTGCGGCGCAGCCCCGTCAGCGGGGAGGCCGCGCCGTCGTAGAAGTAGTGGCCGCGCACCAGCAGGACGGTGTCCTCGCCGAGCCGGTCGGCGAGGGCGGCGAGGTCCAGGCGCGGGGTCCAGCCGGCCTCGTAGTCGCGGTGCGTGGGCGCGTACAGGATCGCCCGGCGGCCCGGCGCGATGCCGAGGCGCTCGCGGACCGCGCGGACGTCGGCGGCGCCGGCCGTGTAGTAGACGTCGTTGCGCGGATAGCCGTGGTCGAGGGAGACGAAACGGGCCGGGTAGGCCCGCTGCCACATGCGGGTGGTGTGGCTGTTGGCGGAGACGCTGTAGTCCCACTTGTCGACCCGCTCCAGCAGCGCCTTGAAGTCCAGGCCCTGCGCGGCCGCCGGGAACCGCATCTGGTCCAGGCCCATCCGCTTCAGCGGGGTGCCGTGGTGGGTCTGGACGTGGACGGCGTCCGGGCGTTTGACCACCTCGTTGGGGAAGTTGACGTTGTTGACGAGGTACTTGGCGCTCGCCAGCACCTCCCAGTAGCGGCGGCTGCCGGGCACGACGTGGTCGGTGCCGGGCGGCAGCAGTGCCGCGTTGTCCGCCGTCACCACCCACACCGGGCGGATCTGCGGGGCGAGTTCGGCGAGCTTGGCGGCGATGGCGGCCGGGTTGCAGGCCACGCCCCGGTTCCAGTAGGCGGCGAACACGGCCAGGTGCGGGTCGACCGGGCGGCTCAGCGCCGCGCGGTACCGGTGGTCGCGGAGCAGGGCCCCGGCCTGGCGCCGGCGGGTCCGTACGGCCGTCCGGGCGGCGCGGCGGGCGCGGTTGGCGGCCTGGAAGGCCCGGTACTTGGTGTAGGCGCCCTCCTCGAGCAGGGCGCGGCGGACGCCTTCGGGGCCGGCGGGGCGGCGGTGGCCCTCGGGGCGGCGGCGCACGGCGGCGAGGGAGGCCCGCCGGAAGAACTCCCGGGCCACCGGGTCGGGCATGCCGCCGCGGGCGAAGGTGCGCAGCAGGTCGCGGACCATGACGTCGTAGAGCGCGGCGTGCGCGGCCGGGCGGTCCCGGGTCAGGTCGAGGAGGGTCTCGTAGCGGTCGACGAGGGCGTGGCGCTGCGCGTCGGTGACCGGCGGGAGGCTCGCGGGGCGCAGGCGGCGGTCCTCGTGGGCGACGTGCGGCAGGCAGGCGACGCGGTCGGCCAGCAGCAGGGCCGCGTACGCGGCGAACGGCTCGTCGTCGGTGGCGAACCACTCCTGGTGGGCCCGCCAGAAACCGGCGCGCAGCACGCGGGTGCCGAGCAGCGGGGTCAGGCGCAGCAGCGGCGCGCAGTCGTCGAGGGCGAGGCCGGCGCGGCCCGCGCGGGCGAGCAGCGGCCCGTCCGGGGAGGGCAGGCCGGTGGTGTGCCAGGTGCTGCGGACGTGGTCCACGAGCAGGACGTCGACCGTGTCGGGGAGTTCGGCGGCGCGCCCGGCGACCGTGCGCGGGGCGCCGGCCGGCAGCCCGTCCTTGGCGTGCACGAAGTGCAGCCAGCGGCCGGTGGCCCGCTCCGCCCCGGCCGCCCGGGAGTCCGCGTCGCCGGTGCCGTCCGGCAGCGGCACCACCTGGACGTCCGGCACGTGCCGCTCGGCCGTCTCCCGGGCCCAGTCGCCGACCGCGGCGACGACGACCTCGGCGTCCGGCCGGGGGTGGGCGGCGAGCGAGTCGAGCAGTGCCGTCAGGTGGTCCTGGGTGTTGGGCCCGTGGACGATGACGCTGAGCTCGGGCATCGCGGGCACTCCTTCGTCTCGTCGCTCCAGACGCGCCGTATGCGGTCATAGTGTCATCAATGTGATGAGACGGCCGGTCGGGCTGCGCCCCGCGAGGGACGTGCGGAGGGCTCGCGCAGGACTCAGGAGGCGCCGGCCGGCCGCGCCTCCGCGGGCTCCGGTACGGGCTTCGGTACGGGCCCGGCGGCCGGCTTCGGCGCGGGCTCGGGAGCCGGCTTCGGCGCGGGCTTCGGGGCCGGCTTCGACGCCGGCTTCGGCTTGGCCTTGTCGCCGGTGAACGCCTCGTACTCCTTCATGACCTCCTGCGTCGGCCCGTCCATGCGCAGTTCGCCGCGCTCCAGCCACAGCACCCGGTCGCAGGTGTCGCGGATCGACTTGTTGTTGTGGCTGACCAGGAACACCGTGCCCGCGTGCTTGCGCAGCTCGCGGATGCGGGCCTCGGAGCGCTTCTGGAAGGAGCGGTCGCCGGTGGCGAGCGCCTCGTCGATGAGCAGGACGTCGTGGTCCTTGGCGGCGGCGATGGAGAACCGCAGCCGGGCGGCCATGCCCGAGGAGTAGGTGCGCATCGGCAGGGTGATGAAGTCGCCCTTCTCGTTGATGCCGGAGAAGTCGACGATCTCCTGGTAGCGCGCCCTGATCTGCTCGCGGGACATGCCCATCGCCAGGCCGCCGAGGTGCACGTTGCGCTCGCCGGTCAGGTCGTTCATCAGGGCCGCGTTCACGCCGAGCAGGGAGGGCTGGCCGTGGGTGTAGATGCGGCCGTTCTCCACGGGGAGCAGTCCGGCGACGGCCTTCAGCAGGGTCGACTTGCCGGAGCCGTTGGTGCCGATCAGGCCGATCGCCTCGCCCTTGTACGCGACGAACGACACGTTCCGCACGGCGTGCACCCGGCGCACGCCCGCCGCCTTCTCGGCCTGCTTGCGGCGCAGGATGCGGTTGAGGGCGGCGGTCGCCGAGCCGCGCCCGGCGCCGGTGCCGTTGACCCGGTAGACGATGTCGACGCCGTCGGCGACGACGGTGGGGATCCTGCCGGTGTGCGCGGTGTTGTCAGCCACGGCCGTACGTCTCCTCAGCCTTCCAGAAGTAGATGAAGCCGCCGACGCCGGCGAGCAGCGCCCAGCCGGCGGCGAGCGCCCACACGTGGGCCGGGAGCCGGCTCGCGTCGAAGCTGTCGATCAGGGCGAAGCGCATCAGGTCGATGTAGACCGCGGCCGGGTTGGCCTGGAGCACCGGCCCGACCCAGGACGGCAGGCCCTCGCGGTCGGCGACCAGGTGGTCGATGCTCCACATCACGCCCGAGACGTACATCCAGGTGCGCAGCACGAACGGCATCAGCTGGGCGATGTCCGGGGTCTTGGCGCCCACCCGGGCCAGGACCATCGACACGCCCGCGTTGAAGGTGAACTGGAGCACCAGCACCGGGACCGCCAGCAGCCAGGACGCGGCCGGCGGCACGCCGAAGGCGAGCAGGATGACGACGAGGGCGGCCATCGAGAACAGCAGCTGCTGGAGCTGCTGGAGGCAGAACGACAGCGGCAGCGCGGCGCGCGGGAAGTGCAGGGCCCGCACCAGGCCGAGGTTGCCGGAGATGGCGCGGGTGCCGGCCATGATCGAGCTCTGCGTGAACGTCCAGACGAACACGCCGGTGACCAGGAACGGGACGTAGTCCGGCACGCCCTTCTTGGTCTGGAGCAGCACGCCGAAGATGAAGTAGTAGACCGCCGCGTTCAGCAGCGGGGTCATCACCTGCCAGACCTGGCCGAGCTTCGCCTGGCTGTACTGGGCGGTGAGCTTGGCCGTGGCGAACGCGCCGATGAAGTGGCGCCGCGCCCACAGCCGGCGGACGTACGCGGGCAGGGAGGGCCGGGCGCCGCTGACCGAGAGGCCGTGGCGGGCGGCGAGGGCCGCGAGGTCGCCGTCGGCCGGGACCGTCGTCGGGGGCGGTGTGTCGAGGACCTGGCTCACATCCGCTGCTTTCGCTCAAGGGGGGTGTCCTGCGATGTCGATACGTCAGAACGGGACCGTATCGTCGCGACGGCAGCGTAGGCCGAACGTACGTCGGGACGCAACCGTTTCGGCGTAACGCGGGGAGCGGGGTTTACGTGAGGACGGCACCGTATCGTCGCCGCGCCCTATGCTGGGCGGCATGACGACGAACGCCGACGAGCCGCAGCCGCGTCCGCGCCGCCGGGCCCCCGCGGGGGCGGCCGTGCTGCGGGCGGACGTGACGGAAGCCATCCGGGCGGCCGTCTTCGAGGAACTCGCCGCCGTGGGCTACGCGCGGATGTCCATCGAGGGCATCGCGCGCCGGGCGGGCGTCGGCAAGACCGCCGTCTACCGCCGCTGGCGCTCCAAGCTGCACCTGGTCCTCGACATCGTCTCGGCGCTCGCCGTGCAGGGCCTGCCCGCGCCGGACACCGGCGCGCTGGAGCAGGACCTGCGGCTGCTGTACGAGGTGACCTCCCGCGCGCTGCGCCACCCGGTCGCCTCGCAGGTCATCCCCGACCTCCAGGCCGAGGCGGCCCGCAACCCGGAGATCGCCGAGGCCCTGCGCAAGGCCCTGCGGGAGGGCCAGGACGGGGTCGCCAGCGGCATCGTCGCGGCGGCGGAGCGGCGCGGCGAGGTCCGCGAGGGCATCGACCACGACCTGGCCCTCGACCTGATCTCCGGCCCCCTGTACTGGCGCTCGGTGGTGATCCGCAGCCCCGGGCTGCCCAAGGGCTACCTGGCGGCACTGGCCCGCGCCACGGCGGAGGGGCTCAAGGCGCTCTGAGGGTCGGCCCCGCCCCGCGGGCGGGACGGACGGGCCCGCGCCGGGCGGGCCCTAGGGGCTGTCGTTCGGATCACGCCGCGGACGCGGGGTCCGGCACGCGCGTCCGCGGCGTTGTCGTCGGTCGCCGATGCTCCGCATCGCCGCCC
>NZ_JBITSF010000042.1:0-37192 GCF_044540485.1 Streptomyces sp. NPDC085946 | reverse complement strand
CTGCCCTTCCCCCCTCTCGGGGCAGGGCACCAGCCTGGCACTCGTGGGCGCCCACGTGCTGGCCGACTGCCTTGCCCAGGCCAACGGCGACCACCGCATCGCGTACGCCCGCTACGAGCTGCGGATGCGCCACTTCGTCACCCTCAACCAGGCACTGGCCACCGAGAATCCCGGCGAACCCGCCTCGGAAGAATCCGCCGCGCACGCTAAGAACGCACTCTCATTGGACAGCTGATTCGCTGGCTCGAACGGACATCCAAGCAGGAAGGAACCCACATCTGCGGGCACGTGTACCAGGGTCCGTCTTCAAAGATCATCGGATGGTGGATCATGGTGTCGTGGTACGTCGTCATGAACTCACCGATCAGGAGTGGGAGTTGCTCGCTCCGCTGATACCGCGGGCCGCGACGGGCCGACCGCGTGTGGAGGACCGGCAGGTCGTCAACGGGATGGTCTACAAGATCCGCACCGGGATCTCCTGGCGTGACCTGCCCGAACGCTACGGCCCGTGGAAGACGGTCCATGAGCGCTTCCGCCGCTGGTCGGCCGACGGCACCTGGGACCGGTTGCTCGCCCACGTCCAGCAGCACTGCGACGCCGTCGGCCCGGTCGACCTCACCGTCGTGTGCGTCGACTCCACCACCGTGCGGGCCCACCAGCACGCGGCCGGGGCCCGAAAAGGGGGCAGGACCGGCCGGGCGAGGCGATCGGCCGGTCCCGCGGCGGACCGACCACGAAGATCCACCTCGCTTGCGACGGCCGGGGCCGCCCCCTGGCCTTCACCCTCACCGCCGGCAACGTCAACGACTGCACCCGGTTCGAAGCCGTGATGGCCCGCATCCGCATCCAGCGGTGCGGGCCGGGACGGCCCCGGACCCGGCCCGAAAGAGTCGTGGCGGACAAGGGCTCATCCACGAAGATCCGCACCTACCTGCGGCGGCGGGGCATCAAGGCGGCGATCCCGGAACGGATCGACCAGGTCAACGGCCGGATCCGACGGGGCGAGAGCCGCTGTCGACTCGACAAGACCGCCTACCGCCGCCGCAACCTCATTGAACGCTGCTTCAACCGGCTCACACACAACAAGGCCCTGGCCACCCGCTACGACAAACGGGCCCGCCACTATCAAGCCCTCGTCACCATCGCCTGCCTACGGCTCTGGCTCCCCTGACATTGCGGACACGACCTGAGCCCTGGGGCAGGCACCACTCCGGACACGGAGGCGCATGTACCCCTCATCATGTTCCCCTCACGGCGAAGACACCGTTCCCGAGCCGGGTCTGCAGCCGTATCGGCTGCTCATCCCCGAAGATGGCTTGACCCTGTCCGCTACTCGCCCGTGTGGCTATCGCAAGCCACCCTGTCCATTTACTGTGTCCGTGCTGTGATTCACCGAGGCAAGGAGACAACACCGTGGTCGCGTCAGCGTTACGTCAGCAGTCCGAATCGACCCCGCGCGAGATCCGTCGTCCCCGGCGGTTGGCGCGGCGTACGGTTCTCGGAGGCTCTCTCACCGCCGTACTCACGGCGCTGATGCTCGCCGTCACCCAGTCCGCTGCCTACGCCGGCGGCCCCTACCGGTGGGCGCAATACAGCGACGTCGGTAAGCGCCTGACTGTGTGCGCTCAGACGCTCGATGTCCGCAGTTCCTACGGCGGCACGCCGTTCGCCCAGCTCACCAGTGGACAGACGTTCACTGTGTACCAGAACTACGCGGAGTTCGGCAGCGAGTACGTACGAGGCTTCGCCTGGGGCAACGTCAACGCGGAGGGGTATGTGCAGAACGGATGGTTCTGCTGGTAACCCCCACCAAGCCGGGGCCAGTGAGGTTTTCTCAGTGAAGATCATTTCCAGTGCCCATTGAGGACGAGTGCGGCGCGGGCTGTGTCGCCGATTCTGCTGGGGCCGAGTGTGACGTGCTTGGGGGTTCGCCAGCGTTCCTTCAGTTCCGCCGCGGTCCGCTCGCCGCGCGCCCGCACGTGTCTGATCAGCGCATCCGTGGCGCGGGTTCCTCGGTCCAGGGCGGTCTCGGAGCGGCTTTTGGGGCGGCGTGCGAGCACGTGAATACCGATGCCGGCGCCGATGCAGCCCTTGTCGGCGAGCGTGGGTAGCCCATCGGCGGCAGCTTTGCACAGCGCGGGCAGCCCGTGGATACGGGCCGCGGTGATGTCCGGGGCGGAACCCGGCTCGACATCGGAGACCCACAAGGGGGTACCGTCCGGCGCGGCCAGGAACCGAATGTTGCCGCCGAAGCTCTTCGCTTCCGGGAGAACCACGGATCGTTGCCGTTCTCCCGGACCCCGGTCAGCCGGTCGCAGGCGATCGGCGTGCCGCCCAGCACCACGTGTGTCATTCCCCCGGCTCGGCAGAGGTCCAACACCTCATGCAGATCAGGAGCTTGGGCGGCCAGTATGTCGATGCCTTCATGGAGGCAGCGGTAGCCGGTGGCATGTGGGATCCCGGTGTCCCGGGCCAGGCAGTGCACGCGGCCGCGTCCTCGGGACCACCGCAGCACCAGTACCGCCTGGCGGAACGGGCCCAGAGCGCGAGAGCCCTTCGGTGTGCCGATTCCGCGCCGGTGGGCGGCCGGCAGCCGGGCGAGGAACTCCACGACGTGGCGTGGGACGTCGAGCGCGGCAGCGTAGGTGACCAACGTGAAGCCTCTGGTCCGAGCGAACATGATCTTGGCAGACCAGTCCTACCAGGGGCTTCACGCCTGCCCGACCTCGTGGCTCGCCCGAAGATCATTCGCCGGAGAAGCCTCAGCGGGAACAAGAGCCGGCTGGACTCAGCCCCAGGTCTTGCCGGCCGGTTCCTTGATGGTGCGGTTGATCCGGTTGAAGAAGTTGGTCGACGCGATCTTCAGGTTGATCGCGCCGATCTGCTCCTCAGTGAAATGGGCGTTGATCTCTTCCCGGATTTCGTCGATGACACCCTGCGCACCATCCTGCAACCGGGTGGCGGCCTCGGCCAGCGCCAGTGCCACACGCTCCGCATCGGTGTGGAACGGCGCCTCACGCCACGCCGCCGCGCTGTGCAGCCGCTCATCGGTGTCACCGACCTTCTTTCCCCCAGCGACACTGGCGTGGACGCACGCCGAGCAGCCGTTGATCTGGCTGACCCGCAGGTGGACAAGCGCGAGCAGCTTCGGGTCGGCACCCCCGGCGGCGATCGCCTTCTGAAGGTGCTGGATCGCGGTCCGCACATCGGGGTTGTTCGTGTTCTTGCTCTTGAGCCGGTTTTCCATGTGGGAGTGGTCTCCTTCATCGGGTTACGTTGCGGCGCCTGTGCGCGTCATCCCTGTGACGGAGCAGCTTCCAGGGAGGTAACAACATGGCCGGCCCTCATCCCTCGGACCCGATCGTCGATGCCTTCGAGTCCCACCGTGACCGGCTGCGCGCCGTCGCCTACCGCATGCTCGGGTCACATGCCGCCGCGGAAGGCGTGGTCAAGAGGCGTGGCTGTGTCTCTCCCGCCAGGACACCGACACCATCGACAACCTTGGCGGCCGGCTGACCACCGTGGTCGGCCGCATCAGCCTCGATGTCCTGCGGTCGGGCCGGACGCGCCCAGAAGTCTCCTTCGACGACCAGCTACCCGAATTCACCGTGACGCTCGACGACGCTCCTGCTCCAGAAGACCTTGTGGCACTCGAGGACTCCGTCGGCCTCGCGCTTTTCACGGTCCTCGACTCGCTGCGCCCTGACGAACGGCTGGCGTTCGTGCTGCACGACGTCTTCGCCGTGCCCTTCGCGGAAATCGGCACCATTCTCGGCAAATCCACCGACGCGACCAAAATACTCGCCGGGCGACAACAACGCGAGGTGGTCCAAGCCTTTTTGGCTGCGGCTCGCGACGGTCAGTTCGAGCAGCTGCCGCAGGTCCTCCACCCCGAAGTGAAGTTCACCGTCCACACCCCGAACGGGACGTTCGTCACGCTCGGAGCCACTGAAGTCGCCACCCGCGCGCGAGTGGCCGGCAGCGCGGCACGAGGACATGCGGCGACCGTCAACGGCCGCCCCGGCGTCATCTCCTGGAGCAAGGACGGCACCCCGCTCTCCCTGCTCGCCTTCACCGTCGCCGACGGCCGCATCACCGAGATCACCGCCATGGTCGACCCGGCCGAACTCGCGCTCATGGACCTGCCGGCCCCGGTGTGACTCCCTAGCGGCGAAAGCCGCGCAATTCGAAGTGGTCCACGCCTGATCCCGCGGAGACGTTGAACTCGGCCTCTGGGAAAACTCACTCACAGCATTCCTCTGCTCCTCGGGCGCATCCCTTCCGCTGAGCACTCACCGCAAGGAGAGACATCCGCGTCTGTCGCGCGGACCTCGGACTCCAGCGTCCGACACGTCGTGAGACTGCGGGTGAAGTCACAGGTCACCAGTACGGCGTCCGACGCGAGCAGCCCGCCCTGCTGGGGCCGTGCAGCCAAGAATTGATGGCCCCTTCATCCTCACACCGGTGCGACGACGTCCCTGTCAGCCACGGCGCTCCTCTGAGGCCATCTCGCTGAGCACTCCCAGCATGCCGGCGACGGCCTGGAGAACCTGCCGCCGCTCTGTCGCGAGCAGCACCGGCTCCGACACGACACCTGCTTGCCACGCTCGGTGCATCAACGGCGCACACGCCTCCTGCCCGGCCATGGCGATGCTCTTGGTACGTCGCCTCGCAGGACCAACCCCGCTGACGGACTCTTCAGACGCCCTCCAGCAGTCGGCCTGCGGTCATTCCTGCCAGGCTCTCCCGCCGACACTGCCCGTGCGCCCCGGTGCAGCGCCGGGTACTGGCGTCGCCGTCGGCCAGTGCCCGTAGGGTTCGAGGCGAGGTGGAGGATGCCCGCGACACGCAGTACACCGGCCGGGTGACGCCGGTGTCCGCCGGATGCCGGAGGGCTTCGTGTGAGCGAGGAAGCGAAGGGGCATCCCATCCTGCATGCGCATCGTGATCACTGGAGCGACCGGGAACATCGGCTCCGTCGTCGTGCAACGCCTGCAGGCTGAGGGCACGCACGACCTCACGGGTCTGGCCCGGCGGCTGCCCGAGGACCCCGGCAGCCGTGGTGTCGACTGGCGCTCGGTGGACCTCAGCACCGACGCCTGCCACGACGCGCTCGTCGAGGCGTTCATCGGCGCGGACGCCGTCGTCCACCTGGCGTGGGGCTTCCAGCCTTCCCATGATCTCGCCTATCTCGCCGAGCTCGGAGTCGGCGGCACCCGCCGTGTGCTTCGGGCCGTCACCGAGACCGGTGTCCCGCACCTGGTCCACATGTCCTCGGTCGGTGCCTACTCACCGAAGAAGGACGACCGTCCGGTCGACGAGTCCTGGCCCACCGGGGGCGTGCGCAGCTCGCGGTACAGTCGGCACAAGTCGGCGGCCGAGCGCCTCCTCGACCGGCACGAGACATCCGGCGCCGACACGCTCGTCACCCGTCTGCGGCCGGGGATCGTCGGACAGCGCGCCGCCGGCAGCGCCCTCCTCCGCTACGGCGTGCCCGCCCTCGTGCCCCCCAAGGCGCTCGGCCTGCTGCCGGTCCTGCCGATGGACCGGAGACTGACCATCCCGATGGTCCACACCGACGACGTCGCCGAAGCGATCGTTGCGGTGCTCCACCGGCGCGCGGGCGGTCCGTTCAACCTCGCTGCCGATACGCCCGTGACCGCGGCGGTCATCGCGGACGCGCTCGGCGCCAGGCTGGTGCACGTGCCCTCCGCGGTGGTCCGCGCCGTCATGTCGGCCGCCTGGCACGCGCACCTGCAACCAGTGGACACCGGATGGCTCGACATGGGCTTCGCGCTCCCGACACTGAACACGACCCGCGCGCGCACGGAACTCGACTGGGTCCCGTCCAAGGACGGCCCGCAGGTGCTCGCCGAGGTGATCGAAGGTATGAGGGAGGCCGCGTCCGGCCGGACACCCGTGCTGCGCCCCCGCACCGTCCTCGGCGCGCTCGGCGATGCGATCCGCCGTGGACCGGTCGCCGTGCGGCGGCACCCGTGACCACCGGTGCGGCCCCGCGGTGCCCCGGGCCGCCGGCTGCGTCGGCGCTGCTCGTCGCGGCCCACGGTGGACCGGCCCTGGCGGTCGGTGCCATCGTGGGCTTGCTCGCGCTCCGCAGCGACCTGCGCCCGTTCGACGCCGCCGTCGTCACCGCGGCGGTGTTCACCGGTCAGCTCACGATCGGCTGGGGCAACGACCTGCACGACCTCCCTCGCGACCGCGCCGTCGGCCGTACCGACAAACCGTTGGCCACCGGAGCCCTCCCGGTCGGCTGGGTGGTGCGCGCCCTGGCCGTGACCGGACTCGCCTGCCTGGTACTGTCCGCGCTCGTCGGCTGGCGTGGCGCGCTGGTCAACATCGTTCTCGGCGTCGGCGCGGGCCACGCCTACAACCTGGGCCTCAAGACGACCTGGTGGTCATGGGTGCCGTACGCCAGTGCCTTCGGGACGCTGCCCTCGGTCGTCACCTTGGCCGGGCCCGCTCCGGCATGGGCGCCGTCGTGGGCCACCGGTGCCGGCGCCGCGCTCGGTATCGGGGCGCACCTGCTCAACACGCTGCCCGACCTCGCCGACGACGAACGCACCGGCGTCCGCGGCCTGCCGCACCGGATCGGCGAGCGCCCCTCGCGCTTCCTGGCCGTCGTGCTGCTGTCCGTTGCCTCGCTGCTGGCCGTGCTCGGTCCTGCCGGGCCCCCTCCGGCATGGGCCTGGACGGGGCTCGCACTGGTGGCGATCCTCGCGGTGTTCACTGCGGTCGCTCGCGGCCGTGCTCCGTTCCGGGCCGCGGTGGCCGTCGCCCTGCTCGACGTCGTGCTGCTCGTGGCGGCTGACTGATGGCGCCGGCATCCACCGCCTGGGACCTCGCGGTGGTCGGCGCCGGACCGGCCGGTGCCGCCACCGCCCTGGGCGCACTGCACGCCGACCCGGGCCTGCGCGTCGCCCTCTTGGACCGGGCGGACTTCCCGCGGGACAAGGCCTGCGGCGACGGGGTGGCCCCGCACGTCCTCGACCTGCTCGCCGATGTCGGCGTCACCGGTCTCGTCGACGACCGGATCCCGGTCGACCGCCTCCGCCTCGGCCGCGGCGGCCTGGTCGCCGAGCGGCGGACGGCCCGCCCGGCATGGGTGGTGCCGCGCCGGATCCTCGATGCCCGACTGGCCGACGCAGCCGTCGCCGCCGGCGCCCGGCTCCTCCGGCACCGCGTCCGCGACCTGCGGCAGCACCCCGGCGCCGTGGTCCTGGACGGTGAGCTCTCCGCCGCGGTCGTGGTCGGCGCCGACGGCGCCCACTCGGTCGTCCGGCGCGCGCTCGGCCGGCCCCGCGGCCCGGTGGCCCTGGCACTGCGCGGCTATGCTCCGGTCGCGCCTGGACGGCGCGGCGCCCAGGTCATCGAGTTCGGCACCTGGCACCAGCCGTCGTACGCCTGGTCCTTCGACTGCGGTGACGGCCTCGCGAACGTCGGGTACGGCGAGTTGCTCCACGGGGACCGTCCGGCGCCGACCCGGGCCCACCTGCTCGAGCGTCTCGAAGGGCTCCTGCCCGGCGCCACCGAGGGCGGGCGACACTGGGCCGGGCACCACCTGCCGCTCTCGACGGCACGCTGGCGCCCTCCGTCCGGCCGCGTGCTCCTCGCGGGCGACGCCGCCTGCCTGGTGAATCCGTTGACCGGGGAGGGCATCCACTACGCCGTGGCCACCGGCATCGCGGCCGGTCGCGCCGCCGCCGCGGCCCTGCGTGACGGACGGCCCGAGCGGGCGGGAGAGCGGTACGCCCGCGCCACCCGCCGGATCCTGCTGCCCCACCTGCGCCACACCGCCCTGGCCGCCAGGCTCGCCCGCAGCACGTGTGTCCTGGAGGCCGCGCTACGGGCCTCGGCAGCCGACCAGCGCGTCTTCGACGACTTCGTCGAACTCGGTCTTGCCTGGGGCCGTTTCACCCCTGCCATCGCGCTCGGCCTCGGCCGGGCGTTCATCACGCCCGGCCGTCCGACCGGTCGATCTCAGGAGCCAGCATGACCATGCGCGTCCTCAGCGTCCGCGGCGTCCTGCCCGAGCACTGCCACCGGCAGGAGGAGATCACCGAGTCCTTCACCACCACGCTGGTCGAGGGCACGGTCGACCGCGGCGTCGTCGAGCGGTTCCACCGCAATGCGTGCGTCGAAACCCGGCACATCGTGCTTCCGCTGAAGGAGTATGCCCGCCTTGGGGACTTCGGCCGGTCGAACGACGTCTTCATCCGGGCCGGCGTCGAGCTCGGCGGACGCGCTGTCATCGACGCGCTCAAGGACGCAGGTCTCACCCCGACCGACGTCGACTACATCGTGTCGTGCACGGCGACCGGCCTGGCCGTCCCCACGCTCGAGGCCCGCGTTGCGGCGCAGATCGGACTCCGCCCCGATGTGGTGCGTCTGCCCCTCGTCGGGCTTGGCTGCGTCGCCGGCGCGGCCGGCATCGCACGCCTGCACGACCTGCTGCGTGGTCGTCCGGACGGAGTTGCGGTGCTGATGTCGGTCGAGCTGTGCTCGCTCACCCTTCAGCGTGAGGACACCTCGGTCACCAACTTCGTGGCGAGCGGTCTGTTCGGGGACGGTGCCGCGGCGGTGGTCGCCGTGGGTTCCGAGCATCCGCTCGCGCGGTCCGACGACTTCACCCGCCCCGAGGTGCTCGCCTCACGCAGCCGTCTCTACCCCGGTTCGGAGCGCATGATGGGCTGGGACGTCGGTTCCGGTGGTTTGAGGGTCGTACTCGACTCCTCGATCCCCGGGCTGGTGCGCCGGTACGTCGGAGACGACGTCCGTGGTTTTCTCGCCGACCACGGACTGACCGACGACGACCTCGGCTGGTACGTTGCGCACCCCGGCGGCCCCAAGGTCATCGAGGCGCTGCAGGACGCCCTCGGGGTCGAGCGGGACGCCCTGGGCATGACGTGGGACTCACTGCGGCGGGTCGGCAACCTGTCCTCCTCCTCGGTGCTGCACGTCCTGGCGGACACGCTTGCCGACCGTCCGCCCCGGCCCGGCTCCTATGGGCTCATGCTCGCCATGGGCCCGGGTTTCTGCTCCGAACTTGTGCTCCTGCGTGCCCCAGGGGGCGGGGGATGAGCGGTCAGGTCCTGTTCACCGTCCTGGTCCTGGTCGTCGGTCTGGAGCGGGTCGCCGAGCTGGTCGTGTCCCGGCGCAACGCTGCCTGGTGCCTCGCGCGGGGCGGCGTGGAGTCCGGGCGGGAGCACTATCCGTTCATGGTGGTGCTGCACACGGGTTTGCTGGTCGGCGCGCTCGTGGAGGTGTGGGTGCGGCGGCCGGACGCCGTACCGGTTCTTGTCTGGGTCATGCTCGTCCTCGTCGTGGCCTCGCAGGCGCTGCGTTGGTGGTGCATTGCTGTCTTGGGGCGACAGTGGAACACCCGGGTGATCGTCGTGCCCGGTGCTCCGCGGGTGTCCAGCGGTCCCTACCGCCGGCTTTCGCACCCGAACTACGTCGCCGTCGTCGTCGAAGGGTTCGCGCTCCCGCTGGTGCACTCGGCCTGGGGTACGGCGGTCGTCTTCACCGTGCTGAACGGGTTCCTGCTCGCCACCCGCATCCGCGCTGAGGATGCCGCCCTGACACGACTGGCCTGAAGGGGACATGCATGGACTTGCTCGTCGTGGGCGGAGGACCCGCAGGCCTGGCCACGGCCTTGAATGCGGCCCGGGCGGGGCTCGATGCGACTGTTTGGGAGCAGCGCGCCGGCACGCTCGACAAGGCGTGCGGTGAGGGTTTGATGCCGGGTGCCGTCGCCGCCCTGGCAGCGCTAGGGGTCCATCCGCCGGGGCACGACCTGCGGGGCATCCGGTACGTCGCCGGGCCGCGACGGGCCGACGCCGACTTTCGAGCAGGCCCGGGTCGCGGGGTGCGCCGCACTGCGCTGCACGCGGCGCTGCGCGAGATGGTGCTGGCCGCGGGCGTGCGGATCGAGCAGCGCACCGTGCGCCGTGTCGAGCAGGACGAAGACGGTGTGGTGGCCGACGGCGTCCGTGCCGGGCACCTCGTTGCGGCCGACGGTCTGCATTCGCCGATCCGCCGGTCCCTGGGCCTGCACCGGCCGCGTCGGTCCCACCGACGGCATGGACTGCGACGCCACTACGTGCTCACCCCCTGGAGCGACCGCGTCGAGGTGCACTGGGCCCGTGACGCGGAGGCCTATGTGACTCCGGTGGCCGATGACCTCGTGGGCGTCGCGGTGCTCACCACCGGTCGCGGAGCGTACGACGACCACCTCGCCGCCTTCCCCGAGTTACGGGAGCGGCTGGCCGGAGCCGGGACCGCCGGGCCGGTGCGCGGAGCGGGTCCACTCCGCCAGGACACGACCGCGCGCACCGCCGGCCGAGTGCTGCTGGTCGGCGATGCGTCCGGCTACGTCGACGCGCTGACCGGCGAGGGCATCGCGCTGGCGCTCGCGCAAGCGTCGGCAGCGGTACGGGCAGTCATCGGCGGTGACCTGGCAACCTACGAACAGGAGTGGCGGCAACTGACCCGGCGCTATCGCTGGCTGACCCACGCGCTGCTCGGCGCGACGAGAGTGCCCCCACTCCGTGCAGCACTGGTACCCACGGCGCAGCGGCTGCCGTGGCTGTTCTCCGGAACCGTCGACGCGCTGGCGCGCCCGGTGGGGACGTGATCCGGTGGGCTTCGGGTATGCCGGCACGGCGGTCGGCGGCCTCGATCCGGTTCGCGGTTCCTGGTCTTCTCGACGTGCCCGTAGAGCTGGTCCTCGGCCAGGTCGTAGGCGGCGAACGGGTGGCGGCCCCGTGCGGGCGCGTGCAGGTCGCCCGGCGGCAGGGCCTCGGCTCCCGGCCGGGTCCCTGTGCCGTCCGCCGCGCTCGGTCCCTGTCGGCTCAGCGAACCAGGCGATGCATCACGACAGGGCGAACGTCGCCCGATGCGGCACTAGGAAGGTTCCAAGAAGCGCGCGCCTGGGCCGGGAGCACGGTGAACAGCTTCCGGCGGCAGACGAGTATGTCCTGCCGCGCACTCGAGAACGAGCCGGACAGGCTGCTCGCAGGCTTCCTCCCCGGCGGACTTGTGCCGGACGATGACCGACGGTCCCTGCGGATCGGCGAGGTACTTGTCGCCCCATTCCAGCAATGCCACCAGCGTGGGCCGCAGATCCAGTCCTTGCTCGGTGAGCTGGTACTCGAAGCGCTGTCGGTCACCGGGATCCTGGTAGGGGATCCGCTGCAGCACTCCGGCCGCCACGAGCGTATTCAGCCGACTGGTCAGAAGGTTGCTGGCGATACCGAGGCGGGACCGGAACTCCCCGAACCGGCGCGCACCGTCCAGTGCCTCACGCACGATCAACAGCGACCACCGTTCACCGACCACCGCCAGGGCCCGCGCCACTGAGCAGTTCACCGGGTCGATCCTCTGCTGCCTGTCCACGCCTTCACCCTACCGACCTGGGTTGACATTTTCCACTCAGCATCCCTAGCGTTCTCTCCACCCTGAGTTGAAGAATTAAATCCAGGAGGTGGGCCGTGCCCATGCTCGACGTGTACATCCCTGACGGCGCGATCGAGCCCGAGGCCGAGGCGGCGTTGCTGAACCGGATCACCGAGATCCTTGTTCGCCACGAAGGGTTCGATCCCGCCGATCCGGTGACCCGCGCGGTGTCGTGGGCGTTCGTCCACCGGCCGGCCGCTGTCTACGTCGGTGGAGTGCTTGCAGACGCGCCCCGTTACAAAGTCGTCCCCTCCGTGCCAGAAGGACAGCTCGATGAGCGCGGGCGCGCCGGCGTCATCGCCGAGGTCACCGAGGCGATCCTCGACGCCGAGAACGGCGCGTGGCCGCGCGACCCCGGCCGGATCTGGGTGTTCCCCACCGAGATTCCCGAGGGTCACTGGGGCGGACGCGGGCGGATCACCCCCCTCGCGGCCATCCTCGCCCGGCTCACCGGCCATGACGCCGAGCGGGCTCGCACGCTCGCGGCCCGGCGCATCGCTGCCAGCCGAGCAGAGCACACCCGCGTGCCGTAACGGCCGGCTGCCGGCCGGTCCGCGTCAGTGCCGTCTGCGGCGACGTCGACTTGGTCGTGGGCTGAGTGCCTGGGACGACTTTCGGACGGTCGGGCGGGTATCGGGAGGGGACGCCGTGGCGCCGTCGTATCAGGGGTACCGGTTCCCGACGGAGGTCGTCGCATGCTGTGTGTGGCTGTACGACCGCTTCCCTCTGAGCTTCGCAAGGTCGAGGAGCTGATGCTGCTCACACCTTCGGGTGTAGACGAGCCAGGACGTGCCCTGGTTCTGGGCTGTCCGCGGCTTCTCCGAGGGGTGGGCAGGGGGCGCCCGCAGGTGGTGCAGGTGCGGCCCAGCACCTCAGCGGGTCCTGAAGAACATCGAGGGCCTGGTGGAGAGTCAGGCCGGCATCCGGGCTTGCGGGTCGAGCCGCCGGAGGGTGAGGAAGTCCTGAACGCCTCTCCGATGAGGACGGTGAGCCTGGTCGCCGTCACGGCAAGCTTCCACCGCGCCAAGGGTGATCAGGACCCCGCCGAGTGGCTGCCGCCCGCCGGCGACGCGAGATGCCGGTACCTCGCCGAACGGGTCGGCACCAAGCTCCGCTGGGGGCTCGCAGCCGACCTGACGGAGTTCGCCGCCCTGCACGACTTGGCCACGGACTGCCCGGACCAGACGGTGACCTACGAGCCTGCCCCACAAGACCTCTTGCGAGGTCTGCGGCTGACGCTTCAGCGCGCGAGGACCGCCGTCGCCACCGGCACTGCCAGCAGCAGGCTGAGTCCGACCAGGAGGAGGCGGTCCAACCACAGGATCGCGGCGAACTCGCGCAGTGTCGCGGCCAGCCAGTAGGCGGGCGAGGTCGGCGCCCCCACGACGTGCACGGACACGCCGACGCGGCGGGCCAGCAGGGTCGTGCGGTAGACGTGGAAGCCGCTGGTGACCACCGTGGCACGCCGGCCGGGAGTGGTGCCGCCCACGAGGGCCGCGCTGAAGCGGAGGTTCTGCCCGGTGTTGACGGAGCGGTCCTCCCGCACGATCCGGTCGGCGGGCACTCCGCGTCCACGTAGGTACTCGGCCATCGCGTCCGCCTCGGAGCGGACCTCGTCGTCGCCCTGGCCGCCCGAGACGACGAACACCGCACGAGGCGTGTCCGGTGGACGGGCGGCGTCGATCGCGAGGGCGCGCTCCAGCCTGCGGGTCAGCAGCGGGCCGGGCCGGTCGCCGTCGAGCCCGGCGCCCAGGACGACGACATGGGTGGTGTCCGGCAGGGGGGTGGTGCGGCCCCGGACGAACACGTAGCCGGCGAAGACGAGGAAGAGCAGAGTGAGGTAGGTCGCGGCGGCGTTCACCGCGAGCACGAGGGCACCGAACGCTTCGCCGCCGACTGCGTGGAAAACCACGTCGAGGCCGAGCACCGCCAGCACCGCGCAACCGGCGGCCCCGGTCGCCAGCAGGGCCGGCTGCGGTCCGTAGCGCCGGGTGAGGAGGACGCCGTCGGCCAGCAACAGCAGGCCCAGCGCGAGCGTCAGAACCAGGGCAGCGACGGCGAGGACCGTGGCGAGGGTCGGGTGGGCCGGCGCACTGCGAACGGTCACGCCGAGTCCGGCAGAGGTCACCGCGAGGCAGAACAGGACGGCGGTGGAGAACCGGTGCGGTGCCAGCCAGGCGTTGACGACGCCGCCCGCGGCGAACCCGACCGCGGCGAGGTACTCCGGGTACTGAGGCATGTGCCGCACCGCTCCCCTCTCCCGCCCGCCGGGCCGCTGCCCGTACCCGCCCGTCCCTCGCCGCCCGCGGGTTCACGGACTCGGTACGGACGGCTGCCGGCCATCCTCCCAGACCCGCTGCGGTGCTCCGAACGCGGGCGAGCGGTGGATGTGTTCGGCGCGACCGGCATGTTCCGACGGCGGCCGGTGCCGCCGGGCGCAGCGGTGAGGGTGGGCTGCGCAGTCGGCATTTCGGAGGTTTCCACGGATCCTCGGTGGCCGCCCGGTGCCCCGCCCCGAAGGCGGCGGTACGCCGTGGCAGCCGGAGGGAACCACGGGGGAGGATGACGGTCATGACCACAGACCAGTCCCTCCAGCCCTCTCGGCCGACGTACTCGGCGCCCGTGGCGTTCGGTGCCGGGGCGGCCATCGGTGTTCTGGGGGGAATGATCGGGCTGGGTGGTGCGGAGTTCCGCCTGCCGCTGCTGATCGGTCTGTTCGGCTTCGCCGCGCTCTCGGCGGTCATCCTGAACAAGGC
The DNA here is from genome assembly GCF_044540485.1 of Streptomyces sp. NPDC085946. NCBI lineage: Bacteria > Bacillati > Actinomycetota > Actinomycetes > Kitasatosporales > Streptomycetaceae > Streptomyces > Streptomyces sp. NPDC085946. The sequence continues at coordinate 22,961 of NZ_JBITSF010000042.1, read as the reverse complement.
GATGAGTCTGATCGTAGTCCTGGTCGCGCTGCCCTCCCGACTGGTCGCGGTGTCGGCCGCCGAGGTCTCTGCCCGCTGGCCGGTCGCGGTCAATTTGCTGGCCGGCAGCCTCCTCGGCGCCTGGGCGGGCGCGTCCTGGGCGGTCCGGATGCGCTCCGCCACCCTCTACAAGGTGCTGGCCGCCCTGATGGTCCTCATGGCCGCCGCGCTCGTGATCACCCACACCCCTGCCCTGGACACGCTCACGCTGCCACTGTGGGCCCGGATCCCCGCCGGAGTCGCGACCGGGTTCGGCATCGGCGTCGTCGCCGCGATCATGGGGGTGGCCGGCGGCGAGCTGCTGATCCCCACGATCGTTCTGCTCTTCGGCGAGGACATCAAGACCGCCGGAAGCCTCTCCTTGCTGGTCTCCCTGCCGACCATGCTGGTCGCGTTCGCCCGCTACAGCCGTGACGGCAGCTTCGCCGTCCTCGGCGCCCACCGCCGCTTCACGGTGGTCATGGCATCCGGCTCGGTCGCCGGGGCCGTGCTGGGCGGACTGCTCCTCGGTGTGTTCCCGGACTTGGTGCTCATCCCTGCGCTGGCTGTGATCCTGCTCGTCTCAGCGGTCAAGCTCGCCCGTCACGACTGAGCAGCCTGGTGCCTCCTGACCTCAGGTCCTGGCTCGGGTTTTGTGATGCCGTCGCGCTGTGTGATCAGCCCGCTGGGTGCATTCCAGAGCGATGGGCGCGGGTGGCTCGTACGATCGTGGTGGGATGGGGCTCGTAGCGCAGTGGTTGTCGCGCCTTCACCGCATGTGGGAGGACGCCGGTTCGAATCCGGTCAGCCCCATCCCACCTCGACTCATGCCAGCAGGACGCGTCCGCGGAGAAGTCGGAGACCCGCGCGGCCGATCATCTGACGCTCGAGCATCTTGATCCTGTCGACGTGCCCTTCGACCACAACGGAGTTCCAGGGCAGGGTCAACCCGGCGACGACCGCGTCCCGGTCACGTTCCGGTCCTGCGGCGAGGGCGTGGCGGCTGGGACCTCGATCCCCGGTCGCTTCGCCAGCCGGGCTGCGAGGCTGACCGCTTCCCGGCCGGGCAGCAGACCGATCGGCCGCCGGGTCTCGGCATCGACCAGGACGGTCCCGTGGTGCCCTCCCTTGCGGGTCGCGCACTCGTCACCACCGACCACCCGTGGGGCGGGCGGTGCCGGTCCCGGGAGCGCGTCAACCGGGCGCAGGACCGTGCTCCGGCTGACGCGAACGGCATCCTCGGCCGCCCGGAAGCAGGCCGGCACGGTATCTGGTACGGGCCCTGGCCGGCCATGTGCCGATCCTGGCGGTGTGGCCGTCGGCGCGTGTGGTCTCGCGGGCGACGGAGTCCGGGCGGTCCGCGGACGAGCAGCACGCCGCACCGGGCAGCACCGGTGATCGGCCCGTGTGCGACAGGGAACCCTCCTCAGCCGTCTCGGCGGCTGTCACGGTGTGCCCGGTCGGGGTGGGGCTGGCAGGCGGGGCAGAGTTCGTGGTGCCCGCGGGGGGTGATCACCGTTCCCCAGCCATTGCACCTTTCGCAGTCGGCGGCCAGGGCGGCGTTGGCGCGCGGGTTCGGGTAGGGAGCCGGGGTCGCTCCGGAGTTCATGTCACTCCAGGGATTGAGCTTCGCTTGCTTGAGCAAAGCCCACTTTAGCCCAGCTCTTGCCCGATTATGCTTGATTGCGTGGATTTAACGCCTGTTTTACATTTGTTCTGTTCATCTCACCCTGGATGCTCCTCTGCACTCGGCCTGCGGGTCGGCGCGGGCGGCCGCCCGGCAACCGGCCCGGCTCCCACGAGCTCACCGTCCGGCAGACCGCGGTCGTGGCCTTCATCAAAGACACCGTGGCAGGTCAGGGGTATCCGCCGTCGATGCGGGAGATCGGCCAGGCGGTCAGGCTGGCCAGTACCTCCTCGGTGTCGCACCAGCTGACGGCGCTGGAGCACAAAGGAGTGCTGTACCGGGATCCGAACCGGCCGCGGGCTTGTCGTGTCCGGCACCGCTGGACCGGCGGTGTCTCCGCGGCCGACACCCACGACAGTCTCGTACTGAAGCCGATGGTGGCCCCTCTCCACACAGGACACGAATCCCGCAGCGATCATTCCAGGCCCCAGGGGCTGCACGCCGACAAGGCCTGCGATCTGCCTGACCTGCGGCGGTGGCTGCACAACCAGCACATCGGCGTCCGCATCGCCCGCAAAGGCATCCAGTCCAGCGGTGCAGGACGTGTTCGACGGGTGTGGGGCGGCGGTCGGTGGGGGTGGGTGATCCGCTCATCCCCAGTACACCTTGCTCTCCCCCGCCCGGAACCGGGCCGTGGTCAGGAGCGCGAAGAGTGCGGTGAAGGCGAGCAGCGCCCCCGTCGGGAGGGCCACGTCGGCCAGGCCGCCCCGGTCCAGGACGACCGCGTGCAGCCCGCGCACGGCCCAGTACGTCGGGAAGGCGGGGGCGACGGAGTCCACCCAGTCCGGCAGGGCGGACAGCGGGACGAGGGCTCCCCCGAGTGCCGCGAACGCCAGCCCGCAGACGCCGCTGATCGAATTGAGCTGCTGGGACGTGCGGGAGACCGCGGTCATCAGCGCGCCGAAGGTGCACAGGCACAGCGCGGTCCCGAACAGCACCAGGACCAGGGCCGGCCAGGAGCCGGAGACGTGGAAGCCGAGCAGGGGTGTCGCCGCGACGAACAGCCCGAGCATCTGGACCAGCGACATGATCACCCAGGGCGACACCTTGCCCACGACGATGTCCAGTGTCGAGGCGGGGCTGGCCCGGAGCCGGTCCCAGGTGCCCCAGCCGTAGTCGCGGAAGAACGCGAAGCCGGACCGCCCGGCGCCGAGCGCGGCGAAGGCCACCGCCATTCCGGGGACGGCGAGTTCGGCACCGCCGGTGCCGCCGGCGGCGCCGGAGGGGACGGCGCTCGTGAAGAGGCCCTGCGTCAGGGCCGCGAGCACGATCGGCATCGCGATCCCGAACAGGGTCGTGCCTGGCATGGTGCCGATCACCCGTAGTTCGTGGCGCATGATGACCACGCCGGCGCGGCCCGTCACGACGGCCCGCCCGAGGCGTACCGGCGTCCGGTCAGGGCGAGGTACACGGTCTCCAGGCTGGCCTGCACGACCTCCACGCCGCGCAGCCGCCGGGCGTCCTCGCCCAGGGCGGGGACCGTCGCCGCGATCGTGGCGGCCGGGTCCGGCGTGGCGACGCGCAGCAGGTCGCCGTGGCGGGTGGCGAAGCCCTCGCGGCCCGGCTCGGCCACCACGAGCGGCGCGGGTCCGGCGAACCGGAACTCGACCGCCGGGGTGGCGTGCCCGGCCACCAGGTCCCGTACCGGACCGCGTGCGATCACGGTGCCGGCTTCGAGCAGGGCGACCGACGCCCCGAGCATCTCCACCTCCTGGAGATAGTGGGTGGAGTAGACGACCGCCGACCCGTCCGCCGCCAGTTCGCGTACGACGTCGAGCAGGTAGGTGCGGGTCTCGACGTCCGCGCCCGCGGTCGCCTCGTCGAGCAGCAGCAGCCGCGGCCGGTGCAGCAACGCCATCGCGGTGTGCACGCGTCGCCTCTGGCCGCCGGAGAGCCGGCCCACCGGCCGGTCCAGCAGCGGTTCGATGCGCAGCGCACGCGCCACCTCGTCGATGCGCGTGCCGAGCTCCCTGCCGCGCAGGCCGGCCAGCTCGCCGAAGAGCCGCAGGTTGTGGCGCGCGCTGAGCACGGGGTACACGGCCACGTCCTGCGGTGCCAGGCCGGTCATCCGCCGGGCCGCCCCGGGCTGCGCGAACGCGTCGACGCCGGCGATGGTGACCGAGCCGGAGTCGGCGCGGCGCAGTCCGGCCACGATCGACACGAAGGTGGACTTGCCGGCGCCGTTGGGTCCGAGCAGGGACACGATCTCCCCGGCCCGGACCTCCAGGTCGACACCGCGCAGGACGGGCGACTCGCCGTAGGACTTGCGCAGGTCCCGTACGTCGAGCACCGTCCGGGCGGCCTCCCCCGGCGCCCGGGGGGCGGGGCCGGAGGAGGCCGCGCCCACGAGCGGGCCGGTCGTCACGGGCGTGCCTCCGGCGGCAGGGGTGCGCACACGTGGGAGCCGGCCGCCCTGAGGCCGCGGGACCGGTGCAGGTCGGCGACCGCGAAACAGCGCCGCAGCCACCGGTCCCGCCCGTCGTAGCGGGGCCGGAATCCGGTACGGCCGTGCACGGCCGCCCGGTTGTCGACGACGATCAGGTCGCCTTCGTCGAGCACCGTGCCCACGAGCACCGCGAGCATGGCGTCCCGCAGTTCGTCCAGCGCCCGTGCCGCGCGGTCGCCGTCCGCTTCCATGGCGTGGAAGTCGGCGATCAGTTCCGGCTCGGCGTCCGGCCCGGACAGCACGGGCAGCGGCATCGAGACGGCACCGGTGCCGCTGCCGCCGAAGGAGCTGCTGTGCCGGATCCGGAACAGCGGCCGGCGCAGCGTCGAGACGCACGCGGCCGACAGGCGGGGCAGGGCCCGGGTGATCGCGCCGGTGGAGGTGAGCGCGCGGCGCTCCTGGTCGGCGCGCAGGCACAGCAGGGTGACGAAGTCCGGCTTGAAGGGGTGGAAGCCGTCCTCGGTGTGCAGTTCGAGCATCACGCTGCCGCTGTTCTCCTGCCGCCGCTCGGCGCCCCTGACCGGCACGATGTCCTGGACGAGGCGGCCGGACTTCTCGTCCGCGTAGGCGATGACGTCGCCGAGCCAGGACACCGTGGCGAGCTGGGCGACGGTGGCCAGCGGCAGCCGCGCCCAGTCCGGTGCGACGCCGTCGGCGGGCGTCGGCGGCAGGTCGTCGTCGATCGGCAGGTTCCGCACGATCAGGGTGCCGTGCGCGTTGCCCGCCTGCCGGAAGCGGCTGAGCGTCCGGGCCAGGCGTGGCGGGAGCCAGCGGGCCGCCATCTCGATGTCCGCCAGCAGGCCGGGGTCGTCGAGCAGCGCCGGGTCGGCCAGACCCGGGTGGGGCAGCCCGTCGGCCACCTCGGCGGCGACCTTGCGGAACTGGTCCTTCTCCTGTGCCGTCAGCGCGAACGTCACCTCCTCGACGCCGCCGACGACGGATGGCTGGTGCGTAGGCAAACCGGTCCTCCTCACGATCGGATGCGTCCGTGCCGACGCGTCAGGAACCGGCCGCGTCCATGGCCCGTGCCAGGCTCCTCGGGCGCATGTCGGTCCAGTGCTCCTCGACGAAGGCGAGGCAGGCCTCGCGCGTGTCCTCGCGGTGCGCGACCTCCCAGCCGGCCGGGACCTCGGCGAAGGACGGCCAGAGCGAGTGCTGGCCCTCGTCGTTGACCAGGACCAGGTAGGTGGCCTCGGGGTTCTCGAAGGGGTTGGTCATCGCTGTGCTTCCTTCTTCCTCGGGTCTTGTTCGGTCTGCGGGTCCGTGCCCAGCCGCTCGGCCAGCACGCGTCCGATCCGGGCCAGTGGCTCGGGGCGGCACATCTCCCGGTGGGTGCAGTCGACGGTGTACCGCTCGACGCGCCCGGTGACGGCGGGCTCCCAGACGGCCGCCGTGGGCGCTCCGGGCGGGCGCCCGGCCGTGGCCGTGAAGTGCAGGACGTCGCCGTCGAACCGGCCGGGCACGTGCGCCGCCGCGATCTTCGTGTTGCTGGTGAAGACCTCGGTCAGGGCCTCGACGCGGCGCTCCTCGATGTCCGCCAGGTGCCCGCCGCCGTTGCGCAGGATCTCCATGACGTCGGCGATCCGCAGGGGTTCGCCGTCGCCGCCGGCGTCCTCGGCGTGGCCGGCGAAGTCGAGCAGGGCGGCGAGGACGTCCTGTTCGGCCACCGGTGTGACGGGGGCGGCCGGGTCGCGGGGATAGGAGTCGAGCAGGGCGAGCAGCGCCACCTCCTCGCCTTCGGCCTGGAGGCGGACCGCGGCCGCGTGGGCCGCGAGACCGCCGAACGACCAGCCCAGCAGGTGGTAGGGGCCCGCGGGTTGCCCCGACCGGATCTGCGCCACGTAGTCGGTGACCAGGTCCTCCATCGTCGCCGGGTGCGTCTCGGGCCGCGCGAGGCCGCGGGACTGGAGCCCGTACACCGGCAGGTCCGGCCCCAGCAGCCGCAGCAGCCCGGTGTAGCACCAGCTGAGGCCGCCGGCGGGGTGGACGCAGAACAGCGGCGGGCGGGTGCCGGAGGTGCGCAGCGGGAGGAGCACGTCGAAGGCGTCGCCGGAGACGCCGAGGCGCAGCCGGTCCATCAGGCGGCTCACCGTGGGCGCGGCGAAGAGGTCCCGGACCGACAGGTCGAGGTTCATGGTGGCGCGGATGCGGCTCACCAGCCGGATCGCCGCCAGGGAGTCCCCGCCCAGGGCGAAGAAGTCGTCGTCGATGCCCGCTCCGGCCACGGCGAGGGCTTCGGCGAACAGGGCGCGCAGGATCTCCTCCTCGGGGGTGCGCGCCGGTCGCCTGGACGTCACGGAACGCGGGCCGGGCTCGGGCAGGGCCCGCCGGTCCAGCTTGCCGCTGGTCGTCAGGGGCAGGTCGGCCAGCACGACGACGTGGGCCGGCACCATGAACTCCGGCAGTGCGGCGGCGGCGTGGCCCCGCAGGTCGCTCTCGCGCGGCTCGGCGCCCGGTGCCGGGACCACGTAGGCCACCAGTCGCCGCTGTCCCGGCCGGTCCTCGCGGACCGCCGCCGCCGCCCGTGCGACCGTCTCGTGCCGGGTCAGTACGGCCTCGACCTCGCCGAGTTCGACGCGGAACCCGCGCAGCTTGACCTGGTCGTCGACGCGGCCGGCGAAGCGCAGCACCCCGTCCGCGGTCCACCGGGCGAGGTCCCCGGTCCGGTACATGCGCTCCCCCGGGGCGCCGAACGGGCAGGCGACGAACCGCTCGGCGGTGAGGCCGCGCCGGTTCAGATAGCCGCGGGCGAGCTGGACGCCGGCCAGGTAGACCTCGCCCACCGTGCCCGGCGGCACCGGGCCGAGTCCCCCGTCGAGCACGTAGACCCGCGTGTTGGTGACGGGCCGGCCGATCGGGACCGGGCGCCGGTCCGGGTCCGGGCCGGTGGCCGGCTCGGGCTCGCAGGTCCAGGAGGTCGCGTGGACGGCGGTCTCCGTCGGCCCGTACAGGTGGTGCAGGACCGCGTCGAGACCGTTCAGCACGTGCAGGGCGCGGTCCTTCAGGTCCGCCGGGAGCGGCTCGCCGCCGGTCAGGACCCGGCGCAGGCCGGTGCAGCGGGCCACGGCCGGTTCGTCGAGGAAGACCCGCAGCATCGACGGCACGAAGTGCACGGTCGTCACCGCGTGTTCGCGGATCGTGGCGGCCAGGTAGGCCGGGTCCCGGTGTCCGCCGGGCTCGGCGACCACGATCCGGGCGCCGGTGGTCAGGGGCCAGAAGAACTCCCACACGGACGCGTCGAACGCGGCGGGCGCCTTGTACAGCACGCTGTCGGAGGGTTCCAGCCCGTACTCGGCCTGGATGCCGAGCAGCCGGTTGACGACGGCGGCGTGCGGGACGACCACTCCCTTGGGCGTGCCGGTGGAGCCGGAGGTGTACAGCACGTACGCGGCGTGCGACGGCGCCGGCCGCGTGGTGCGGGCGGTGCCGCCCGGGTCCTTCCGCGGCCGGTCGCCCGGGTCGCGTACCTGGCCGGGGTCGTCGAGGACGCAGACCGGCCGGGCGTCGTCGAGCACGGTGCGGATCCGCTCGGCCGGGTCGTCGGCGTCGAACGGCAGGTAGGCGGCTCCGGACTTGAGGATCGCCAGCAGGGCCACGGCCAGTTCGGCCGAGCGGGGCAGGGCGACGGCCACGATCCGTTCCGGTCCGGCGCCGCGTTCGATCAGGGCGTGGGCGAGCCGGTCGGCCCGGGCGTCCAGCTCGGCGTAGGACAGGGTGACGCCGGCCGCGGTGAGGGCGGGCGCGTCGGGTGTGCGGGCCGCCTGCGCCTCGAACATCGCGGGCAGCGTCAGCGGGGGCAGGGGCCGTGCGGTGTCGTTCCACGTCCGCAGGACGCGTTCGCGCTCCTCGGGCGCGAGGGTGTCGAGTCGCCGGATCGGCTCGTCCGGGTCGGCGGTCACGGCGTCCAGCAGCCGCTCGAACCTGGCGACCAGGTCCTCCACGGTCCGCCGGTCGAACAGTTCCGTGCTGTACTCGACGCCGCCCTCCAGGCCGCCGGGCAGGCCGTCCGCGGTGTGCCGCTCGGCGAGCCGGAACAGCAGGTCGAACTTGGCCGACCGCGAGGCCACCTCCTCGGTCCGGTGGCGCAGGCCGTCCAGGTCCACGGCGAGGTCCTCGGCGTGCTGGAGCGTCAGCATCACCTGGAACAGCGGGTGCCGGGCCGCCGAGCGGGCCGGTCTGAGCACCTCGACCAGGTGCTCGAAGGGCACGTCCTGGTGGGCGTGCGCGGCCAGTCCGGCCTCCCGGACCCGGCGGAGCAGGTCCGCGAAGCTCGGGTCGCCACCGGTGTCGGTGCGCAGCACCAGCGTGTTGACGAAGCACCCGACGAGGTCGTCGAGGGCCTCCTCGGTGCGTCCCGCGATCGGTGTGCCGATCGGGATGTCGGTGCCCGCGCCCTCCCGGGTGAGCAGCGCCGCGAGCGCCGCGTGGACGGCCATGAACAGACTCGCGTTGCCGGCCCGGGCCAGTCGCACGAGCCGGGCGTGGACGTCCGGCGACAGGCGCAGCGGGACCGTGTCGCCGCGGTGGACGGGCACCTCGGGGCGGGGCCGGTCCCGCCGCAGTTCCAGTTCGGCCGGCAGCCCGTCCAGGGCCCGGCGCCAGTAGGCCACTTGGTGGGAGAGCACGCTGTCCGGGTCGTCGGGCGTGCCGAGGAACCGCCGCTGCCACAGGGTGTAGTCGGCGTACTGGACGGCCGGCGGCGCCCAGGCCGGGGCCCGGCCCGCGCGCCGGGCGGAGTAGGCGGCGGACAGGTCGCGGGCGAAGGGGCGGTTGGACCAGCCGTCCCCGGCGATGTGGTGGAGCACGAGCAGCAGGACGTGCTCGCCGGGGCCGAGGTCGAACAGGACGGCACGCAGCGGTGGTTCGGCCGTCAGGTCGAAGGGGTGGGCCGCTTCGGCGGCGATCGCCGCGGCCAGCCCGGCCTCGTCGACCGGCCGGACGGGCAGGTCGACGGCCGCGTCGGCGGGGGCGAGGACGTGCTGGCGCGGTGTGCCCGCGGTGTCCGGGTAGACCGTGCGCAGCGTCTCGTGCCGGGCCACCACGTCGTCCAGGGCGGCCCGCAGGGCCGGGACGTCGAGGTCCCCGGTCAGGCGCAGCGCGAACGGCATGTTGTAGGTGGCCGACGGGCCTTCCAGCCGGTGCAGGAACCACAGGCGCCGCTGGGCGAAGGACAGCGGCAGCTCGTCGGGCCGCTCCTGCGCGGGCCGCAGCGGCGGCCGCCGCCGGGTGCCTGCGCGCGGTGCGTCGAGCCGGGCGGCGAGCCCGGCGACCGTCGGGGCCTCGAACACGTCGCGTACGGCGAGTTCGGCGCCGAGCGCCGAGCGGACGCGGGAGACCAGCCGGGTGGCGAGCAGCGAGTGCCCGCCCAGGGCGAAGAAGTCGTCGTCGACCCCGGCGCGCGCGACCCCGAGCGCCTCGGCGAACAGGCCGCACAGGATCTCCTCCGTCTGGCTGCGCGGCTCCCGGCCGCCGGTCCCGTGAACTCCCGGCTGCGGGGGCGGGAGTTCGCGGCGGGCCAGTTTGCCGCTGGGGGTGAGCGGCAGCGCGTCGAGGACGACGATCGTGGCCGGGACCATGAACTCGGGCAGCGTCGCGGCGATGTGCTCCCGGAGTTCGGCCGGGTGCACGGCGGTGCCGGGCGCGGGCACCACGTAGGCCGTCAGGCGCTGGTCGCCGGGCCGGTCCTCGCGGACCACGGCGACCGCGTGCGCGACCGTGGCGTGCCGGGCGAGCGCCGCCTCGACCTCGCCGAGTTCGATCCGGTACCCGCGCAGTTTCACCTGCTCGTCCGCGCGCCCGGCGAATTCCAGCAGTCCGGCGGTCGTCCAGCGGGCCAGGTCGCCGGTCCGGTACATGCGGGCTCCCGGCCCGCCGAACGGGTCGGCCACGAACCGCTGCGCGGTCAGGCCGGGCCGGTTCAGATAGCCGCGGGCGAGCTGGGCGCCCGACAGGTGGACCTCTCCCACCACGCCGGGAGGCACCGGGCGCAGCCGTGCGTCGAGCACGTAGGCGCGCACGGCGCGGATCGGCCGGCCGATCACCGGCCGGTCGCTGTCGCGCACCCGGGCTCCGACGGCGTCCACCGTGCACTCGCTCGGCGCGTAGTAGTTGTGCACCTCGGTGTCCGGGTACGCGCGCAGCGTCTCCCACAGCGCCGCTCCGGTGGCCTCGGCGCCCAGCAGGATCACGCCCGGCCGGTGGCCGGGGCCGTCCAGCAGGCCCAGCGCGACCAGTTCGCGCAGCAGCGACGGCGTGATGCCGAGGTAGTCGATGCCCCGCTCGCGCACGTGGTCCAGGAGGGCGACGGCGTCGCGGCGGGTGTCGTCGTCCACGAGGTGCAGTTCGTGTCCGGCGACGAGGCCGAGGATCTGCCCCATGCTGGCGTCGAAGGACAGCGACGCGGTGTGCGCCACCCGCAGCCGGCGTCCTTCCGCGGCGGCCACCCTGTCCGCGGCCGGGGCGAACACCCGGTCGCGGTGGCTGGCGAACAGGTTGGCCAGCCCCTGGTGCGTCACGACGACGCCCTTCGGCACGCCCGTCGACCCGGACGTGTAGACGACGTACGCGGCGTTGTCCCCGCGTACCGCCGGCAGGCCGGTGTCCGGGAGGGGGCCGGGGCCGGGCGTGTCGTCCGCGTCCAGCAGGACCAGGGCGGCCGGGCTCTGGGGCAGGACCCCGGTCAGGGTCCGCTCGGTCACCACGACGGGCACGGACGCGTCGGCGAGCATGAGCGCCAGCCGCTCCGCGGGGTAGCCGGGGTCGAGCGGCACGCACACCCCGCCGGCCTTCCACACGGCCAGCACGGCCGCGATCATGTCGGCCGACCTGCGCACGCACAGTCCGACCAGGGTGTCGGGCCCGACGCCGTGCGCGGTCAGGCGCCGGGCGAGCGCGTGCGCCCGGGCGTCCAGTTCCGCGAACGTCCACCGCGTCCGGCCGTCGGACAGGGCCGGCGCGTGGGGAGTGCGGGCGGCCTGTGCCGCGAAGGCCTCGGGCACCAGCGTCGACGGCGGTCCGCCGGGCGTGCCGTTCCACTCCACCAGCACCCGGGCGCGTTCCTCGGGCGTCAGGATCTCCAGGTCGCCGATCCGCCGGGCCGGGTCCGCCACCGCGGCCCGGAGGACCCGGACCACCCGGCCCATGATCGCCTCCGCGGCCTCGCGGTCGAACAGGTCGGTCTGGTGGTCCAGGCGCAGCCGCAGGGGCCTGCCGGGCATCACCATGAAGTTGAGCGGGTAGTGGGTGACGCCGTGGCTCCGGGTCGCGGTGACCCGCAGTCCGCCGCCGTGCGCGGCGGCGGCCGTTCCGCTCCCCCCGGCCGGGAGGTTCTCGAACACGGTGGCCGTGTCGAAGAGTTCACCCGAGTCCAGGGTGCGCTGGATGCCGGCCAGGCCTATGTGCTGGCAGGCCATCAGACGGGTCTGGTCCTGCTGCAGGCGGGCCAGCATCCCGGTCAGCGGTTCCGCCGGGTCGAGCCGGACGCGGACGGGCAGGGTGTTGGCGAACAGGCCGATCATCTTCTCGGCCCCGGGCACCTGGGGCGGGCGCCCGGACACCGTGGTGCCGAACACGACGTCGTCCCGGCCGGTGAGCCGGCCGAGCACGATCGCCCAGGCGCCCAGGAACACCGTGTTCAGTGTCAGGCCCTCGCGGCGGGCCAGACCGTCCAGCGCGTCGGCGAGGCCGCCCGGCAGGTCGTGCAGGACCTGGCCGGGCAGGTCCGGCGTCCGGGACGGGTCGGAGGGGGCGACCCGGGTGGGCTCGTCGATGCCCTTGAGCACCTCGCGCCAGACGTCCTCGGCGGCCGCCCGGTCCTGGCCGGCCAGCCAGGCCAGGTAGTCGCGGTACCGGGCCGCCGGGGGCATGCCGTCCTCCCGGCCGCCTTGCGCGTGCAGCCGGAACAGCTCGTCCAGCAGCAGCTGCACGGACCAGCCGTCGAGCACCAGGTGATGGGCGGTCAGGAGGAAACGGTGGCGCTCCTGCCCGAGCCGGATGAGCGTGAACCGCAGCAGGGGCGGGCGGGCCGGGTCGAAGCGGCGCAGCCGGTCCGCCGCCGCGATCCGCTCCGCCTCGGCCTCGCGTCCGGCGGGGGCCACCGCGGTGAGGTCGACGTCCTCCCAGGGCAGCGTCACCTCGCGCGGGACGATCTGCACCGGCTCGTCGAGGTCCTCGTGCCAGAAGCCGGCCCGCAGGCTCGCGTGGCGCCGCAGCAGGGCGCGGGCGGCGGCGCGCAGCGCCTCGGCGTCGAGGGGGCCTTCCAGGTCGAAGGCCATCTGAAGGGTGTAGAGGTCGAGCGCCGCCTCGTCGTAGAGCGCGTGGAACAGCAGCCCTTCCTGCAGTGGCGCCAGCGGCAGGATGTCCTCCAGCTCCGCCTGCGGATCCGCCTGCGTCATCGCTTCCTCCTCCATGCGGCTTCGAGCTGTTCGAGCTTGTCCTGGCTGAGCCGGACCAGCGGTACGTCGGACGGGGTGCGGCCACCGGCGTCGGGCCGGGTGGCGTGGGCGGCCAGGGCGTCCAGGGCGCGCGCCCAGGTGTCGGCCAGGTCCCGCAGCTCGGCGTCCGCGGACGGGCCGAGGGGCCGGCACCAGGTGGCGGTCAGCCGTGGTCCGTCCGGATGTTCCACGGCGGCCGCCCTGGCCTCGATGCGGTACTCCGGCGGTGTTCCGGGCCCGCCGGGCCACGGACCCGAGGGGGTCTGCGGCAGCCGTCCGAGGTAGTGGAAGGCGGCCTGCGGCGCGGGCCGGGCCGTGAGGACGGGTGCGGTCTCGGCGTTGAGGTGGCGCAGCAGGCCGTAGCCCAGTCCGCCGTCCGGCAGGGACCTCAGTTCCTCCTTGACCCGCTTGAGGACCGTCCCGGCGGCGTGTCCGCCGTTCCACAGGTCGTTCCAGTCGACGCCGCCCAGGTCCAGGCGGACCGGATGCGTGGCCGTGAAGCAGCCCACCGTGCGGGACAGGTCGACCCCTTCGGCGACCTCGGCCCGGCCGGGGCGCCGTACGTCGGTCAGCACGGAGTCGCCCTTGATGCCGGGGGCGTCGTCCGTGCCGGCCGGGTCGGCCGGTCCCCGGCGGCGCCGCCAGTCGGCCACCGCCAGCGCGAACGCGGTCAGCAGCACGTCCTCGGCATCCGCGTGGAAGGCGGCCGGGACGGTGGTGAGGAGTGCCTCGGTGCGCTCGGCGGACAGGGTGACGGTCAGCGTGCCGGACCCGGCCGCCGGGTCCCCGGCACTCCGGCCGTCGTCGGCCCGCTCCGGCCGGTCGGGCCGGTCCGGTTGGTCCGGCTGGTCAGGCCGGTCCGGCTCGGTGAGGATCGAGGTCCAGCGCGGCAGCTCCTCGACCCGCCGCGCGTCCTGGGCGTGGGCGCGCAGGTGCTGGGCCCACCGGCGGAACGACGTGCCGACCGGGGCGAGTTCGGGCCGTCGGCCCTCGGCGGACGCCGCGCAGGCGGTGGTGACGTCCGCCAGCAGGATCCGCCAGGACTCCGGGTCCGTGACCGTGCGGTGCAGCACCAGCAGCAGCAGCCCCGGCCGGTCCGGTCCCGCGTCGAACCAGACCGCCTGGACCATCACCCCGGACTCCGGGGCCAGACGGGCCGACGCCGCCCGCTCCTCCGCCGCGGCCAGGTCCTCGCTCTCCCCGGCCGTGACCCGGTGGAGCAGGTCCGCGGCCCGGACCGTGCCGGGCGGCGTCACCTCCAGCAGCCACTCGTCCGGGCCCGGCCGCGGTGCCGGGCCGGGCACGCGGGTCAGGCGCGAGCGCAGCGCGTCGTGATGGTCGAGGACCGTCTGGAGGGCCGTTGCGAGCCGTTCCGCGTCGAGCCCGGCCGGGACCCGCACGGTCATCGCCTCGTGGCGGGTGCCGGGGTCGGCGTCCCGCTCCCGCAGCGCGTGGAGCGCCGGTGTCAGGGGCACCGTGCCGATGCCCGCCTGCGGGGCCTCGGCCTCGGCCGGCTCACCGCCGAGTGTTCCGGCGGCCGCGGCCAGTTCCGCCACGGTCCGGTGCAGGAACACGTCCTGGGGCGCGATCGCGAACCCCGCTGCGCGGGCCTTGCTGACCACCTGGATGGAGACGATGCTGTCGCCGCCGATGTCGAAGAAGTCGTCGTCGGCACCGACGGCCGGGAGGCCGAGCACCTCGGCGAAGATGTCGCACAGCAGGCGCTCGCGCGCGGTGGAGGGCGCGCGGCCCGCGGGGGCGCCGGAGGACTCCGGTGCGGGCAGCGCCCTGCGGTCGACCTTCCCGTTCGGTGTCAGCGGCAGGGCGTCGAGCGTCACGACGACCGAGGGGACCAGGTATTCCGGCAGTCGCTCCCGCAGCAGGGCCCGCACCGAGGTGCCCAGGGCCACCGGTGCCGCCGTCGCCGCGGGGTCGTTGGTGAAGGCCCGCAGCGACGGCCCGTCCGCCGCCGCGGGGGCCGCCGGCACATAGCCACCGGTGACCGCGCCCTCCGTGTCCCCGGCGGCGAACAGCGCGTCGAAGCAGTCGTCCCCGGCCGGGCCCGACCAGGTGACGGCCACCCACAGGCCGAGCCGTTCACCCAGTTCGCACAGGGCCTCCGGGTCCACCGCGTCCACCGGCGCCGCGGCCGCCTCGCCCGCCAGCCGGGCGTTGGGGATCCCGGTGACCCGCAGCCGGTCCGGCCGGTCGGCGTCCAGCAGCGCGGCGAGTGACTCCGCTCCCCCGGCCAGCTCCGCCCAGCGCACCACGGGGGCGTCGCCGAACGGCCGGGGTGGTGCCGCCAGCGGCGCCCGGTGCAGGACGGCGTCGTATCGGTAGCGGGACAGCTCGTTGTGGTGGCTGCCGCGCTTGAGGCGGACGTCCACGGCGCCCACCTCCGGCACCACGTCGGCCAGGGCCGGGAAGAAGTCCGGATCGACGAGCAACTCCCGCTCCTGCGCGGTGTTCCCGGTGGCCGCCCGGAACATGGGCAGCAGCCGCAGGTTGCGCAGGTCGCCGAGGAACAGGGCGCCGCCCGGCGCGAGCAGCCGCATCGCGTTGCCGATGACCCCGGTCAGGTAGGCGGCGTCCGGGAAGTACTGGGCCACCGAGTTGAGCACGACGATGTCGAAGAAGCCCTCGGGCAGCCCGGTGGTGTCGTCCGCGGGCTGGGCCCGCAGCACCACCTTGCCGGCGAGCGCCGGCTCGGCGGCGACCTGCGCCGCCAGGGACTCGATCGCCGCCGCCGACAGGTCGGTGCCCCAGTACGTGTCGCACTCCCCGGCGAGCCGGGAGAGGATCAGGCCGCGGCCGACACCGATCTCCAGGACGCGTCCGGGCCCGAGTTCGCGGATCCGGGTGACGGTGGCGTCGCGCCACTGCCGCATCTCGGCCTCCGGGATGGGCTGCCCGTCGTAGCTGCTGTTCCAGCCGGTGAAGTCCTCGCCGAACGGGGCGGTCTGCGAGGCGCCGTACAGGGTGTCGTACAGCTCGCGCCACTCGCCCAGCACCCGGTCCGACCCGCCCGGCGCGCCGTCGCTGTCCGCGGTGGCCGTACCGTCCGTGCTGTCCGTGGCGGGTACGACGTACCCGACGAGGCGGGTGCCGCCGGGCCCGTCCCGGCGGGCCACCGCGACGGCCTGCCCCACGCCGGGGTGGGCGGCCATCGCCGACTCCACCTCGCCGAGTTCGATGCGGTGGCCCCGGACCTTGACCTGCTGGTCGGCGCGCCCGGCGAACTCCAGATCACCGTCGGAGTTCCAGCGCGCGAGGTCCCCGGTGCGGTACATCCGCGTCCCCGGCTCCCCGTACGGGCAGGGCAGGAACCGCTCGGCGGTCAGGCCGGGCCGTCCGAGGTAGCCGCGGGCCAGGCCGGCCCCGGCCAGGTACAGCTCGCCCACGACGCCGGGCGGCACGGGGCGCAGCCCGGCGTCGAGCACGTAGGCGCGGGTGCCGGGGATCGGTGTGCCGATGGGCGGGACGCCGCCCCCACCGGCCAGCGGCCGGCTCATCGTCCCGCAGACGGTCGACTCGGTCGGCCCGTAGGCGTTGACCATCCGCCGGCCGCGGCTCCAGGCCGCCACCGTCTCCGGCGGGCAGGCCTCGCCGGCGACCACGAGGGTGGTCACCGTCGGGAGCTGATCGGGCGTCATCACGCCGAGGGCGACCGGCGGCACCGTCAGATGGGTCACGCCGTGCTCGGCCGTCAGGGCGGCGAGGTCCGGTCCGGGCAGCAGCCGCTCGGCCGGTGCCACCACCAGGGCCGCCCCGGTCAGCAGCGCCATGCACAGCTCCCAGAACGCCGCGTCGAAGCTCGGCGAGGCGAACTGCAGGACCCGGCTGCCCGGCCCGGCGTCGAAGGCCCTGGTCTGGCTCGCCACGAGACCGGCCGCACCGGCGTGGGTGACGACCACGCCCTTGGGCCGGCCGGTGGAGCCGGACGTGTAGAGGACGTAGGCCGGGCCGGCCGGTGTCAGGAGCGCGACCCGGTCGGCATCGCCCGGGTTCGTGTCCGCCCGGTCCGCGGCGGACCGCTCCCCGGCGTCGAGGTCCAGCCTGGGCAGGCCGACGGCACCGGGTACCTCGGCGTCGCCGATGCCGCCCGTCAGCAGCAGCGACGGACGGGCGTCGCCGAGCATGAACGCGAGGCGCTCGGCCGGGTAGCCGACGTCCAGCGGGAGGTAGGCCGCCCCGGCCTTGAGGGTGGCGAGGACCGCCACGATCAGGTCGGCGGAGCGGGGGAAGGCCAGCGCGACGGTCTGCTCGGGTCCGATGCCGCGCGAGATCAGCAGGTGGGCCAGGCGGTTGGCGCGCGCGTTGAGTTCCGCGTACGACAGGGTGAGGTCCTCGGCGACGACGGCCGGGGCGTCCGGGGTCCGGGCGGCCTGTGCCTCGAACAGCGCCGGCAGGCAGGCCGGGGCGACCGGGTCGCCGGCGGTGCCGAGCAGCCGGGTCCGCTCGGCGGGTGTGAGGAGGTCGGCGTGGCCGATGGGCCGTGCCGGGTCGGCGGTGACCGCCTCCAGCAGCCGGATCCACCGTGCGGCCATCGCCTCGACGGTGGCCCGGTCGAACAGGTCGGTGCTGTACTCCACGGTGGCGCGCACCCCGCCGAAGGAACCGGCCGGCGCTCCCGGCGACGCGGGCCGTTCGGTGACGCTGAAGAACAGGTCGAACCGCGAGGTCCCCGAGCCGGCCGGCTCGGGCGTCACGTCGACGCCGGGCAGGGTGAGGCCGGCCGCCGGTGTGTTCTGGAGGACCAGGGCCACCTGGAACAGCGGATGGCGGTTCGGGGAGCGGACCGGGTTCAGTACCTCCACCAGGTGCTCGAAGGGCACGTCCTGGTGGGAGTACGCGGTCAGTGCGGTCTCCCGTACGCGGCGCAGCAGTTCGCCGAACGACGGGTCGCCCGAGGTGTCCGTCCGCAGCACCAGCGTGTTGACGAACAGCCCGATCGCGTCGTCGAGCGCCTCGTCGCGCCGGCCGGCGGTCCCGCTGCCGATCGGCAGGTCCGTGCCGGCGCCGAGCCTGGTCAGCAGGGCGGCGAGACCGGCGTGCAGCACCATGTGGAGGCTGACTTCGCAGGTCCGGGCGAGGTGGGCCAGCCGGCGGTGCAGTGCGGGGCTCAGGTCGAAGCCGAGCATCTCGCCGCGGTAGGTGGACACGGCGGGGCGGGGCCGGTCCGCCGGGAGGTCCAGCTGCTCGGGCAGGCCGGCCAGGGCCTCGGTCCAGTACGCCACCTGCCGGGCGAACAGGCTGTCCGGGTCGTGCTCGTCGCCGAGCAGGGCGCGCTGCCAGAGCGTGTGGTCCGCGTACTGGACGGGCAGCGGCGCCCATGCCGGTGCCTCGCCCCGGATCCGCGCGGCGTAGGCGGTGGCGAGGTCCCGGGAGAGCGGGGCCATCGACCATCCGTCGCCGGCGATGTGGTGCACGAGGACGACCAGGACGTGTTCCCGCTCGTCCAGGACGAGCAGTTCGGCCCGCAGCGGCAGGTCGACCGCGAGGTCGAAGGGGTAGCGGGCCGCCTCCCGCACGGCCGCGGCCGGCCCGGTCCCGTCGAGGTGCCGGACGATCAGCTCGGGCCGGGCGTCGGCCGCGCCGAGGACGAGCTGGCGGGGCACGCCGTCCGTCGCGGGGTACACGGTGCGCAGGCTCTCGTGGCGCGCCGCGACGTCGGCCAGCGCGGCCCGCAGCGCCTGCTGGTCCACCGTGCCGCGCAGCCGCAGGGCGATCGGCATGTTGTACGTCGCGTTCGGCCCTTCCAGGCGGTGCAGGAACCACAGGCGCTGCTGCGCGAACGACAGCGGCAGCACGTCGGGCCTGGGCATCGGCCGCAGGGCCGGCCGCACCCGGTCCGGGTGGGCGTCCGCGTCGCTCAGCCGCTCGGCGATCCCGGCGACCGTGGGCGCCTCGAACACGGTGCGCACGGCGAGTTCGACGCCGAGGGCGGCGCGGATGCGGCTGATGAGCCGGGTGGCCAGCAGCGAGTGCCCGCCGAGGGCGAAGAAGTCGTCGTCGACACCGACCGCCGCCACGCCCAGGACCTGTGCGAACAGGTCGCACAGCACCTGCTCCCGGTGCGTGGCGGGCCGCCGGGAGCCCGCCGGGGAGCCGAGGTACGGCGCGGGGAGCGCCGCCCGGTCGAGCTTGCCGTGGGCGGTGAGGGGAAGCGCGTCGAGGACCACCACGGCGGACGGGACCATGTACGCGGGCAGCTGCTCCCGCAGCGACGCGGTCAGCGAGGCGACCAGTTCGCCGCGCCGCCGGGCCGCCGCGGGGTCGTTGGCCAGGGCGCCCGGCGCGGCCGCCGGGTCCGGGCGGTGGACGCCGTCGAGCGCGGTGGCGGCCGGGTCCACGAAGAGCACGTCGAGGCTCTCGGGGTCGCCACCGGACCGGGTGACCGCCACCCGGTAGCCGGCGCGTTCGCCCAGTGCGCAGAAGTCGTCCGGGCCGAGGCCCGGGGCCGAGGACCGCTCGGCGTCCCCGAGCAGGGCGAGCAGTTCGGGCAGGGGCCGCCCCTCGTCCAGGGCGCGCAGGGCGGCGGCCTCGTCGGCGATCCGCTCGTCCGGGACCCCGGTGATCCGCAGCGCGGGCACGCGGTCGCCGGTGAGGGTCCGTTCGAGGGCCTCCAGCGCGGTGACGTCGCGGCCCCACCGCAGCTCCGGGGCCGCCGTCAGCCGCCGCAGCCCGGCGGCCGGCCGCTTGTGCAGCACGACGTCGTAGCGGTAGCGGCTCAGTTCGTTGACGTAGGCGCCGCGCTTGACCTGGAGGTCGACGCCGGCGATGTCGTCGCGCCGGTCGGCGAGCGCGGTGAAGAACGCGGGGTCGAGGAGCAGTTCCTTCTCCAGCTGCACCGCCTGTTCCACCGCGCGGCGTACCGCGGCGAGGTCGGCGGACGGGGTGGCGCGGCGCAGCTGTGCCGCCGTGTGCAGCAGGCGCAGGGTCCGCAGGTCGCGCACGTCGCCGAGGAACAGGGCTCCGCCGGGTGCCAGCCGTTCCAGGGCCGTGCCGATCACGTCGGTGAGGTGGGCGGCGTCCGGGAAGTACTGGGCGACCGAGTTGACGACGACCGTGTCGAAGTGCCCGGCCGGCAGGCCGCCGGCGTCCGAGGCCGGCTGGACCCGCAGTTCGACGCGGTCGGCCAGGCCCTGTTCGGCCACCTGGCCGCGCAGCCGGTCGACGGCGTCCGCCGAGATGTCGATGCCCCAGTAGGCCTCGCAGTCGGGCGCGAGCCGGGACAGCAGCAGGCCGCTGCCCACGCCGATCTCCAGCACGCGGCGCGGCCGCAGCTCCCGGATGCGCGCGACGGTGGCGTCCCGCCACCGGCGCATCTGCCCGGCCGGGATCGGCTCGCCGTCGTAGCTGCTGGTCCAGCCGGCGAAGTCCTCGCCGAACGGGGCCGGCCGCGTCGCGGCGTGCTCGGTGCCGTAGAGGGAGTCGTACACCTCCTGCCAGTCGCCGAGCTGGGCGCGGACCGCGTCGCCGTCCCGCCGTCCGCCGGCGGCGGGGACGACGTAGGCCACCAGGTGGGTGCCGGACGGTTCCTCCTCCCGGGCGACGACCGCGGCCTGCGCCACGCCCTCGTGCCGGGTCAGGGCCGCCTCGATCTCCGCCGGTTCGATCCGGTACCCGCGGACCTTGACCTGTTCGTCGGCGCGGCCGACGAAGACGAGGTCGCCGCCCGGGGTCCAGCGGGCCAGGTCGCCGGTCCGGTACATCCGGGCCCCGGGCCCGCCGAACGGGTCGGCCACGAACCGCTCCGCGGTCTGGCCGGGCCGGCCGAGGTAGCCGCGGGCGAGCTGCGCCCCGGCGAGGTACAGCTCTCCGGTCACGCCCGGCGGCACCAGCCGCATCCCCGCGTCGAGCACGTACGCCCGGGTGTTCGCGACGGGCCGCCCGACGGGCACGGGGCCGTCCGCGACTCCGGTCCCGGGCCGCACCCGGTACGTGATGCAGCCGACCGTGGTTTCCGTCGGCCCGTACTCGTTGACGACGGTGGCCTGCGGATGCGACAGCCGCCACGCCGCGAGCTGCTCGCCGGTGAGCTGCTCACCGCCGACGACCAGGTCCGTGACCGCCGGGTCCTGACCGGGCGAGGCGCCGAGCAGGGCCAGGTGGCTCGGGGTCGCCTTGAGGAAGGTGTACGGGCCCGGGGCCGGCGACCCGTCGGACAGGTCCCCGACCAGGACCCGTCCGCCCGAGGTCAGCGACGCGAACAGCGCCGTGACGGTCAGGTCGAAGGAGACCGGCGAGTGCAGCAGCGCCGTACCCGCCGTGCCGGGGTAGGCCCGGCGGGCGAAGTCCAGGTAGGCCGCGAGGGCTCGGTGCTCGACGAGCACGCCCTTGGGGCGGCCCGTGGAGCCCGACGTGTAGATCACGTACGCGGGGTGCGCCGGTAGCAGACCCGCCTGCCGGTCGGTGTCGGACGGATCGTGCTCCGGCTGTTCCTCGGCCGCCCGCATCAGGTCGGGCTCGTCGAGGGCGAGCCAGCGCAGCCCCGTCTCCGGCAGGTCCGCGGCGTGCGTGCCCAGGGTGAGCCCGCACGCCGCGCCGGCGTCGTCCAGCACATGGCGGAGCCGCGCGGCCGGGTGCGCCGGGTCGACGGGCAGGTAGGCGGCGCCCGCCTTGACCACGGCCAGCAGTGCGACGACGAGGTCGGCGGAGCGCGGCAGGGCGACCGCCACGACCTGCTCCGGGCGGGTCCCGCGGGCGATGAGCAGACGCGCCAGCCGGTTGGCCCGTGCGTTCAGCTCGGCGTAGGTGAGGTCGGTGCCGCCGTCGGTCACGGCGACCGCGTGGGGCGTGCGCGCCGCCTGTGCCTCGAACGCCTCCGGCAGCAGGGTCGGCGGGACGTCGGACTCGGTGCCGTTCCACGTGACGAGCAGGTGCTCGCGCTCGGCGGCGTCGGTGAGGTCGAAGGTGCTGATGGGCCGGTCCGGCCCGGCCGCCGCGGCTTCGAGGAGCCGGACGAAGCGGGCCGCGAGTGCCTCGGCGGTGCCGTGGTCGAACAGGTCCGCGCTGTACTCCAGTACGCCGTCGACCCGGTCCGGGGCGCCGTCCTCGGTGTACCTGTCGGTCAGGCTGAACAGCAGGTCGAACTTGGCCGCGCCCACGTCGGCGACGTCGGGGGTCACCCGCAGGCCCGGCATGGCGAACTCGGGGTCGGTGTTGTTCTGCAGCGTCAGCATCACCTGGAAGAGCGGGTGCCGGGCCGCCGACCTGACCGGGTTGAGCAGTTCGACCAGCTGCTCGAAGGGCACGTCCTGGTGGGCGTAGGCGGCGAGGTCGGTCTCGCGGACCCGCTCCAGCAGGCCGGCGAAGGTCGGGTCCCCGGAGGTGTCCAGGCGGAGCGCGAGCGTGTTGACGAAGAACCCGACGAGGTCGTCGAGGGCCTCGTCGGTGCGCCCGGCGATGGCGCTGCCGATCGGGATGTCCGTGGCCCCGCTGAGCTTGCCGAGCAGGCTCGCCAGCCCGGCCTGCACCACCATGAAGAGGGTCGCTCCGCGCTCCCGCGCCAGGTCCGCGAGCCGTCGGTGCAGGTGCGCGTCGAGCGTGAACAGCACCTTGCCGCCGCGATGGCTCGCCACCGCCGGGCGGGGCCGGTCGGCGGGCAGGTCCAGTTGCTCGGGCAGCCCGGCCAGGGTGCGCTCCCAGTGCGCGATCTGGGCGGAGATCAGGCTGTCCGGGTCGTCCTCGTCGCCGAGGAGGTCGCGCTGCCACAGCGCGTAGTCGGCGTACTGGACGGGCAGCGGCTTCCACTCGGGGGCCCGGCCCGAGCAGCGGGCCGTGTAGGCCGTAGAGAGGTCCCGGGCGAACGGGGAGTTCGACCAGCCGTCCCCGGCGATGTGGTGGATCACGAGCAGCAGCACGTGCTCGTCCGGGCCCAGGGCGAACAGGAAGGCCCGCAGGGGCGTTTCGGTCGTCAGGTCGAACCGGTGTCCGGCCGCGGCGGCCAGCGCTCCGGCGAGACCGTCCTCGCCGACCCGGTGGACCGGAAGCTCCACCACCGCCTCGTCCGCGCCGAGCACCACCTGGCGCGGCTCCCCGCCTGCCTCGGGGAAGACGGTGCGCAGGGTCTCGTGCCGGGCGACGACGTCGTTCAGGGCGGTGTGCAGGGCAGCGGCGTCCAGATTTCCGGACAGGCGCAGCGCGAAGGGCATGTTGTAGGTGGGGCTGGGGCCTTCCAGTCGGTGCAGGAACCACAGCCTGCGCTGCGCGAAGGACAGCGGCAGCACGTCCGGCCGGTGGGCCGCCGCGCGCAGGGCCGGCCGGCGGCCCTCCCCCGCGTCGATCCGGGCCGCCAGGCCCGCGACCGTGGGCGCCTCGAACAGGTCCCGCACCGACAGCTCCGCGTCGAGCACCGACCGGATGCGGGAGATCA
>NZ_JBITSF010000041.1:0-37577 GCF_044540485.1 Streptomyces sp. NPDC085946 | reverse complement strand
GGCCTGGAGGCAACAGGCGAAGGCTTGAAAGACACGAACCCAGAATCCCACCAACAAGCCCGTCACACCCACCGAACTAACGAAAAGATCAGTAACTTGATCTTTAACCTGTGCGGCGGGGTCGTGGGGTGGTCGACTTCTTGGCCCGGGACGTGGTGGTGCCCGTTTTGCGGGGTGTGTGGACATCGTGGCGTGGGGTGGGGCGGGCGTTCTTCCGTCCGGGAGGCCGTCCGGGTCCGGGGCGGGTGTGTTTCGGTGCTCCGGCCGGGCAGACGAGCTTGGGGCGGATGTGCCGGAAGTCTCGGCGGACACGTGCCGGGGTGAGCCTGTCCAACGAGACGGGTCTCTCTCATGGGCGACGCCGGTCGGCCGCCAGTGGCCGGGCGAGTCGCAGCTGGGTGTAGGCGGCGAGGATCAGCCAGGTCCAGCGGTCCGCCGCCTCGGGTGCGCGGATCTTCGGGCAGGTCCAGCCGAGGGTCTGCTTGAACAGGCGGAAGGTGTGCTCCTGCGTCAGTGCCCGACCACCACAGCTAGACCGACTTCGGGGTGGATCCGCTGGGGAGGGGCTCGATGTCCAGGCGGATCACGGTCCCTTCAACGATGGGGAGGGTGCCGTCGGCCGCGGCCCAGGACAAGCGGTGAGTGAGCTTGGGGTGGAGCCGCTCCCAGGAGCGGGCGAGGGCGGTGCCGTAGAGGCGTGTGTGGGTGACGGTTTCGTTGTCCGGGGTGCCCCAGGTGTCGGGCTGTCCGAAGACGAACTCGCCGCCGTGCCGGGGCGGCCGGCCCATGGTGTGAGGCTGCCGTGGCGGGGCCGGCCTGCGCAGGACGCGGTCCGAGCGCATCCTGGCCAGCACCTACACCGGCAGATCCTTCAGAAGGAAGGCGAGGCGGAGTGCGTCGTATCCGGCGTCCGCGATGACGAGGACGTCAGGGTCCCCGGTCTGCCACTGGCCTGCGGTGATCAGCCGCTCGATCAGCTCGCGCAACTGCTGGGCGGTGACGGTGGCGGCGTCGTCATCGGGCGCCAGACGCAGTGCGTCCAGCGGCGCGGTCCATGAGCTGCGGCCGGGTTCCAGCGCGCAGACGATCGAGTACGGCCAGCCGGGGACCGGGATGTGCTGGTCCTTGCCCCGGCCGTAGGTGTGACACAGGATCCGCTCCGGCGAGGTGTGGGCATCCGGCCGCAGCCAGCAGGTGAGATCCACGACCAGGACCAGCCGGCTGTCTGCGGCCCGCGGCAGCGGCACCGAGGCCAGGGTTCGTCGCATTCGGTCCGTGTCGATCCGGCCCTGGGCGAGCGCGGCGTAGAGCCCTCCGTGGCCGCGGCGGTGTTCGCCCACCAGCGACAGCTCGGCCAGCGACCTCACCGGCCCGTCACCGCACAGAACCGCGTCCGCCAGTTCGAACAGAGCATCCGAACGGGCGGTGAGACAGGAGTAGAACTCGCCCCGAAGGCGTGACAGTTCCACCAACGCCTCTCGGCAGGCATCGCGATGCAGCAGATTCACCCTCACGATCTTCGCGCTGAATGTGTGTGTTCCTTGGTCGGAGCACATGTTCAGACGAAGGCCGCTTCCGCGTACGGCGGTTACCGAACCGAGTGATCAAGTACGACGCACCGTTCGAGGAGCGGCTTCTACCGGCGGCGCAGAGATCCGGGCCCGCAACGAGTGGACCAGTCACCGGCCGGCGACAGTCGCACTCCACCGGCCCGCACGACGACAAGCCTGCCGTCCTCAAAAGCGATTCGATCACCAGCAGCCAGGAAGAGCGAGCTCGCCAGCTCGAGGGTATACCCGTCGTCGGTTTCGAGGTCCTTGACCAATACCAACCGCGAGGTCGGCGTGGCTCCGTCAGCTACCAGGCGCATGCCGAGATGGTCCCACGCGGCTTGAGATCACCTCGACCCTATTCAGCGGCTGACCAATGGCCCAGACGTTAAAGATCAGGTTAGGGCGATCTGGCCACCGATGCCATCTGAAACGCCCCGTTTCGAGGCATCGGGAGCGCAGGGTGCTCGTCCGGCCCAGCTGTGATGGCAAAGCAGCTCGGGTTCGGTGAGGGTAGAG
This sequence comes from Streptomyces sp. NPDC085946, assembly GCF_044540485.1. NCBI lineage: Bacteria > Bacillati > Actinomycetota > Actinomycetes > Kitasatosporales > Streptomycetaceae > Streptomyces > Streptomyces sp. NPDC085946. The sequence continues at coordinate 35,508 of NZ_JBITSF010000041.1, read as the reverse complement.
ATGTGCGACATCCTTGTCGGCCTGCCTCGTTCCCTCTCCTGAAGGAGCACCGTCATGTCCGAACGCAACACCCTCATTCGTAGCCTGCACGATGTAGGCCTGGCCGCTTGGTTCGGCGGTTCGCTGATGGGCGCGATCGGCCTCAACGGCGCCGCCAAAGACGAAGGCGGGACGGAAGTGGCCAGGGACCGGATCTCTTCCTCGGGGTGGGCGAAGTGGACGCCGGTCAACGCTGCCGCAATCGGCGCACACCTGTTCGGTGGCGGCGGGCTGCTTGCCGTGAACGCGCACCGTGTCGCCTCCCAGCAGGGCGTAGCCGCCTCCACCACAGCCAAAACCGTCGTCACCGCCGCAGCCCTGGCCGCCACCGCCTACGCTCGTGTCCTGGGCAAAAAGGTCGAGCTCGCTTCCTCCTCCGACCCCGCTGACGCCGAGAAGGCGCAAAAGCATCCCATCGATCTGCACAAGGCGCGGCGGCAGCTGGCTCGGGCTCAGTGGGCGGTGCCAGCACTGACCGGATGCCTGGTGGTCCTCAACGCTCTGCACGGCGAACAGCAGCGCCCGACTGAGCAGATTCCCGGCATGTGGGAACGGGCCCGCTCCGCGACCCACCTCATGTCGTAAGGGTTCGCGAGAACAAATCGGTTTGTCACCATCGGCCGTAGCTCTGTGACATCGGTGATTCGCGCGTGGTGCTGCTTTGGCAGGTCTGGGGCGACTGGGAGCACTCGAAGAAATTACGACAGAACGGGCAGCCGGGCCCGTCTTCGAACCGTGAACAGGGAAGTCCATGTCCACACGCACACGCCTCCCTCCCGCTGTAGAACGCTGAGGTTCCCCCGGTGTGTGAGAGGGGCCGATCAGCTGGTCAAAGCGGGTAGACAGGGATTCAAGTTCGTTCAATCGCTGCCTGGTCGGCGTAGTGCTACTCCTCGAACTCGCTCGGGCTGAGGCAGCCGAGCCGTTTCTGGATGCGCCGGGGGTTATAGAAGCCGTCGATGTACTCGAAAAGCGCAACATTCACCCCGGCCCGGGTGACGAAGAGCCGGCCGCGGATGCATTCCGTCTTGATGATCATCTACAGGTTCTCCACGAGGGCGTTATCGCGGGAGTCCCTCACCGAGCCCATGAGTACCTGAGCTCCTGCCCCGTACCAAGTGGGTTGTCAGCTTTACGGACGTGTACTGACATCCGTGGCCAGCGTGATGGATCAGTTCGCCAGGTGTCACCGTGCGAAAGGCGAGGACGTACTCAAGCGTCGTCAGTACCAGGTCGGCGTCCGCGCGGGCGGAGGCTTCCCAAGCCACCACCCGGCGCGAGAACGCGTCCTGGATTGCCGAGAGTCACAGCGGCCCCTCACCCATCGAAATCATGGTCAGGTCGGTGACTCAGAGTTGGTTCGGTGCGGGTGCGGTGAAGTCCCACTCCACCAAGTCCGGAGACAAGGTGACCTTCGTGTCACGGTAGGCGAAGCCGCCTCGGCGCGGGCTGATGCCCACGATGTCGGCCTGTCTCATAACACTCTGTCCCATCTGGTGAGGCGTCGCTGACACCAATATGGGGCGGAGTACGGGGACTTAGATTGTTCCGGACGGGCTGTGGAAGATCGCGAAGCCGCTGATCCCTCCGTCGAAGGTGCGGCCGCAGGGCGGCGGAACGATGGCACACCTAATGAGACGCTGTTCGCCGCTATCATCTACGTGCTGGTCAGCGGCTGTGCTTGGCGGGCTCTGCCGCCCTACTTCGCATCTCGAAGTCGACCACGCACCGCCGGGTTACGAGTAGCGACTGGACCATGAGCTGCTTCGGTGTCGTCGCCCATACCGGTCACGGCCCGTCCCAGCCCAGGTAGCCAAGCTCGTTGCTGCTGCCCGCCGGCTAGGACAGGCGGATGACGACAGTCAATCGCTGGCGGCGGCCACCAGCTTGCGCACGTTTTGAACGCTGCCGCAGCCGGCCTTCAAATACTGCGCCCGCGCCTCACGAAACGCTTTGCCCAGTTCGGCACGGCGGTCGTCGCTGACATTCTTCCTGGCGTCGTTGAGGAGGGTTCGCTCCTCCTCGTCCGCGTGGTGGTTGACAGCTGTGACCAGCTCTTCCAGCTTCTCCCCCCACGCCTCGGATTCGGTATCCTCTACTTCTAGCAGGGCAAGCAGCGCCTCGTTGGCCTCATGGTGCTCGTGAACGCTGTGGTCGACATCCTCGCCGTCCACGTTCTTATAACGTCGCAGCGCGGGGTAGACCTTGTCCTCCTCGGCCGAGGCATGCGCGATGAGCAGGTCGGCGAATTCCTTCAGAGTCGCGGCTCGATCCGCTTCCACATTGCGCATGATACGAAACAGGTCTTCCATACGGCGGTGGTCCTGCAGGATGAGATCGACGACGTCGGTGGACGACACAGGGACTCCTGACTTCCGTTACGGTGATCCGGTCTTCCAGATACCCCTATTTCCGTAGGTGAGACGTACGCACTCCGCCGACGTTCCGGGCCATGCAATGTCCACGCCCTGAGGGAATCAGCGGTCTGCGACCCTGCGCGGACGGCCTGGAAAAGTCCCACGAGCGTCTGGCGCTGCTCGATACCGCGGGCACCGTGTGTCGACACCACACTCTGCGTCCAGCAGACGTCCGCCGAACCAGTCGAGTTCATCGTGCGAGCCTGTTCGAAACAGGCATCAGCGCGGATATCTAACAAGGCTGGCTCCGCCAGCGTCCAATGTTTGCCAACTGCACGTCCAAGGCCTCGACGGATACCCTGGACTCGCGCAGGCACGACCGGCTCTGCGACTTCTTATACAGATTACGCTGAAAACGGTGCACACCCCGGGCGAGGAAGACCTCATGGAGGCCTTCCTCGCCCGGCTTGAGGACGACGTCACTTTGCTCCCCACTCGCCTGAAAACCTTGAAGCTAGCGACTGCGCAGGAGCCGGGGCAATGTTCAATTACTGGTGAGCATGCCTTCCCGCAGGCGGCCCAACAGGCGAGAGATCAGTCGGGAGACGTGCATCTGAGAGACGCCGAGGCGCTCGCCGATCTCCTTCTGGGTGAGTTCCTCGACGAACCGCCAGTGAATGATCTGCCGGTCGCGTTCGCCGAGTTCCGCAAGCATCGGCGCGAGAGCCTGGAAATCCTCGACCAGCGCAAGTGCGGCGTCGTCACTTCCGATGAAGTCCGCCAGCGCTGCTTCGCCGTCCTCGCCACCGTTGATGACCGCGTCCAGAGAAGAGGAGTTGTAGCCATTGGACGCCAGCCGCGCCTCACGGACCTCCTCTTCAGGAAGGCTCATCAGCTCGGACAGTTCCCCGGTCGTGGGATTGCGGCCCAGCCGGCTGCTCAATTCCTCGGTGGCACGGGCCAGTTGCACGCGCGCTTCCTGCAGACGCCGAGGCACATGTACGGCCCATGACGTGTCACGGAAGAACCGCTTGATCTCGCCGACGATGTACGGCACTGCGAAGGAGGTGAACTCCACCTCGCGGGTAAGCTCGAACCGGTCGATGGCCTTGATCAGACCGATCATGCCGACCTGGACGATGTCCTCCATCTCCTCCGGACCACGGCTGCGAAAGCGGCCGGCCGCGAAACGGACAAGGGACATGTTCATCTCGATCAGCGTGTTGCGCGCGTACTGGTACTCGGGCGTCCCCTCCTCCAGTACGGCAAGCTGGTCGAAGAACAGCCTCGACAACTCCCGCGCGTCTCGGGGCGCCACCTTCGACGGATCCGCTATCTCCGGCATCACAGCGGTGCGCTCAGCAGCCTGCACGGTCGTCATCATGATCTTTCCTTCCGGTCGGCCGGCCCCTCTAGTCGCCGGCACGAGCGACCCTGCGGTCGTATACCCCGTTCGTCGGCGCGCATGCCTTCTCATTTGCTAAGCAGCGCGAGCACCTCCGTCAGCGTACGCGGAAGGGACCGCACTCCTGCGGGACACCCCTCCGAGGATCCGGCATGCCGCGATAGGGTCCATGGCTGGAAGAAGCCTTCTTCTGCCCGTGCTTCTATCGCGAGGCGGTCGGCAGGTGCCGTGCCTATACGAGGAGACCGACCGTGGACACCCCATGTGAGGTAGACGGGGACGGCCCGGCGATGCCCGGGGAGGTTGTGTTGGAGGTGAGTCCCTTGCCCGGCCTTCCTGGCATACGCGCCAGTGGCGAGATCAGTGCGGTCACCCGTTCCTCCTGGGAAGCAGCACTGGCCGAACTGACCCGGCGACACACGGACGTATCCTATGTGGAGCTGTCCGAGGTGGTGTTCGTCGACGTGGCAGGTGTGACCGCACTCGCGACGACGGCCATGAAACTACCTACTGGGCGAGTGGTGGTACAGCACCCGCCACCGCAACTACCGCGCCTGTTGGAGATGTTCTGGCCGAACCTGCAGCGGGTCGAGGTGGCGCCGCGATGAGCACGGCAGCAGTGAACGCGGCGTTCGAGCATCCGGCGCTGTTCTACCGCAGCGAGCAGGAGTACATCGATGAGACCCTCGCTTTCGTACGAACGGGTCTGGCCGCGGGCGAACCGGTGGCGGTGGCGGTGCCCGGCCCCAACCTGGAGCTGATCAGAACAGGTCTGGGCGAGGATGCCGAGGGCCTGCTGTTCCTGGACATGACCCAGGCTGGCCGCAACCCCGGGCGGATCATCCCCAAGGTACTTCGCGGGTTCGCCGACGCCCACCCCGACGGACGAGTGCGGATCATCGGCGAGCCGATCTGGGCGAGCCGCAACGCGGTGGAGTACCCGGCGTGCGCGCAGCACGAAGCGCTGATCAACGCCGCCTTCGAAGGCAGAGCAGTGACGATCCTATGCCCCTATGACGAGGCACGGCTGGACGCAGCCGTACTGGCCGATGCACGAGGCACCCACCCAATCGTCATCGCCGCAGGCCGTGAGGAGGTCAGCGATGCCTACGACTGGCAAGCGGTTGTCGCCCGGTACAACGAAGCGTTGCCGGCTGCTCCGGACGCTGAAATCTTTTCCTTCCGCGCCGAGCAATTGCCCGCGGTCCGGCTTTTTACCGTGAATCAGGCCCAGCGACTGGGCCTCAGCGGTGAGCGGCTGATGGATGCGGAACTGGCGGTCGCGGAGCTGACCACCAACAGCGTGATCCACGGCGGCGGCCGAGGAACCCTGGCGATCTGGTCGGAGGCAGGGCAGGTTGTAGTCGAGGTCCGTGACGGGGGACAAATGACCGATCCGCTCGCCGGCCGCAGGCCACCAGAGCACGGCCAGATCGGCGGACGAGGACTCATATTGGTTCATTACGTGAGCGATCTGGTACGCATACACACAACGGACAGCGGCAGCACGGTGCGGTTCTACATCAGCCTGTGAACACTTCGGGCGGCCGTCCGAGCGGGCGGCCGCCCGAAGCCCGCCCCACCCTCACCGGTGACTGACTCGCACTATCGTCTTGTCCCCACAGCCACGCCGCCCGGACTGTCGCACACCGCCTTCAACACCGCGCCTGACTACCTCGACGCCTACGCCGCGAACCCCAACCACTGCCTGTTCCAACCTGGCTTCTGCGGTCGATACGCCCGTTACTCAGAGCCCAGGCCCGTCCACCTCCCGGACGAGCCTGCCCTCCATAAGCATCTCCTTGCTGGCGCCCTCGAAGAACAACGGACTCAAGCCGTCACCGAGATCGCCGAGACCAATGGCCTCCCAAGCCGCCTGCGCTGCCCGCAAAAAGTCACGAAACACAGGATATTCACTGCGTCGTCGAAACTATGTACCTAAAGGACGGTCGCCGCCACAGCCGGGTTTGAGCAGGGCAGACCGACAACGCCATGATAGGGCCGTTGGAGTAGCCCCGATGCGGTGGGAGCGGCAGATGCAGCAAGACTGGAAGGCAGCCCCGTCCGATCTCCAGTTGAAGATCGTATTGCACGGCACCAGGCCGCCCCTGTGGCGACGCGTCGTGCTGCCGTCCGACACCTCCGTGGGCACACTGCACGCGGCCATTCAAATTGCCTTCGGCTGGCACGGTGGCCATCTGCATCTCTTCACTGATGAACTCGACCAACGGTACGGCTCCCCGGCCGACCTCATGGTTCTGGGTTTTGGCAGCGAAGCTCACGACGAGGACGGTACCGCGCTCGGCGACGTATTGGTCGAGGAGGGTGCGCGGCTGCGTTATGTCTACGACTTCGGGGACGGCTGGGAGCACGAAATCACTCTGGAGAAGGTGCTATCGCGCCCGGCAGGCGCAGAGCGGACGGTGCGCTGCGTCGGTGGGCGTCGGGCCGGTGTTCCGGCCGAGGACATCGGCGGCGTGTGGGGATTGGCCAAGGTGCTGGAGCTCCTTGAAGCCCCTGACGGGGCCGGGAACGGTCCATACGGTGAACTCGCCGCCGAGTTGTGGGCGACCGGTTACGACCCGGCGGCTTTCAGCCAGGACGAAATCACCGCGCGGCTGGCCCATCTGACGCCGGACACAGTGCCCGGTGCGATGAAGCCTTTGGTCCATAATCGCGCCGGACACGGCGGCGTCCGTCGGCTGACCGACGAGGACGTGGCGTTGTGTACCTGCGGGCGGTGCCGAGTGGGCGACCCGGTCGATGCCGGAGTCGACGGACCAACCGAGGATATGCCTGTGCTGCGCCCGGTGACCCTGGTTCCACAGGAGGATCTTGTCGCTGCCGTGCGGGGTGTCCCGCTCTTCGACGCGGCGCTGCGGCTCGCCGCCTGGTGCCACGAAGGACGTCAGGTCACCGCTGGCCGGGTGTTGCGGCCTGCACTCGCCCGTGAGGCCATCGAAGAACTCAAGCTGTGGAAGCTGGCCGGCGACGACTCGCCGTACGCCGATGCGGTCGCTCGATCTCGTGTGCTGAAGACTCTGCGCAGCGCCAAGGACGTGGCCGTTCTCGACGATCCGTGGTGGCTGGCTGTGGACGGCGGCTTGATCACGATCAGCGGGGGTCGCGCGCGAGGCGATGCAGCGACCGACTGCGCCGGTGAGGACCTTCTGGAGTTCTGGACCGCCACAATGGGCGATCTGCTGGAGGAGATTGGTGAGAGGGGGGTGCTGGACGGGTGGCACGGTGAGCTGGGTGAGTTGACGGCCGAGATCGCCGATAAACTGGTTGGGCTGCTGTACGACGCCCCCGACGACACCTGGGTGGATGTCGAGGACCTGCGCGCGAAGCCCCATGGGACGGGCGAATACGGGCCGGAGTTCAATCTCTTCCAGGCGTTGCTCGCGGCGTCCTTCCATGGACTTGGGGAAGCACTCGCCCTGCTGGGCGCGGTGGAGTACGAGCCTGGTGACGGTGACGATTCGGTCGAGGAGGCTTTGCGCACACTTGTGAACGCCATGGGCGGAGCGCAGCTGGGCAGTCCGGGAATTTCGCCGGCTTCGACGGACAGCAAGCCTGGACACCGTATGCGGCTCACCTCGCTCGGCCGTTACGGGCTCCGCGCTTACCTGATGGAGTGCGGTGTGCCTGCGCCGCTGCTGGGTGAGTATGCCGAAGCGGACGCCGACTGCCTGCTTCAAGGGCTCCTGGGCTACTCCCCCGAGGAGATGCGCCGGGAGGTCGAAGGGTGGCTGGAACACCGCTCTGCGGCGGATGCCGCAGTGGGACTGCTCGATGCCTGCGCGGGGGTCGGCCCCGATGCCGCGGCGAAGCGCGCCGTGGCCCAACTGGTGCTGGCCGATCTCGATGACTCACGAGCACTGCGAGTGCTGCGGAAGGCTGCGGACTCCGACGTCGAGGGGTGTCGCCAGGTAGCCACCGCGGCCCTGAGCGCACGTCCTGAGGCAGATACGCATGTAGACCCGGCACGGGCGGAGGAGGCCGGGTTGTGGCTGTTCGTCGACGGGCTTTCGCTCCTCACGGGTACTGAAGAGAGTACGGAGCTGGTCCAGGGCTTCCTGGAGAACTGGAACACGGTGCCAGAGGCGCTCGAACAACGGATGGACGGCCTGTGCCGAGTGGAGCACCCGGACATCGCCCAGGTGCTTGCCGAACTGGGTGAGGGCTTGCGCAGTGTGGACAAGCAGCTCGCCAAACGTATGCGTACGGCGGCGGACAAGGCGCTTTCACGCCGTCGGCGTCGAGATCCGAACCCGTTGGTGCAGTGACGAGCTGGGCGCGGTGGACACCGCTTGGAAAGCGATGGGCAGAAGAGAATGGCAAGAGTCCTCGTACAAGAGCCGAACACCGGCAGGAAGAGTGCGTCGCCGCTGGCCGCACCGGAGTCGGCCGCCTGGGCGAGAGATCTGCTCGACGGCGGGTGGGCGGCGGTGTTCCTGCCCGGCGAGCCCGCCCGCTCGGGACAGCTGCTGCTGTGGCAGCCCGTCGGCGCAGCCGCCCCCAACCGCATGCCGCCCGCGGACCTCAGGACCGAGTCGGTGGAGCTGGTGCTGCCGCACGGCCGCTCAGTCAGGCGGCGCAGGGTAGAAGGCTACGCCCTGCCCGTCGCCGTCGCCGTCGCTGCCCTGTCCGGGGCGCAGCCGCTACATCCGTCCGCCACCGCCTGGCAGGCCGCCGCCCGCCTGGCGCTGCGGCTGCTCGCCGACGGCCGTCTCCACCCGGCCCTTACTCCCGCTGGCTACGACACCTGGCAGGCGGGCCCCTTCACCGCCGCCCAGCAGCAGACACTGGACGCTCTCGCCGCCGCCTTCCCGCCCCACGCCCACTGCCTGCCGGAACCGGGTCCAGCCCCGCTACGGATCACCGAACCAGCCGTGTCAATACGTCAGTTCTGTGACGCGGTCGCCGACGAGCTGGCCCGTACCCCCGCCACTCCGCTCGCCATGGGAGCGTTGCCGTACGCCTGGCGTGAGACTCGTGCCGTGCCCACCCTGCGCGAGTGGGCCGAGGAGACCACCGCCGCATTCGCCGCCGCCGTCAAAGTTTCGCTGCGGGTCGATGCGCCCGAAGGCCGACGTCGGCAGTTTCGGGCCGTCCTGCAGTTGCACACCGCGGCAGATCCGGCACTCGTCGTAGAGGCCGCACGGCTGTGGAGCGAGCCGGCCGAGACCGAGCGGCTGCTCGGCCCGCGCGCCGAGACCGAGACGCTGCTCGCGTTGCGCCGCGGCGCCCGCATGTGGCCACCGCTTGACCGGCTGCTGAAAGACGCCGCTCCGAACCAGCTGCGGCTGACCGATGACGAGGCGTTCGACCTGTTGGGTGACGCCACCAACACGCTGCGTGCCGCCGGTATCGACGTGCACTGGCCACGCGATTTGGTCAAGGCCCTCACGGCGACCGCGGAGATCGGGCAACACATCGCCCCAGGCTCCAGCATGGGCGGCATGCTCGATGCCGACACCCTCCTCGACTTCCGCTGGCAGCTCTCGCTCGGCGGCGAGCCGCTCACCGAGGCCGAGATGGACGCCCTCGCCGAAGCGCGCCGGCCCCTCGTCCGGCTGCGCGACCAGTGGGTAGTCGCCGACCCGAAGCTGGTGGCCCGCGCCAGGCGCCGCCGGATGGAACCGCTCACTCCCATGGAAGCATTGGGCGCCGCGCTGACCGGCGAGGTTGAGCGGGACGGGGAGAATATTCGCTGCGCAGCGGTCGGAGCGCTCGGCGACCTCGTCGCCCGCATCCGCGCCCCCGAATCCCACACCCCCGCTGCTCAGCCCGCTGCTCTGAAGGCCACGCTACGCGACTACCAGAAGCGGGGCCTGGCATGGCTGGTCACGATGTGCGAGCTCGGTCTCGGCGGCTGCCTCGCCGACGACATGGGCCTGGGTAAGACCATCACCCTGCTCGCTTTGCACCTGCAGCGCCAGACCGACCCCGCCACCGCGGGCCCCACGCTCGTTGTCTGCCCCGCCTCACTGCTCGGCAACTGGCAGCGCGAGGCGGCCCGGTTCGCACCGGCCACGCCGGTGCGCCGCTACCACGGCGGCGACCGCCACCTGGAAGACCTCGCCGACGACGAAATCGTCCTCGTCACCTACGGCATTCTTCGCCGGGACCGGGAGGCCCTCTCCGAAAACACTTGGTCACTGGTCGCCGCCGATGAAGCCCAGCACATCAAAAACCCCTACGCCGCCACCGCCCGCGAGTTGCGCGCTCTGCCCGCCCGCGCCCGCGTCGCTCTCACCGGCACCCCGGTGGAGAACAACCTCTCCGAACTGTGGGCGCTCCTTGACTGGACCACCCCTGGACTCCTCGGCCCGCTCACCGCGTTCCGCGACCGGCACGCCCGCTTGATCGAATCGGGCGAGGACCCGCAGGCGGCTGAACGGCTGTCCCGTCTCGTCCGCCCGTTCCTGCTGCGCCGCAGGAAGTCCGACCCGGGCATCGCCCCCGAACTGCCCGCCAAGATTGAGACCGACCGTGTCGTGCCGCTGACCGCCGAGCAGGCAAGCCTGTACGAGGCGGTAGTCCGCGAAACCACGGCGAAGATCGCCGAAGCCGATGGCATCGCCCGCCGCGGCCTGATCCTGAAGCTTCTCACCGCTCTGAAACAGATCTGCAACCACCCCGCCCAGTACCTACGCCAGTCCACACCGCTGCACGGCCGCTCCGGCAAACTGGCACTGCTCGACGAACTGATCGACACCATCACCGCAGAAGGCGAGTCTGTGCTGGTCTTCACCCAGTACAAGCAGATGGCGACCCTGCTGGAGAAGCACCTCGCAGAACGAGGCGTCTCCACCCTTTTCCTGCACGGTGGCACCCCCGTCACCGCGCGCGAGGAAATGGTGGACCGCTTCCAGCGCGGCGAGGTGCCGGTGTTCCTGCTTTCCCTGAAGGCTGCGGGCACCGGCCTCAACCTCACCCGCGCCACCCACGTCGTGCACTACGACCGCTGGTGGAACCCGGCGGTCGAGGACCAGGCCACTGACCGCGCCTACCGCATCGGCCAGGACAAGCCCGTACAGGTCCACAAACTCCTCACGGAGGGAACCGTGGAAGACAAGGTGGCGAAACTCCTCCAATCCAAGCGCGCGCTCGCCGACGCGGTCGTCGGCTCAGGTGAGGCCGCCCTGACCGAACTGTCCGACGCCGACCTCGCAGAACTCGTCACCCTCGGGAGGCCGTCATGAGCCCCTCGATCCCCGGCCCGCGCCGCGCGCCCACGCGCGGCAGCCGCGCCTTCGCCGCGACCTGGTGGGGCCAGGCATGGCTGACAGCCCTGGAGGACTCCACCCTGGACTCGGGGCGCCTGTCCCGCGGACGCACCTACGCACGCCAGGGCATGGTCGGCCCCATCACCATCGCCCCCGGCCAGGTCAAGGCCGCCGTCCAGGGCAGCCGGCCCCGCCCCTACCACTGCGTCGTCCACCTGCCCGTCCTCACCGGCAGCCAGTGGGACATCCTCCTCGACACCATCGCCGCCCGAGCCGGGCATCTCGCCGCCCTCCTCGACGGCGAGATGCCCGCCGAACTCGTCGACGACGCCCGTCAAGCCGGCGTCCCGCTGCTCCCTCAACCCACCGAACTCGACCCCGAATGTTCCTGCCCCGACTGGGGCTACCCCTGCAAACACGCCGCCGCGCTCTGCTACGCCATCGCCGCCACCGTCGACGCCGACCCCTTCGTGCTCTTCGCCCTCCGCGGCCGCGACCGCGAAGAAGTCCTTGCTCAGCTGCGCGCCCGCCGTACGGCCACCCAAGCGACCTCCGCCCCGCCAGCCCCGGCCGGCATCCCTGCCGCCGGCGCCTACGCAGCCTGGGCCGCCCTGGCCGAACGCACTCCACCCCTTCCCGAACCCCCCGAACCAGCCCCCCACACCGCCGCACTGCCCGCCGCCCCACCACCCGGCACCGGTCTGTCCACCACGGACCTCGAACGCCTCATGGCCGACACCGCCGCACGCGCCACCCGACTGCTCACAGGTGACACCACTAGCCTGCACCTGACCCAACACCAGGACGCAGTACGCATCGCCGCGAGCAACCCCGGACCACAGTGGTTCCACCACCTGATCCAGAACACCGGCGCCAAACCCACCGCCTTCGCCCGCCTCACCCGCGCTTGGCGATATGGCGGCCCAACCGGCATGACCGTAGCCGAACAGCCCCACACCCCCGACCCGAAGGCAATGACAGCCGCCCGCACCGCCCTGACCGAGGCCCTCACCGAAATGACCACCACCCCGGTCACCCTCAGGGCTTGGCGCAACCGCCTCACGCTCATCGATCACGGCATCCAGCTGCGCCTGGGCTCCGACACCCGCTGGTACCCCTACCTCCAGGATGACAACGGCAGCTGGTGGCCAGCAGCGCCGGCCGACCCCGACCCCGTCACGACGCTCACTTCCGTCTGGCAGCAGACCGAGAGGTGACACGTACGACAGGCCCGTGAACCGCCGCCTCAGGTCAAGAGTTCACGTCTTCCGACTTCCGTCACTCGGTGCCGTTCGCCAAAAGAGCTCGTGCCCCTTGATGGCGCTGTCACGTTGGCTGACCGGCTGGAACGACCTTCGGATTGATCAAGCCGGGAGGGATTCTCAGTGGCCGATGCGCCGTCGCACAGGAAGCATCGACATCCGGCCGCAGTGATCTCTCACTGGGCGTGGTTGCGTTTCCGCTCCCCGCTCAGCGATCGTGGAAATGGTCTGGCGGGAGACCTCAGCGCCATAGACCTCCGCGAGATGGGCCTGGACCTCACCGGTGATCAGGCCCTTGGCAGCCAGCGAGATGACCATCTCGCTGACACCGGTCGGGCACTTCTGTCACTTCTTGACGACCTTCGGTTCCAAGAAGCCGTCCCGGTCTCGGGGCACGACGATCTCCACCAGTCCCACGTCGGTCAACACGCTCTTGGAGCATTCGAAGCCCACGGGAGTTGCCGTCGCTCTTGCCCGCCGGATCGTGCTTGTCATAGCCGAGGGGGTCGGTGATTTCGCCCTCCAGGGCGGACTCCAGCAGCCGCTGGGTCAGCTGCTACAACAAGCCCGCCCTCGCCAGCCAGCTGCAGGCCCTCGGCCCGGACCCGGCTCACCTGCTCGTCCACGGCCCTCGCCGACACAGCCACTGCCGCCTCGCCGACCTCGTCCACATCCTCACTGCGCATCGATGCATCCTCCATGAGAGGGAGTTACACCAGACGATTTACAGTCCCCGCCTGCGCGGTCTCCTTGGTTCTTGCCGGGGTCGGTTCAGCAGCCTGGGCGTCGTCGGCGATGACGGCCGTGATGCTGGTTCGGGGTGTTTCAGGAGAGGGCGGCATCGTCCACCGTCTGCCGTATCTCCAGGAGCTTGTCGACTCCGGTGATCTCGCAGATCCGCTGAAGCGGTTGCGACGGCGCGGCCAGGCGCAGGGTGCCTGCCTGGTGGGTGAGGATCAGCAGGTTCAAAAGCGTGGAGTCCGCGAAGGTGATGCCGGAGGCGTCCAGGATCACCTTGGGGTGCTCCCTGACCGCGGTCCGCAGCGCGGCCTCCAAAGGTGTGATCGAGTCCAGGTCGTAGGCGCCATGCGCGGCCACGACCCAGGCCCCGCGCCACGCGTACTGGCTGACCGTGGCCCTTTCCGCAGCAGGGTCGCCGGCCTGGTGTGGCAACGGCGTCTGGCCGGCGTTGCTCGTGAGCCTTGGCATGACGGCCTCGTTCCAGGGCATGTTCAGGCTCCTTGTGTGGCTCTCTCCTGCGGAAGCAGGTCAGCTGTTGCCTGAAAACTATGTCATGTAACTGGGTTCCGGCAACAAGGGTCCTCTAAAATGCCGGTCATGGTCGGAGCTCCCTCATCACACACCGGATGGACGTTCATCACCAGCCACGCGCGCGTCCTGGCAGTCATCGCCGACAACCCGAACGTCCGCATCCGCGACATCGCCGCCCACTGCCGGCTCACCGAGCGCGCCGTCGCGCGGATCATCTCCGATCTCGAGCAGGACGGTTACCTCTCCCACACCCGGGAAGGGCGCACGAACACCTACCGCATCGAACCGGACAAGGTACTGCGCCACCCGGCCGAAGCCGGCCTCCCCGTAGCTGCTCTGCTTTCCCTGCTCATGCAGGACGAGACTGAACGCACCAGGACGCCAGCCGCCCCATAGCAGCGCCTGCCAGTCACCAGCAACGAGGCGCCTGGGCACGGCCCCGTAGCGGCCCGGCGTTTCCACCCGGCTCATCCACAACCACAAGGAGCCACCCCAGCCCCGAACCCCGACCAGCGCGCGGACCGGACACACTCCGCCCACCCGCAGACACCAGGCTGTGTGATCGAAACGCTTGGGAATAAAAGGGCACAATGCCGACAAGTCCCGAAGAATTAGTCTGCCAGGTGCGGCACGTCCTGCGGCTGGCCGGCTACGACCTGGTGAGAGAAGCGGACGGCGAAACGCCCGGCATACGAGTGAGCCGAATCCCCGTCGGCGCGCTGGTGAGCTGGACGCCACTGAGCAGCCCGAGCGCACCGGCCGGCACCGCTCAAGCCGTCAGCGAATCTACCGGGTCCGCCGTGCAGGCCGCGCTGGAAATTGTGCTCCTCCAGCACGGTTACACGATCTGGACTGACCCGGCGGGCAACAACATTGTGGTGCTGTCCCCCAGCCAGAGCCCACCATTACCTCTCCTCCGCGAGATGCCAGACGAGTAGACAAACACCGAGGTCAAGCCGGTTAAAACCTCACCGGTTGCGTTGACCGGCCCGGGGTTCGAAATGCTCAGAGCGGCAAATGCGATGTATCCGGGGCAGCCAGCGCGGTGACCTGCGAATACTCGAACCGGCCCGGACGGGCGCGGGCCAAACTGCCGCCCGAAACAGCACCCCTACGTACTCACAGCCAGCCACCGATTGCAGGGCCTCCAAGCCAGCGAGACGCTGGTCGTGTCAGCACCGTGGCGAACGCCGCAGAGGGCGAGTTCACCCTCCCCGGAGATTTTCATGGACACCTCAACCCTGGAAGCGATGAGGGCCGCGCTGCGCGGGCCCGTCACAGGGCCCCAGGACCCTGACTACGACCGAGCCCGCAAGCTCTACAACGCCATGATCGACAAGCGTCCCGCTGCCATCGCTCGCTGCGTCGACGCCGGAGACGTCATGGCGGGCATCAGATTCGTCCGTGACCAAGGGCTGGACCTGGCCGTCCGCGGAGCCGGGCACAGCGGCCCCGGCCTCTGCCTGGTGGACGGCGGTGTCACCCTTGACCTGTCCCCGATGCGGTGGGTGCGCGTCGACCCCACCGCGAGGACCGCCCAGGTAGGCGGCGGGAGCCAACTCGGCGACCTCGACCACGCCACCCACGCCTTCGGGCTCGCCACACCCTCCGGCATCATCTCCATGACAGGAGTCGGGGGCCTAACACTGGGCGGCGGCCACGGCTATCTCACACGCAAGTACGGCCTGACGGTGGACAACCTGCTCGCGGCGGACGCCGTACTGGCCGACGGCAGCTTCGTCACAGCGAGCGCGACCGACCACCCGGACCTGTTCTGGGCCCTGCGCGGAGGCGGCGGCAACTTCGGGGTCGTGACCTCGTTCACGTACCGCCTCCACCCAGTGGACACGATCGGGTTCGGGGTCACCGTGTGGCCGGTCGACCACACCCGCGAGGTGCTGACGTGGTACCGCGACTTCCTGCCGCAGGCACCGGACGACGTCTACGGCTTCTTCACACTCTTCACCATCCCGCCAGCCCCGCCGTTCCCCGAGGACATCCACAACCGCAAGGTATGCGGCGTCGTATGGTGCCACACCGGTGACCTCGACGACTTCGAGAAGGACTTGGTCGCGGCGCAGGAACCAGGCCCTCCCGCCTTCCACTTCACGTCACCGATGCCCTACCCCGTGCTGCAGGGCGCCTTCGACGAACTGATCCCCACCGGATACCGGTGGTACTGGCGGGGCGACTTCTTCGACAGCATCCCGGACGCCGCCATCGACATACACCTCAAGTACGGCGAGAACCTCGCCAGCCCTCTGTCACTGATGCACCTGTACCCGGTCGACGGCGTCGCCCACCAGGTAGGCCCCGACGACACCGCATGGGCGTACCGGGACGCCGTCTGGTCCGGCGTCTTCGCTGGCGTCGACCCTGACCCGACCAACGCCGACACCATCAGGCGGTGGTGCGTCGACTACTGGGAAGAGACACACCCGTACTCCATGGGCGGCTCATATGTGAACTTCCTCGG
Organism: Streptomyces sp. NPDC085946; assembly: GCF_044540485.1. NCBI lineage: Bacteria > Bacillati > Actinomycetota > Actinomycetes > Kitasatosporales > Streptomycetaceae > Streptomyces > Streptomyces sp. NPDC085946. The sequence goes on along the minus strand of NZ_JBITSF010000041.1, from coordinate 19,462 downwards.
CGAGGGGGAAGGCCCAGGCCGGGTCCGGGCCACCTACCGCGACCACTACGACCGTCTCGCGCAGGTCAAAAAGACCTACGACCCGGACAACGTCTTCCACGCCACCCAAAACATCAGGCCGGCCGCACCACCACAAGCCAGGTGAGCTGCCCCAGGCGGTAATTACCTCCAAGAGGTGGCGCGGGAATGGGATCGGGTCATCGGACCCGTGGTGTCGGGCAGGAAGGGCGGACAGCGCCGTCCCCGCTCCGCTGGCGGGCCCACGGGCAGACGCTCGGGGCCCCGCCAGCATTCCGGGCCTTTAGGCGGGAGTGATGTTCTCCGCCTGCGGGCCCTTCTGGCCCTGAGTGATGTCGAAGGTGACCGCCTGGCCTTCGTGCAGTTCGCGGAAGCCGGAAGCGTTGATGTGGGAGTAGTGCGCGAAGACGTCCGGTCCGCCGCCGTCCTGGGAGATGAAGCCGAAACCCTTCTCGGCGTTGAACCACTTGACGGTTCCGCTGGCCATGCTGGTACCTCTCGGTCGCTGTCAGGAACCGCACCGCGCGACCCCCGGGGTGATCGTCCTGGTCCGGCACCGCACAGCGACGCCCGCGCGAAAAGAGCGCGGGCGGGTGCGGCGAACCACGACATCCGGCAGCGACGCTACACGCGGAGATCAGGCCGCACCACAGAGTCATGGCCATGATTGCGGCCGAAAGTCGATGTCCGGCCCTTTTCGCGCGGGACGAGACGCAGGCGGGCGCGACCGGATCCCCACCACCCAACTCATTGCGAACGTCGCAGCATGCACCCGATCGAAGAACTGGCCGCCCTGCGCCACCCGTTGCCCGAACCGGGCACCGTCACCTCCGCAGACTGCTACGACGACGCCTGCGCGCAGATCCTCGAGCAGCGCCAGCTGGACGCTTTGGGCCTGGAGGCCGCCGGCGACGGCCTGGAGATTGATCCGCTGCTGCTGGCGCTTGAGGACCTCAAGGCGCAGAAGGAGGCCGTCGACGCGCAGATCCGCCGGCTGCTGGCCTACGGACGCGAGTTCCACGGCAGCCGCCCCTACGAGCTGAAGGAACTCGCCCGCCACGCCGGATACAGCGTCTCCGGGGTGCGCACCGCCTACGGCGAGCAGAAGATCAGGCAGGTCGCCGCGCAGATCGGCCGGGAGCCCAACCGGCCAGCCGGTAGCCGTTGTGCCCGTCGTGGCAGGTGATGGGGTGCTCGAGGTGGAGGCGGACGTTCTGGCCGGGTTGGGCGAGGGTGTAGCCGCGGTGGCGCCACCAGCGCAGCACCGGAAAGTCGCGGGCGGCGATCTTGGCAAGCAGGACGCGGACTCCGTCGTCGGCGGCCAGGGCGTGCGCGGCGTGCAGCAGGGCGCTGCCCACGCCCGCGCGCTGGGCGTGAGGGGCGGTGGCCAGCAGTTCGATCCCCCGTAGTTCGGTGGCCAGCCGGGCTTGCACGGGGGGTCCGTGGCCGCTGTGTGCGGTGATCAGGCGGAGGGGCAGCAGCAGGTAGAGCAGGCCGGCCGGCTCGGGGGTTTCGGGCAGTCCGCCGATCAGGACGCGTCCGGTGCCGTGGGGCACAGGAATATGTCCGTTGTTTGCACAGGCGGCGTCCGCGAACTGCGAGGCGTCGCGTTCCCCTCCAGCGGCGGCCAGTGCCGCCGGGGCCAGCTCGGCGATCATGTCCCGGTCCACTGGGCAGGGCTCACGTACCCACGGCCGGCCGGCGGGCGCGCCGGTCTCTGGCAGGGCGGCAGTGGTGTGCTCCTGCGGTGCGCGCCCCGTGAGGTGGGCGCTCATGCCGTCTGCCTTGTGGTGTTCAAGCAGGCGGTGCACCAGCGCTGCCCGGGCTGGTGCAGGTCGGCGGGCACTTCGCAGTTCCCTCCGGGTGCGCTGATACCGGGTTCCCTGCAGGCTATGTCGTGCATGTCGCCGTCGCACGATGCGGAATCCGTCGGCAGGTGCCGCACGATTTCGCCCTCACCAAGGGCACGGGAGCGGACGCGTCCCGCTACAGCCAGCATTCTCTCTCCTTGTGAACGGTCCGGCCGCAGCCGGGCTCCGGTACCGGCCAGAGCTTCGAGGGCGCTGGAGGCTTCACCTTGCGTGAAGTGCTGCTTGGTACGGATGCCGGGCCCACGGACGCCGTCAGGTGGCGGTGGGCCAGCTGCGCAGCACAGCGGCAATCTTTTCGGCGGTGCAGGCGGGATCTAGGAGCAGGTCCTTGAGGGCGAGGGCGTCCTCGCGGGCGGGTTTGACCGTGATCCCGGCGGCCTCGAGGTACATGACGCCGGTGGCGGCGGCGACGGCTAGGTTGGAGCGCTCCAGCCAGCGGCAGCGGCCCAGCGTGTGCACCAGGGCGGCGGCTTTGGCGTAGGGGCCGTCGTAGACGGGCTGCTCGAACAGCACGGCCCGGTGACGGGCGACCGCCGCGAGCGGAACGCCGTAGTCGTCGGGTGCCGGATCGTTCGCCCCGGCGGCTTCGGCGACCTGCAGGATCCAGGGAACATCGATGTGCAGATGCATCAGGCCGCGTGCGCTCCCCGAGCCGCCTGTGCCTGCTGGGTGTCCTCGGCTTCGTCGAAGACCGCCTGGTGCTCGGCCAGGAAGCGGGCGGCGGCGTCGACCGCGCGGGCGCGCAGGCCGCTGGCGTCATCCTGTACGAGCCGGGCGAGATAGTCGCCGATGCTCAGTCCAAGGTCGGCGGCGCGTTTCTTCGCCAGTTCCGCAACGTCTTCGTCCACGCGCGCGCCCAGCTGTGTCTTTGCCATGACACCATGGTAACAGCTGTTACCAGATGATTGGGATGGTCGATCGCCACCGCCGACGCCATGGCCTTGCCAGGGCGCTGCTACCGCACCACCGCCAAGCCCTCCAAGCGGTTGCCTTCGCCGGGCTGATGCAAGCCTCCCACCGCCTTCCGAACGGACCCGTCGGCGTGGCTGTCTCCAGCAGCAACGTCGACCGGAGCACGTACCGCAAGCTGCTGGACATCGCCATGGACCAAGTAGACAGGAAGAAAGCGATGCTGCCCCCGTGCTGTGCTGAGACCACCGCCACCGCCGTCGCGCCCCGCCCCCTGCACCACCCGGTGCCGGTGGTCATCCAGTGCACCACCGCGGATCTGATCGGCCCGATCGCCTACGACGGGTACGACCCGGCCTGGGAGGTCTCGGGTGCGCCATCGCCGTCGGTCTACGGCCGCTGGTGCCACCACATGTGCGGTATCGCGTGCCTGCGCACGGTGCTCCTGCACCGTGACGGGCAGGCGCCCGACCTCTTCCACCTCTTGGCCGGCGCCCGCCACTACGGCGCCTACGTCCGGCAGGACGACGAAACGATCAAAGGGCTGATCTACGCCCCGTTCGCCCGGTACACCCGCGACAACCACGGCCTGCCCGCCACCGTCTACGGGCGGATGGACATGAGCGAGCTCGTCGACCTGCTGGACGCCGGGCACATGGTCATGGCTTCCGCGGCCAAAGAGATCCGCCGCCCCCAGCGCGAACCCGCCCGGCGCGGGGGCCACCTCGCCCTCGCCATCGGCCGGGAGGGCGACGTGATCCACTTCCCCAACCCCTCCGGTCACACCCATGAGGCCCGCGAGGCCACCCTCGCCATCGGCCGTTTCGCCGACTTCTTCGACGGTCGCGGCATCTCCTTGAGCCTGGAGCCCTCCCGGCGCGCGGCCGGACCGTCGCACAGGCGGCGAGCCGGTGAGCCAGAACCCGGTTCTACCCAGGCGGCACGGAGTGCGCCAGATCGCCCAGGTGCTGCACACCGAGATCAAGGAAGGCCGGTGGGAGCGGGGCCGCGTACGGACGCAGGCCGCCCTCGCCCGCCGGCACCGTGCGCCCACGCACATCGCCGCCGCAGCATCGGACTGCTCCAGAGGGAAGGACTGTGGAGAACCGGCGCAAAGTCGGCACCCGCCCCAAGCTCCAGGAGCAGAGCTGGGATGCCCCAAGCGGCGTGCCGCAGACCCTGCACATCGAACACACCGTGCGGGCGCAGATCGCCGATGGCACCTGCCCGCTCAAGGAGCAGGTGCCGTTCGTGACCGACTTCTCAGCCGAGTTCGGCGTCTTCCCTTTTCGTCGTCTCCAGCGCCCTGCAGCCGCTGAAGCACGACGGACTGCTCACCTACATACCCTTTTCGCGGCCTTGTCGTGACCACCCGTCAGTCCTATAGCCCGGTAGCGTCCAAGCAAGCCTCTTGACCTGGGAGAACCCTGTGCAGCCCATGCTCTTGTCGGCCATCGCCGAGGTCGTCGGCGGCCGCCTGGCCGACGTCCCCGACCCTGAGGCTCTCGTCTTCGAGCCCGCCGTGTTCGACTCGCGCGAAGCCAAGCCCGGCTCACTGTTCATCGCCCTGTCGGGCAAGACGCGCGACGGTCACGACTTCGCGCAGCAGGCGGCCGTCAGCGGCGCCGTGGCCGCCCTGGTCACCCGGCCCGTCGGCGTCCCCGCGATCGTCGTTGACGACGTTCTGACCGCGTTGGCGCGCCTGGGCGGCCACCTCGTCGGCAACGCCCTCACCGGCACCCGGGTCGTCGCGATCACCGGCTCGGCCGGCAAGACCTCCACCAAGGACTTCATCGCCCAGCTCCTGCCCGCCGCCGGGCCGACAGTGGCCACCCCGCAGAGCTTCAACAACGAGATCGGCCTGCCGCTGACCATCACCATGGCCGACCCCTCCACCCGCTTTTTGGTGCTGGAGATGGGCGCGAGGAAGATCGGTCACATCCGCGACCTGACCCGGATCGCCCCGCCCCACATCAGCGTCGTCACCAACGTCGGCACCGCCCACATCGGCGAGTTCGGCGGCCAGGACAACATCGCCCTCGCCAAGGGCGAGATCGTCGAGGCCCTCCCCGCAAGAGGGCTCGCCGTCCTCAACGCCGACGATGTTCGCGTGCGGGCCATGGCCCAGCGCACGAGAGCCCGGGTGGTCACCTACGGCCTGGAGCCGACGGCAAACGTCCGGGCCACCGACGTCGTCCTGGACGAGCACGGCCGGCCCGCCTACACCCTTCACACCCCCGAGGGAGCAGCTGCAGTGCGGCTGCAGTTCGTCGGCCGACCCCAGGTCCACAACAGTCTCGCCGCCGCCGCAGTCGCCCGCGAAGCCGGCCTTGCGGTCGCCGAGATCGCCGACCTGCTGTCGGCTGCCACTACCCGGTCCCGCTGGCGTATGGAGACCCGCACCCGGGCTGATGGCGTCACGATCGTCAATGACGCCTACAACGCCAACCCCGACTCGATGCGCTCCTCCCTCGACGCGCTCGCGACGATGGCCCGCGGCCACGATCAGCGCGCCATCGCCGTCCTGGGCCGGATGAACGAACTCGGCCACGACGCGCGCGCCGCGCACGAGGACATCGGCCGGCACGCGGCCGGCCTGCACCTGGACCAGCTCATCGCGGTGGGAGGGGAAGAAGCCGGATGGATCCAGCAGGCCGCACACCAGGCCGGGGCGAAGGCCGTGCACCTGCCCGACCAGGACGCCGCGCTGCACCTGCTGCGCTCCACGCTCCGTGCCGGCGACGTCGTCCTGGTCAAGGCCTCCCGTGGGGTCCAGCTGCAGCAGCTCGCCCAGGCGCTGATGCAGCCGGACCCCGAACCCGCCGGTGCTTAGGCCACGGCCCGGGCCAGGCCGGCCAGCGCGGCCGTCAGCACAGGTGTGTGCTCGGCGAGGTCACCGGGGGCGATGAGCACCACCACGTCGCCGGGCCGCGCCGCCCGGGCGGCACCCGCCACGGCCTTGGCCCGGTCCCGCTCGACGACCCGGCAGGTGCCGCCCGACCGGTTGATCCCGGCGGACAGCACCTCCAGCGCCTCCCGGCGCAGCCGGCCGGTGCCGCCGGTCAGGACCACCTCGTGGCAGCCCGCCAAGGCGGTTGCGTAGGCGGCGCCGAACGCGTCGAGCCGGGGCTGCCCGGCCGGCTGGAACACCGCGATGACGCGGCCCTGCCCACCGGCCAGGAGGGTGAGCGCGGCCGCCAGGTCCGCGGTGGCCTCGGCCGGGTGGTGCGCGTAGGAGTCGTACACCCGCACCCCGGCCTCCTCGCCCGCCAGGCTCATCCGGCGGGCCACGCCGTCGAAGTAGCCGAGCTGCTCCATGAGCAGCTCGGTCTCCAGCCCCGGGGCGTGGACGGCGGCCACAGCAGCGGCCGCGTTCATCAGCCGGTGCACGCCCACGATCCCCAGCCGCAGGGCGAACACCGGCCCGGCCGGGCCGTGCAGCGTCGCCGTGCTCGTGCCGCCCTCGCAGACGGCGTCCTCAAGGCGCCAGGTGGCGTGCGAGGACATGCCGAAGGTGACCAGCCGCGGTCCGACCTCGGTCCTGGTCAGCCGCGTAGCGAGGTGGCGGCAGGCGGGCGATTCCGCATTGAGCACCATGATGCCGTTCGGCCGATGCCGCGCACGAGCTCCTCGTACGCCGCAACGTGGCCTTCCTCACCGGAATAGCACTCGGGGTGGTCGTGGCCGATGGTGGTGATGACCGCCACGTCCGCGCTCATGCCCAGGTGCGAGCGGTCGGGCTCATCGATCTCGGCGACGAAGAGAGCGCCGGAGCGGCACAGGAACACCGCGTCGAAGGGGCCCGGGACGGGTGCCTGGTCATCGATGTTCGTCTGGAGCGGGACCATCGGCGGGTGACTGTCGCCCTGCGGGCGCCAGGCGGGGTAGGTGAGCAGCAGACGCGAGCCGTTCGCGTGCTGGACCAGCATCCAGTCCTCGCAGGAGTACTCCCCCGCTCGCGCCACTCCTCGAAGGTCACCGGACCGTGCCGGTGCGGGTATCCGCTGTCATGGTGCGCGTCGAAGAGGCGCACCTCCTGCCAGACGGTGGTGTAGCCGTCAAGCAGGGCGTAGTGGGCCGGGGTGAGACGGCCGGCGTAGGTGTTGGAGTCGGCGTAGAACAGTGGCGGGCTGGCGGCGGTGAAGGTGAACCGGTCCCAGAAGCCGTCGAGCCCCTCGCAGCGCGGCGGGGTGATGCCCGCGCGGTAGAAGTCCTCGGCACGGAACGCCCAGATACCGTCCTGCAGGAAGGGGGTCTCGTCGTGGCGCCAGTCGTACAGCATGGGGTGACCACGGTGCGCGGCGGGCAGTCCTTCGAAGGGGTTGGGGAAGAAGAAGTCGAAGTCGACGACCAGGAGTCTGGGCTGACGCGCTTCTTCCATGGGTCCCCTCCGGCAGTTCGCGGCGGTCCTCATTGTCCACGGTCCGGCCGGACGGCAGCAGCGGGTGTGAGGATCTTGTCCCGCCCGGTGCGGCGGCAGGCTCGCCGGGCGGTTCGCCGGGCGGGCGCAGCCTACGGGCCGGGTATGCCGCCGTGGAGCGGTGGCTGCACCCAGACGGCCCGGGGCCAAGGCGGGCATGGCAGTCGGGGGCGCTGTGGTCGTGGCGGGCCGCCACGAGGTGGTCGGCGCTGTGCACTCACGCGTCACCCGTTTGGCTTCGTGATTTCGCGTTGCCCCCCGGGCATCCAGTCCGTGCACTGGTGAGTGCCCTGCACGGTGGTGCCGTGGCCGGTTCCCGAGTCGGGCCACGGCACCACCGCGGCGACGAAGACTGGCCCTGTCCCCTCCCCCAGGGCGCCCGTGCAGCACTACCGGCCAGACACCGGGCCCGGGGAGCGCGGCCGGCAGGCCACCGGCGGCTCAGCCCTCCGCCGTGTACGGGCCGGCCTTACTGCCGCCGCTCTGTCTACGGGCGAGGGCCCTGCGGTGGCGATGGCGTTGAGGTCTGGGCCTGCCGGGCGGCGTGATGTGCGGCGGTGTCCCTGCCGGGCCGGGCGGCGCGGGATGCTGCCGGGTCCTCGGGCCGGGGCGTATCGAGGGCCGCGGCGGCCTGCTCAAGACACCGGCGCATGGCTGCCGTGACCTCGGCGATCTCCTGCTGCATCGTCTGCAGCGTGTCGGGATTCTCGAAGACCGCGGGAGCGGGGGAACTTTCCTTCCGAAGAGAGAAGGTCACTTCCTGAAACCGTCCGCAGTGCAGGGGAGCAGTCAGCCGTGAGTGAGTCGTCCCAGACGCCCGAGCCGTTCTACACCCAGGTGCAGTTGAGCGGGCCGCCGGAGGCGGTCAACCGGCTGATGGCCGCTCTGAGCGGTGCGGGTGAGGTCATCTTCGATCACCGGTCGGCGCCCGACGTCCGTGGTGATGTGCAGTGCACGGCCGAGGTGGTTACCTACGGCACGCCCGGGCCGCAAGCGATGTCCGGACCGCAGGCAGTGTCCGGGCGGGCCGAGGCCATCGTGCAGAGCACCCTGCAGCTCGATACGGGCCGCTGGCCCGGGCTCGGGCAGGACGAGGGCAGCCGGCGGCTGGAGGACGGTACGGCGGCCGCACTGGCCGCGGTGGAGGGTGTCCAGGGGGCGAGCAGCCGGCTGGTGGCGGTGATGCCTGCGGCTGCCGCCCGCTAGCGTGGCCGCAAAGGAGGGCGTCCTGCCCGAGGAGGGGCTGTCGCTGTGGCTGACGGAGTGGAAGGTCAGCGCCAGGATTCCCTGGCTGGGGCGCCACCTGGTGGCGGCCGTCAGCCGCAGGGGGGCGGGGCAGCTGGACTTCTTCCTTCACCCCGACGAGCAGGCGATCAAGGTGAGCATGCTGCGCGTCCATCCCGTTTTCCAGCGGCGCAACCTGGCCAAAGTGCTGATGGACGCGCTGTACGCGGCCTACCCCACGGCCTGGATCAACCACGGCTGGCACACCGAAAGCGGTGCACTCCGGTGGAACGGCTACCGGGAGCCGGACCCGCGGCGCAATATCCACAACCGGCCGTCCGGCGAGTGGGCCGCCTACTTCAACGCGGTGACCGTCGCCTCGGACAAGACCCGCAACGCGCACCGGAACAACCGCTACGGCCTGGACGGCCACCGGGCGGCCGTCTACCGCTACGGCGAGCGCCTGGAGGCGGAGGCGGCCCTGCACGCTGCCGCCTTTCAGCCGGTGACGCCGCAGCGCCTTAACCCGGGCGGCCGGCCGCTGCACGGTGTGGCACGCCTGGTCCTGCCGCCGCTGTGCACCACTACGTGCACGACCGCGCGCAGGACCCCCGCGCGCGGGCCGCGGCGCTGCTGGAACACATCGGACACGGCAACATGCCCCGCGGTGCGCACTGGAACACCAGCGAACAGAGTGCCTTCGCCGACGCCTACCACGAGGAGCTCTTCACCCACCCGCAGCCCGGACCACTCATCACGCATGTGGTGTTCACGCTGGCCCCGCTGGACGCCTCGGCCCTGTCCGCGGCCTGCACTCTGGCCACGAGCGTGCAGTTCGAGCAGGCCGTCGACATCGCCGTCGATGTCACCCAGCTGTCCTGACGCCAGGCCGACCGGCCATACCTGACCCATACCACCAAGTTCGCCCCCGCCGTTGCCGCTGCCTTCGCCCCCCTTTCGGCGCGGTACGCCAGTGCGGCCTACCGCAGCCGCTACGACGAGACGGGCTTCCTGCGCGCCACGGCCCGGGGAAACGCGCGGCCCTTCGCCGACCGGGCCGCTCAGATCAGGCCATGGCCGAACGGCTCCGGCAAGGGCGGGCCGCACGTACCCGGACACCACGACCGCAGCCTCCAGCGCCGCAGCCGGGCGTGCCGTGCCCTCAGGCGCCCGAGCAGCGGCCTCCGGGAGCGGGCCGTCACGCATGAACGAAGCCTCCGGCGCGGGGCGGGCCGTTCGAGGCCAGCGCAGGGCCCTGGGACGGGATATGACCTCGCCGGTTCCACCGCGCCCTGCGGGCCGCCGCCCCGGTCGGCATCGTGCGGGACCGGGAGGGCTTGGCCACCGGTTCCCTTGCCCCGGCCGGAGCAGCCCAGGGGGTTCCCACGCCGCGGCCCGGGTTCTGCCCCTCAGGAGTACGGGATACGGTCCCGTGCTCTGTTGGATGTGTACTGCCCCCCAAGGGCGGGCGGGCATCAGTGCTGGCACTGCCTGTCCGTGCCCAGAGGGTCCGGCCGCACTGGTCTGCTACTGCTCAGTGTTCAGCCTTCGCAGCGCGGTACGAGGCGCAGGTGGACTGGTGGGCTGGGCGGGCCTGGGCTGCGGGGCGTGGACCCAGCCGTGGGCGTGCATGGTCTCGGTCTCCCAGGCTTCGAAGAGTTCCGTCAGTGACCTGGGATCGCGGTCGGTGTCGCGGTGCCACTGGATGAATGCGCGGGCGGCGGGCCGGTGGGCGTCGCAGGCCGGGCACAGTTCCATCCAGACGCCTGTCATCAGCGGGTCGTACCAGTGCAGCAAGAGGTCGCCCCCGCAGCGGGAGCAGAGCTGGGCCTGCTGTTCGTCTTCGTGTTGGCTGGTGGGGTGCAGCCTGGCGAGTTCTTCATCGCTGATGTGGTCGAGGCTGTTGTTGATGTTGCCGATGCGGCAGAAGGAGCCGTCGGGGCGCACGACGTAGCGCCAAGTGAACGACACACCAGCCCCCTTCCGGGAGGGAATGCGGCGTTGAGGGCTACGATCCGCCCGGTTCTTGATCAGCGTCAAGCGGCCGGACTGGACCGGGCCGCCGTCCGCCGTCGGTCGAGAAGGTGGTTTCGTCTCGGTGTCGTGTCCGGCGATTCTGTGCGGCAATTCGCAGGGATGATGTTTGCCCAGGACAACAGCGATGACAGCGTTTATGGGTAGCATCCGGCAACAACATCACCGTATGAAGGAGTGTGCCGCGTGGCCACCGAGCCGGAGAAGTCCGCCCTCCAGAGCCAGTACGAGGCCCAGTTCGCCGACCACCTCGCAAAGAACCGGGAGGAACAGGCCCAGCTGCGCAAGCGTCTTGAGCAGCTCGTGGTGGACGAAGTCTGGCTGGTGAAGGCGCTGGAAGCGGTGGCGGGCCCGGCTGGTGCCGGCGTCAGCGCCCAGGCAACCGAGGGCGAGTCGGTGCAGCCGCAGGACGGCACGTCCAAGCCGGCAGAGCCGGCTGACGCGACCGAGCCGACTGTTGAGGCCGCGACCGAGCAGGGACAGGACACACCTGCCAAGGCTCCCGCGAAGAAGACCACGGCCAAGAAGGCCACGGTGAAGAAGACGGCGGCGAAGAAGGCACCCGCTGCGAAGAAGCAGGCGGGCAAGAAGGCACCTGCGGCGAAGAAGTCGGCGGCCAAGGCTGGTGAACCGACCCTGGGTGAAGTACTGCTGGGCATCCTGAGGCAGCACGCCGGGCAGCCGCGCACCGCGAGCGAGGTCGTCAGCGACCTGGAGCGGGAGTACCCCGAGCGGGCCCGCGACATCAACACCGTGCGCAACACGCTGGAGCGGCTGGTGGCCAAGAGCCGCGTGGAGCGCAGCAAGCAGAAGAACACCGTGCTCTACACCGCTGTGACCGGCTCCGCGCCAGCGGCGGGCACAGCCGCAGAGGCGTCGGCCGTCTCGGCGGCCGACGCCGAGGAAACCGAGAAGGCACCGGCGCAGGCCTGAAGCTCTCGCCCGGCACGGTAACGCCGGCGGGGCCGGGCACCGGTCCGCAGCGCGGTCCGTGCGGCCAGGCAACAGTGTCGGCTGGTAGGCAGTTGGCTGCCCGCTGCCGGGCGCAGGCCCTCTCCCCTCCCTCCAGGATCTTCGCGGCAAGGTGCCGCCGGGTGTCTGTGTGGCGCCGCCCGTGTGACGGCCGCGCGCAGACATACGGCAGCCGCCTGCCCGGCCGTCCGGTTCAGGTGGGCCGGACGGCCGGGCTGTGCTGCCCCGGGTGGGCGTGCTGGGTGTGCTGCCGCTGCATCTCAGCGGGATCGGCCGTGCGTGGTTCCTCGGCGGGGCCTTGTCGGGCGCGCTGGCGGGACTGGGCGGCGATCCGTGCGGCGCGCTCGGCCGCAGTGCCGGGCGGTGTGGGCTCAAGGCCGGCCACCGTGTCCAGGGCCTTGAGGGCAAGCAGTGTGCCCCGGCGGCTTTCCTGCAGGTCGCCGAAGTACTGCTCGGCATAGTGGTGGCGGTCGCGGGCCTGGCTGAGGTCCTGCTCGGTCACCGTCAGCTGGCCGAACTGTGTGTGTCCCCTCCTGAAATAGGCCTGCAGGTCGCGTGCGGTGGTGCAGATCTGCTGGTGGGCGCGGGTGTGGTCGTCCAGGCCGAGCCGGGAGCGGTCCAGGAGCCGGGTGCGCAGCTCGTGCATGCCCAGGGCGTGGCCGCTGCGGGGAAAGAGGCGGTGCAGGGCGTCACGGGTCATCTGCCGCTGGGTCTGCAGAACCTGGTCGATGCGGTTCTCCGCCGCGGTCAGGTGGGCCATGAAGGCGTCGTGCTCGGCCAGGGACTCGCCTGTGGTGCGGGGAGTGTCTGCGGGCGGCAGGGTGGCCGTGGAGGTGGTAAGGACCGCCCGGTGCTTGGCGGTCATGGCGGCCTGCTCGGCGTCGTGCAGGACGGCAGCATGCAGCAGCAGCGCGTGCCGGACGGCCAGGTCATCCAGCCGGTCCCGGATGTAGCGGCGGCCGCCCAGGGCACGGTCCTCACCGTTGTACACGCTCTGTCTGCGGCGGCGCTGCTCGATGGGGCTGAGACGGTCGAAGGCTGCCGCCTGGGCCAGGTCGCAGGGCCGGCCCATGTCCCAGGCGGCGATTGCGGCGGCGGCCTTGAAGATCTGCGCATCGGCGCGCACCAGGTCCTCCATGGCCATTTCGGCGTCCCGGCGGGCCAGCGGGGACAGCGCACGCCAGGCGGCAGCGGCCTGCAGGTCGGTGAAGTGCACGGGGAAGCCGGGCAGCGGCGTCGGCTGCTCGCCCTCGACGGCCGTCGCGGGGACGGGACCAGAACCGGGACCAGGATCGGGGTTGAGGGCGGCGACAGCGTCGGTCAGAGTCTGTCCGGCCCGGGCCAGGGCTTGGGCGACCGGCTGCGGGTGGGATCGGGTGCCGGCGCTGGCCAGCTGCCGCATGTAGGCGTGGGCCGCCTCGTACACCGGGTGGCGCGGATCGGGATGGACGGCCACGGCGGTGGCGGTCAGCAGCACCCGGCCGGTCAGGGCCTGCAGAAGCTGCTGCTGGGCGTGGTCGGCGCGGTCGCGGAGCTGGCCGAGCTCGGAGGAGTAGGTGAGCCGCTCCAGCAGGCGAGCGCGTGCAGCAACTCGTCGACGGGGGCGGTGGCCGGGTCTTCCGCCAGAGTGAGGGCGGTGAGGGTCTGGGCGGCGGCGCGCAGCAGACCGGGGCCCTGCGGCTGGGAGGAGCCGGATCCGGCGGTCGAGCCAGGTGGCGGCCAGACCGGTCAGTGCCTCGCGCAGCAGGGCGGCCTGGTCGTCGGCGGCAAGGGCGTGCTCGGTGTCGGTCAGGAGGTCGTGGACGGGCAGCGGGCGCCAGGTGCGGCCGCCGTCGTCGCCGGCCTGCACGGTGACGGCGAGGTTGTCCTCCTGCTCGTGGGCGAGGTACCAGCGCATCGCCAGTGCCGGGTCGTGGATCAGCAGCGCCGGTCCTTCCTCGCCGGTGATGAAGGGGTGGGTGATGGTGCTGGTCAGGGCGTACAGGCGGGCGGTGTCGGGCACGCGTGGTCTCTCCCTGGTCCTGGTATGGCAGGCCGCTCGGATGGGGGTGTGCCTTCACGCTGCCTGTTCCCCGGCCGGGACCGGTCTGGAGGCGGGTGAAGTTCCCGTGGGGCGGGAGGAAAGTTGTCCCGGTCGCCCGGGGCACGGTCCGGTCCTGACCGGACGGGGGTGAGGCTTGGCAGCCCCGCCTGGCACGAGCGAGGCTGCGATCGGGACTCCCGGGCCGGGGTTCACGGGCGGGAGCAGCAGCCAAAGACCGGGCACGGTCGGCCCGGCCTGGCTGGGTCAGGCGGCGGCGTCGACGTCTCCGCGGGCCAGGGGACGGCCCCGTCGGCGTGCTTGAGGGCCATCCGGGCGGCGACCAGGGTCTTGCCCTCGACTCCCTCGCTCCTGCAGCGCTCCCACCACGGGTGGCACTGCACCCACGGCGGTCGCCTCGCGCAGGTCCTCACGGAGCCGGTCAAACTCGGCTGCTTTCTCCTGGCGCCAGCCGGGCGAGGCGGGCCGTCCGGAGCGCTGCCAGCGCTCCGGCTCCCTCCGGCCACCCCTCGTGCGGCTCACGGGGCCGGGGAAGGCGGGCCTGCAGGGCGTGCAGCCTGGCGTAGAGCTCGGCGGCCGTGCGCTGCGCGGCGATCAGGTCGGTGGGAAGGCCTGCGGGTCGAACGTGGCCGGATCGGAGGTGGTCACGCTTCGGAAATTAGTTCGATGCACCGGCGGTACCCGGCCGCGTCCTCTTCGCCGCGTGCCGGGCATAGAGGGCGACGGCAGTGCGGCCCGGGCGGTGCGGCGGTGCGCTGCGGGCGCGGCGGTGCCCGCCCGGGGCGAGAGGGAGATCCGGGCGGGCGCTCAGGGGGATGTGCCGGCAGGCTGGCCAAGTGCTACGGGCGCGCGGCCGTGGTGAACGGGCGCGCCGCGAGGTCGGTGCCGGGACGGGTGAAGGGGCGCGTGGCGAGGTCCTCGCCGGGGCGCGGGCGGGTGAGGCCGGGCGGAAAGCGGACGGACGCGGGCGCTGCTGCATGGAGACTCCTCGGGATGCGAAGGCGAGTGATCTGGGGTGATCCCACCAGCAAGCGCACCTCTGCCGCCAGAGATGAATGGGGGCACAGTGCGCTTTTCTCCGGGGGTGGGAAGCGGGCTGGCCGGGCGGTCCGGCTGACCGGCTGCCTGGAGGCGCAACGCCGCGTGCATCAAGCCGGCTTTCCGTGCCCGAGCCGTTGGCGGGGCCGGAGTCTGTGGACGGCCGGGGGCCGTTGAGGAGCCAGGTCGTCATGGCCGAGGCCCTGGTCCCCGGTGGCACCGTGCTGCCGCCGCGTCCGGACGCACCCGAACTGTTCGCGGCGGCGCTGGCCCGCCTGATGACGGCGGCGCCAGCAGTTGCGGATGCGCCTCCGTTGGCTCCCGCGTCGCCATGGAATGATTGGGACCATGACGATCCGCGGCCCTGGCCGTGGCCGGACGACATGGACGTGGATCTCAACGACCGTCCCGGCCCCGGCTGGCTGAAGGAGACGGCCCGCCGGGTGCGCACCCGGCTGCGACGCACCGCTCTGCCCGAGGTGGTCGGGCACGGCGACTTAGAATCCCAGAACATTCGCTGGAGCGGCGACAGGTTGCACGTGGTACACGACTGGGACAGCGCGGTCGCCCGTCCCGAGGCAGCACTGGCCAGCCTGGCAGCCACGGTCTTCCCCACGGGCGGGGTCGAGAACCGGCCTGCGACCGTCACCGAGACCGAGCGGTTCCTGAGCGAATACGCCCGGGCGCGCGGGCGGCACTGGACGCGTGAGGAGTCCGAGGTGGCCTGGGCCGCGGGGCTGTGGGTGCTGGCCTTCAATGCCAAGAAGGCATCGGTCGCCCAGCCGAGCGGCTCCGCCGTCGCCCGGCCGGTTGATCAGGCGTCCGAGCGGCTGCGCCGCGCGGACGCCTGATCAACCGGCGCCGCATGTTCTGCCAGGCGACCATGCCGGTCGCAGCCCCGGCGAGTGGCTGTGACCACGGAGGGCCGGCGTGCTGGCGTCTGTCCGAATGCCCTACCCACGGCCCGGCCGGAGGTAGGGTCCGGATGTGCGTTGATCTTCCGGGCGGCGGCCCTGTGCAGCCGCAGACGGTGCGGGGCGCCTCTCCAAGCAAGGGCTGCCCCAGCAGGCATACCCGTCATCACCACAGCGGAGATCCACACCATGACTGCTCAGCAGCCTCTCACCTACGACGCGCTCGTCGAACTCGCCGCCGCTGATCCAGCCGTCGTCGGTCTCGTCCTTAAAGGTTCACAAGCCCACGACGGCATGAGCACCCCACACTCCGACCACGATCTGTACGTGGTCCTCGCCGACGACGCCACGACCGATCTCACCCGGTTCACCGGCCATCGCACTGCCGAACTGGACCTCGTCATCGTCTCCCTCCGTGAATTCCGCGCAGCCGGGATGCCAGGTTTCGAACGCTACGCCCTTGCCCGAGCCCAGATCGTGCTCGACCGGCTCGACGGAGACATCGCCCGGATCCTCGCCGACAAGGCACATCTGGGTGTCAATGAGGCATTCCAAAGCGCCCGTGGCTGGCTCGACGCCTACGCCAACTCGCTCTACCGCTCCATCAAAAACCACCGGGACGGCCAGGCCTTCGCCGCTCACCTCGACGCCGCCGACAGCATCCGGTTCCTGCTCGAACTGCTCTTCGCCCTCGACCGCCGCCCCCGCCCCTACAACAAGTACCTGAAGTGGGAGCTTGACCGGCACCCGCTGCCGGACTGGGACACCGACGTGCTGCTCCACGCCGTGGACCGCATCTCGGCAACAGGCGACCCGTCCCTGCAGCGGTACCTGTTCACCCGTGTCGAGACGGTGGCCCGACAGGCCGGGCACGGCGAGGTACTGGACGCATGGGGCGAAGACCTGGACCTCATGCGACCGCAATGAGGGACCAGAAAGGCTCCCTGTGGCCGCGGTCTACGGCCGCAGGCGATGCCGGGCCTTCCCGATAGGGGTCAGGCCAAGACCATCCCCCTGCCTCTTTTGGGCTCACCTTGGTCGGTCTCCTACAGGCACCACCAGCCGCTGGCATCCTGGCCACGCCCTTCGAGGCGGGGGTGCATGCCTTGGGGTTCAGGCGGAGGTCTGTGCGAGCGCGGGAGCGGGGCGGGCGGTCAGGAGCAGGGTGCACAGGGCGGCGGCCAGCAGCGGGAGGGTGAAGTGTCCGCCGAGCATCCCGGCCAGGGTGGTGCCGGTGGCCAGGCCGAGGCGGCTCGCGCTAGACATCCAGCCCACCGCCTCGGTGGAGCAGCCGCGTGGGGCCAGGGAGGTCAGGGTCAGGCCGGCCGCGGCGAGCAGCGAGACGAACAGGGCGCCGGGCAGCAGGGCCAGGGCGAGCACGGCCGGACGGGCAGGGGGGCGAGCAGGGGCAGCCAGGCGGTGGTGAACAGGGCGGCCAGCAGCAGGTGGCGCCGCGTGGGGACGGGCTGGTGGCGGGTGTAGAGGGCGCCGCCGAGCAGGCCGACGGCGGAGAAGACGGCGGGCAGGGCGCCGGCCAGCCAGGCGGCATGGTGGGGGCCGGCGGTGGTGATGGCGGCGACGTCGAGGGTGCCGATGGTGGCGCCGAGGAAGACCAGGGCGGCCAGCAGCACGCGCGAGGCGGGCGAGCGCAGCGCCGAGCCGGTCACCACGGCGGCGGCCGGTGGCGCGCCAGGTGCGGGCGGGGCCGGTGGCGGCGAAGGCCAGGGTGCCGGTCAGGGGGGCGGCAGCCGCCAGCGCGAGGGCGGCGGGCGAGCAGAGCCAGCCGGTGACCGCGATAGCCAGGGCGGATCCGGCGACGTAGACGATCTCCTGGGTGGAGGCGTCCAGGGTGTAGGCGGTGCGCACGTGGGCGGCGTCCGGCAACACGACGGGCCACAGGGAGCGCAGGCCGGCCGTGGCCAGCGAGTGCCCGTCGGCACGGACTGCGAGGATCAGGGCGATGGGCACCATCCCCAGCGGGAGACGCCCGGTCACCGACGCGGCCAGCAGCCGCAGGCAGTGCCGGTGGCGCAGCACCGCCCGGAAGGACGGCGGGGCGGGCGGGTGCGGGCGGCAGGAGGGCGGGCGTGGGGAGAGCGCGGGGGGGGTGTCGCGGACCTGGGCGTGGGCCATCGCCTGCCTGCCTCTGCAAGGGGGGTGTGCTGAGTGGGAGGCGCCCGCACGGCAGGCTTGTCAGGGGGAAGACTCACGCCGTGCGGGTGGTGCCGGCGGCGCAGGGACGAGCCGCTTGCGGCCAGAAGCCCAACAGGCTCGGCGTCTTCGCTTCAACGTCGCGTCCCCGCCCGCGGTCGGCCCTCGGTGGGAGGTGTCATTCTCTGGTCCGGCCTCTTGCGGGGCCGTTCCGCCCGGCGGATGAGCGGCCCACCGCCCAAGCTGGAGGGGTTGGAGAGTTGAAGACACGTTCCGGCGGCACCCCGGCGTCCACGATGGCGGGGAAACGGTGATGGAGTGCCTGGGGGTCTCATGACGCACGACGAGAAGGCGGCCGGGATCCTCGACGGCCTCGCTGCGGCGATCGCGGAGGCGCCACCCCCCACGTACGGCTGGTCCGAGGACGAGCACGACCTCTACGAGAGGTCCGAGAGCGAACCCGGCCTGCCTCTCACCGACGAGCAGCGACAGCGCTTCGCGTCCGCGCGTTCCCGTCAGCGGGCGGTTCACCGGATCGAGGATCTGCTGCGCTTGCTGACGGAGGCCGTCCGGCAGGAACGGGTGCCGGCCCCGGCCGTCTCGGAGGCGGCCGAGGCGTGCGTACGGGCCGGTCTGGCCGTGCTGTCGGCGATCGACCTGCTGGCAGCGGTGGGCGTGCCGCATGGTGAGCAAGCGCTGGCCCGTGTGGTGCTCGACGAGTCGGTGGGCGAGCACGAGCGGTGCTGGGCTCGCGAGCATCTCCTGCGGCTGCGGCGGCCGAGGTATGAGGAACTGGCGGCTCGTCCCGTCGAGGGCGAGGAACCGCTGCTGCCCGAGGTGGTCCGCGGCTTCCCGTACGGCAGGCACGGCGGAGTGGCCGGCCCGGACGATCCGGAACCGACCGAGGAGTTGCTTTTCCGGGCCCGGGCTGTCCTGGAGGCGCTGCTCCCCGACCGCCCTCTGGTGTGGCCGGAGCCCTTGCCCGAACCGGAGGGACGTTGGTACGAGGGGGAGGAGGAGCGGCCGGCGTGGGTGGAAGTGAGCATCGTGCTCGGCGCGCTGATGCCGGACGCACGGCGGGTCACCCGGGAGCGCATGACCGAGGGCTGGCGCGAGTGCACGCGGCTGGGCATCGAACTGCAGGACTCCGGCCTGGAGGACTTCATCGATCGTTGGGTCACCCGCATCGGTGCCTGGATCGCGGAGTGGACCCTGTCCTGGCTCGCGCTGCACCTGTGGCGAGAGGGACACTTCCCTGCCTGGTCGACGGATCTGGCGACGCTATACGCACAGCGCCGCGTCGCGGTCGAACAGGCGTCGGTCCTGCTCTCCGAAGCAGCGGATGTGCGCTGCGACGTCTCAGCTCGCCACCGGGCCTGACTCTCACCGACGAGCAGCGAGACCGCTTCGCGTCTGCGCGCTCCCGCCGGCGGGCGGTCCGGGCCCGTAGCCGGGCAGGGCGATCGTCTGTGTCTAGGGGGTGCCGGCCGGCGGCTGCTGTGTGCAGTGCTCCCCTTCCGCCGGGGAAGGCGGCTGCCAGGCCGACTCCGGCCGGGAGCGGGACATGGATTCCTTCACGCGGCGGGCGATGGCGCCTTCGTCGAACGACGGGGTTTGGGTGCCGGGCAGGTGTGCCTCCAGGGCGGCCCGGGCGATCCGCAGCAGAGCGAGTCCGGCGGGGGTTTCCTGCGCGCGGTGGGCTGGTGCGGGCTGCCGGCCCAGGTAGGCGATCCGTCCGTCAAGGATCTCGCGGGCCCGCTGCGGAGAGCCGAAGGCTTCCGCCAGGCGGCACGCGGTCAGCCCGGCCGCGGCCTGCGAGCCGTTAAGAGCGGGCGAGTGCTGAGCGGCAAAACCAGGTCGACGTCAGCCA
>NZ_JBITSF010000040.1:0-39255 GCF_044540485.1 Streptomyces sp. NPDC085946 | reverse complement strand
AGCCCGCTGGGCATCGGTTACCGACAACGGCGGAATTTTCGGTCCACGGCGATTCACACCAAACCAACGACGAACCTCTGACTCACGTCACTAGTACTCCAGTTGCAGTTCGCTATCTCTGCTGGTCAGAGGCGTCTTCTTGAGTCTATTCGGCTGCCGTGGCGCCTGGTGCCGGAAGTTCGTAGCCTCCACCGTGGCGGCGACGGTAGTGGCAGCGTCGTGCGGTTGCCTGGTGGCGGCGCCGCCACCAGGACCAGCTCAGCGCGTAATCGGCTTTCCGCCGGTGTGTCGGTGGGAGACGGTGAACTGCCAGGAGCCGCCGGACTTCTGCCACGGTGAGGGGTGCAAGGGCGCCGGAACCGTTTCTGCGGCCCCCCTTGCCGTCGTTGCGGTGGCGGACATGGCCGCGAGGAAGGCGTGGGCCAGCATGGCGAGAGTGATGTGCCGGTACCAGCCCGGATAGCGGCGGACCTCGTACTGGTCCAGGCCGCATTCGTTCTTCGCGGCCTGGACGCACTCCTCGATCGCCCACCGGCTGCCGGCGATCCGGGCCAGTTCGGGAACCTCTGTGCCGACGGGTGCGTAGGCGAGGTAGTAGGCGATCTCTTCCGGCCGGGCGAGGCTGCGGCGGGCCAGGACCCACCGGTGGTGCGTGGGTTGATCGCCGTCGAAGTCGTAGACGGTCGGCAGTTTCGCCGCGGCCCAGTCGTAGACGCGCGGCCCCTTCGCTCCGTCACCGCAGGAATGGCGTTCCCAGGCTTCGTTCGGCGCTTGGGCGATGACGAGATCGATGCGGCCCAGCGCGGGGATGGGCTGGGACTTCGGGACGGCCAGGACGTAACCGACGCCGGCTTCCTCCAGCATCCGCCGCAGCCGCCATTCCTGGCCATAGGCCGAGTCCGCGGTCACCCAGGCGATGGGCAGTGGCGAGGCCAGGGCCCGCTGGATCATGGCTTTGGCCAGGTCGCCCTTGGTCGCGAAGTCACGGTCGTCGGGTATCTTCGCCGCCTCGCAGCGGTCCCGGTCCGTCGTCCAGGACTTCGGCAGATACAACTCCCGGTCCACCAGCGCTCGTCCGTGCCGGGAAGCGTAGGCGGCGAAGACCCCGATCTGGCAGTTCTCCGTGCGGCCGGCAGTCCCCGAGTATTGCCGCTGGACACCGGCCGAGACCGTCCCCTTCTTCAGGAAGCCGGTGTCGTCGATGATCAGCACACCGCCCGGCTCCCCAAGCTTGTGGGCGACATACTCCTGCAGGTCATCACGCACCTCGTCAGGATTCCAGCGCGCACGGTTCAGCAGATTCTGCAGGCCCGCAGGGGTGCGGTGGCCTACGTACTCGGCCAGCTGCCAGCTGTTCTTCCGGCCCACCGGGCCGAGCAGACCATTCACATAGGCCCTCATCTGCCGCCGTAGGTCCACCTGCCCGAACCGGTGACCGACCCGAACGAGCACCTCTTCCAGTTCCGCCGACCAGACGTCGGGCCGCACATCCTGCATGACAATCACAACGGACCGCCACGGTGGAGGTTACGAACTTCCGGCACCAAGCGCCACGGCAGCCGAATAGACTCAAGAAGACGCCTCTGACCAGCAGAGATAGCGAACTGCAACTGGAGTACTAAGAGGTGCAGTTCCGTCTGCTGGCGCCTTCACCGCGTACACCGGCACCTGGCGCAAATCGGTGATCGCCATGGATCATTGAAGATCGAAATAGACATAATTTTTCATACCACTGATCACTTTGGGTCATTTAGCACCCTCTGCCCCTTCGGTATCAGATACTGCTTTGACTCTCGGCAGGCGCAGGCATATGCCGCCCTTGGGAGGCTGGGGTTGGGGACGATGTCGGGAGTGCGATGCAGCTGACTCATGCCGAAGTGATCAACTTTCGCGCCCTCGAGAGGGTAGACGTCCGGGTTGACCCGAAGACCACTCTCATTGTCGGACGCAACAACAGCGGCAAGACATCGTTTGTCAATCTCTTCGAAAAGTTCTTCGGTGAAGAGGACACGAAGTTCGTCTTGGAGGACTTTTCCACCTGCCGCATAGCCGACATCGAGCAGGCGCGGCAGATCTTTGGCGAGGCGCAGGCGCACGCTGACCGGGGAGACACGGAGACCAGCGAGGACCTACTGACCAAAGCCTGTGCCCTCGTCCCGGCCATCCGGTTGGCCCTCACCATCGAGTACACGGAAGATGACGACCTCGCACCACTCACGGGTGTGATACTCGACTTGGACGATGCCTGCTTCGAGGTCAGGATCGAGGCGGCGCTGGAGGTTGCCCGCCCGCACGACTTCCTCAAAAGCTTCTGGTCGGCCAGCCGGCAGGAGCCATTCGATCGCATCAAGTGGCTGCGCAAGAACTTCTCGGACTACTTTGCCCCGGCTTATCGAGCGGTCAGTCCGCTAGACGATCATGTCCGCAAAGAGATCAAGCGCGGCGCTGCCGAATCCATCCTGTCGGTCAAGTTCGTCTACGCACAGACCAAGATGGATGACACGCCGAGCGACAAGGCCCGCACCCTGTCGAAGACGTTCGAAGCCTACTACAAGGTCAACAGTGGACACGAGGACCGTCACCAGAGCATCGAACAGATCGAGACCGCTCTGGCGTCCGCCTCACAGCAACTCGACGACAACTACGCCACACTGTTCGACCCGATCTTCGAGGACTTGCGCACCTTCGGAGTGGGCACCATCACCCCCGTCCAGAAGCCTCGCATCGTCTCCCTCATCGAGGCTTCTGGAATCCTCCGCGGCAGTACCCGCATCCAGTATCCGTCCGGGGACGACGGCTTTCACCTTCCCGAGGGCCACAATGGGCTGGGCTACAGCAAGCTGATCTTCACGATCCTGCAGGTCATCAGCTTCCACCAGACCTATGAACGCAGCACGCCCAAACCGGCACTCCAGGTGCTGTTCATTGAGGAACCAGAAGCCCATCTGCATCCCCAGATGCAGGAGACGTTCATCAAGAACATCCAGGACTTCATCGACCGCAAAACGGGCTGGAAGGTGCAGGTGGTCATCACCACGCACTCCTCCCACATCGTCGCCAGCAGCGGCTTCCACACCGTGCGCTACTTCGACCGTTCCGAGCCGCAGCTCACGGTCAAGGACCTCTCAACCTTCCAGGCCAAGGTCAAGGCCACCCCGCAGGGCGACGAGACCCTGCGCTTCCTGCGCCAGTACATGGTTTTGCATCGGTGCGACATGTTCTTCGCCGACAAGGTGATCCTGATCGAGGGCACCGCAGAACGCCTGCTGCTACCCGAGATGGTCCGACGCTGCGCCAAGGAGCTGCTGCACCAATACGTATCGGTCATCGAGGTCGGCGACGCCTACGCCGTCCGCTTCCGGGAACTACTCACCTTCCTAAACGTCAAGACTCTCGTCATCACCGACATCGACTCCGTGTGCCCGAAGCACCGCAAATCCTGCCCTCCCGGCCAGGGGCAGACGGTCACCTCGAACCAGACGCTCAAGAATTGGCTGCCCGAGAAGTCCAGCATCGCTGAGCTGGTCGCCACCGACCCGGCTGACAAGGAGCAGGGGCACGTCCGAGTTGCCTACCAGATCCCGGAGAGAGATTCGGGAGCGTGCGCGCGAAGCTTCGAGGATGCCTTCATCATCGCCAACGCAGAACCCCTCGCACGTGACTTCCGCCAGCTCGCCCTGAAGGCTGCCTTCGTTAAGGAGGTCGGGGCTGACCCCACCGCCAACGACATCGAAGCCAAGGCCTACGACATCGCAGAGCAACTCAGCGACCACAAAACCGACTTTGCCTTCGACGTCATGCTCCTGGAGGACTGGGCTGTTCCCCGTTACATCGCCGAAGGACTGCAGTGGCTCGCCTAGACACCCTCGAAGCCGTCGCCACGGAGCTGGAAGCCCGGCGCAGCTTCCTCGTTGAAGCAGGGGCCGGCGCTGGCAAGACGACCACCTTGGTCCGCGCCCTGCAACACCTCCTGGATCACCACCGCACAGACCTGGAGGCGCACAGCCGGCGGATCGCCTGCATCACATATACGAACGTCGCCAAGAAGAAGATCCACGAACGCATCGCCGCGGACCCGCTCGTCGATGTCGGCACCATCCACGAATTTCTCTGGAGTGCCATCCAGCCGTACCAGCGTGAGCTCTGGCAGCAAATTCTCGACTACAACAAGCACCTGACCAGACCCGAAGACCTTAATGACGTCACCGCTCCCCCAGTCATTGAGTACTCCGACCGCGGGCGCAGACTGAGCGAAGGGCGCATCTCCCACGATGACGTCATCGCACTGTCGCTCCGCCTCGTCACAGCCCACCCCAAGCTCGTACGTATCATTGCCAGCAAGTACCCGGTCGTCTTCGTCGACGAGTACCAGGACACCTCACCCAAGACGATCCAGCTCCTGCTGGACCACCTGGCGGGCGCCGGCCATGAGAAGTGCGTAGTCGGCCTATTCGGCGACTCCATGCAGAAGATCTACGAGTCCGGCGTCGGAGCGGTAAAACGTCCCGACCTCCTCACCGAGATCACCAAGCACGAGAACTACCGGTGTTCTCCTCCTGTCGTCGAGGTGCTCAATCGGATGCGTCCCGAGCTCATTCAGGACGCCGTCGGCGAGCAGCAGACCGGTGAGGTCTACCTGTTCCTCAACAGTGGCATCCAGGCTGGCCCCGAGCGACTGACCGCTGCCGAAACAGCACTCGCTCAGAACGGCTGGACACGCGAGAACACTAAGTACCTCCTGCTCACCCACCGCAGTATCGCCGGCACTCTGGAGTACGCCAACCTCCTCGAACAGTATCGACAGCTGAGCCGTTACGGCCCCGACGACCTCATGGCACGCAACGAGCCCTATATCCAGTACCTCACCCGGGTCGAGGCTGTGAGCACAGCCTTCCGCAACAACGACTTCGCCGAGCTGACCAGCCTGCTGGACGAAGGACGGACACGGATCACCCGCCACGCTCACAAACGCGCCGTCAGCGAGGCCATCCGTACACTCGACGCCGTACGCACGACCGGCACCATTGGCGACGTACTTGACCTGATGGCCGACGGTCATCTCCTCGCCATGCCAGGAAAGCTTAAAGACCTTGAACGCCACAGAACCGCAACGAACCTGGACGAGCGCGGCCAGCGACGGGCAGTTTTCTCGAACAACCTCCGTACGGTGTCCTACCGAGAAGTCATCAGCGTCACTCACTTCATCGATGAACTCACCCCGTTTTCAACCCAGCACGGCGTCAAGGGCGACGAATTCGAGAACGTCGTGGTAGTGGTCGACGATAGCGCCTGGAACAGGTTCAGCATCGGCAAGATGCTCGCTGGCACCGACAAAACCAGCCGTACCGAGCGGTCACGCAACCTGTTTTACGTATGCTGCTCGCGAGCCCAGCGCGGCTTGGCCGTGGTGTTCGTCAATGATCTCCCGAAAGGGGCAGAATCCACCCTTTACGACTGGTTCGCTTCAAGTACTGTCCATCCGTGAGGCGCGACGCGAGTCAGATTACGGCATACCCAGGCACACGTTGAACACAAGCCTGCACTTTGGTCCACGCCAGATCCCGTAGAGACGTTAGCCTCTGAGAGGACGTTAAGTCCCTTTCCTGGTGATGTGGTGTCGCTCATTCGTGGGTGATGGGACGGTTCTGCCGTCGCCTCATGTCGTGTGCATGATGGGGTCGCGGGCATGGAACGGATGCCGTACGCAACCGACTTGTCCGACGAGCAGTGGGCGTTGATCGAGCCGCTGGTCACCGCGTGGAAGCAGGAGCGGGTGGCGCGGTCGGCGACCGGGGACCCGGGGACCCGGGCTCCTGCGACCTGCGTGAGGTCGTGAACGCGCTGCTCTACCAGAACCGGACCGGCTGTCAGTGGCGGCTCCTGCCGCACGACCTCCCGGCCTGGTCGGCGGTGTTCTACTACTTCACCTTGTGGCGCCAGGACGGCCTTGACCAGCGGATCCAGGAGATCCTGCGCTGCCAGGTGCGGGAGCGGTCCAGACGATTAGAGGACCCGTCCCTGGTGATCATCGACACCCAGTCCGTCCGCGTGGCGGCCGGGGTGCCGAAGGAGACGACGGGACTGGACGCGAACAAGAAGACACCCGGCAGGAAGCGGGGGCTCGCCGTCGACGTGCTGGGCCTGATCATCGGCGTGGTGGTCCTGGCCGGGAGCGCGCACGACAACGAGGCCGGCATCGCCCTGCTGGACCAGGCGGCCGAACGATGCGGGATACGCCTGGAGAAGGTCCTGGTCGACCAGGGCTTCAAGGACGCCATGATCATCCACGGAGCGGTGAAGGACATCACCGTCGAGGTGGTCCGGCGCAACCCCGACGACGAGGGCAAGGGCTTCGTCCCGCAACCGAAGCGGTGGGTGGTCGAGCAGGTCAACGGCACCCTCATGCTGCACCGGCGCCTGGCCCGCGACTACGACCACCGGCCCGACAACGCTGCCTCCCGCGTCTACTGGGCCTCCACCGCCGGCATGCTCCGCCGCCTCACCACCCCCGCCCCCACCTGGCGGGACGACGTGGAGCTGGCCGCGTGAACGTCAGCGAACTCCTGCGGCTGCTGCAGACCGAACACGATGAGACCGCCACCCGCGCCGGCAACCTGCGTGAGCAGATCGAGCGGCTCACCACCGCCCTCGCCGAGACCGAAGCCCGCCTGGTCGAGCTCGCCGCCACCCGCAAAGTCATCGACGGCCTCACCCCACCCGACCACGCACCGGCCCCCGCGGAGACCGCCACCGCCACCGTCTACCAGCGCATCGTGAGCACGTTCAACGAGCACCCCGAGAAGGTGTTCCGCGTCCGCGATCTGCACGAGCACCTCGGTCTGCCCACCGACGAGCCCTCGATCAACGTCACCCGCTCCCGCCTGGGACGACTCGTCCGCCAAGGACTCCTCGCACAACCCGGACGCGGCCGCTACCAGAAACGGACTTAACGCCCTCTGAGGGAACTTCCGTGTGGATGTCTCAGTTCAGTCGTGCGTGGGGGCGACGGCTTGGTGGACGTGAAAGGTGAGTCCGGCAATCCGACCCGACTGGATGACAGGGCCATGCTGGACTCCGCCGCTGATGTCGTTGTGTACGGTGCTCGGTTGTGGATCTGGGTTGTTCGCGATCTGCTGCAAGGAGGTGAGCAGGTCGCGCAGGTCGTCGCCAGTGGCAGCGCCTGCTTGCAGAAGGCGCTGCAGGTAGGTGTGCCATTGTTCCGTGATGTCACGGGTGGTTTGTGTGTCCTCTGTCGCCTCGGCGGTGAGCAGCTGGGTCCGGGCGGTGTCCAGGTCGGTGATCGCGGTGCTGTCTGCACCGCTGCGTGAGAAGAATCGTCCGACGAGGTCACGGGCGTGTGTCCAGGAGTCGGTGACCATGAGTGAGACTAGGGTGGTTGCTCCGGATGCGGCGAGAGCGGCCAGCTCACTGTCCATTGTTCTCCTTAAAAAGTCAGCTTTCGGGCTTCTCATTGATCGTGTTGTCTTCGGGAGCTGGCGGCTCACCGTCGTCCGGTGTGAAACTCGCTGGCGGATCGAATCTGCGCAGTAGGTCCTCAGCTGTCTCGTGCTGGTCTTGTGTCCTGATGATGTCGGCGATCTGTTTGGCCAGCATCGTCCGTCGAACGTCTCCGTCCGTGAACCCCATGCTGTTGAGAAAGGTCTCGAAGTGGTCCGCGGCTGTCGGTTGTGGTTCGAAGGGAGCGGGTAATCCCTGCAGGAGATCCAGGCCAGGGCTCTCACTGTGCGGTCGGGGTATGAAATCACGCAGTCGTTCGGGCACGTCGGTGTCGTTGGCGGCGGATGTGAGCTGGGCTAGCAGACCGATGTCCGCCACGGTCTTTTCCACGTGGTCGTCGTTCTTGGCGAGCCACCAGACGACCGCACTTCCGGTGTCCTTGAGCACGTCTTCGCTCAGGTATGCGCGCTTACTCTGTTCATACTTGCGCTGGTGCTCCCAGACCGCTTTGTCTTTGCGTACTTCGGCGAGTTTGTCCAGCCGCTCTTGATCGTGTTCGCGCAGGACGAGTGTGATGTCCTCCGCCATGACTTGAAGGTGTCCGGCGGGGTCTGGGCGCATTCTGCTGAGTGCACCGCTCAGTTCGTGCTGGACGAGCGAGGGGCGGCCGGGGGCCCGTTGCTCGGTGATCGCGCGGGCACGGTTCAGGACTGCTTCGACGGCAAGGCCGGCTGGATTGAGGACGGGATCGTTGCCGGGCGCCTCGAGGGGATACCACCGGACGGTGGCCGAGAACAGGAAGTCGTAGTCGGCCCAGTGACTGGGCAGGGCTACGCGGCTGACGTGATGTTCCCTGCGCTCGACGGGCGGCGCAGTGCGTTGTTCCTCGAGGTCGACGGGCAAAGAGCCACGGCGCGCCGCAGCGATCTTGAAGATCGCAGCGGGGATTGCGACGAGGAGGACGGCCAGCACGGGCCATGCGTACGCGGGCCACTCCTGTGTCAGGCCGAGGATGGTCAGCAGTAGGCCGCACAGGATGGTGAGGAAGACGGTCGTCGTCTTACAGCCGGTCGTCACGGTGTGCTCCCCCCAGTTGATGTCGTTGGCGGTGGCGCGGCAGGCCGGCCAAGGCCCTGAGCCGTGGAAATTTTTTGCAGCAGTCGGTCCGTGGTCGTGGCAGCGCGGGCGGTTCCGTGGGGAGCTGTGCGTTCGGCGGTGCGGGCACTCGTGTACAGCGCGGCAAAGGTTGTGCCGCGCTGGTCGTCACACCGGTCGGCCGCACTGACGAGGAGGTTGAGCAGCAGGTCGCCGCGGTGTCCGGCGTCGGTTGCCGTGTGCAGCCAGCGTTCCGCGTACGGGTGCCACTCCGCATGGGGCAGCTCTTTGAATACCGCCCGCCAGCCGCTGGTCAAGGACTCGCGTGCGCCGTTCTCCTCGATCAAGGCGTGTCCGTTGTCGTACGGGACGCTCAGCGGCTCGGGGTCGCAGACCGGCAGGAAGATACGGAGTTCTGCTGGCGAGAGGGGGGAGCGTGTGAGGAGGTCGAGTAGGCGTCGGCGCAGTCGGCCGCTCGTTGCCACCAGGTCACACAGTGCTTCCAGGGCGCGAGTAGTGTCCCGCTCGCGGCGGGCCAGGTGGTAGAGCCGGAACAGGGCCTGGTCAGGGTGGCTGGCGGCGATGACATCCGCGCAGACCTGGACGAGGACCTGAGCGAACTCCCCCTTGAGCTGCCGATTAGCACAGTACTGGTAGATCCATTGGCGAAAGCTCCTACCCTGTGCAGGATCGTTGAGGCCGCAGGTGAGCGCATGCACTGCGGCCTCCAGCCGGGGCCGGCTCGCGGGCGTGATGCTCCAGTCTTCGGCCAGGAAAGCCAGGCCTTCTCCACGTCTGGTCCTCAGATACTGCTCGGCCAGCCGTTCCACCAGGCTGGCACGGAGTTCCTGGGTGACGTATGGACCGCTTGACTCCACACTGCGCGCGCCCCAGGTGCCCAGAGGCTGTCGTAGGTCGGGCATGTGGTCCCAGAAGTGGGCGCGGACTGCGGCGTCGTAGTCCAGCTCCGTGAAGTGGACGTGGCCGTCCGGCCCGATGCTGGCGGATATCTCCGACAGCCGCTCGGCAAGGTCTTTGCGCTCGAGCAAGGGCTGTTCCTCGGGCGGAGACTTGAGCGTATGCAGCAGGAGTTGGACCGCCTGGTGGATGACGTCGGCGTGAGCGCCGTGCAGCATGGCCACGGTGATGAGCAGAGCCCGCTGCGGACCCTCACGTAATTTGGCGACGAGCGTAGCGATCTCCGCACGTCGGTCGTCCCGCGCTTTGCGGGCCGTTGCGCACCACTGCGCGAAACCCTCCCCGGCGCTGGCGGCCTCACGGGCCCGCCGCACCAGGTCGGCGAAGTCCGCGATCTCCCGCATCGGTCGGGACTCGGCCAGAAATGCTGTGACGGTCGAGTCGGGCTCGTAGGGCACCCCGTGCATACGGAGGTGCCGCCGGAAAACTTGTAAGCCGTCCGGGCATTCGATTTTGATGCGGTAGTGCTGCAGGTCGGGGTCGAGGGGGTGCCCGTAGGGCATGACGACGACCAGGTGCGCGTGCTGTTCGTGTACGGTCTTGCGGAGGGCGGAGAGATCCGCCCGGGCCGCAGCCCACTGGGCGGCGGTGGCCGCCGACAGGTCCAGCAGTAGCCGGTCACCGGTCCCTACCAGAGCCGGGTTACTGAGGGACAGCTCCTCTTCCTCGTCCGGCAGTAGTTCGTGGAAGACACCAGTGCCCAGGTCGTACTCGCGTAGGAGCACCCGGGCCACCGAGGTGCGGCCGCTGCCCGGAGGGCCGTCCAGGATCACGGTGCCGGTGTCGGTCAGCTTGTGGCGGGCCGCTCCCATGCCGACCGGGTCGACCAGTACTCGTTTGAGCCAGGCAAGGTGGTCGTCGGCGAGGCGGCGGAAGGTGGGTCTGTCCGGGTCCTGCATCTGAGTGCCGATGGTGACGTAGAGGTCACCACTGCCGGTGTGCATGGGGGCGTATGGGTTTTCGACCCGCGTGCTGATGTGCTCGCTCACCGGTCGTCGTCCTCACGTCGGTCCTGCTCGCCGAACCGGTGCCGGATGTCGCCGTGGTGGTCGCCCTCGAAGTAGATCATCCCGTTACCCGAGAAGTGCCGGTCGCCCGACACATGACGCGAGTTCTGGTAGATATCGCCCCTGCCCGTGTGCACGGGCCCGTGGGAGTCCTTGATGACAGTGCCGCCGACGTCTCCGGTGAAGTCCCGGCTCTGTACGGCCGTCCCGCTCACGTCTCCGATCGAGTTCCTCACCTCGGTGGGGGCCGGTGACGAGGAAGCGTCCCGGTCCAGGTCGTACAGCCCGGGCACCAGCTCGGCCACCAGGTCACCGAGGCGTTTCAAGCCCGTCTCGGTGTCATGCGTGTCGAACGGTATGGACTGGAGGTCGACCAGCCGCGCCAGCTCGTCCGGCAGGTCCGCCTTGCTCAGCCGGTCCGTCTTCCGGCCGTCCAACACGGGAACAATCGGTATCCCGCAGGCGAACGCCTCCAGGATCTCCTTGCGTACCCAGTCCTCCGGGTCGCGCAGCCGGGCCTGGAAGTTCGTCCAGTCCGGCCCGATGACAGCCAGCAGCACAGAGCTGCACCGCACACCGGTCAGCAGGGCGTCGGGGTAGGCGTGGCCAGGGGCGATGGACTTCGAAGCGCGGAAGATGCGCTTTCGGCCGAAGCGACGCGACAATTCCTGGTCGATCAGGGCGGCGGTCTTGTCGCCGTCCCCCGTACGGTAGTTGATGAATACGTCGGCCATGACCAGGCCTTTCTTCTTCAGGAGGTCGGGAAGCGCGTTAACGTGCCGAGCCGTGGGGCCAGTTGGCGTACGGATGCGTAATCGGAGTGGCGGGCCAGGACGCGGGCGAGTCGCCGGAGATCGATCGTGACGGTCGCGGACCTGACCGCCGCCGCTCCGTCGAGGAGCGGCGCGGTCAGCGCACAAGCCTGGTCGATCTGGCCGTCCGACGCATGAGCGAGCGCGCGGCGGACGCCGTAGCGCACCTGCGTGCGTACCGCCTCGGGCGAGATTCGTGCCAGTTGCCGGTCCAGTTCCTCCGCCGCCTCCTTCGGCCGGCCGAGGTCGAGCAGGCACCAGCCGGTGACCATGCCAACCGAGTCGGGCAGGTGCATGCTGCCGATCACCG
The DNA here is from genome assembly GCF_044540485.1 of Streptomyces sp. NPDC085946. Classification (NCBI taxonomy): domain Bacteria; kingdom Bacillati; phylum Actinomycetota; class Actinomycetes; order Kitasatosporales; family Streptomycetaceae; genus Streptomyces; species Streptomyces sp. NPDC085946. The sequence goes on along the minus strand of NZ_JBITSF010000040.1, from coordinate 27,595 downwards.
GTGCATCGGCATCGCCGTCCTGACGGGCCAGCAATGCCCGGGCCCGATCCAGGGCACGCAGACATGCGTCGCGGTCGCCCGCGAGTGCGTGCCCCTGTGCCTCACGCTGGGCGGCCAGCCCGCGGATCCGCGGTGGAAGCGTGCCGCTCTGCGCGCGTTGCGCCAGGGCGACGGTCTGTTCCGCGTCGTCCTGATACAGCGTGACCAGCGCCCTGCGGACCAGCGCATACCCGGCCAGCGCCCGGTCACCGCCGGCGGCAGCGAGGTCCACCGCGCGCTGCGTCCACCACAGTGCCGCCTGTTCGTCTCCGGTCTCCTGCACCAGCCAGCCGACGTACTCGGCGTACCGGGAGCCGAGCGCCAGCAGCTCCTGACGCATACGGGAGTCGATGTGCGCGGACAGCTCCCGCAGCGTGTGCGTCTGCGCGATCAGACCCGGCAGCAGGAAGCCGGGCTCGACGCTCTGGCCGAGCCGCCTGTAATGCGTGAACAGAGAGCGGGACGCTTCCAGCATGCCTCCCCCAGCAACCGGGGAGACGGCTCCCTGGCCACCTGCGCTCCACTTCATCAGCGATGCGGCGCCAGCGCTTACGACCTGCCGCCGGCCCACGAGCTGAAACCAGCTGGGGCCGTCCGGTGACAGCTGCATCATCCACTCCTCCTCGTCGCTCCCGCCCGGCACCGGCCTGTCCGGCGCGTCAGCGGCGGGCCGGGTGACCAAGGCGATGAGTGCTCCGCCGGCTCTAAGGGCGGCGTCGCACAGTCGGGCAAGGTCACGGCTGGGCGCCTTGAGACCCCGTTCGACCTTGCTCAGCTGCGCCTTGCTGTAGTGCACGGCGGCAGACAGTGCGGTGAGACTGAGACCAGCCTCCAACCGCCGTCTTCTCAGCTCCTCGCCGAACACGGTGGACGGCTGCGGCACGGAAACCTCCATAACCATCCATCCAGGTGAACGGGGTCGCCGCACGAAAGACTGCGACAACCCCGGCCGGACGGACAAGACGAACAGTGTTGTTTCCCGTTTCCTCTTCCTCCCCACGGATGGAACGCCGTATGGGGGCTGACCCTTGAAAGATCATCTGTACTGGCTTGATCGCGGGGATGCAGTAGTGATCGCAATAGTGGAGCAGCCGATGTCCGACGAGTTGTGGGAGTTGTTCCAGGGGGTGATTCCAGCCACTTCGGTTCGGCCGCAGCAACCCGGTACGCCATGTGTCACTGGCCAGCCCGTATCCGCTCGCCGCATAAGGTCGGGGGTGCTGCTCATGTTGACGGAACGACAGTCAACCGGTGCGTGGACTGCGAGAATGAACCACCACAGCAAAGGGATGGGGCAGCTGCGTAGGTAGGGGTGCAGGGGGACTTGCGGGAGTGGTGGGGTACGTGAGGTCGTGGTTTGAGCGCTTGGCGTCGGTTCCCGGCATGGCTTTCGGCGGAAGCCTCGGCGTTGTTCGTGGGGCGTTGCCGGGGGCGGGGGATCGTCCGGATGAGTCGTATGGCACTGCGATGTGGCCGACGGCCGAGGGCTATACGTCTGCGACGCCGGCCAGCCAGCATGTGCCGTACGACTCGCGTGGCGAGGAGCTGGTCGTTCGAGTGTGGGAGGCACTGGAGCTTCCGGGCTCGGCGATGGACTACCACTTCGTCCTGCAGAATGCGGTCGACCGGCTGTGGAGCACGCGCAATGCGGATCCTCGAGCGCTAGAGATGCTCGAGGTGTTTGCCCTGCTTGATCTGGAGCTTATGGAGGCTGCCCCGCAGGCGGTGTCTTTCGAGGGCACAGAACCGATGGCGTTTGTGCGGGTGACGTCCGTGTCCCGGCTGATCGGCCTGTTGGAGCGCGAGGGCGCTTTCGCGGAGGCACTCGCTGTGGCGAAGCGGCTGACGCGCTTCGGACAGGGCGAGGACATGATGACCCGGCTGTCGGAGAAGGTCGGCGCGCTGGCGGCTGAAGCCGCGGGGTCGGGCAGGGCGCAGTGAGCGCGGGGCTGGAGCAGCTCGTTCCTGCTGCCTCCTATCTGGAGGAGGCGTTTTTGCGGTGGGTTCTTTCCCCTGCCGTGGACGCGGCCATCGTGCAGCGGGTGCACAGCCAGTACCCGGTCACCGTGCAGGAACGTACCTACCGGCTGGACTACCTGATCGCGGGTGAGACGCTGCAACTGGCCGTTGAATTGGATGGGTTCTCCTTCCACAGTAATCGGACGGCGTTCACCTACGACCGGCTGCGGCAGAACGACCTGGCTGCCTCGGGGCTGACCGTGCTGCGGTTTTCCTACGATGCGGTGCGTATGGACACGGCCCGCTGCGTGGCCCAGCTGCAGGCGATGCTGCGGCGTGATCCGCTGCTGGCTAGGTGGGTGACGGTTGTACCGCTTGTCGAGGTCCCGGACATGGCTGGGGATCCGATGCGAGCTGCCGACCCGCCCCGTGGTGCAGGACAGGCCGGGCTGATGCCGGGTGGTGCGTACTTCGACGGTGTGCGGGGCCGGGTGGACCGGGGGCCGCTGCGCTCCTGTCAGGATGAGGCGTTAGCCGCGCTGGCGAATTACTACGCCTCTGGTGGCCGGCATGCGGCCACGGTAATGGCTGTCGGAGCAGGTAAGACTGCCCTGGGGGTGGCGGCGGCGTTGTCGTTCACCCGGCGGCGGGCGCTGGTGGTGACCCCGGGATCGGTGATTCGGGGAACCTTCGCTTCGGCCCTTGATCCGGGGGTGCCAGGCAATGTGTTGTACGGGCTGGCGGGCGGGCCGCTGCTGCCCGGTGCCCGCCCGCCGGCCACGCTGGTCCTGGACGCGGACGAGCAGCAGATCAGCCAGGTCAGCCGTGAGCGGCTGCTAGCCGCGGACGTGGTGGTCACGAACTTCCATGCGCTGGGTAGCGGCGAGAAGAGCGGGGATCTGCTGGCCAAGCTGGAGCCCGGGGATGTCGACTTCATCGTGGTCGACGAGGCGCATATCGCGGCCAGTGCCTCCTACCAGCGATTGTTCGCCCACTTTCCCCGTGCGCGCACGCTGCTGATGTCGGCGTGCTTCACCCGCCTGGACGGCAAGCCGATCGACGCCGATGTCGTCTATCGGTACCGGCTGGTGGATTCCGTGGCAGACGGCTCGGCGAAGAACTTGCGGGCGCACCGGTTCGCGCCCGAGGTGGCGTCGACGGTGTATGAGGCGGTGTGGCCGGACGGACGGCGCGAGCAGGTCGTGGGTCGTGATGCTCTGCTGAGCGTGCTGGGAGATGAGCGGAAGCTGGCGCGGATTACCGCGCAGTCCGAGGCGCCCATTCGGCAGGTGATGGCGGTGACACGGGCGTGTCTGGACGCGCAGGCCAAGCTGCTGGCCCCAATCAGGCCTCGGGTGCTGTTCGCGGCGATGGGCCAGGCTCACGCCGAGCAGATCGCGCGGATAGCCGAGGAACACGGCATCGCCTGCGCCACACTGCACCACAGCATGTCGGCCTCGGCGATCGCCGCCACGCGGCGGCGGTTCGAATCTGATGCGGGAGACCTCGAGGGCATTGTGCAGCTGCGGATGCTCGGTCAGGGTTACGACTTCCCTCCCATCACCGTGGTCGTGCCCTTGCGGCCCTATGGCAGCTTCGGCGAGTTCTACCAGTTCGTCGGCCGCGGTGTCCGCGTGCTGCGCCATTCCCACCTCGCCCCCGAGCAGCAGTATCTGGACGTGGTCTGTCATGCCGAGCTCGGCTTGGAGGAACACCTGGAGGCTTTGTGTGCGGACAATGACATGGATCCCGCTGTCCTGCTCGATGCTCCGCTGATCGACGCCGACATGTTGGAGACCGTCCCCGTCCTCGATGGCGGTGATGACCTCCCGGGTGGGGCAAGTACGGCGAGTGACGGTGGCCCGGGCGGGATGGACGCGTTCGTGCTCTACGAGCGGGGCCGGGTCGAGGAACGTGTGATCCATGGGACGGACCGGGTCGAGGCACGGCGGGCGGAGCGGGAGCGGCATCTGTTGGCCCAGCGTTACGCCGTCTACGCACAGAGCACCGCCTCCCCGGTCCCGTTCGAGCAGTTCGTCGACTACATGCGGAGGCTGACCGGTGGCACGTGACCCGTCGTACTGGTGGCATCCGGCCACCCAGGCCGACCCCGGAGAAGCCCTACGTCTGGAGGCGGCGGCCGGGCAGCAGCAGCGGTTCGCTGAGCTCGACGCCCTGGCGGCCAGACTGCTTGGCGCTGCCCTGGCCGGACAGCCGCTGGCCACCATCACCCCCGGCCGAGGACGCCACACCCCTGACAGGGCCGAGGTGACGGCCCTCATCCCAGCAGAAGCAGCCCTGTGTGCCAGCTTCTTCAGCGTCCAGAAACAGCACAAGCGCGGCGCGTGGTACCTGCCGACGAAGCTGTCTGTGAAGGCGGGGGCGGTCAACCTGCCGCATCTGCTGCGGGAACGCCCGGGCCACGCTCTGACACTGGCCGCCGATGAGACCGCCCGGCTCACCGCCGTGGAGGGCGCGGACACCATCCTGCTGTGGGCGCTGCTGGTGCCGCTGTTCGAGACATTGCTTCAGCCCGTCCGGCTACGAGCGGCGGGAGACATTTTTCCGCCCACACATCAGCAGCGGTTCTGGACGGTGATCGAAGAGCGCTACCGGCTCCTGGGCATCAAAGACGGTGCACTGGAAGCTTTCCGCTTCGGCGGCGCCTGGCCCACACTGGACCGTACGGGACAGCAGCAGGCCCGCCTGGAGCTGCTGGACACCCTCGCCGCTGCCGACCTCGTGGCACTCGTCGCCCGTCACCGCATCCAGCAGCTCCAGGCCCTGATGGCAGGCTTCGCCAAGAAGGCCAAGGCCGGCACGGCCCTGGCGCGCCGGGTGCTCACTAAAGAACTGCAACCGGTCGTCTCCGCGTACTTCGGCGGCGACTGGCTGGCCGCTTTGGACTACCTCCAGGCTCCTGTCCACCCGGACGAGGAAATCATCACCGCTCTTCCCGAGCCCCGCCTGTATGTGGGCGCGTCCGTCCGGACAGCCGACGTAGCTGCCGAGGCGGGCATCGCGGAAGCCGCGGTGCAGGCCATGCTGGCCGCCTTCCTCGGCGGGAGCAGTTCCGTATCCCCGGTGGAGGAGCGGACTGCTGCACTGCTTAGCTGGTGGGCGGGTTTCGACCGAGCACATGCGGTCCAGTCGCCGGGGATGCCGTCCTTGTGGGGTCTGGTCGACGAGGAACTGATGAGCTTGTCGCGGACCGAGCAGGGTTTCACCCCTCAGCTGTACCAGCAGTGTCTGCCCGCCGAGGTCCTCGAGGAGGTCGGACGGCTGTGGGCGACAGTGACGCTGCAGCGGTATCCCGGCCGTATCGTCAGCAATCCGCGGCCGCACCAGATCATGGCCGATGCGCTGGGCCCGGCGGGCGATTTCTGGCACGGCGTGGGTCTGACCGCCTGGTTCGTGTGCGAAGGACCGTACTCCCGCACCACCCTGGGCCGCGCCAACCGCTACTACAGCAAGGCTTTGGCAGCCCTGCGCGCGGCGGGCTGCCCCGTCGACACGACCTTCTTCCGCGAGCTGAGTGCTGCCGAGCAGATGCTGGGGCCAGAGGAGGACATCACCGACAGCACTAGCAGCACGGTCGAGACTCCGTACGGTCAGGTGACCTTCACCTCCAGCATGGGCCGCCGTACGCGCCGCAAGGGCTTCGAAGGAGTGCGAGACCTCATCACCCGATACCGGCGTGCCTGGGCCGAACAGCACCTTGAGACCTACCTACAGCACCGGTGGCGCTCCGAGCTGGAGGACGTTGCGCACCAGCTCCACCGGCACGTCGCTGCTAAGGGGAAGCCGCCCACGCTCATCCAGTTCTCCCGGTTCGCAACGGAGGCCGCCAACCACTGGACCGGCGGCGACCTGGGGGCGCTGTACACGGCGATCGGCGAGCCGGCACCGTCCGAGCAGGAGCGGCCCGCTCGTCTGGTGGCAGGTGACGGCTATGACGTGGCCCGGCGGGTGTATCAGGCGCTGGGGGGTGAGCCTGTCGACCACGACACGTGGTTGAACAGCCCGGAGGAGACCCAGCGGCAGTGGCAGCTTGGCCGGCTGGCCGCCGAAAGCCTGCGCTACTTGCAACTGCAGGAAGCTCTCGGGCAGCCCCCGACGGCCAAACAGTTCGGAACCCAGCGTCTGCGCTGGCCCTGGCCCGGCGGGGAAGCAGAAGGCTGGCCTCATCTCCAGCAGGCCCTTGCTACGCTCACCGGCATCAGCCCACCGCTGGGTTCAAGCCCTTCCCCCACGGCCAGCTCGACCGCGGTGATCCGCCCCCGGGAGGATGGACAGCAGATACTGGCCAAGGGAGCCAATGTTCCCCTGGCAACCGAAGATGCCACCATCCGCATCACTGCCTCCGGCGTGCCCGTGGACGTGTCCGCGGTGCTCCTCACCAGCAAGGGCAGAGTTCGCAGTGATGACGACCTGGTCTTCTACAACCATCCCTTCCAAGATGGGGTCCGCGTCAACGGCGACACCGCTACGGCCGAGCTGAGCATCATCCCGGAAAGCGTCAGCAGCATCGCCATCGTCGTCAGCGTCGATCCTGAGGGCCCGCCCGGCGCAGTCTTCGACCAGGACACCGTGTGGGAAGCACAGATCACCCAGCCTTCCGGCACCCGATTGTCCTTCGTGCCACCGGCGTTCACCGGACGGGAAACTGTGGCCGTCGCGGTGGAGCTCTACCGCCATGTGGGCGGATGGAAGGCCCGCGCGGTCGGACAGGGCTACGACAGCGGACTGGCGGGTCTGGCCACCGACTACGGCATCGACGTGGAGGCTTGAACCGGGCGCACAGCGGGTGAGGCGTCATGCTTCACCGCCGCAAGCAATGGCGTATGGGAGAAATCGAAGGCAGACCGGACGCACTCCACGTCCGTCTTCTGGCACATAGTCGCTCAAGTCGGCATGAGTTGATCTCACCGCGCAGACAAGGCGTAGTACTGCAACGGTGCTTGTGCTGATTGTTGGCCAGGTCAGGGGTTGTGTCCGCGTCGTTTGTAGTGGCTGAGGCGGGCCTGGTGTTGTCGTCTGCGGCGCCAGGTCGACCAGTGCAGAACGTGGTGGACGGGTGCGGGTCGGCGGTTGGTGAGGCGGGTGATCAGGCGTCGGATCTCGGCGAGGCTGTAGTGGGTGAGCTGGGAGGATCCGTTTCTGCTTTCTCCGTATCGAGGTGGCGGGCGCGCAGGACGGTCAGGCAGGCGTGGGCGGCCATGGCCAGGGTCATGTGGCGGTGCCAGCCGGGATAGTGGCGGACCTGGTAGTCGTCCAGGCCGCACTCCTGCTTGGCGCTCTGGAAGCATTCCTCGATCGCCCAGCGGCTGCGGCGATGCGGATCAGCTCGTCCAGGGTGGTGTCGGCCGGGCAGTAGGTGATGTAGCAGGAGATCTCCTCGGGGCGGCTGACGCTGCGGCGGGCCAACACCCAGTGCCGGCGGTCGGGCCGGTGCCACGGCCTCACCTCCACCCGCGCCCAGTCGTAGATCCGCCGGCCGTGGGCGCCCTCGCCGCAGGAGCGGCGTTTCCACTTCTGCCGCGGCAGGCCGTCAAACAACTCGTGGACGGGGTGGTCGATGGACCAGCGGGTGACGACGGTGTCGTGGCGGGTGGTGGCCATGACGTGGAAGACGTCGGCCTGCTCCAGCTCGAACCGCCAGCCCTTGGAGAAGCCGTAGGCGGCGTCCGCGGTCACCCACCGGAACGGGATGCGATCGGCGATCGCGCGGCGGACCATCGCCTTGGCCATCGCCACCTTCGTGGCGAAGGCGACCTCGTCGCCGATGCCGGCCCGCCGGCACCGTTCCCGGTCTCCTCCGTCCAGGACGTGGGCAGATACAACCGGCGGTCGATCAACGTTCGTCCGCGAGCGGTCGCATAGCCGAGGAAGACGCCGACCTGGCTGGGGGGTACCCCCTCTGGGGGATTTTCCGTCCGCCGGCGGTGCCGGAATACTGCCGCTGCGCCCCGGCCAACCGCACCCCCTTCTTCAGAAAGCCGGTGTCGTCCACGATCAGCACCGCGTCCTGGTCGCCGAGATGCTCGACCACGTACCGGCGCACGTCGCCGAGCACCTCATCGGCGTCCCACTCGATCCGGTTCAGCATCCGCTGGATAGGTCCGGACCGTCGTGACCGGCCTCCTCGGCCAGCGTCCAGCCGTTCTTGCGCTGCAGCGGAGCAATCAGCCCCCACACGTAGGCCAGTGCCGACTGCCGCGGCTCCGACCTGTTGAACCGGTGCACGAACCACTCATGCAGAGCATCCAGTTCACCTGCCCACAACCTGACATCAGCAAGGCCCCCACCCATGACCACACCAACGACCGACCTGGCCAACAGTCACGGCAAACACCGTTGCAGTACTAGGCTGGAGTAAATCCGGACCTGCAGGAGCGTGCCCGTCGCCGTCTGCGCGGCCGTCCGCAGATAGCTGATGGCCTTTGGGACCAGGCCCGGTTCGCCGGTGAGTTCGCCCAGTGTCAGCAAGGTGTTCGCCAGGGCGAGCAGGACGCTGGCGTGTTCCTCGTCGTCCTCTTCGGCGACGGAGTCGGCCAAGGCCCGGGTCAGCAGATCCAAGGCTTCGCGTGCGTCGTCCGGCTCGCCGGTGCGAGTGGCCCTGGCGTCCAGGGCGATGGCCAGGCGCAGTCTGCGCAGGGTGAGTACGGGCTCCCCACTGGGCGTGGCATCGACCGTCGTGCGCAGCAGCGTGATTGCCTCGTCAAGGAATGCGGAATTCCCGTTGTGCTCGTACGAGGTGTGCAGGGCCGCTGCCAGATCCTGTTCCACCGCGTGCTGTTGCGTGCTCCCCGGAACAGTGACGGAGACCGCCTCCCGCAGCACACGCAGTCCCTCGGCGACCGCTTCGGGGTCGTTCTCGGCTTCATCGCGCAGCAGCAGGGCTGTGCCCAGGGCGTGCAACACTCCACTGTCCGGGGAAAACTCGGGCGCGATGTCCCGGTATATCTCGATACCTTCGTCGAGGGCGGCCGTCCAGTCGGCGGCCGAGGCGACCGAGCACAGCGCTTCGGCCAGCGCGAACCGCGCCATGGACCGCGCTTCGCCGGGAGCCTCCGCCACGGCTCTGCGGGCCGCGTCGAAAGCTCGGTCGAGTGCCTCGATGTCTGTTCCTGAATCTGCTGACCTCTCCAACGCGTTGCCGAGCCGGACGATGAGAGCAGGCAACTCGTCCGATCCGCGCGGGGCATCAGCAACAGCGCGCACCATGCAGTGCACAGCTTCCTCGAGTTGGGCTTCGGTGCCGGTTCCTGTCGTATGCACCAACAGCAGTGCGTCCGCGAGAGTGCACAAGGCCGCGCACCACCATTCCTCTTCCGTTGACAGGCCGGCGAGGGCGCGACGGGCGGCGGTGACCGCCTCGCCCGCCTCCAACGGATCGCCACGTAAAGACAGTTCATGGCGCTGTTGAAGCAGCAGACTGAGGTTCAGATAGAAGTGCCGGCGGGTCCGTTCGGATGTGGTGACCTTGATCGCGCGCCGCAGGAGACGCTCGGCGCGGCGCAGCCGTCGTCGCGCGGCCCGCTCCTCGGCCCGTGTCATCCATGTGGCCGCGCGGTCGTTCCAGTGTGCGGCAAGGCGGTTGCGCAGCCGGCGCCTCGCCCGGCGGACCAGGGCGCTCGGGAATCGGAACGGGTTCGGTGTGTCACGGTCGCGGGCCATGGGGACATTGTCGAAGGGACAGAACGAACGCGGGCACGATTCCGACGCGACGTCATTCGGGGGTGGGGCAGTGTTGGAGGAGATCTTGACCGGGCTGACCGTGTCGGTGCTCGGTTCCGGCGCGACCGTACTGTGGCTGCACCGGCGCAGACTGCGGCTTCTGCTGCCGGCGCTGCGGCCCGGTCGGCGGATGCGGGTGTCGGCTGCCGTGCTACTGCGCGTCCAGGACGACGGCGGGTACGTCCTGTTTCATTCGCCGCGCCGCCCTGGCTCCTACGGCCCGCCGGGCGGCGTCGTCAAGTACTCGGCGGTGGCCCGCCCGGACCTGGAGCGTCTCGGCTTTCATGAGGAGCCGCGCAGTCAGCCCGACATGAGGCACGACCTGAGGGGGTTCGTGCCCTCCAGATCGGTCGCCGGATTCGCACGCTGGTGGTCCAAGGGCGAGGGACGGGAGTCCGTGACGGAGTGCCTGCGCCGTGAACTGGGCGAGGAACTGGCCGAGGTGGGGCATGCGGACCATGGGGTCGATCTCACGAGCGTCGACTTCGTCGTCGTACGCACTGTGCTGGACGGTCCGCACCGCGTTCCCGGGCAGTCGTACCGGCAGCTGCGTCTGATGGAGGTCTGCGATCTCGATCCTGCGTCGTCCGGTGCTGCCGATCTGCGACGGCTGCTGCTGGATTTTGCGGAGGATCCCTCCGATGAGGAAATTATCCAGGTGTCGGCGTTCGATATTGAGTACGGGCGCCGTGACAGGTGCTACATCCAGCCGCAGTCCGCATATCTTTTCGGGGAGCGGCGACTCAACGCGGACCTGCCAATGCTGCGGTGAGGCACGCAGGACGGCGTCAGCAGCCGGTGTGACAATAACCGGCCCAGACCAGCAGTGAGTTCGTCAGGCGCGCGGAGCGCAGGACGGCGTGCAGCGCCGTTGCCGGGTTTTCGCCACTCGCCGGAGCCGCTCCCGTACAGGCCGCTGCAGTCGCTGGCGAGGTCGCCGACCAGCGGGCGAAGAAACCGCCCGTGATTTCCGGAGCGCTCACGTCGAGCACCGACCACAGGCTTGCCACGATTTGCCGGAACCCGGAGATCTGGAGCGCGCCGGCCAAAGAGAGGGCCTCGTCGGGCAGGGTCAGGTCGCCCAGGGCGCTCTCGCAGGAGGACAGGTAGGCGAAATCGGCGGTACGCAGCCGCAGCGCAGCGATCTCCCGCATGGTCAGCGGACCGTCTTGGGTGTGCAGGGCCGCGCGGCCGGGGTCGTTCGGGCTTTGGGCGCTGTGACCCACGAAGAGCAACCCGCGGTGCTGGTGGAGTTCGGCCGTGACACGCGCGAGGGTCGCCCTGCGTCCGGCGAGAACCACAGAGCGACCCTTCAGCCCTGGGGGCTGCGCGGCGCGAACCGCTCGTACCTCCCGTGCGGCGTGCCGGAGGGGTGGCCTGCCCGGGACGCGCGGTACACAGACCGTGAGCAGGGAACGGATGCCCTCGGGACCCTCAAGATCCTCGGAGTCCTCGGCTCCGGCAGGCCACTCCCGGGAGGCAATCAGGGAGCGCAAGGTGGGAGTGTAGGAGGAGATCACCCGGTCGGTGACTCCGGTGTCGTGGAGGCGGGCCGTGTCGTAGTGCTGGGCGGCATGCAGGGGGAGCAGGGCAAGGGGTCCGGTGGGGCACCACCACAGGCGGGGCCAGTCGTCGTTGCGGTGGCCCAGGCCGAGGTCGGTGAGCACCGGCTCGGCCACGGCGCTCCACAGCCACGCCAGTGTCTCGCGCAGGGTCTCGGCTGCGGCCATACGCTGCCGGGGTGTACTGGGCCGCCGTAGCGCCGCGACGAGCCGCAGGTGGGTGCGGGCGACCGTGTGCAACCGGTCCCGGGTCAGACCGGGCAGGGGGACGCAGCGGACGCCACCGGTGGTGACGATGAGCGCGTCGCAGCGCAGCCTGCTCACGTTGACGACGACCACTGGGCCCTGCTCGGCTGCGGCGCGCAGTTCGGTGGCATCCGGGGGCAGCAGGAACTTTTCCAGTCCCGGTATGCGCCGGATCCGTTTCAAAAGCGTCTCGCGTTCGGCGGCCGCCGTCGAGCAGCGTGCCATGAGCTGGGCGAATGCCGGAGCCGAGGGCTCTGCGGGTTCCCGCCAGTCGAACGTACGGCGTTCGAGGACGCTCTGGAGCCGGCGCAACCGACGGGCCAGCGCGGGCTGAGTCTGGTCGAGCAGTTCATGTCCGCTGCGTCCGCCGACCGCCTGGGCCAGCAATACCCCGCGTCCCTGTTCGAGCAGCTCCAGTGCCGAATCGGGACGGCCCTGTGTGATGGCACACGCGGCGGCTTCCGCAGCAGCTCCCGAGAACTCGCGCAGCAGCCGCTCCTGGTCCATCCGCGCCAGCCCGAACCAGGCCAGCGTCTCCAGCATCCCGACGGCATGCCGGTAACCGTCGAGCGCGTCCACGCGTCGTGGATCGACCGAGGCCGCGAGCCGTCCCCGATATAAGGCGGCCCGCGCTCGCCCCAATACGGGGGCGGTGGCCACGCCGGCGGCCGCGGCGTACGCGGCAAGCGCGCGTTCCCGCTCCCGTATGGCCTGTCCGGCGGGTGCGGGACGCAGGGCAGGGGGCGGCGCCCCGTCGGTGGGAAAGCCCGCGACGCGAGACGAGCGTCCGGCAGGTGTGGATCTTCCGGCGTGCGGCGCGGGCGCGCCGGAGGCGAAGTCTCCGGCGCGGGCTGCGAATCCTTTGGAGGTCGAGCGTCCGGCGTGTGGCGTGGCCAGTTTTGCGCGTTCCTCGTGGGCTGCGCCCAGGTTGGTCAGGTAACGGCAGCGGTCGGGGTCCTCGGTAGGGCCGCGTACGGCTTCGCGGAGCAGGCTCACTGCGCGGTCGAGGTCGGACGGGTCCCGGTCGGCGCGGTAGCGGCCGATGAGTGCGTTGCCCAGGTTCGACAGGGCGCCCGGGCGGCCGGGGTGACCAGCGGGGGTCAGCGCGAGCGCCTCCTCGTACGCCGCGACGGCATTCCTGACGTGCTCGGAGCCGCCCTTTACGTCATAGCGCCTCTGGTGCAGGGTGCCAAGGGTGTCCAGGTGCGCCCGTCGTAGCCGGTGCGGGTGGCTCAGTGCCTCCTGGAGCGCGTCCTCGGCCAGTTCGAGCGCTGTGTCGTCCTTGGTCCGGTCGAAGACGCGCAGGCAGACGGCGGCAAGGTTGCCCAGCCGCAACGGCCAGTCCGGGTGGTCGCGCGGGGTCGCCGCCACTGCTTGTGTCATGTGGTCGAGCGCGGCCCTCAGCGCGTCCGTGTCCGCCGTCTGCTCGAAGTGGCGCACTAGCGCCCGCGCCATGTTTCCCTGCCGGTTGGCCTGCTCGGGGCCATTCACCGAAGGCGCTTGCAAGCTGTCGGCCAGCAGGCTTACCGCCTCGGCGAGTGAGCCCGCGTCGCCTGTGTGCTCGAAGCGGGTGATGAGCGACGAGCCGAGGTTCGACTGGTACAGCGCGCGGTCCGGGTCGTCGTGCGCCGTGGCCCGCAGCGCCAGGCGCTGGACGTGCACCACCGTCTCCAGGTCCGCCGTGGAACCGCCCGAGATTTCGAAGCGCGCGGACAGGGACGCGCCCAGGTTGCTCAACAGAGCAGCGCGGTCCTTCCCGCCGTGCGGCGCGGCAGCGGGACGCACACTGCCGGCCGGTGCGCCGGCCGCGCGGGCAAAGTCGGCCACCGCGGCGTCCAGCGCGCGCCGGTCCCCGGTCCGCTCGAACAACGCCCAATGCGCGGAGCCCCGGTTGCTGTGGAGTGCGGCCAGGTGGGGGTGTTCCGGCGTGGCCACCGCGAGTGCGCCGTGCAGCAGAACAAGGGCGCGGCGCACGGCGTCGGTGTCGTTCACACGCTCTGCGTGCTCGAGCACGCGCATGCCCACGGCGTGCCGGGCGAGCGCCAGGACCTGGGTGTCCGGGATGCCGCCGTAGGCGGCCCGGTACTGATTGAGCAGGAGTGGATCGGGTCCGTCGGGCGTGAGCGCCAGGGCGGTCAGCATCACCTCCGCGGCGGATCGGACTTCACCGGTGTGCCGTTCGGGGTCGTGCCGGCCGCGCTGCCGGTGCAGCTGCGCCACGAGCATCGCAGTCCGCAGTACCTCGACCGGCACGCCCGTTTCGTCCCGCGGCGTCCAGTCGACACCGGCGAGCACCTCGTCAGCCAGCAGCAGGGCCGTATCGGCGAGGAGCGCCGTGGCGTCGTCCGTCTCCTGGCAGTCGTGCAAAAGCGCACCGAGTTCTGCCGCGGGGTCGCGGTTGAGCGACTCCTGCCGGTCTGCTGCCGCGCTCAGTGCGTGCCCTCCGGGGCAGTCTGCGCGCTCGGGGGGACCGGCTTCATGTTCCGGCCCAGCAGCCAGCACTTCGGGGGCATCAGATCGGCGGTCCGGACTCGCCGGCACAAGTCACCGGGGCAGCCGAACTGCTCGCCCGCCGGTTCCCATTCGTCGAGCCAGGCGCTGTCCGTCTCCTCATCCGCCTCTTCGGCAATGTCGTCGCCGTGTCGTACGACCGAGTCGTCCCGACCCGCGTCGAGCCGCTCGATTTCGTCGACCAGTCGCTGCCACCGCGGGAGCAGGGCGGTGGTGGGCGTGCCGGGCTCGGTCACCAGCATCCGCCAGTCGTCCTGAAGGGAATGAGCGTGCGCACGTACCCGGATTTCATGGAACTGCTCACATATGTCATCCCAGGTCAACGGCCCCGTTATAGCCCCGTCCACCGCGCCCGACCCGGTCACGTCGTCTTCCTTGTCATTCGCAGTGTGCACGGTCGGATCGTAGCTGCCATACCGCCTGTGCGTTGCCGTATGTGCCGACGTGGCTACGCTGTATCGGATGCCGCGGTCGCGGTTGTTACGGGCAGGGGGCAGAGTGCGGATCACGTTCGCCGATCAGTTCGACAGAGCGGCCCGGGCGCGTATCTCAGCCGCGCTGCACAGGACGTGGACGGCCGAGGGAGATCAGGGCGTACTGGGGCTCCTCTCGTGGTCACCCGAACAGATTTTCGTGGAGAGGCGGTTCAGCGAAGGTCTGAGCGGAGCACTGGTCATCGGTCTGCAGGTGAAGACAGACGGACTGTGGACCCGGCACGTGGCCAAACTGGCCCCCGCCGAAGAGGCACACGACGAACTCCAGGCGTTTCGGCAGATTTTCTCCCAGCTCCCCAATGTGCTTTTCGTACCTATTCGTACAGCCACCCCGGGCGCCAACGATCCAGCCGTCGCGCAGGACCTCGAACCTGACGAAGCGGTGGTCTACGTCGATGTGGCTACGTGGGCCGGATACGAGCCGGACCAAGAGGTGCTGAGCCTTGAACAGTTAGTCGAGCTGGCAATGGCACCGAAAGATACCTCAGGCGATATTGCACGCGCCGTGTCCTCACTGGACCGGCTGCTGAGCGCCGCCTCCCAGGCGATGTACCAAGGGGCGAGTCCTCGGCGCGACCACAGCGACCGGATGGCGGCAAAGAAGTCGTTTGGCCCTGATGTATGGGTGGTGGTGAACGGCGTCGACTCAAAAGGCCAGCCAGTGTACGGCAGTGCGGACAAGAAGACCCTCGAAGCCCATGTGCTGGCGCCCTTGGAAGTCGTACGGGCAGGACTCGCACCCCCCGGAGAGGAGGGAGTCTTGTCTCCGGGACAGTCCGTCACGCTCACTGTGCCCAAACCACGGACCGCCGACGTGCCTGGGCTGCAGACCACCGACAAGGGCTTCCTGATCCGCCGGGACAACGCGGTAGTAGCCGTTGAATTCGAACCCGGCTGCGATATGACTGCGCTGCGCAACCTGGACCTGGACAAGGTCCAGTACATCCACGGCAAGGTGACCGACACCCGACCACATCGCGCCCGGCGCCGCATCGCCGCCGCCTTGGGGTCGCTCGGCCCCACACCGGGGATCATCCAGGTAGACGGCACGCGTGCCCGGGATCCCTTCGCCCTGCTCGAACAAGTCGTTTGTGAGCGCACTGCCGCCACCCTCGTCGGTATGGTCCACGGCGACCTCAACCATCGCAACGTCCTGTTCTGCGATGACCGGCCCTTCCTCATCGACTACGCCAAGGGCCAGCGCGGCATGCCGGTGCTGGACGATCTGGCATGGCTGGAGCTGAACATGCTGCGCCGGCCCCTGGCCGACGGGCTGTCCTTTAACGACCTCATAGCCATACAGCGCCTGCTGCTGCTCGGCGACCTGGTGGCGGACCTGCTACCGCCGGGTCCTGACAGCCTCGGTGCGCTCGGCGAACGGCTCGCCGGTCTGGTTGCCCACCGGGGCCAGGGCGTGGTCACCGCGATCCGGCTGCTCGCCGTCCTGCGGGCGCGGGTACGGCAAATCTGCGCGGGCAAGGACACCGGCCAGCCCTGGTGGAGCGAGTACCAGGTTGCCCTGCTGCTCTCCGCTCACCGCGCGTTCAAGTGGCCGGACAACCTGCAGACGACGGCATGCTGGCGTGCTCAGGTGGCGTCGGCCTGTGTCGCGACGGAGGCCCTGGAACAGGGCGGCCCTTGCCTCGACCTGTGGGACGCCGCCGAACTCAGCTCTGCTGTACAGGCATTGTTGCCCATGCTCCCGGATGAGCCGGATCCCCGAGCGGCGGGTCTTTTGGCCGCGGTGGTCAAAGGGCTGCCGGCGGACAGAAACTTCGGCACCGGTCTCACGGACGTCCTGCAGGGCTGCCGCACCGCCGTGGCCCGTGCGGTGGCTGGTCCGGCGGCGCACCGCCGACGCCGGCAACTGGACGAGGAACGGGGGGTGCGCACCCCGTTCATCGACCTGTCCGCCGAGACGGCTGCTCCGGCGCCCCGGGACGGCCGGCGGATCTGGTCCGACGCGCCCAGCGCCGTCGACCAGGTGATGGCCGCGTCGCACGCCCTGGTGCTCGGAGGAGCCGGATCGGGCCGCACGACGCTGCTCGACGAGGTGGAACGCAGAAGACTCGCCGCCCTGCTGGACAGCGGGCCGGAGAGCACCCAAGGGACGGCGACGGCTGTGCCGGGGCTGTTGCCCGTGCGTCTGGCAGGGGATGCCATCGACCAGTGCACGGATGTGGAAAAACTGGAACAGCAGGTCATGGCGGCGCTGGAGACGATGGCACCCGGCGCCGACAAAACGGGCCTTCTCACGGCGGGCGCGGTGCACCTCCTGGCCGATCTCCCTGGCAACACGAACGCGACGGCCACAGCCGACGCACTGCGGGAGTTTTGGGCCCGCCGGCCGGCCGTGCCGATCACGGTGGCGGTACCGGGCCGGGAGCCGGCCGCCGTTTACGACGCCTGCACCACCGTGCGCCTGCTCGGTCCCCGGCCGGAGGAAGCGGCCCGCTACCTCGCCCGCCGCTCCGCGCAGCGCGGGCTCGGCCCGGAGCACGCTGCTGAACTCATCGACCTGGCAATGTCTGGCACATGGGCAGAACTGTTACGGGAGGGACGCTGCTCGCCCCTGCTGCTCTCGCGTCTGGCCCGGTGGCCTGTCGGCGCGCCTTCACGGCGTCGGCCGGGCAATGAACACGAAGTGTTGGACGCCTGCTTCGCCGAGGTTAGTGCAAACTGGCCCAACACGGTGCGTCGTTATGTGAAGGCGCGAGCGGCGCACCTCATCGATCCCGAAGAGGTGTCGCTGGGCGGCAACGAACCTCCAGAAGATGTGCGAGCCTTGCTCATCGCCTCAGGAGTGCTCACCCCGGAAGGGACCTTCCACCGCGTCGAGGAACGTGATTATTTCGCGTTCCGCTGGCTGCGCGCGAGAACCCAGGACAGACAGCTGCTGCGGCGATTGGCCCTGCATCACCGCTGGTATGAGGCCTTTCGGTGTTTGTCCGCGCTGGCACCGTCGTCTAGGGAGTGGCTGCCGCAGCTTGTGGAGGACCTTGCGGAGGCCGACCCCGTGCAGGCTGCCAAGTTGCTGGGAGCTCCGGCCCGTCCCCCTCGCAGGCTGGTCGAGGCCTTCCTGCATAGTCGGGCGGCGATCCTCGCCGACCGGCACGCCGGAGAGCTGGAGCACATCGCGGCGGCCGACTCGCTGGCCGCGTTCGACGCGCCGGTGGCCTACCGCCACCTGCTCACCGCTCTGTCCGACCCGGACGGCCCGCAGACCGCCCGGATGGCGGCGCTGCGGGCCCTGGTCACGGCAGCCCGCACCACGCGCCAGGCCTCGCAGAGCCGCCGTCTGGCCGAGGAACTGGCCCACCGCCTGGCCCCGCTGCTCACACTGGACGCCCCGCAACAATTGACGCTGTCCGCGCTGTCCGCCGTTGGGACACTCCGCCTGCACCGTCTGGCGCTCTACGCGGCCGACCTGGTCCGACCCGGTGCCCCGTGGCCCCTGGTGCGGGCCGCACTGGTCACCCTGGATGCTTTGGGTGCCTCCCAGCCCGCAGCCTTGTCGGAAGCCCGGCTGGCAGCGGAACGCGAAGGGCTGTCGTATGTCGAGCGGGCCATGAACGGTCCGCTCTCCGGCCGCGAGGCCCGTGACCTTGCTGTGGAGCGGGAACGGCTCGTGCAGCAGCTACCGGGCTCTGAGCGGGTTCGCGCACTGCTGGAACGGCGCTTCGCGCCTGGGATCGGGGAACTGTCCGGGGAACTGCTGGAGGAGTACGTCTGCGGCACGCCGCGCCCCGATGAGGCGACGCCCGCCGAAGGCATACTCTGGAACAAGGGTGAACCCGCGACCGCCTACGACGTGCTGCGGACAGCCACCGACGCGCTGTGCCTCGCCGCCGCGCTGCACCGACTGCTGTACGACGCTCCCGAGCGCGCCGCCGACGCCTTCGCCCTGCTGTCTGGTCCGGACTCGCCGGCCGGGGCCGGGCTTCCGGAACGCGCCGGTGCTGTCGCGACCACCGTGCGAAGGTTGCCCACCGGACTACTCACGCAGGCCGAACAGTTCGCGGTGACGGCAGCGGAGGCATGCGATTCGGCCTCCTCCCTGGAAGGCATCGCGGCACTCGTCGACACCGTCTTCGCCCGCGACCGACTGGCCGGGTTCCGACTCGCACGCCAGGTTCACCGCGCCTTGGCCGCTGCCGGGCTGTCGGCCCGCTTCCACGGCGCCTGGAACGCCACTTTGACCCGCTGCTCGGCGAATCCGACTGCCGTCGCCATTTTGCTCTGCTCACCCGACACAGGCGACCAAGACCTCGCCATCGACGCCTTGGCCGACCAGGGCTTTCTCCTGCTGGCGGGACCAGTCCCGGACGGCATAACCGATGGCATTGAAGCCCATTCTTTGGAGGGAGTGTTGCGGCGGCTGCGGAGCGCCGAGCCAGCCGCCGTACCGCGTCTGGCCCGGGCGGCGGCCGTCCTCGGGCTGGTGGATGCCCTGCCCGTGCTGTGCGAGGCGATCGCGCGGCGGGACGGGGCCGACACGGCCGTACCGGTCTCGCTCGGAGCGTTCGGGGTGCGTGAGGTGTCGCCCTTCGCGGATCTGGTGGTGGCGACGGGGTACCTGGCCGCCCGGGCGGGTGCCGGGTGCGCGGATGCCATCCGCGCGTACCAGGCCGTGCAGGAGCTCGACACGGCCGGCGTCCATCCCAGCGTAGCGGTGGGCCGGCTGGTCGCCCTGGCTGTGGCGGGAGACTGGTCGCCCGTGCTCGAGGCCCTCCCGGGCGAGGACCCTCGGCTGCCCGTCATTGCGAGAAATGCCCTTGTCCACTGGCGGCCCGGTCCGTTCACTCCGGTTGACGCCGATGCCTTGGCAGCCGCCCGTCGGCTCGCCGAACGTCTGGTCGCTGGCCACGGACTGACGCCGGAGGACCGCTCCCACCTGTACGGCTTACGGATCGCACTGGAACGCCGCATCGGAACGGCCACCCCCCGGCTCGTTCACACCCCGCTGTAGCGATAGCCCGCCCACTCCACAGGTGGCAGCCGGTCGCGTACTGCGCGGACGGCGGTGTGCAGGGCCTCCGCCACCCACGGTTCACCTGTCCCCGCCGCAGGCGTCCCGTGGCTGTAGATGTGTTGCACGACCTGCGGCGCGGTCTCGTCCGTGACCGCCCATGCGGCAGCGATCACCTGGCGGTAGCCGGCGATCAGCAGCGCGCCCGCGAGGTCGAGGGTCTCATCCGGTAGGTCGGGATCCGACGCTCCGCCCTCGCAGGACGACAGGAACGCAACATCGGTGCCCTGCAGTTCGAGGTCGCAGATTTCGGCGACCGTCAGCGGACCGTCGTGCAGCCGCAGGCAGGACGCCCCAGGACGGCTGGAGTCCTGCCTGCTGTGACCGGCGAAGTGCAGATGCCGATGGCGGGAAAGACCAGCCCGTACCGCTTCCCTCCGCGCACCGGCGTCCTCCAGTATCTCCGTCGGCTCCGGCGTGGCCCGCGTGAGCGCCGCCTCCATTGTCACGTACGGCAGCTCGCTCAGCTCGGGAGTGTGCCGCAGGGCCACCAGCAGACGGCCCGCTGGTGCGGTGGCAGGTATTTGGCGTTTCCTCGCTTCCAGCAGCGCCCTTAGGGTCGGGGTGTAGGCCGAGACGACCCGGTCGACCGCGCCGGTGTCCACACCCCGCTCAGGGTCGTAGGTCTGCGCTGCGTGAAGTGGAAGCAGTCCCAAGAGGCTGGCCGGGCACCACCACAGCCGGGGCCAGCCCTCTGCTCGGTGTCCCAGGCGCAGGGTGTCGAGCACAGGTTCCACGACCCGTGTCCACAGCCAGGCAAGCAGCTCCCTGAGGCGGGCGGACAGGTGGGTTCGGCGCCGATCCCCGAGCCGAGGAAAGCGGCGCATCCCGGCGACCACCTCGGTGTAGGCCACCAGGGCCTTGCGCAGGTGCGCGGGCGTGACCCCGGTCAGCTCGCACACCCGTACTCCTTCCCGCGTGACAATCAGCGCGTCGGAGCGCAGAACACTGGCGTTGAGCAGCACCACGGGCCCTTGCTCAGCCGCGATGCGCAGGGCGTCGAACTGCGGTGGGCTCAGCAGTCCGGCCAGTTCGGGGCGCGCCGACGCCTCGGCGACCAACGCGTCCCAGGTGCGTGCCAGCTCCAGTGCCCCCGCTCGACGCAGGCCCTCCGCGACACCGGAGGCACCAAAGCCTGCGGCCGGTTCCCCGGACGGCGACAGTGCCAGGACGAGGCTGCGTTCGGTCGCCGCCCGTTCCAGGCGGCGGCGCACCTCGTTCATGCGGTCGGCGAGATCGGGGGCGACCGCGCGGATGGCTTCCGCCGTGCTCCGCCGGTCCATGAGTTGTGCGTGCAGGACACCCCGGCCCAACTCCAAAAGCTCTACAGCACGTTCGGGCTGCCCAGCGCGCAGTGCCACTGCCGCGGCAGCGCTCGGGGTGCCGGCCACCTGGGAGAGCACGATGCCACGCTCCTCGTAGGCCATGCCGTGCCACGCGGCCACCGGCATCAGCCCTACCGCCTCCTCGTATCCGGCGAGTGCCCGATCCCACCGGCGGGCCGGCGCAGGGCGCGCCTCCTGCCGGAGGACTTCGGTGGCGCCCCACGAGCGGGCTGCCTGGAGCCTCACCACAGCGGGCGCGGTGGACGTCCGGCATGCTCGCCGATAGGCCAGGACGGCTGCGGCACCCGCCCGGATATCGCCCGTCTCCTCAAAGCGGGCACGCCGGGCGTGCGCCAGGTTCATCAGCACCGCACCCAGATCGGGATGGCCTGGCGGGAGCAGCCGCACAGCCAGCTCTCCCACCCGGATTGCCTCCAAGAGGTCCTTGCTCTTCCCGCCGTGCTCGAAACACATGTGAAGGGTGGTGCCCAGGTTGGTGAGGCGACCCGCCCGGGCTACCGGGTCACCGGACTCTTCGGCGACAGCTTCCCGGCCCACCCGCACTGCCTCATGCAGGTCCTCGATCCGGCCAAGCTGCTCGAACCGCATCCGCAATACGCCACCCAGCGCGGACTGTACGGCGGCCAGATCCGGGAACCGCTCGGCTCGGCCCCGGTCGGCGGCTGCCCGCAGATCACGTAACGCCCCCACCAGGGCGTCCGAGTCGGACAACACACGCCAGCGGGCGACCTGTGCCAGCCCTCGGTTATGGAGGTACCCCGTCCGCTCGGCGTCGTCCTCCGGCAGGATGTCCAGAACTTCTGTCAGAGTGTCGATCGCGTGCTCGACGTCCAAGACGGCCCGAGTGTGTTCGAAGCGGGCCATGAGGATGCCCGCGTACTGTCCAAGGCGGTGCGCCCGCCGATAGCCGGGCGCGCTGGCTCGTACGGCGTCCAGGGCCGCGGTAACCGCGTCATGCAGGTCGTCCAGGTCACCGGTCCGCTCGAAGCGCGTCCGAAGGGCTACTCCGAGGTTGGACAGGTGGCCCGCGTGTTCGTCGTCACCGACACCACCGTCCACGCCGGTCTCGACGACCTCCCGGAACAGCGCCACCGCTCGGTCACCGTCGTCCGGTGCGGCATCGTTTTCGAACCGGAGCTGATGATTCAGGGCGACTGCGGACAGGACGGTGGGCCTGCGGGGATCCTCGGACCCGAGTGCCTCCAGCGCTTCTGCTCCAGTCTGAAAGGCCTCGTCCAGGTAGGCGCGGGGGCCGCCGTGACGGAAGGCAACCTGGAGACAGTGGCAGAGGGTGAGCATCACGGCCGGGCGCTCGGCATGGTGCTCCGGCAGCAGGTCACGTGCCTCCCGCGCCAGGTCGACGGCCCGGACGAGGTGTGCCGGGTCGGGAGCCAACTGGTGGCGCTCTCGCAGTGCCAGGGCCAGACCGGCACAGCGCCCGGCCCGTTCCGGGTGCCCGGCGGGGGTCGCCGCCAGGGCCGCATCCAGATGGACGATGGCAGCGTCGTGGTCGGACAACTGCCCGGACTGTTCGGCGAGAGCGAGCAAGGTCAGCCCGAGCACGGCCAGTTCGTACCCGGAATTCGGGTCGACCTCATCAACCGCATCGACCGGGGTAACCGGATCACAGGGATCACCAGAGCCTCTTTCGCCAGCAGGTCCGCCGGCTTCGGTAGGGAGCTCGTTCGCGCGCTCGGCCAGCTCCAGCGCTTCCGTCAAGTCCTTGCGCTTACCGCGCCGTTCGAACCGCGCCCGGAGCATGTCGGCGAGCGAGGCAAACAGAAAACGCCGGTTGGGAGCGTCCTGCGGGAGGTCGGCGATCACCAGCCGCAGCTCCCGGACCGCCTCATCGAGGAGCGCATCCCCGTTCCGCACCGCCCGGCTGAGGTGGTACCGCAGTAGGACGGTGTTGGTCGCGGCAGGCAGTCGTACCGGGTGATCCGGCGGTAGTACGGCGGTCAGGCCCCGGCCGATCTCCAAGGCAAGCACAAGGAACTGGGAGGCAGCAAACTCTTGGGCCACCTGAGACAGATCGATCATGAGGTCGTGCTGGAAGGCGGGGCTTTGAGTCTCGGGGCGCTGTCGACACAGGCGGAGGACCGCCTCCAGCAGCCCCTGCTGCTGAAGACCGGTTGCGAGCAGCATGGCGAGGGCGCCGGCGAGTTCACGCAACGATCCGGGGTTGCTGCTCACCGCGTACCGATGCCAGTGGAGGGCCGCGGCGGCCCGGTACAGGACTTCGGTGTCGCTCTGTACAGCCGCCTCGCGTAGTCGGCCCAGCAGGGCTTCCGCGTCATGGGTGAAGAGGACCGCTGGCCCCTCGTCCAGGCTCGCTTTCAGCAGGGCGGCGCAGGCCGCAGGAAGGGCGCTTGCGGGCTCTGTTGTGTCGGTCACACCTCCATGATGGTCGCACCGGCTTCATTTAGTAACGGAATACTCATGTTCGAGTGTGATGCGAAAATTGCAGTGGTAGCCCTTGGGCAGAGCGCTGCTGTTCAAGGACTACCGCGTTGTCGCCATGGGGGTCACCCCGCGGTGGAGGAGCCGCGCATGCAGTTCGAACAGTGCCATTGGGAGGTCCAACCAGAAGCCACAGATTACGAAGCTGACGCGGGGGATGGGTGGGGCGCTCCTGCCGGTCAGGGACGTGATCGTCCGCCAGCGGCCGGCTTTCGTGTTCGTCAGGGCGGACACGAGTGTGGTGACGCAGCAAGCGCTTATACGAGCCTTGGTGAGGATCCGCCAATTCTTCAGGTCGGCGAAGCTGTGCTCGTTCGCCGCGTACTCGCGGCTGATCAGATGGCCCGCCTTCTTCTGGGCGGCGGTGAGCGAATGGCTGCGGATCAGTCGGTGGTCAACGACGATCACCGGGTCGTCAGGGGCATCCTCCAGAGCAGTGACGAAGCAGCCTCGCCCGGTTGGGTTGACACTGTGGACATCAGGTCACGATTCGGAACGTTGCTTCTATGAGGGCACAGTTTCATCACTGCCGAGTTCATCGATGGGCACCGAAACGAGAGCCGCGAGCATGACGTCCGGCACGTATGGCGCCCTGCGGAGCAAGGGGCCTGAGGGTGCTGACGCGGCCTGGGCAACTCATCGTCTACCCCAGCGGGTGCCCTTTTCGCTGCGGATGTGGGCGCGTTCACGGCGTTCAGCAGCCAAGACGTCGCAGTGGTGAGCATTGGCGCTGTACCAGTGAAGATCCACCATCTTGAGGGCGCTGGTCACGGGGCTGGCGTGAGTCCTTGATCGTCTCTTCGTGCTGGTTACGGGCGGTTGACGGAACTCAAGATCGTCTGCCGTCTCGGCGATCACGGATCCACGGGTTCCCCGGCGTGACCGGTCTGCCACGCGTGTGAGAGCTTCCTGACAGGCCGAGGAGCGGCCATTACGTCGGCTACTACGGTGCTGAGTGGTAGTCGACCGATGACAGGTGTGGGGGAGCGGGCGTCTTCGCCCGCACAGCCCAGCAGAATGGAGCACACATGCAGGACTTGGCCCGAGGTGCCGGCTTGGCCTACGACGCGTCCGTGGTCCTCCGGATCGGGAGCGCGGTTTTCGTTGTGTGTGCGGACGAGCGTCTCCAGTCCCTGTACTACCGCGTGGACGGGGGAGTCCGGTCCGTGTGGCGCCATCTGCGCGGTTCCGAGATCCATCCCGGGCTCCTCCAAGAGGCTGAGGAGGCAAACGGCAAGTTGTGGGAGCAGGCCTCTGCACTCCCTCTCCCCGAGGATTTCCTTGCCGGTTACCGAGACCTTGCCGCTGCCACCCTCGCGCATCTGGATCGGGACGAGGCCATGTCCCGCGACGAGATCTCCGCGCGTGCCATCGAAACGGTCGGCTTCCTCGAGGCCGGGCTGGACACTGCCGCGGGCGCCGTGGTCTTCGAACGGTCGTGCCAGGCGGCCACCGAGTCACTCCTCGAGGGCTGGGCTGAGGACCGACTATCCACGATGAGACGGGTACGCCGCGAGACCGACGTGTGGGCCCTGGCATACCAGCGGTTCGTGAGGCCGGAACTGGGGCGCTATCACGGCTGACGATCAGTGAGGTTCAATTAAGATCCACCGTCTTGAAGTCCTGGTCACGGGGCTGGTGTGAGTCGTTGATCGTTTCCTCGTGCTGGCCGGGGGCAGTTGCCCGAGCTCAAGATCGTTGCCGTTTTGGCGATCACTGATGCGGAGATTCCCCGGTGTGCGAGGGTCGGCTGTCCGTACGATCCGGGCGGGAGGTGCGTCAGGTGACCCAGGATGCGGAACCCGACCTTCGTGAGCTGATCATGGCCCGCAGGGCCGAACTCAAGCTGCAGGCAGAGAAATTGAGCCAGCAACCCCAAGAGGTGCGTGACGAGCCGGAGGAGCTCGCCGTCGCCGAGCGCGTCGCACGCCGGCTGGCCGAACAGCTGCACGCCGAAACGGAGCGAGAGGCTACGCCGGCCCAGGCTGCCGGGCAGGTCGCGGGCCGTGCGGTGCTGCTGGTGCCGCAGCGCGAGCGCGGCATGAACGAGGCGATGCTGCCCGAGGACTACCAGCGGATCATGGAAGTGGTGCGGCAGGCGGACGGGCCGGTCATGGTCAAGCAGGTCTGTGCCGAACTGGGGATGTCCACCGAGCTGGCCCACTCGGAGGCGCTGCGCGCGAAGCTGAACCGGCTGGCCGAGCGGGGTTGGCCACGCAAGCTGGCAGACGGAAAGTTCACCACCACGCTGTAAGTTCGTGCCCGCCACCACGGACCACGGCCCGGGCCGTAACATCTTTGCCGCCGACGGCAGTTGATGTCGTATGCGAAACAAGACCAGCCCCGCCGGGGGTGCTGAGACGGTTGTCTACCAGTCCAGTCTGCAGCTGTCCACGACCACGTTGGCCTTCCTCGGCAACCTGCTGCGCGGCCACCTGAAGAAGATCGGCTCCCGGTGGCGCAAGCTGCCGCCCGGGAAGATCGCCACGATCGTCCTCGCTGTTCTTCGCCATGACCAGCGGCTTGCCGACATGGCGGGAGGCAACCGCATCTCAGCGACCACGGTGCGCCACTGGGTGCTGGAGGTGATCGGATTGCTTGCCGCGCGGGCCCCACGGCTGGAGCGGGCGCTGAAGAAAGTCACCCGAAAGGGCGGCCACGTCGTCCTGGTCGATGGCACTCTGGTCCGCACCCGGCGCCACACCGGAGTGGACAACCGCCGCAACTTCAGCGGGAAACATAAGACCCACGGCCTGCTCTTCCTCGCGCTCACCGGCGACAAGGGCCGCCTGCTGTTTACGCGGCGACGCTGCTGCGGGCGCTGCTCGTGCTGACCAATGCCGAAGTCGCACGCTGACAGACGATCTTGAGAGCAGACAACCGTCCGCGACCAGCACGAGTACGAGATCACTCATTCACACCAGCCCCGATGACCTGCAGGTTCGAAGTTGGACGAGTCTCAGTGCAGGTAGGCGCGCAGATCCCGGAGCTGCATAACGGGGGTTTGGGTGGTTGAAGTTCCCCACCCAGGAGTACTGACGAAGGGATTACATGAGCTGTCCGGCTGCAGCCGGTGCGGTGAGCGGAGTGTGCCCGTCATGAGGTGCTCACCTGGACAGAGCGGACCTCTGCGGTGGCGCAGGTGGTGCAGCGGCCGTCGCCGTCGGGGTGGGCGCGGCGGGGGGTGGGTCCGGGGCAGGTGCGGCAGGGTGGCCAGCCCAGGCAGGTCGGGCAGAGGTCCTCACCGGGTGCGGTTCCGGGGACTCCGCAGCCCGCGCATTCGACGAGCGCCCGGTAGGTCAGGGCCTCGTTCACCGTGCGGGCGGCGGCCCTGGTCGAGGAGCGTTCTGCCGACCACTGCTCGGGAACCGGCGCGGTGAACGGCTCGGCCGGCCGGTGCGTGCCCGGGTGGCCGGCCGCGGTGGTGGGGGGTGGGTAGGCCTGGGCGGCGCGTAGCCGGGCGGCGATGATCGCGCCGACCGAGGTGCGTACCGGGTGGGGCAGGGGCCGGTCGGTGATGACGTGGCGCAGCTGCTCGGCGCTCCAGCCGGCTTCCAGCATGACGGTGACCACGCGGCCCTGGTCGGTCAGTGCCTTGCCCGTCAGCAGCAGCTCGGGACGGCTCGCTGCGATCTCCAGCAGCAGCCGGATCCCCGGATGCATCTCGTCGGCCGGCGGGGCGGGCGCGGGAGCGGTCGGCGGGTGCGGCTGGTCCGTCCCTGCGGGAGTGCGTGCGGCGGCGCCGGGGGCGCACGGACGGAGGGGTCTGGTGTTCTGCTTGTTGGTCTTCTTACTCATGGTGTTCTTAGTGCCGGGATTAGCCAACATAGGTTCAGCCAATCCTGGAAAACCCGACTCTGGTTGCGACCTGCGGTTTTGCAGGGCGGGCAGGTCGGTGATGAAGTATGCGGCCGCCCCGAGGGTGCCGTCGGGATGACGCTGGCGTTCCCGGAGCAGGAAGCCGTACTTCTCCAGTTCTTTGAGACCGGTGGTGATCGCGTCCGTGCCTTCTTTGCCGTGGCGGACCAGCTCGCTGACGGTGATCTGCCAGCCGTCGCGGTGCGTGGAGATGTAGCCGAAGATCCCCTTCGCCTTGAACGACAGCCGGCCGTCACGGAACAGGCCGTTGGCGATCTGAGTGAACTGATCCGCGGCCATCACCCCGCGCCGGATCCCCGACGCGAAATCGGTGTCACAGTCGGCAGCCGG
>NZ_JBITSF010000039.1:0-42458 GCF_044540485.1 Streptomyces sp. NPDC085946 | reverse complement strand
ACCCGCTGGAACAACTCCCACAACCCGTCCGGGACCAACCGCTCCACGATCGTCATGCCTCAAGATTACGAACCCAAATGAGACGATGTCTTAGCCGGGGGTGGGCAGCCGCAGGGAGGCCGTCCCGGGCCGGGCACCGCTCTGCGCCTCAGGGCCCGGCGGCAGCACCGACGTCTCGAGAGCACCGACGAGCCCACCGCGGCAACCGCCTGCCTCGGTTCCCGTCGATTCCGGCTTCACCGGCGTGTGAGCACGCGGAACTCGTTGCCGTCGGGGTCGGCCAGCAGCACCGCGTCGTCCCCGCCGTGGGCGGGATCAAGACGCTTCGCTCCGAGGGAGAGCAGGCGCTCGACCTCCGCCTGCTGATCGCCGTTCGGCGCGAGGTCGAAGTGCAGGTCCTTGCCGGAGTCCGGCATGAGCGGCGGACCACCCCATGTGATCTTCGTACCGCCGTTGGGCGACTGGATGGCGGTCTCCTCGTCCTGGTCCCAGACCAGCGGCCATCCCAGCGCCTGGCTCCAGAAGTGGCCCACGGCCTGCGAACCATCGCATGCGAGCGCTCCGATGAAGCCGCAGCCGGCGAGGAAGTTGTTGCCCGGCTCGAGGACGCAGAACTCGTTGCCCTCGGGGTCGGCGAGCACCACATGGGAGGCGTCCGGTTCCTGGCCGACGTCGGCGTGCTGCGCGCCGAGGTCGAGTGCCCTGGCCACGGTTTCCTGCTGGTTCTCCAGGGAGGAGCTGGTCAGGTCGAAGTGCAGCCGGTTCTGGGCGATCTTCTGCGCCCGGGAGGGACGGAAGCCCAGGCGGTAGCCGGCCTCGTTCCCGGACAGCAGGGCGACGCCATCGTAAAAATCGTCGGCTCTCTCCAAGCCCAGGACGCCGGACCAGAAATGCGCCAGGCGCTCGGGCTGGTGCGCGTCGAAGGAGATTGCGAAGAGTCGGCTGCTCATTGCGCCACGCACCCTCGGTCCGTTGAGTGTCCACTGTCGGCAGGGCGCCATGCCGACGCCGCGAACGCGGATCCTACGGGCCGGCCGGCCTCGGTTGCAGCCGAGTATTCCACGGCCCCGCGTGCGGACAGCCCGGGCCGTGGGGCCTCCGGAAGCCGCCGATCTGCGATTGAATACCGGTGTGGCACGGAAAATCGTGGGGTTCGGCGAGGACGATCTGCGGGCGCTGGCGGGGACTCGGTCCTTCGAGCGGGGGCTGGGTTACCTGGACGCGGTGAGCGGTCTGGAGGTAGAGGAGCACTCGGTCACCGCCGTGGTGCACGGTACGGACGTTTACGAGGTAGAGCTCACCCTCGGCGGGGACGACGGGCCCTCGGGGTGGTGCGACTGTCCCTACGGGCAGGAGGGCAACTTCTGCAAGCACTGTGTGGCGGTGGGACTGACCATGCTGCGGCGGGCGAAGACGATCCCGCATCAGCAGGTCGCCGCACGGACACGAGCCTCCGGCCTGGAAGCGTGGCTCACGGCACTGTCCCGGGACGAACTCCTGGCGCTGGTGCGGGAGCAGATCGCCGAGGACCGCCGGCTGCGCCGGCGCCTGGAACTGCGGGCCGCCGTCGCTCGCTCCGACACCGATACGGTCCGGGACCGGATCATGGCACTGATTGATCCGCGGCCTTTCGCCCGGTACGGGTACGTCGAGTACGCCGATGCCTCCGGGTACGCGCAGCAGGTGGCAGAGGCGGCGGCTGCGCTGCGCGTCCTGACCGCCGACGGTCAGGCGATGCAGGCGCTCGGTCTGGCCGAGGAGGCGATCCGAGTACTGGGAGAGGCGTACGGGGAGATCGACGACTCCGACGGTGTGGTGGGGCAGGCCGCCGCCGCGGTGGCCGAGGCCCATCTGGAAGCGTGCAAAGCCGCGCACACCGATCCAGAGCACCTGGCCGAGTGGCTGGTCGGCCAGGTGCTCGGCGACAGCAATGACGTGATCGACCTGGACCCGCTCGACTACGCCGAGGCGCTGGGGCCGAGTGGGCTTGTCCGCCTGCGGCAGTTGGCGGCCGAGGCACGGCGGCGCAGGCCGTCCGGCTGGGCGGAGCAGCATCTGATGGAGCGCCTGGTCGAGGCGGAGGGCGACGTCGACGCGCTGGTCGCTCTGTACGCGCAGAACCTCGACCCGTCCGGTGCAACGCATCTGCGCATCGCCGAGGAACTCGAATCGGCGGGCCGCGCGGACGAGGCGCTCACGTGGG
Organism: Streptomyces sp. NPDC085946; assembly: GCF_044540485.1. Classification (NCBI taxonomy): domain Bacteria; kingdom Bacillati; phylum Actinomycetota; class Actinomycetes; order Kitasatosporales; family Streptomycetaceae; genus Streptomyces; species Streptomyces sp. NPDC085946. The sequence continues at coordinate 40,255 of NZ_JBITSF010000039.1, read as the reverse complement.
CGGAGCACGGAATTCGGGACTGTGCCGCCGAGACGTACATCGACGGCCGCCTGGTCGACTACGTGTGTGCCCGTTACTCGGAGGCGGGGCGGCCGGCGGACGTAGTCGGGGTGCGCCGGGACCGCTTCCGTGTCGAACGGTCCCTGGCCGCCTACCGGCAGTTGCGCTCCGCCGCTCAGACGGCGCAGTGCTGGGAGGCCGAGCGTGTGGCCGCGCTGGCTGCCCTGCGAGAGGACGCCCGCCGCGCTCATGGCGGGCGGTATCGCGGACCCGTGCTGATCGATGCGCTGCTTGACGACGGCGATGTGGACACGGCCTGGCGCGAGGCCGCCGGCCTCGCGGACGACCGGCAGTGGGAACATCTTGCCGACCTGTCACGCGAGACACGTCCGGCCGAGGCGCTCGGAGTCTATCTGCAACTGGTCGAGCGGCTGAAGGAGCCGACCGGCGACCGTGCCTACGAGCACTTGGCCCGCCTGCTGCTGGGTGCCCGTGACTGCCATCGTGCGCTGGGAACGCAAGAAGCATTCACCGGCTACCTCGCCAACCTGCGGGCAGAACTGAAACGCCGGCGCAAGCTGATGAGCATCCTCGACCGATGCGGGCTCTGAGGGAGCGCAGGCCCGCTCACCGCGTACCGGACGACAACTCCCAGATCCAGTGTCTCGCGTGTCCAAGAACAAGGGTCAAGGCCCGTGCCTCCGGCGGTGGCAGGAACAAGGACCTCGACAATCCTCATTCTTGCTGGTCAGAGGAACTTTCTGTTTTCCGGACCGCCTGCCGGACAGCCCGCTTCATGAAAGCGAGAGGCTCAGTTCAGCGCTCGGGTGTTGCGGCGGGGGCGAGGCTGGTCCAGCCGGCAGGTGGAGCCAGGAGTGTACGGACGTGGGGCTTGCGGGTGCGCCTTCGCACGTGCCCCCGGTGGTCGTAAAGGATGAGGTGGCCGAGGCGTTCGAGTGCTTTGACAGCGAAGCCGTTCGCCGGGCACATGCCGTCGCCTTTACCGAAGGGGAGGTAGGAGCGCCGCTGGTCGTCGGTCGGCTGCTCCCAGCGCGAGGGACGGAAGTCCAGTGGCCTGTCCCATACGGCCGCCGACCGGTGGATCGCGTGCGTGCCGATCAGGATGTGCTCGCCCTCGTGGACCCGGGTGCCGGCAACGTCGTGGTCGGCGGCGGCCACCCTGATCAGGCGCCATGCGGTGGGGTACAGGCGCAGTGCCTCCCTGACCAGCCAATGAATCTGTTCCTGCCGCACCGCCGGGGTGTCGTAGCCGTGCTGGATGCCGAGCATCACCACCCACTCGAGAGTCACACCGGTGAAGCCGACCGTGGACAGGACGAGGCGTTGCAGCAGTTGTGCGCGATCGCCCGGGGATAGTTCACCGGGCAGGCCGAGTACCAGATCGACCAGGTCCTGTGGGTCGCCTTTTCGCGCCGGCAGCCGGCGGAGTTGTTCGGCGAGCCCGGCTCGGACGGCGGGCACCGTACGGTGCGAGCGTCTCAGCACGTGGCCGACGATGTCGTCAGCCACAATGCTCGACGTCACGTAGGCGTCGACGAGCGCGTTGATTTCGGTATGACGCTGGTGCGCGATAACGGGGGCGAAGTACCGCCGGACCATTTCGACGCCCCAGCGCTGGTGCCGCAGACGGCCGCGGTCGTCACTCACCTCATCGAGGGCGGAGTCGAGGTCGAATGATGCCGCCAGGTCGTGCCGGGCCAGGACCCTGAGTAACTCGCGGGAGGCTTCGCTCCGGACCGCCTGGGGCAGGGGGTGCGGTCCCAGGCGGTAGAACCCGGACTGGGACAGGTAGTTGCCGGCCGAGTCGACCAGGACGTCCCGGGCCGCGTCGGCATCGGCTACGAAGAGGGTTCCGAAGCGGAGCCTGAACGGACCGTCGCGGTCCGCGGCCTGCTCCTCCCAGCGCCGCAGTTGCGGCCACAGACTTTTCCTGTCCAAGAGCATGGGTTGTTCACCCGTCTGACGGAGGGTGGGACGCGCGGCGGCTTGGCCGCGCGTCCCATCCCTTTACAAAGAGCACGTCAGGCGTTGTGCCCGTACCTGTCGCCGTACTGGTTGCGGCGCGTACGCGCTTCACCACTGAGCACCCGGAGGCTTTTGATGATCCATGACACGGCGGCTGCCCTACCTTGCCGGTCGGAGTTGTACCTGTTCCGGCTGCCGAGCGTCAGTCCTGCTTCCCGTAGCCGACGAAGTACCCGTGCCACCGCGCACGCATCTCACCGCTAAGCGCCCGAAAGCTGCTGGTCACCCACGACATCGTCGTCCTCCTTGCCGGTCGGTGCTTTCGGGTTCTACGACCCGATAAGGCATCTCGCCGTCTGCTGCCGCTCTCGTCGTGCGTGGCCGATTCACCGGTGAGTCGGCCGACCGCGAGGGCACCAATTAATCCGTGACGCTACTCCCACTGCAGAAACGGGTGAACTGTCGGAACCGGCCAAAGACGGTGATGCGACCGGGCGACACAGCCGCGCTATGACCGGCCCTCTGCCAACACCCACGGGCCTCCGGCCCGCTATCGCCAGGGACCAGCGGGCGCGTTCACGACCTCGGGTAAGACATGAGCCCGGCTCGACGGCGTAGGCGACGGTGGGCGTTGCGTACCAGGCCGGACCCTCGGGGCGCTCACCCTTCGGCGTGAACGGAGAGGGCAGCAGGCTGCCGTCCAGCTCCACCCACTCCTTGCCGACCTTCACTCTCGACAAGTCGACGTGGGAGAGGTCGACCAGCCAGGAGCCGGGCAGCTTCGGGGCGAAAACCGGATTGGTGACATGGGTGGGCGTGCCGAGGCCGACGATCAGGCCGTTGGCTCCGGCGGCGAAGGCCATGTTCACGTCGATGCCGACCAGGTGCCACAGGGTGCACTCGGCATCCGTCACCGGCCGCGCCCAGCAGTAGGCCTCCTCGAACAGCTTCTCGGCGGGGCCGCGGACGTGGAAGCGCGGCAGGTCCGCCAGGAGCGGGTGCCCGCCGGGTGCCTCGCACGGCGCGCAGTCCCCCCGGGTCCTTGCCCACGCTGCCGGGGTTGTGCTCGGAGCGCCGCCTGCCGTCGGCGCCGGGCTCGGAGGCGCAGGTCGGCGGGTGCAGCGCGGTCATCAGCTCCAGGCCCGTCACGGTGGTCGAGCCGCGCGGCGCCATCACCCGGGACGCGTAAACGCCCAGCACGCGGCGAGGTCCGCCGGCGAAAGCTGTGCGGCGTGGCCCCAGTGGCGGGCATCGAGCGCGTTCCACGACGGGATGCACAGTTGCACGCAGGCCCGCTCCGAACGGTCGCCGGGCGGTAGATCCGCGCCCACGGTCCGAGCCCGCGCTTGGTGAGTTTCCAGTCGGCGCGAGCCAGCTGCTTGATGACCTTGTGGCCCTCCGGCGAGAAGTGGAAAGAGGGGCGGGAACCTCGGAAAACCGGCTTCCGCCCCTCTTACGAGGGTGTGCTCGTCAAGCACTTAGCGTCGTGATGCTGCCGCTCAGATAGCGAAGAACCACAACTCGATCGAGTTTCCCACCGTGCGGCACTCTGCCGGGCATGCGGTGTGGAGCTGCGAATCAAAGGATTCTGATCCGCTCTATCCTGACCCCGTCAGGATGGTTGGGCCATGTGAAGGTGGTCCACTTGCCGATGGGGGTGTCGGGCTGCCACCTCCCGTCCCCATACCACTGGACCCGGTTGTTTCCGGTCCAGATTTTGTGAACCCATTGGGTTCCCGACCTTCCGAAGGACCATTCACCCGCGTTGGCATAACACGTGTGGTAATACTTCACGGCGCCGGTGCTCGTGTTGTGCCAGTCCACATGAAGGTACTCGTTGATGTCGTTGCACTCGACCGGGTTGATCGCGGACGCGGACTGCGGGGTGAGGATGAGCGAGGCCGCCGCGACGGCGGATACCAGTGCGGCCTTGACTGCCTGCCGGTTAATTCGTCTCACGCATTTTCTCCTTCGCGGAATTGTGCAATTTCAGGCCACCCGCCCTGGCGCGGTATCATGCGCAAATACAGGTGAAGTCACCGGCCTTGGGCGCCAGCTGTACAGCCGGTGGCGCTGAGCACTTGGCCTCCGTTTTTTACTTGCGGTGGCGTCCGGATCCTGAGAGGAAAAAGAAAGCACATTCCTGCTGGGGCGACAGGTTTTGTCTAAGAATCCTGCCGTTCCAGCAGAAAAGAATTTTCCGCGTGCACACTGCCGTCTCGCGCCCCAAGCTCGTCGTCTCGTATCGTCCGACGGGCGCAAGGCGGTCGACCATGCCGGGTCCCGTCTGTCGGCCGATCTCACCGATGCCACCGGCCTGACCGGTGCCTTCGCCGGTGCACTACGTCGGCTGCAGCCGCGCGGGACCAGACACGGCCCGGGCCGGGTGGCGGTCGATCCGGCGGGTGCCCGTTATCGCCGGTGGATCAGAGGATCCTGATCCGGTATGCCCTGACCCCACCTGGGTGGTTCGGCCAGGTCATCTCGGTGTACTTGCCGATCGGCTGCTCGGGCTGCCACCTTCCGTCCCCATACCACTGGACGCGGTTGTTACCTGTCCAGATTCGGGTGACCCAATAGTCCTGGACGCCCCCCACAGAGTGCTGGCCGGCGTTGGCGTAGCAGAAGTTTTCGTCCCGAGTGGTGCTGCCCAGGTGCGCTGTGACGTGGAGGTATTCATGGTTTCCGCATGGGACGATGTCGATCGCCGACGCGTTCGTCGCTGTGGCGGCCATGAGGGAAGCCGTCAGGGACACAGTCGTCAGTGCAGCCAGGGCCGCCCGTTTAGCTGTCTGATGCATGGGTGTTCTCCTCAGAACTCTTTCACCGAAGGCCCGGCGTAAGCGCCGCGGCCGAATGGAACGCTACGGACACCGCAGGCCGCGGTCGTCGCAGACCGCGGTCGTCACCCTGCGGAGCCATTTCGACGTAGCTCCTGCAGGGGACAGGTCCTGCGCCGGGCCCCAGGGAACGGATCGCCGTGGACGTGGACAGGTGTGGTCGTTTTCGGGCCGTCCTGTCGGCGCGGCTGTCTGGATACCGGCCCCGCGAGTTCCCCGGCCGGGCTGCGGACACAGCTCCGCCAGGGGATATTGCGATTGTTCGGGCCGAGCGGGCTAGGCCGTGCTTACCCACCGCTGGAGGCTCCGACCCTGTTCGCTCACACGCCAGCGGCCCTGCAATTAATCGATCTTTGAGGGCCTTAACGATTGGCCCTCAAAGATCGAGGACGGCGATCGGACAGGACCACCGTCCCCCCGCTAACACCGACGGTTCAGAGAATCCTGATTCCCGTTACGCTGACCCCACCCGGGTGATTCGGCCAGGTGAAGACAGTCCACTTGTTGATCGGGGTATCGGGCTGCCACCTTCCGTCCCCGTGCCACTGGACCCGGTTGTTGCCGGTCGAGATCTTCGTGATCCACCAACCCCTGGCGAAATCTAAGGTTCCGGCGTTGGCGTAGCACACGGGTTGGGTGGGCCCATGGGTCGGGTGGATGTCGATCTGCAGGAACTCGCCTGAACTGCACGGTACCTTGTCGATCGCGGACGCCTGCGTCGTGGTGGCGAGGGTGAGTGAGGCCGACGCCACGACGGCCGTCAGCGCGGACAGGACCACCCGTTTGGCTTTTTGGTTCATGGAACTTCTCCTTTTCGTGTCGTGCTGGAGGGCCGGACGGTGGTGCGGTCTGGCACAGTGCCGTCCGGAGTCGAGGGGTGAGGCTTTGGTTCAGGTCGTGTCAGACGCGGCCAAGAGGTGTGCGGCCCGGTCGACCTGCGCCTGAACCTGTTTTTTGTAGCCGGTCAGGACTTTGGCGTTGGCGGATATGAGCTGCTGCTGGTATCCGGTGAGGACAGCGAAGTAGACGGCGGCCAGATTCGATGACCGCGTGCAGGACTCGTCGGCCGCGGCCGCGGCGATCTCCTTCGCGGTCGCCTTCTTGGCGTTCAGGAAGCCGTTGGCCAGCTCCTCGGGGTCGTCGGCCGGATGTCCCGCCGTGCTCATGCAGGCCGACCAGCGTTCACGCGCGGCGCCGACCCGACTGTCCGCGGCCGCCTGCTGGAACGACTGGCCGAACAAGTCTTGGGTGAGCTTCCATCCCCGGGTGTCGGCGAGAGACGGCACTTGTTTGTCCGCCTTGTCCCAGCAGGCGTTGTAGTCCTTCAGTTCCTGGCCGGTCGGGCCTTGGGTGGCTGGAAGGGATACTGCGACGTGGAAACCGAGGCGCTTGGCGGTCGCACTGCCGATGTAGCCCCAGGCGCCGGCCGGGCGGATCGCTTCTTTTTCTTCTTTCGTCTTCGCGGCAGTCTGGGTCTTCTTCTGGCCTGAATAGCTTGTGTATCCCCGGTTTTGCATGCAGCGGGCGACCAGCGCCTCGTTTGTCCGGTACAGCAGGACGTCGTCCTCCTCGGAGGTGCCGTAGGCGGACAGCGGGAGGCCCGTCAGACCGTCATATCCGGTGGCGGGTGTTGTCGACGTGGCCGCGATGGTCGGCGGGGTCGGCGTCACATGCGTCGCGCTGTCGGCGAGGCCAGCGGAGCAGCCCGCGGTCAGCACAACGGCAGCGATCGCCGTGATGGAGGTCATGCTCATGACGGGCCGTACGGCTCGCCGCGTGCCGGGGGCAACTCGAACGGTTCTCATGCTGGGCTTGCCCTTTCCGGGAGCAGGAGCGCGGTGCCGGCCGCAGGGAGGCCAACCGGTTCTCGTCGGATCGGCCGGTCCGCCAACCCTGAGATCTGCGGCCCGGGGCGCGGAGCCAGGTACGCGGACGGCGAGCAGGGGGTGTTTTATGGACAGATGCATTCACCACCCGATCGGGGCGGATGTGACAAGTAGACTGCTCATCACGATCGATGCCCAGGCAGAACAGCAGGCACAAGTACCGCCGGTACAAGATGCCTGCACGCATACTCGGCGGGGAAGCGGACGTTGGACAGCTCGTTAGGGGCGCTCTTACGGCGCCTGCGGCATGCGGCCCATATGACCATCGAGGAGTTGTCGAACGCTTCCGGGGTGAGCGTGCGAGCGATCGGCAACCTGGAGCGCGGTGAGAGCCTCGGGCCGCAGCGCGCCACCGTGATCGCACTCGCGGACGCGCTACGACTGACCGGTGATTGTCGCGACGAGCTACTACAAGCCGCCCGCGCAGGTCAGCGCCGCAACCCGGCACCGGCACCGGGGCTGATGACGATGCCTCGCGCGGTGCCCGACTTCACCGGCCGCAGCCAGGAGGCGGACTGGCTGGCCTCACTCGCGGACGGTTCGCCGGACGAGCCGGCGCCCATCGTCGTGATCTCGGGCCAGCCGGGGATCGGCAAGACCAGCTTGGCCGTGCACACCGTCAGTAAGCTGTCGCACCGTTTCCCCGACGGGTACTTCTTCGTCGACCTGCGCGGCCTGGAGGCACGGCCGCTGGACCCCAGCATCGTTCTGGAACGGCTGATCCGCACCCTGGCGCCGACCCATAACCGGCTGCCGCTCGATTTGGGTGACCGGGCAGCCCTGTACCGGTCCGTGGCCGCCGGGCGCCGGATCGCCGTGGTGTTGGACAACGCGGCGGACGAGGCCCAGGTACGTCCCCTGCTGCCGGCGACCGGCGCGGTCCTGACAGTGATCACCAGTCGTCGGCTGCTCACCGGCTTAGAAGGGGTGGCCCGGCTCCCACTGCCGCCACTGCCTGACGCAGAAGCCCGCGACCTGCTGGAGCACCTGATCCCCGGCCCACCCGCCGCTGGCCATGCCACCGACGCGATATCGCAACTGGCGCACTCCTGCGGCAACCTCCCGCTGGCCCTGCGGATCGTCGGCAACCGCATGGCCAGCCGCCCCGACTGGTCACCCGACCGGCTCGCCGCCCGTCTCGAGGACGAGGAACGCCGTCTGGACGCACTGACCGCTGGCGACCTGGAGGTCACCGCGGCTTTCGAATTGTCCTACACACAGCTGTCCGGCGCCGCGCAACAACTCTTCCGACGACTGTCCCTGATGCCGGGAGCGCACTGTGGTCCCCAACTGGCCTCAGTGCTGGGAGGGCTGCCGGACGCCGACACGGAGGACGCCCTGGACGAGCTGGTCGAGCTCGGGCTGCTTCAGTCAGGTTTCAGTGCGCGCTACTGGTTGCACGACCTCATCCGCATCTTCGCCCGACGGCGACTGGAGCAAGAAGAGCCCGAAGACGAGCGCGCCGCCGTCGAAGCACGAGCGGTGGACTGGCTACTGGACACGGCGATCGCGGCTGGCCGCTGGTTCGAACCGGACTACTACAAGGCTCTCCCTGAACACTGGGACGACCGCGTGCAGCTGAACTCCCCTGAGGCCGCACAGCAATGGTTGATGGCCGAGGCTGACGGCTGGCTCGCCGCGCTGGAACTGGTCGCCGCCACTGGAAGGTGGCGACGGGTGGTCGACGTGGCCGAAGCCATGCACTGGTTCTCCGACCGCTGGATCCACTGGGGGTACTGGCCCCGGGTATTCACCCTGTCCAGCAATGCCGCCGCCGAACTGGCCGACCACACCGCCGCCGCAACGCATCTGAACTACCTCTCCTGGGCGCACAACGCTTGCCTCGGCGACACCGCGGGAGCGAGCGACTGCGCCCGTCGAGCCCACGCGGAAGCGGTCATCGCCGGGGACCTGCGACAGCAGGCGTGGGCCGACTCATACTTGGCGGTGGCGCTGTTGAAGGCCGGGGATGCCCACGGCGCGCTGCCACTGGCCGCCCGAGCGAGGCGAGGGTTCCGCACCGTGAACGACCGAGAAGGCATGGTGATGCACTCGCTGTCCACCCTGGGCAAGGCGCTCGAGCGCATCGGGAAGCCCGACGAAGCGCTGTGGGCCTACAAGCACAGGCTCACACTGGCGTCCGACCCGGCCACCGCGCCGTCGCCCATGATCGCGGAAATGACACGGGTATCGGCGGCACGCGACATCGGCCTGCTACACATCACGCAGCGAAGGTGGCAGGAAGCGATTGAAACACTCGAGCCGGCCGTCGCCTGGGAACCGGCCTCGAACATTCCCCAATGGCAAGCGCAGATGTACGCCGCGCTCGGCCGGGCACGCCGGGAACTGGGGCAGACCGGAGGCGCGTTGGCCGACGTAGACCGCGCCATCGCGATCTACCAGCAGATCGGTGACGACAATGCCATAAAGGCCATCCAAGCCCTGCGCAACGGTTTGGGCCCGGACCCGAGCACTCGATCCACAACGGAAACGACATCATGAAGTGGCCGACGGATCACCTTCCATCCATGCTGGCCTCGCTGGTCAACGCCTGCTCCAAGCCGTCGCCGGACTACTCTCCTACCAACAAACTGAGCTTGTTCCGCTTTGACGGACACCGTTGGTGTGGTGGTCAGGCCGCGAGGGTGGCCTCGTAGTCGGCGGGTGTGCGGTAGCCGAGACTGCTGTGCAGCCGCTGCAAGTTGTACCAGCTCTCGATCCACTCGAATATCGCGGTGCGGGCAGCAGCCCGGCTGGGCCAGGAACGGGTGTCGATCAGCTCGTTCTTCAGGGTGGCGAAGAACGACTCGGCCAGCGCGTTGTCCCAGCACTGCCCGGTGCGGCCGACCGAGAGCCTGACACCGAACTTCGAAGCCAGAAGGGCGAATTCACGGCTGGTGTCCTGGCAACCACGATCAGAGTGGAAGATCACCGGGCCGGCCGGGCGGCGGGTCCGGCAGGCGGCGCGCAGGGCATCGGCGACCAGCTCGGTGCGCAGGTGGTCGGCGGTGGCCCAGCCGACGACCCGGCGGGAGGCGATGTCGATGACGGTGGCCAGGTAGAGCCAGCCCTCCTCGGTGGCGATGTAGGTGATGTCACCGCACCAGCGGGTGTCGACCGCAGCCGGGTCGGGCTGGAAGTCGCGAAGGACCAGGTCGGGTCGGGTGGCCGCGTGCGGGTCGGGGATGGTGGTGCGGTGCCGGCGTCTTCGGTGCCGGCCGGCCAGTCCGGCCAGGCGCATGAGCCGGGCCACCCTGCGGCGTCCACAGCCGGCGCCCTCGCGCTGGAGAACGGCGTGGATGCGCGGTGCCCCGTAGGTTCCGCGGGACTGCTCGTGCACGGCCGTGATCTGCTGCGTCAGCTCGGCGTCCCGCAGTGCGCGGGCTCCCGGCGTGCCGGTGCGGCGGGCATAGAAGGCGGCTCGGGAGACCTTGAGCAGTTCACACGCACGCTTGACGTTGTGACCTGCGGTTTTCTCCGCCTCGATGAACGGGTGCACCGTCACCGGGTCTCCTTCGCGAAGAAAGCCGTGGCCCGCTTGAGGATCTCCACGTCCTCCCGCAGCCTGCGGTTCTCCCGCCGTAGTGCGGCCAGTTCCTCGCGTTCGCTGCTGGTCAGGCCGTCCCGTTCGCCGGCGTCGACCTCGGCCTGCTTGACCCAGTCCCGCACCGCGGTCTCGGTCAGGTCGAAGTCCTTGGCGACCTGACCGACCGAGCGGTCACCCCGCCGGGACAGCTCGACTATCTCGGCCTTGAACTCCGGCGTGAACGAGCGGCGAGGGCGAGGCTTCTTCTTCCCCATGCTCTCCATGATGGACATCATCCTTCCGGGGCCGAAGCCCCTGATCTCTGATGTCCGTCAAAGCGAATCAAGCCCAAAACTGCAGTCCTGTCCGATGGCCCACGCATATGAACCTCGACAGCGTGCTTGTGGTCCTCGACCTGACGCTTCCGGATGGCTCACGGATCGGTGTCCGCTGCACTCCGACATCACCTCATCGGCGGCGTCATTGCTGTGTTCGGTTCCACATGCTCGTTCCTGCCATGCGAGGGTGGTCTGCCGCGCCGCACGTGGCAGTGCGGGGGCGCGGTGGCGGGGCTCACTAAGTACCGGCGCGGGCGGCAGACCCTCATCCGCTGCGATTCCGCCTGCGGCACCCACGACTTCGTGTCCTGGCTCGCGAAGCGAGGACGCTGGCTGTCCTACTCGGTCGGCTTGGTGATCACCGAAACCATCCACAGCCACGTCCTCAAGATCCCGGCACCAGCCTGGACCCCGGCCATCGAAACGGACGGTGAGATCCGCGACGGCGCACTGGTCTGCCACTACGCCGACGAGACCGCCCCCGCGCACAGTCAGAAGCTGGTGGCCGCGCACCTACGACGGAGTGCACTGGCAAGGCCATCACGACGCCGTGGCGAGCGGCTGGTCGGCCGACCGGTCGGGCATGCCAGTGATCCGGAAACTGTCAAGCGGCACCTATTTCACGAGTTACGAGATCTGCAACCCCGGCGGTCAGTACCAGTGCATGGTGTGCTTCCGGACCTCGGCGGACGACTGGAACTGGGGCGATCCCGCATCACTGGGGTTCCGTCCGGAGACCGTCGACGGCAAACACTTCCGGGCCGCACCCATCATCGCCTGGGCGCCCGCGCCGAGCAGCGGCCCCGACGGACGGATCCTGCTGATCGGACAGCGCCTGCTCAACCGGGACGGCACTCCGGCCGCGGACAGCGGACGTACGATCCTCGCCAACACGAGAACGGCAGCGGACCCTGGTACGAGCTCGCGTCGCCGGTGAGCATGCCGAACCCAGGTGTGAACTGCTGCCAGAACTACAGCTCACCGCTGCTGCCGTCGGCCGACGGGTCGAGGGTCCTGCAGATCGCCACCGACTGGAACGGCACGGTGTGCCGGCCGTACTTCGCCACCGGCGGCCTTACCGGCAGCAGTGACGCGGCGGGCATCGTCGACGGCGCCCGCTACCGGCTGGTGAACACCAACAGCAAACACTGCCTCGACGCCGCCGGCGACTCACGCGTTCCCGGCGGCAACGTCCGGCAGTGGACCTGCAACGGTCCTCAGCCGCAGCTCTGGCGACTGGAACGCGTTTGAGCGGACAGTCCGGGCCTGGCAGCAGAAAGCGGACGGTGCTGGCACCGAGGCGGAACACCGTCCCGGCCGCCGTGCTGACCGGGACGGTGTTCCGCCGCCGGGCTATGTCTGGTACCGCTCCTCTATGGCGGCCGGACACGACTGTGCGGCACGGATACGGCCGACGTCGAGCTTGAGGCTGCGGTCGAAGCGGTAGATGCCGTTCTGCTCCTGGAAGACGAGCATGGCCGCGCCGAACACGGCGATCGCCGCCAGTCGCCTCTGGCGCAGCAGCAGATAGCCGACGCCGGGCAGGGTGGTGTTGCCTGGCGCCACCGTGAGGCGGTCGGTGGGCCCCCTTGGGGGTTCGTACCTCGGGCACGTCATGAGATCTGCGCCCCCGCGCGTGCCGAGAAGTACCGGCGGCCCGTCTCACCGCTCACCGTCCACAGGGCCGCCAGGTCCGCGAACGCGAACAGAAACGCCGGATGGCTCGGCGCTCCGGCGATCAGCGAACCGAGGAAGGTGAGGACTGTCCCCAGGGCCGCGATGGACAAGCACACGATGAGCGCGACACGCACCCAGGAGCGCCGCCCGCGCGCCATCGCGACACAGGTGATGTGGAGCGCCGCCAGCCCGCAGCAGAACAGCGCCAGCAACCAGGCCATGGCCATCGGCATGGGAGGGTCTTGGCCATGATCCAGCTTGCTCTGGACCTCGTCGATGATCGCCCAGCCGCCGAAGAAGGCTCCGATCGCGTGCACGCAGACCAGGACGAGGATGAAGATCAGGGATTTCGGCATGCGGGTTGTCGTGGAGTTCGGCACCGCCGTCACCTCGGGTTTTCGTTGTCCGGCAGGTCGTGGACCCGCGCCCAGTCCACTTTGCAGACGGCGCTTTGCAGACCGTCCTTGTGGAAGTTGTCGAGTTGAATGGTGTGGTGCATCAACGGCGCGCACCGGATGCAGTCCCGGTCCTCGCTCGCGCCGCTGGAGAAGCGAAACCATTCCTCGCCGTCGATGAAGCCGCGCAGGTGGTCAGGGCCCAATCGGCGGCGATGTTGCGCCACTGCGCCAGGTTCACTCTGCACCTCCGCGTGTGCTCCTGCTGCACGGGAATGTCCTCGGGGTGCGGGTAGTGCAGGAACGCCTCGGCGCAGCGCTCACCGGGTGCGCCGTTCTTGAGGGAGTCGTACTTGCCGCCCTCGGGGTGCTCGTTTGCGTCCGGCCAGAGGATGAGCAGCAGGTGGTACGTCCGGCCGTCGTCGGGCGTGGTCGCTCGGGAGTGGACGCGCCTCTCCCACCTGCCGTACTTCTGGCTGTGCTGCGAGGCAAGCCAGCCGGTGTCGCCGTCCGTCTCGCCGGTCATGAGCAGGACTCCACCGGCGAGGCGGGCGTTGGTGTCGCGGCGGCGGCCGTTGCTGGCGTGGGCGAGCCAACAGGCGGCCGGGTCGCTGCCCGTCAGGCGCCACTTGGCGCGGTCCGGTACGGTCGGGTCAGCCCCGGAGCCGTAGTCGAACTCATCCTCCAGGCGGCGAGCGGTTCGCCGAAACTGTGCCGCTCCGCTGCGGTGCTTGCGGAGCCGGGCGCTGTCGTCGCCGTGAGCGTCAGCGTGAGTGCTGCCGTGCCCAGCCACGGCGAGGTGCCGGGTGCGATGTCGTCCGTACATGGCCCTCCTTCAGCCTATTGCGGGTGTGTGCGGACGGGAGCGGCCCAAACCCTCCCCTCGCAGGGTTCGGACCGCCGCGCACGTCCTGTCGGGGCCTCGTCCTTGGGCCATTCGATCGACGTCTGCGGTTGTTCGGCTGGTCCCTCACCAGCACCGAACAATTCCGGGGCGTGAACTGAGCCGAGAGGATTGAAGGAAGCGTGAGGATTGGGTGAACAGCAGTGCCCTTTCCGGGAGCGCCGCCGTTGGCCAAGGAAGGACATACGAAGGGGGGAGCATGCCGGGACAAACGGGGCCGGGCCGAGCCGAGGGCGACCTGGATCCGGAAGCCGGACCGGTGCAACGGTTCGCCGCCGGGTTGCGGGCGCTGCGCAAGTCGGCCGGCAGACCCACCTACCGGGAGATGGCCCGGCAGTCGCGCTACGGCGTGACCACCCTGTCGCAGGCGGCGGCCGGGAAGCAGTTACCCACCCGCGCGGTGACGCTCGCCTATGTGAAGGCGTGCGGCGGTGACATTGCCGAGTGGGAGCGGCGCTGGCGTGAGGCGTCGGAGGAACTGGCCGCAGAGGCCGCCGACGACGAGACCGCCCGGCCGCCCTACCGCGGCCTGACCCGCTTCGAGCCCGGTGACGCCGGACTCTTCTTCGGCCGTGACCAGCTTGTGGAGCGACTCACCGAACTGAACCGCAAGCACCGCTTCACCGCTGTCTTCGGCCCTTCGGGCAGCGGCAAGTCTTCACTGCTGCGGGCCGGGCTGATCCCTAGGCTGCGGGCGGCTTCCGATGGGAACGTGCCTCCGGCGGCTGTGCGGATCCTCACGCCCGGCGCGGACCCGCTGCACACCCACGCCGACCGGCTGGAGCCGGTACCGGACATCGACGCCGACACCTGGCTGATCGTCGACCAGTTCGAGGAGCTGTACACTCTTGGCGCCGACCCTGCCGACCGGGACGCCTTCATCGATCGCCTCGTCGCCGCCGCCGACTCCGGCAGCAGGCTGCGCGTCGTCATCGCGGTGCGGGCCGACTTCCTGGGCCGTTGTGCCGAACACCCCGCTCTGACTGCCGCGTTGCAGGACGCCACCCTGTTTGCCGGGCCGATGAGCCGCGCGGAGTTGCGGGAAGCCATCGTCCGCCCGGCCGCCGCGGTCGGCCTGATCGTGGAACGCTCTTTGACCGACCGGCTCCTGGATGAGGTTGAGGGCGCTCCCGGCGGACTGCCGCTGATGTCGCACGCCCTGCTGGAGACCTGGCGCCATCGCAGCGGCCGCGCCTTGACGGAGGCCGCATACGAGTCCGCCGGCGGACTGCACGGCGCCGTCGTACGGACCGCCGAACAGGTCTACGACGAACTGACTCCTGACCAGGCGGAGTTGGCCCGGCGCATTCTGCTGCGCCTGGTGACGCCCGGGGACGGGACCCCCGACACCCGCCGCCCCACCGATCATGCAGAGCTCGACTTCGGTGACCCCACCGATACTCGGCTGGTGCTGGAACGTCTGGCCCGGGCCCGCCTCATCACCTTCGACGACGGCACAGCCGACCTCGCCCACGAGGCTCTCATCACCGCCTGGCCCCGGCTGCGTGCCTGGATCGACGCCGAACGCGACCGGCTGCGCGTTCACCGCGCGCTCTCCGAGGCCGCCCGCACCTGGCAAGACCTCGGGCAGGAGAACGCCGCGCTGTACGCAGGCTCACGGCTGAGCGCTGCCCGCGACGCCTTCCCGCACCATACGGCACGACTGGACCCGGTCGACGACGAGCTCACCCCGCTGGAAAGACATTTCCTCACCTCTTCCCTCCACCGTCGGCACCGTGCCGCACTCCTGCGCCGCGTGGTCGTGGCCGTACTCGCCGTGCTCGCCCTGCTCGCCACCGGCACGGCGGTCGTCGCCCTCCAGGCGCGTGCCGCAGCGCAGGCCGAACGGGACGACGCCGTCTTCGGGCAGCTCACCGCCGAGGCCGACCGGGTTCGCGAAACGAACTCCGGTCTGGCTGCACGGTTCGACGTCGCCGCGTACGGCATGCGCTCCACACCGGACCTGCGGACCCGGCTGGCCTCGGACGCGGGCCGAGCGCTGGCCACACGGCTGCCCGGCCACGACGGTGTCGTCAGCTCCGTGGCATTCGCACCCGACGGCCGCACTTTCGCCAGCGGTGGCCACGACAGCACCGTCCGGCTGTGGGATGCCGGCGGCCGGGCCTTGGGCGAACCTCTGCGCCTCGGCACGAGCCTGGTCGGCGCGGTCGCCTTCGCGCCGGGGAACCGGGACCTGCTGGTCGCCGCCGGCGAAGGTGGCGCCGTCCGCCTGTGGGACCTGCGTGACCGGCAGCGCCCGCGCGTCGTGGGCAGGCCGCCAGCGAGCCACGACGGGCAGAACATCGCCACTGTCGCCTTCGCTCCCGACGGCCGCATCCTGGCCACGGCCGGTGATGACGGCACTGTACGGTTGTGGAACGTGTCCGATCCGGCCCGTCCGGAGCCGCTCGGGAAGCCCGCCGTGGCCGACGAGTCGCGAGACCGCAGCGTCCGAGCCGTCACGTTTGCCCCGCACGGGAAGACGCTCGCGACGGCCGGCTACGACGGCACCGTACGGGTGTGGCGGTACAGCACAGACGACGGCATCACACCGCTGGGCGAGCCTCTGCGTGCCCACACCGACCCGGTCTGGACCCTGGCCTTCTCCCCCGACGGCCACACCCTGGCCAGCGCCGGCTTCGACGAGACCATACGCTTATGGGACGCGTCCGACCCGGACCACGTCGAGCCCTTGGGCAAACCGCTCACCGAGCACTCCGCGCCGGTCATGTCGGTCGCGTTCAGCCGCGACGGCGAAACCCTGGCGAGTGCGGGCGAGGACGACGCACCGCTGCTGTGGAACGTTGCCAACCCCGCCTATCCGCAGCAGCTCGGGGAGCCTCTCACCGGCCACACAGGGGCCGTGTGGGAGGTCGCCTTCAGCCCCGACAGCCGCACCCTCGCCAGCACCGGCGCTGACGGCAGCGTCCTGCTGTGGCACCGGCCCCCCACCGTCCTCACCGACTTCACCAACCCGGTGACCGCCGTCGCCTTCAGCCGCGACGGCCGCCTGCTCGCCGCCGCCAGCACCGATGACGGACTGGTGCGCCTGTGGGACGTACGCCGCCCGGACCGCCCACGCCGGCTGCCGCGGACGCTCCGCCACAAGGACCGGGTGCTGACCGTCGCGTTCGCGCCAAACGGCCCTACGGTGGTCAGCGGCAGCGCGGACGGCACCGTACGCCTGTGGGACGTCACCACACCGGACCGTCCTGCCCCGCTCGGCGAACCCGTGCCCGCGCACGACGGCGCAGTCAACGCCGTCGCGTTCGCGCCGGACGGCCGCACGCTCGCCACCGGAGGCGAGGACGGCACGGCGCGGCTGTGGGACGTCCGGCGCCGGGACCGCGCACGCCCGACGCTCGGCGCACCGCTGCGCGGCCACACGGACGCCGTCACCTCCGTCGCCTTCTCGCGCGACGGTCGCCTGCTGGCCACCGGCGCCGAGGACGCCACGGCCCGCCTGTGGCACGTACGCAGAGGAACATCGGCCCGTCCCGCGGGCGCCGCACTCACCGGACACGACGAGGCGGTGCACACGGTGGCCTTCTCCGCGGACGGCAGGACGCTGGCCACGGGCAGCGACGACCGCACGGTCCGGCTGTGGGACGTGAAACGGAGCGGTTCCGCACGTCCGGCGGGCAAGGAGCTGACCGGACACCGGGCGGCAGTCAGAGCCCTGGCCTTCGCCCCGGACGGGAAGAAACTGGCGACCGGCGGCGGCGACCACACGGTCCGCCTGTGGGACGTGTCCGACCCGGCCCGCACCGAGCCCTTCGGCCAGAGGCTCACCGGCCACCTCGACACCGTCACCACCGTCGCGTTCAGCCCTCGGGGCGACACGATCGCCTCCGCAGGCTACGACCTGACCGTCCGGGTGTGGACCCTCGACCCGGACCGCGCCGCGGACCACGTCTGCGACCACACCGACCAGGTCCTCACCCGAGCCGTCTGGGAAGAGCATCTGCCGCGGCTCGAGTATCGAGAGGTGTGCGAAGGGCATTGAACGGCGTCCCGTAAGGGAGTGGAGGACAGGACTTGATGTCTTCGACTGGGGTGGGGTTCATCCAGCGAGGACCAGGTTGCGCAGCCGGGTCACGTCGAGGGCGGCGTGGTGGGCACCGTCGCTGCGTAGTCGGCGGTCGCGGAGGATCTTGTAAGTCTTCATCCTGGAGAAGGCGTGCTCAGCACGGGCTCCCGCTCGGCAGTGGACGGTGTTGTCAGCCTGCTGCGAGGGGGTGAGTGGTCGGTTTTTGCGCGGCCAGTGCGGGATGAGAGCAGGACTACCGCGATAGCCGCCGTCGCCGAGAACGGGCCGCGTTCTTCACGGTCCGGTCCACGCCCGATTCGCGGTAGGACCGGGGAGCCGGAGATTGTGAGGCGGCGCTGGAGTTCCAGTGTGAAGAGGAGATTCGCCAGCTTCGACTGGGCGTACGCGCGCCGCGGGTCGCAGTCGGACGTCCAGTTCAGGTCCTCGAAGCGGATCCGTCGGCCGGCCCAGCGGTGGGCGCCGGAGGATACCGTCACCACCGGGTCGATGATGTGCGGCAGGAGCAAGTTCGTCAGCGTGAAGTGGCCCAGATGGTTCGTGCCGGACTGCATCTCGAAGCCGTCCGGCGTCCACTGCTTCGGCAGCATCATCACGCCCGCGTTGTTGATCAGCACCAAAAGCCGTCCCTACCACCACGGAGACCGACGCGCCACCCTGCTTGCAGCTATGGAACACACTCTGCGTGAGAAAGGAGTCGGTTCCCTGTCGCTGCGTGAACTCGCCCGTGAGGTCGGTGTCGGCCACGCCACGCCCGGTCGGCACCTCAAGGACAAGCAGGCCCTGATCAACGCCCTGGCACTGACTGGGTACGATCGGCTGAGGCAGGCCCTGGACGCCGCCGACGACCCCACACTTCCCCTCGAACCTCAGCTCACCGCTCTCGCCCAGGCCTATCTCGGTTTCGCCACCGACAACGCGGAGCTGCTGGAGCTGATGTACGCCCGCAAGCACGACCCCGACGCCTCGGAACAGACGACCGCCGCCGTCGAACGGACGGTGGACAAGCTCGCCTAGGTCGTCGCAGACGCCCAGAAGCGCGGCGAGATCATCGCGGGCGCCCCCGAGGACCTGAACCTCGTCGCAGGCGCCGCCCTCCACGGCATGGCCGCCTTCATCACCGGCGGCATGCTGACCCCGGAGGCGGCCCTGGCTGGCGTAGAGACCCTGATTCATCACCTGCTCCACGGCCTGAAGCCCCGCTGACGGTCGCATACGAGCCAGCAGCCCGACTGGCCGTCTCCTTCTGGGCAACTACAACACTCAGTGAGCCGTTTTCATCCTGAATAGCTGCAGGTCATGAGCGTGTGGATGGCCTGGACGATGGTGCCGATGCGACGGGCGGGGCATCTGGCTCGCCGGAGCAGTCGCCAGGACTTCAACTGCGCGAAGGCGCGTTCGCCCGGTGCTTTCAACCGGGCGTGGTCATGGTTGAACTGCTGGTACGGCGCGGATGGTTCGCGGTGGTTTTTGTACGGGTGCGCACGATCGCGCCGGCGCCCTCCCTGGTAGGCGTGGCCCGCGAGGATGAGGATCTGTCTCGTGAGACAGGCTTGGATGATTCCGTGAGCACGCACGGCGGTCAGATCGTGGGTACGTCCTGGCGTGGCACGGGAGAACCAGGAGGGTGTGTCGTCCGGCCGTGCGGTGACCTGGACGTCCATGCGGTGCTGCTTGTACTCGGGAGCAGTACGGCTCGTCCGCATGGATGCGGTCGGTGACGTTCAGGGTGCCGTCGACGGTGACGAAGTCGCCTTCGCCCAACCCGACCAGAACTTCGCGCGGGCCCGGCACCCAGGCCGCAGGGACGTCCAGGGTCTCGTCGATGTAGCGCCAGGCGGTGGCTGTCGAAACGCCGAAGCCGGCTGCCGGCGCGGGCGGCGTCTCGTTCTTGCGCAGGTGAAACAGGGCGAGCAGGGCCTACTTGAAACAGCTCAGCTTCCGCCACCGCGTACGGCGTTCACATCTTCGTGCGTAGATGAGGCAGGAAACGTTCTCGACCAGCTCATGCGGGACGCCGACCGTGGCGCGATACGGGACCAAACGAGGCTCCTCGGACGATGCGTGGTGCGTAGAGAACACCACCGCAACGACCAGGAGCCTCGTCTTGTCATCCACCCCCGTTGACCTGCCGCTTCACCCTACGGAAACAGGATGAAAACGGCTCAGTACCGCGTAGGGGACAGTTGGAGCTTGGCCTTGTTGCCGGAGACCGATTTCACCCAGATCCTCAGATTGTTGAACTGGACGGTGCCACCCGGGCTGGTGCTGCCGCTGAGGCGCCCGTCGGCGGCTGACATCTTCACGGATCGGGAGCTGATGCTCATGATCTTCAACTTCCCGAACCCGAACTTGCGGCTGTCGACCTTGATGGTCTTGGGCGCCGACACGGTGGTCCTGCAGCGCCCGTCGTAGCAGGGCCCGTTCGCGGCAGACGCCAACGGCGCCATCACGCCGAACCCGAGTGTGCCCGCCATAGTTAGCGCCACGGCACTCATCGCGGCCCGTCGGCGCATACCAGTGGTAGTCACCAGGGTGGTGGCTGTCAGTCGACAGATATGGCTCATGTAATCGCCCTTCGGCCGGTCGGAAATGGTGCTGCGGGGAGTTCATGTGCCACCGGAATCCGGGCACCCAGTGTGCTCGGGTTCCGGGTCGGCCGGTGCCCCGCTGCACTGATTCCAGCACTCGCCTGGTTGTTCAGAAACCTGATCCGTCCCCTGAACAACTCGTGGCTGCGCCCGGGACGGGGCGGCGCTGGCAAGCGCGCGGTAGAACCCAAGGCAGTGGAGGACCTCACGCGATCTCGCCCCGTCCTGTCTCGTGCGGTTCCGCGCTCAACAGGTCTGTCAAACGTCCGGCCCTGTCTCATATTCGGCAGTGACGGTGTCATGAGGAGTCGTTGACATTCATGTGAAGGGTGCCAACGAGCTCGGGCAGACGGTTTTCTCGGGCCTGTCCCCACTGGTCATCGAGGACGCAGCCGACGAAAGTGAGCGGATCGTGGTGCGGGCACGGACTCCGCTGGACACCGCGGTCTGCCCGGTGCGCGAGGCCTCGTCAGAACGCGTGCACGGATGTCACTGGCGGACGGTGGCCGATGTGCCGATGTGCCGATGTGCCGATCGATGAACGACGGATGGTGGCCCGAGTGCGGGTGCGGCGTCTGGTATGTCCCACGCGCGGCTGCCGCCACACCTTCCGCGAGCAGGTGCTCGGCGTCCTGAACCGATACCACCGACGTACGACTCGCCTGGCCAGGCAAGTTAAGACCGTAGTGAAGAAGTTAGCGGGCCGGGCCGGGACCCGGTTGCTGGCGCTGGTGGACTGGATCACGCTGCCGCAGGCCGGACGCACCCGGGTGTGGTTCTCCACCGCCCACGGGGCGCAGATCACCTCGGAGTCGCCAGGGCTGCGGGGCCGGCGGCCCTCGAGGACGGTGCCGGACCGGACCACGGTGCGACCCCGGGCCGGAGCACCTGGCCGCCACCTGGCACCTATACCCGCCTCCACGCTCATGTACCGGCGTCGGCGCCGGGAGCGCGGCAACGGTTCACCGGACAAGACTGCAGAGGGTGTCTGGGCGGGCGCCGGTTTCTGCTTGCGAGATCACCGCCGGGTTCGGTGCGTGTGCGGGGAGGTCACCAGTAGTGCCGGCGTCCGGCGACCGCATGCCCCATGGAGCCTAGGATCCACAAGAGCGCGCCAATGACCGCGAGGACGATTCCGACCGTCCACAGGATCGATATCCCGGTGACGAAGCCGACCACCAGCAGGATGATGCCAAGGAGGAACATGACCGCCTCCGTTGCGCGGTAGTACTGCTCTCACCGTGAACCCCAGCGCCGCGTCAGGGAAGCCTCGGGGTGGCTGAGCGCGACCAGGTCAGATGGGGCTGCATCAGGGCTGATCCGTGGGCGGCGGCCGGCCACCGTCGACCGGTGAGGGCGCCTGCCGCATCTGCGTGACCAGCAGGTCCAGTATGCGAAAACGGGCCAGGAGACCGAAAAGATGCGCCTCGTCGATGACAGCCCCGTACCAGACGGTGTCCTCACCCAACGCCGCGGCGTCCAGCATCACGGGGAAACTTCATGAGCGGGATACACCCTGTAACCCTGCGGATCCCTGATGCTCCGGCCCACATCCGGCGTGGGAGCCTGCGGACCGGCCGCATGCGGCAGAAGCGGGGAAGGACCGGGCATTCCTCCCCCGGAGCACAGCCCGACCGCGCGCCCTGACGAGCACAGCCGGCGCGGGTTCCAGGAAGTCGCGGTCATGATGCCGCACCGCCCGTTCGGCCGTCGGCGCCGGACTGCCATCCCCACCAGCCCTCCCCGCCGGGCTTCCGTCCAGGCCCGGTCCCGTCGTGAGGTTCCCCTAGACACGGGAAGTGGTGACGGCAGGTCAGATCGGACTCACAGAGAGGAGCCCGGTTGACGCCTGCGTCAAGGAAGTGCCCGCTGGAGTTACGTGAGCGTGCGGTGCGGATGTACCGCGCCGCGGAGCCAAAGCCGGTGATCCGCCGTATGGCCGAGGAGATCGGTGTCCATCACGAGGACCCGCGCGGCTGGATCCGTCAGGCCGAGGCCGAAGCCGGTGAGCGCGACGACCGGCTCATCAGCCCCTCCCGAGCAACGGGGGAACCTCGTGTCTGCAATCCGCGAGTGTGTAGCCACGCCTATAGGGACGACGCCCAGACGACAACACCGAGCGGGACGAGGACACAGGCAAGGCCGAAGCTGAGGAATGTGTACGCGAGCACCTTGAAGGCTTTGTGTGCTTGAGCCCGAAATGCGGCAAAGCAGGTAAAGCTGATGATCGCAAGGCACGGCAGAGTGATGAAGACGAAGCCCAACGCTGCCACGATTTCTTCCCGTCATCCGACCGCCCCGCAGCCCGAAACTACAGCAACGACTCCAGCCGCCCGTCACCCGGCCCGGCAACGACCAACTGGTCCGCTCACGCGAACGGTGACAAGCCCTTGATCTCCAGGTGAGCAAGCAACGAGTCAAAGCATGCATCCGCCATGGCCAGGTCCGCACGGAAGAACGAGTCCTCATCAAACGGTCCACCACTGACAACGACGACCACAGTCCGGCTATGTCGCCCGGAAGCCAACGGCGCTGGTGCATAGCGGCCCAGCAGACGATCACTGCAGTCGCCGCTGACCGGACCGCCTCGGCAGCACCCTGACCGGTGGTTGTACTGTGCCGCTCACATAGAGGGCGCTCAGGCATCAGGGGGTCGCGTGAACATCGGCATGGCTCGTCCGCTCGGACCGGGCGGCGAGTCGCGAGGCGCTCTCCGCCAGGTCGCACATCATCTCGGCGCCATGCATCTGAGTGGCGCGATCCTGCTGTTCACCTACGTAATCCCTCCGGCCTGGGCTCTCGACGCCTACGGCGCGGCACCGGCCGGCAACCCTTCGGCGGACGTGCCCCCGTTTGCAATCGTCGCTGTGATGCTGTTCCACTGCGTGGGCTTCCACGTCCTCGTGCAGATCCCCTCCGGACTTCTGGGTACGAGGCTGGGTTCCCACCACGGCGGCATGATCGTCTACGCCTCACTCCTGGCGATTGCGGGAGTCCTTACCGCCTTGGCTCTGCTGATAGTCCTGCGTGTGGAGGATGTCGGTGAAGTCATGCAACTGTGGGCCGACTTCATGATGCGTGGCGCGCTCGGACTGGCGGGCTACCTGTGGATGACTCAACGAACCCGCCGAGCAGACCGCTGAGGCCACCCTGCTGTTCGTCCTGGGCGGCACCGGACACCCGGTGTACGGCATGTCCATCCGCTGCGGCAACGCCACGCCATGCAGCACCTTTTGTGCCAGGTGTGCGGCGGCCCGGCCGCGACGACTGCGGGGTGCTGTAGCTGCTGGAGGACAACCAGGGCGGCTGAGCGGGCTGGCCGAACGACCTGCTGACGACGCATCCGCCCCTCTGCCTGCCGTGCGCCGGCACGGCCGTCGCGCAGTGCCCGCACCTGACCGGCAACGCCGCCGCCGTCCGCGTCCGCGACAGCGACGTCTGCGCCGTCTACGGGCGCATCTGGTCAACCTCGGCATTCGGACGACCAGCACGCACCGCGGTCAAAGACGTCGTGCCCTACGACACAGCAGCAGCACGCTGGGTGCTCGCCGGACAACTCGTCCGCGCCCTGAACTACGGCACCATCCTTGACCTCCAACACGAACTGCGATGATCGCCATAAACGGGGCCGCCCGGCGAAGCGCTCCCCCAGTCCCCCACCGGGCGGCCCACCAGTCGACGCGACACGTAGGGAAGGAACGGAGCGCCCCGCACCCGTACCCGTAGCTGGTATCTCACCCGGACGACGCGCGCCTGCCCCGGAACCTACTCGCCCTGCGGGGGTGGCCCTCTATTACCCCCTCGCCTCCGCGCTCACTCGCGAGGTGTCGCTGTACTCAAAGACCTCGAGCAGTACGGTCCCGTCCAGGGGCTATGGACGCCTCTGTCCGGCGGCACGTCCCGCCCGTAGACCAATCTCTAGCAATCCTGCTGCTATGGCCAGCCAGTAGGTGGTAAGCCCTCGATATCCCGGACCGACATTCGGAGCATTCGACCGTTTTCTGCCCGTTGGCCCACCCTTGAAGTCGCAGGAGTGTCCGCGGGGAAGTGAGCCGTCATCGGGGTGCCATTTGGCCTTGATCGCCACGTCCCCCCGCGCGAGCGGAGGTGGCCGACCATGGATGACCCGCCGGCCCTCGGCCTGCCGTCCTCTCCACGCGAACGGAGGTGAGTCGGGTCACGTCCGCAGCTGGAGTGGTGTACCTACCGATGGCCACTCGGTGATCTCGTCATTATCCCGACCAGCGTCGGTATCGGGTCTGTCGTTGTTGACTCAAAAAAGCGCCAGGCCCTCACCGCTGGTGTCCGCGATGACGGGCCGGACTTGGGCTGGGAGGTCGTCCAAGCGGTCGGGTCCGGCCTCAGCCGCTACGGCAGGAACGGTCTCGGTCAGCCAGGTGCGAAACCGCTCGGCTGCTTCGCGGTAGGGGACGTGCGCCAGGACACGGTGCTCTCCGGAGGGGCACAAGTCGACGGCGACAGTGAACTGGCAGGAACCGGGCGCATGGTGGCTGCCGGTCCAGGACACGCGCAGCGCACCGCAGGGTTTACGCCCGCGGGAGCTACTGGGATCACGGTGGGTCGGGCGCAGTGGTCGGCAAGCTATGTGGGCGGTCCATGCGGCGAGGTGGGGCAGGGGAAGGGTGGTGCGGGCGCGGCAGCCGGGGCAGCGGTGCCAGTGGCGGAGCCAGTCGGCGGTATGGGTGTGGAAGAGGCGCGTGTAGCGATTCGTCACGCGGATGTGGTTGCTGTAGAGGTGGTCGGGGCGTTCTTGTGTGTTGCAGGAGTGGCAGACTGGGGCACGGACGTAGCCGTGTTCGTGGCAATGGTCGAGTACGGCGGCGGGCGCGGTGCGGCAGACGGCACACGTCCACTCGGCCACCTTGCGGGAGATACTGGGTTTCCTGCTGAGTACCGAGTACAGGTGACCTTTCAGTTCCTCGTTGTACGGGCGCAGTGGAGCGATCGGGCGGTGGGAACTCGTCGTCTGCGGAGCGTCGACGGTTCGGGCCTGCCGGTGGTGGGAGGGCGACTCGGCGACGGTTGCGCCTGCCTGACGGGTCCGCGCGGCTCGCAGCCACCGCGTTTCGGTGTGCTCAGCCGCATCCAGCAGCCTGACCACAGCACGCGGCAGCCACCACGTCCGCGTCTTCCGGTCACGGGTCTTCTCCACGAGAATCCGCCGCCAGTCGATCCCCGCCAGATGGCAGAGACGGCCGTCGTCACATCGTGCTGCCCGCTCGGGTTCGCCCAGTTCCTGCAGTTCCCGGGCAATGCGCCGACGCCATCGCAGCAGCGTTCCCTCATCGTGCTCTAGCTTTGCCCAGTCACGGAACGGACCGATACGAACCAGGTCCCGGCGATCCATCTCAACCGCGTTCAGCTCCGCTGCCGCCCGACGCACCTCGGCCTCCGCAACACTCCACCGGCCGCCGCCAGCCTTCACCGTCACCACCACACAGCCGCCGAGCAGGACGTAGCCCATCTGAGCATGAGCAGGGGAGCGGGTGAACGCCGCAAAAGCCGTCGGCACAGTGCTTCCTGCCGTCAAACCGGCCCACAGAGCGTCCGCGGCGCCCAGAGTGATCAGATCGCCCATACGGCCCGGAGTGACACGCTCTGCCATACCGACAGGCTAACGGCCGACCTCCACAACACCACCCGCAGCGCCTCCACATCTACAGCCTCGACAACCAAGCGCCCACAGACCCGCGCAGACCATTACCGAGCCGAGCGCGCAGCACCTGCGCAGCCGCCGGTCTCATGGCATGGAAAGCCCGGCGAGCAGTGGGACACCATGCCGATCACCCCCACCACCGCGGCGTCACTGAAGACAGCGCACACCCTGACCGTGGTGCGCGCCCATCTGGCCTTCGCCGCCGACGCCCGCCGACTCGGGCACGAGCACGGCCCCTGGGACTGGACGCCGGAGGTGTCGCACTCCATCGGCGAGGGAGAACGCGTTCGATGTCGGTGAAGCGGACCTCGTCCAGGCTCCCGGCGCGGCGGCCGCCGTCCTGGAAGTACACCTCGCGCAGCGCGTCGGCGGCGATCTGCTGGAGCTGCTGGTCGCTGGCGCCGGCTTCCTGGGCGTCGAAGAGGCAGGCGGCGTGCTGCGGGACTACGCCGAGCCCAACTGCGGGCACCATAACCACATCGCCGACCCCCTTGAGTTGGTCATCCAGAGGGCTTCGGGCTGACCGCCTGTCTTTTCGGGAATGCCTCCTCCACCGCGGGCGGTCCCTCGCAGCGAAACCGGCTTCGCCGAGGGCTCTGCCGGCGTCGCGAGCTGACCGCAACACGAGCGTCAATCTCGCACTGGGGCGGGCCCGAAAGCCGCCTTCCGATCCGGTTCGGTGGGCAGGGGCACCCCGCCTTCCCGATCCGCCGGACAGGGCAACCGCCCCTTGGCTATAGTCGGTCCGCTGCGGTGGAGCGCCAGGCGGAGTGCCCGGCCTCTGCGACTGCGTATGAGTCCGGGGGGACCATTTGAAGATCGAGCTCGGGGACGCCGTCGCCGCTGTGCGCGACAGCCTCATGGAGGCCGCTCGACGTGGCGAGGGCCAGGACGTCACCTTCGACGTCGGTCCGATCGAGTTGGAGTTTCTCGTTGAAATCCGCCATGAGGCGCGGGCCAAAGCCGGTTTCCGTGCCTGGGTCGTCACCGCAGACGCCGAGGGTTCCGCAGCGCGCGGTCACAGCCACCGGGTGATGGTGACCCTCACACCGCGTCGTGGTGACGGCCCGGTGAGGATCGTCGCGCGAGGGCGGGACACGGCGGCCGACGCTGTTCCGGACGACGACCTTCTCATCCGGTGAGCCCGATGACACGCGTCTTCCTTCCGGGGGTGCAGGGGTCGGTGCCCGTCCGGGGTGTCCGGTGAGCCTTAACCGAGTTGTGCGGGTGGCCACAGAGGACGGGTGGGCGGCAGGGTACGAGATTGCGCCCTGTCTGGTTCTGACGGCCGCACATGTCGTGGGCGATCTTGACTCGCCGGTCTTGGTCTCCCGAGCCGGGAGAAGCACCGATCACCTCGGGTGCGTGGTGTGGCGGGGGATGCCGGAGGACTGTGTCGAGGATGACAGGTCTCACATAGACGCCGCGCTGGTGCACATCTCCTCGGAAAGCTGGGTGCCCGCCGAGCCCGCCGGAGTGTTGTGGGGGCGGATTGCCGGAGACGCATCCGCTTCGTGGCGCGCCACCGGTTTCCCTCATTCCGAGCAGCGCTCCCGGGAGTCGGAGCAGGCAGAGGGCAGGATTAGTCCCCTCAGCGGTCTAGCCGGGGGCGTTTACGTGCTGGACTGCACGACCTACCGTGGCCGAGGGACCGATGACTCCGCCTGGCGAGGGATGTCGGGAGCGGCTGTTCTATGTGACGACTTCGTGGTGGGCGTCGTCGTCAGGGACGTGCCCGACCGCATCCCGGCAAGGCTGGAGGCGGAACCGGTTATCAAGCTGCTGCGTGACAAAGCATTCCTCGCCGCCTTCGACGAGTACGAGGTTCGCGGTCCGCACATTCCCCAGCCCGTCGAGTACGTCACTCTCTCCGACCCCGATCATCACACGGTAGTACGCCGCCCTCCGCGTTCGGCCGTGGAGTTACTGCACCCGGCGCGTGCGGTCGTGCCCTTCCACGGCCGGGAGGAGGAGCTGCACGCACTGACCGCGTGGATGCAGCAGGCCGACAGCGAGGTTGCGGTGCTGCACGCCCCCGGCGGCCGGGGCAAGACCCGGCTCATGGTGGAGCTCGCCCACCGCCTCCAGCCGCGGTGGTCTATCGTCTGGCTGCGTCCCGGTACTGCACCGGGGCCCCATACCTGCGCGCCCGGACTGCCTCTGATGATGGTGGTCGACGGTGCCGACGGCCGCATCGAGGAGACGCGTGCGGTACTGGAGTTCACCGCGCGGCATCGCGGAGCGCCAGTCAGGGCGGTCCTCCTCGCCCGTTCGGCCGGCGACTGGCGCGAGGAGGTCGCCGGTGATTCCCTCCAGCTTGGATCGATGCTGTCGGCCGCGTTGGTCCATGAGCTCGCGGAACTGCCGCTGGGCGACCTCGACGGCTATCTCACCGCCGCCCACGCCCTGGCCGAAGAGCTGGAAGCGCTGTCCGGTCAGAAAGGGTCCTTAAAGGGCTGGTTCACTGAACGGACCCCGCCTCCCCTTCCTGAGAACACTGACGGCTCCCCGCTTACCTTTCACATGGCCGCCCTGGTGCATCTCCTGGACGCGGCGCAGGGGGTAGCGGCCCCCGCAGGTGACACATCGGCGGTCGAGGAACGTCTCCTGCAGCACGAGCGGGCGCACTGGCGTGGCACCGCCAGTGCGCACCGGATCTATCCTCCTCTGCTGCGCAGGACGCTAGAGGACGTGGTGGCCGCGGTCGTGGCCCTGGGGCCGAGCGGTCCGCGCGAGACGACCGCCGTACTCGCCCGAGTGCTCGGTGACGACAACGGCGGCGGAGTGCCCGGCGGGGTCCGGGCCGTGCACGCCTGGGTCCTGGCCGCGCTCCCGGCCGAGGGCGGCGCCATCGGGCGTCTGCGGCCGGACCGGCTGGCCGAACGGCTGGTGGGCGAGCATTTCCGAAACAGCCCGGGCCTGGTCGACGCGCTGCTGCCGACCGCGACACCCGGTCAGGTCACCAGATTCCTCACCCTGGTCACCCGGGCCTCCGTGCGGGGGGCCGGCCCCAGCACTGAGGAACTGACCGACTGGTGCCTGCGCCACCCGGCGGCGCTCGGTCCGGCAGCCGTCGCCCTGGCCTCCCGTCTGGAAGAGCCGGCCCCCCTGCTGGCCGCGCTGCAGGCTCTCATCGACCGCCCCGACGCCACGCTCGACGACCTCGAGCACCTGGCCGCGGCTGTCCCGCCCCACCCATATCTACTGGCACCCTGGGTGCTGGCCCTGCACCGGCGCATCGTCGCGACCCACCGGCTGCGTGCCGCCGACGACCCCGAGGCACGCCCGGGTCTTGCCGTTGCCCTGCGGGAGATGTCCAAACGCTTGTCTTCCGTGGGTGAGCGGGAGAAGTGCCTTGACGTAATACAGGAGGCTTACGACCTGTGGCGGGAGATCCCGGCGGACCATCCGCGCCACCAGGCCGAACGGGGAGCCTGCCGCGTCAACTCGTCCCAGTTCCTCAGCGATGTCGAACGCCGACGGGAGGCGTACCAGGCCGCGACGGAAGGCGCGGAACTGCTGCGCGCCGCGTTGCGCCCCGACGACTGCGAGAGCCGGGTGAACCTGGTGAAAGCCCTGGACACGCTTGCGGTGGCCGCGAAAGCCCTCGGAGACTACGACACGGCGTGGCGCGTGGTCGAGGAGAGCAGGGAACTGTGCGAGGCCCTGTGGGATGGCGATCCGGAGGCGCACGACTCCCTCATGGTGAACCACCTGAATAACCACGCCATCGTCGCGATGGAATCCGGCTGCCGCGACAACGCCCTGGCATCGACCCGCAGGGCGGTCAAGCTCCGGCGGCGGCTCGCCGACGAGAACCCCGACGCCGAGCTGTCGGGGCTCGCGCTGATCCTCGCCACCGCCTCCTCTGCGGCGCAGTTGGCCGGTTCCCACCGCGAGGCGCTGGGCAACATCCGTGAATCCGTCGCCATTCGCAGGCGGCTCGCCGAGGCACGCCCGCGTGTGTACCAGGCGGACCTCGCGAACGGCCTCAACAGTCTGGCCATCGACCTCGACAACCTCGGGCACCATGCCGAAGCGCTCGACGCAGCCGAGGAATCGGTATGGCTCCACCGTGACCTGGCCGACGAACAACCGCACATTCATACGCCCCGTCTGGCACTGGCCCTCAACACCCTGGCGCTGAAGCGTCAGACCAACGGCTACCGCCGCCGGGCGCACCGCATCGCGAAACAGAGCGTCCGCCTCCACCGCGAGCTCGCCCGCGTCGAACCGAACAGCTTTCTCAACCTCCTGGCCACGTCCCTCATCACCCTCGCGGGCACGTTACGCGCCGAGGACGGAACACCCCAGGAGACGGCTCGTGCGGCCGACCACCTCCGAGAGGCGGCAGACATCCTCCGGGACCTGGCCCGAACCGCCCCGTCAGCCCACCTCCCGGACCTCGCCGCCTGCCTGAACAACCTGGCAGGCGCCTACCTCGCACTCGGTGAACCGGACAAGGCTCTGGAGACGGTCCAGGAGTCCATGGAACTCAACAGCGAGGCGGAGAGGAACCTGCCGAACCTGTCGGCCGCTTTCGCCGAGCCGATGCTCCGGAACTGGCTGACCGTCTTCAAAATCCACTGCGACCTCGGCGACTTCGACAAGGCGCTCCACGCGGGCGCGCAGGCCCTGCAACGGCTGCGCACACTGACCGTTGAGGCGCCCGCACGCTACGAAACCGATCTGTGGAGCGTCCTGGCAGCTACCGGTGAGCTGCTGTGGGCCAGCAAGGAGCACGAGGAGTCCCTCAAGCGATCTCGGGAAGCACTGGACATCAAGGACCACTGGGTCCGGCAGGACCCCGAACGTCACCGGACTCAGCAGGCCGACGCTCTTGAGATGCACGCGCGACGGCTGTGGTGGCTCGGCCGCACGACAAAAGCGGCCACGACCGCGGACGAGGCGTGCACGCACCGGCGCGCCGAACACCGGCACCATGGCGACGACGCCACCGGGCTCGCCCTGGCACGTTCCGAGGCACTGCTCGCCGAAATGCTGGACGCCTGCGGTCGCTGGCAGGACGCCCTGGCCCCCGTGGACAGCGCTCTCGCCGGGCTGCGTACCCACCACTCCGGTGATCCGTCCGGCCTTCGGGCCGAACTGTCGACCGTGCTCCTACGCCGGGCCGGCTTGCTGTGGCGTGCCGGTGCCCCGTCAGAAGCGGCCGTGAGCATCGAGGAGGCGGTTGCGGTCGCCCGCACCGACGCCGAACCGCCGCTCGCCGACGCCGTGGTGGGCGACGCTCTGCTGCATCGGGCCATACTGTTGTTCGAGGCGGCGGCTGCCTTGGATGAGGCTCCGCCGGAATCCGCCATGTCCCTGCTCACCGAGGTCGTCGAGTTCTGCGCGGCGCTGCCTGAGGACACCTTGGGCGAACTGCTGCTGCGCGCCGGCTCACTGCACGCGTTCGCCACGTGCGCCGTGACCGTGCCAGGCCGGGAGGAGAAAGGAGTCACGGCGAGCGAACACGCCGTGGACATCGTGCGCCGCCTCGATGACGGCTCCCCACCGCTGGGCCCCATATTGACCGAATTCCTCATCGGGCACGCACGGGCACTTACCCTGACCGGAAGGGCGCAGCGCGCCGTGAACGTCGCGCAGGAAGCGGTTCGGCGGGTACGTCTCCACTCCGCCGGGGAACCGCACGCCCACCGTGAACTGCTCGCACGCGCTCTGGCCGCTTTCGCTCGCGCCCGGCTGACGGCCGGCGACCGCTCCGACGCCGCCCGCGCCGCTTCCACCGAGGCCGTCGACCTGTTCCGCGAACTCATCGAGGAGCAACCGCTCGCCCTGGCCCGGCACGCCCGTGAG
Organism: Streptomyces sp. NPDC085946; assembly: GCF_044540485.1. Classification (NCBI taxonomy): domain Bacteria; kingdom Bacillati; phylum Actinomycetota; class Actinomycetes; order Kitasatosporales; family Streptomycetaceae; genus Streptomyces; species Streptomyces sp. NPDC085946. Next base: position 8,570 of record NZ_JBITSF010000039.1, on the reverse strand, counting down.
GCGCAGGAAGTTCACGACCGGCTGCACGCAAGCCGCCCGGGAAGTACGGAAGAGTCGGCTCCGTCCAGCTGAGCGCGGACCGCGCGCCGCCTGTCCAGGCGCAACCATGGAGGGTGCAGCCGAGTGCCGGCGCCGGGCGACCACTGTCTCGCGCTCCTCGCCGGGCAGGGCGGCCCTGCCCGGCGAGGCGGCTACGCGCCCTTGTCAGCAGCGAGCGATCCGAATCGGAGGCATTGCGATCTACAGGTGCGGTCAAGTGCAGGCCGCCCCGCTCTCCCAGTCGCACACTGCCCGTCCCCATTCCCTTCCCCCTTCTCCTGGCGGTGAGGTGGTCGCCGGGGGGCATACAGGGGATGTCGGGCTCCCGACCACGGTCAGGCCAGCGTGGTGACCTGCGAATACGTGAGCCGGGCCCGGACAGATACGGGCCGGTGTCGGCAAGGATGCCAGAGGGGTTGTCAGCATGCTCGGGGGTGGTGTTGTCGGATCGTGACCATGGTCGGGCCTGCGTGGTCGGTGCTGTGGTCAGGGTCGGCTGCTGGCGTGATCCGTAAGCGTGGCACCCGTGGGGACGGTGCCGCACCGAGCGGATGCGGGAGCAGGGCGACGATGAGGTATGTGGACGCGGGCGGTACCGACCGGCTGGCGGTGTTGGTGCAGTACCGGATGGCGACCACCGAGCAACTCCACCTGCTGCTGACACCGGATGTCCGGATCGAGCAGACCCGGCGACGTCTGGCCAAGCTGCGCTATGAAGGGCTGGTGGAGCGGATCACGCTGCCGCAGGCCGGAAGGCTGCGGGTGTGGCTCCCCACCGCCTACGGGGTGCAGATCGCCGGCGAGTGGCCCGAGCTGCGGGGCCAACGGTCCTCGAGGACGGTGTCGGATCGGACCGCGGTGCGGTTGCGGGCCGGGCACGGGCTGACGGTGACCGCGGTGGCGCTCGCGTTTGTGCAGGACGCTCGCCGCCACGGCGACACCTGCCTGCCACTGGACTGGATCCCCGAGGTCCACCACCCCCTCGGGGGCGGCGAGGCCGTCATCCCCGATGCACTGTTCTACTACCGCAAAGGGTCCGATGGGCGCGGTGCGATGCTGCGGGCGTTCATGGAAGTCGACCGGGCCACCATGGGACCAGAGCGCCTCGGTGCCAAACTCGGCGCCTACGCACGCCTCCACAGTTACGTGCCACGCCCGCGTCCGGCACGCGACGCCGGCCGGTGGGGCCGGAGCCGCCGCAGGAGGAATGGCGACGCCGCTACCCGCTCTTCCCCAGGCTGCTGTTCATCCTCGACGGCACCGGCCCCACCGGGATCGACAACCGTATCCGCGCCCTACACACAGCCGCCGGCCAACTCACACCGGACGCTCTACTGGGCGTCCCCGTCCTGGCCGCGGCACTGGCCGACATCTTCCACGACGGGCCCTGCGCACCCGTCTGGCGCCCCGTCCAGGATCCCGACCAACACGTCGGCTGGAGCCACTGAGGACCTGCTTCTCTGAAGTGCCGGCCGCTGATCTGACGGTCCCAGGCCAAAGCGGCTTCAGAGGTTCTCCTGCGTCGGTGGTGGACCGTCCCGCGGGAACAAGAAGTTCTCCCACGCCTCCAGCCCGAACAACATGAGCACGAGCAGCACCGGCAGGAGCAGAGCGATCACGACCATGACGCCTCCCGGTGGAGCAGTGATCACGGCAACGCGGTGGCAGAACTCCTGACCCAGACTGGTCCGAACGGGAGAACGGCGCTCACTCGACGGCGGGAGACTACGGGCCGTTCGGGTGAATTCCGAGCGGTAAAGCTGATCATCACCGCTGCAATGATCAGTCCCGCCGCATCTCATACCGCTGCCCACACCACCCACAGAGCCGTGGCCGGGCTGCGCACCACCGTGGTCGGGACTGCGGTCGGATGCCGACCAAGCAGGTCAGTGCACTGCACAGACCAAAGCAGCGGATTACGCAGCCGCCCGCCCACTGCACACGGGGCATCCCGGCGCGCCCAGAGTGCACCCCACCCCAACCATGACTCCGACCACGGCCAGCAACGACCCCAACCATGCAGGTCAGCGCGCTGCACAGACGATTGCGCAGCCACAGAACACCGGCCTTCGGCGCCGGGACCAAGAACCGTCACCGTTCGGCGCGGTCGCGCGTTGCGCAGCCCTTGCACAGGACCGGACTGCCGGCAGTGGCGTCCGGTGCTGTGGCGGGTGGCTCTGTTCATGGAGTGCGACAGCACTTGCTCATGACTGGGAGGCCTCCCCCGCCTCGCCCGGAATCAAACGGTACGTGGCATCGGACGGCACGTGCGGGGCCTCCTCCTGGCTGCAGGGGGCCAGCGTCGGGTGGCAGAGACGGTAGGGCTGAGCCCGATGAGGCAGCCTCCACGCGCACGGGGCGCCTGTCGACTTTCGCAGTTCCGGTCCTCTAGTCTAGGTAGACCTACCTACCTAATCTGGAATGTGATGAGCAAGACCGATGCGAGCGTGGCGGGAAGCGGACGGCGGCGACCGGCCCGGGAACGACTCCTGGAGGCGGCGGCCCGGCGCTTCTACGCTGACGGTGTGGCGGCGACGGGGATCGACACGATCACGGCCGAGGCCGGCGTGGCGAAGATGAGCCTGTACAACAACTTTTCTTCCAAGGCTGACCTGGTCAGGGCCTACCTGGACGCCCGGCACGAGGAGTGGCTCGGGCTCTATCGAGCCCGTCTGGAGCAGGCCGAGGGCCCGCGCGAGGGTGTGCTGGCGGTCTTCGATGCGTACGCGGACCACGCGGCGTTTGCGTACGAGCACGGGTTCCGCGGGTGCGGGCTGCTGAACGCCGCCGCCGAGCTCCCGGCCGGCGACGAGGGCCGGGCCGTGGTCCGCGCCCACAAGGAAGAGGTCGAGCGGCTGATCGCCGGGCACCTAGAGCAACTGCTGCCCGGTCGGACCGAAGAGGCGCGCGCGGCAGCCGAGCACCTGTCCTTCCTGCTGGAGGGCGCGATGGCCCGCGCAGGCTTGGAGGGCGACGGTGAGCGTGTCCAGCACGCCCGCTCGATGGCCGCGGCCCTGCTGGACCGGCTGTGACCGGCATCGACCGCGGCCAGCCAATGGGGATCGGGGCCCTGTGCGTGCTGGCCGCTTCGGTGCTGTGGGGGACAACGGGTACGGCCGCCACCTTCGCCCCGGACGTGGGCCCGCTCGCGATCGGGGCCGTCGCCATGGGTCTCGGTGGACTGCTCCAGGCCCTGATCGCCGCTCCGCGGATCGCCCGCTACGCATCCCGGCTCCGCGACCAGCGCGGCACGGTGCTCCTCGGAGCCGCCTCGGTGGCGGTCTACCCCTTGGCGTTCTACAGCTCCATGCACCTGGCCGGAGTCGCCGTCGGCACCGTCGTATCGATCGGCACCGCCCCTCTCGCCTCGGCCCTGATCGAACGGGTCGTGGACGGCCGCCGACTCACCCGCCGCTGGGCCCTCGCCGCCGCCCTCGGCTTGCTCGGCACCGTCCTGCTGTGCGTCGCCAAAGCCGCCCACGCCACCGACGACACGGGTCGCACCTCCACGGTCGGCACGCTGTTCGGCATCGGCCTGGGACTCGCAGCCGCCGCCACGTACGCCCTCTACTCCTGGGCCGCGCACAGGCTCATCACCCGCCAGATACCCTCGCGGGCGGCGATGGGCGCCATCTTCGGACTCGGCGGACTCCTCCTCCTGCCAGTCCTCCTCGCCACGGGCGCCCCGCTCCTCGCCTCCTGGCCCAACGCCGCCGTCGGCACCTACATGGCGCTCGTCCCCATGTTCGCCGGCTACGTCCTCTTCGGCTGGGGCCTCGCCCACGTACCCGCCAGTACCGCCACCACCCTGTCCCTGCTCGAACCGGCCGTCGCCGCCGTCCTCGCCGTCATGGTCGTCGGCGAACGCCTCCCCGCCAGCGGCTGGATAGGCATTGCCTTCGTCATCACCTGCCTCGCGGTCCTCACCACCCCCACACCCACCCGCCGCCCACGCGACCAACTGCCGAATTCCATGGACCACGACAGCATCCTTCCCATGAAGGCGGCAGGTGCCGTCCAAAGTGGTGAACATTCAACACGACACAGCTGACGCGCCTCCCGAAGTCATGAACAAGCGCTGTCGGACCTCAGGTTTGGCTCAACTTCTGTGAAGGCGGCTGGTGCTCTGACCTTCGGGCAGCACTGGGTTCCGGTCCGCTCAGGCCAGGTGCCTGTGGACGCTCTGAGAAAGGACGTCCTCACCCTGTTTCACAGAAGTTGTGCCAGAGCCGGACCTCACGAACAAAGCCATGCGGATTTCCGACCATGGGCCCCGCCGCTCCACTGTTGATCGTGCGGATCGCGAATCCGGAAGCCGACTGGTCGACAGCAGGTACGGCGGAAGCGGAGGAATACCGGCCCGGTCGGGCCATGCCTGCGCAGGCTGCCCAGCCCGGTCGCGATGAGGGGAATCTTCCGGTCGTGGAGATGACGGTCCTCCACCTGCTCGCCCTGCCACGGATGGTGGGCGAGGCCGGCCAGACGCGGGACTCCGCGGCGGGGGTTGCGCTCCCCGATCTGGTCGGACACAGGCAGTGCCGACGGGTGCGGCGCTTGGTCGTGCCCGGATCCATCAGCCCCCGGCCAGCAGCCGCCGGGCCTCTTCACGGGCCCGTACGAAGGGTTCGGGCAGGACACCGAGGCCGTGGGCCACAAGCGCTCCCTCGTGCAACAGCATGAGTGTCTGGCCGAGACGACCTGGGTCGCTGGAGCCGGTCTCGCGGGCGAGCGTGGTGAACAGTTCCAGCATCCATGCCTTCTGCGCCGTGATGACCGCGTAAGCCGGGTGGGCGGGGTCTTCGATCTCTGCATGCGCGTTGATCATGCTGCACCCTCTGGCTCCGTACTCCGCCGCCCACGCGCGTGAGGCGTCGAAGACCGCGAGGATGCGGGCGGCCGGCTCCTGCCCCGCCACCGCGTCCAAGTGGTCGCCAAGGAGTAGCCTCCAGCGTTCGTCCCGGCCCGCCAGGTACTCCACGACGATCCGTTCCTTGGAGCCGAACCGGTCGTAGAGGGTCTTCTTCGTCACCCCAGCCTCGGCGGCGATCAGGTCCACACCAACGGCGTGGATGCCGCGCGTGTAGAACAGCCGCTCGGCGGCGTCCAGGACGCGGCGCGCGGCAGGGGTCATCCGGATGCGGGCCGGGTGCTGTGCGGGCTCCATGCCCCAGAAGTATACCGGTCTGTATAGTGGGCACTCGAGGGGACTATACCGATCTGTTTACTTGAGGTGGTCTCCGTGAACGTCCTGCTCCCGATCGCCTTCGTGCTCTGCTGGAGTTCCGGGTTCATCGGCGCCAAGCTCGGCGCCGACAGCGCCCCCGCGCTCACCCTGCTGCTGTGGCGGTTCCTGCCGCTCGCCGTCCTCCTGCTCGCCGCCGCGGCCGTCTCCCGAGCCGCCGGGAGGAGGCCGGCCCGGCTGGACATCGGGCGGCAGGTGATGATCGGCCTGCTCTCCCAGAGCGGCTACCTGCTCAGCGTCTACTACGCCATCCAGCTCGGGGTCTCCAGCGGAACCACCGCCCTCATCGACGGCGTCCAGCCGCTCGTCGCCAGCGCACTGGCCGGACCACTGCTGCGGCAATACGTCTCGCGCCGACAGTGGCTCGGCCTCGGGCTCGGGCTGGCCGGGGTCGCCACAGTCACTCTGGCCGACGCCGCCGAGACGGGGACCGACGTGGCCTGGTGGGCCTACCTCGTGCCGTTCCTCGGCATGCTGTCGCTGGTGGCGGCCACCTTCCTGCAGGGACGTGCCCGGATCCCGGTCGCACCCCGGGCGGCCCTCACGATCCACTGTGTGACCAGTGCAGTCCTCTTCTCCATCCTGGCTCTCAGCTTCGGTGCCGCGACACCGCCCACCGACTGCTCCTTCTGGCTGGCGACCGCCTGGCTCGTCATCCTGCCCACCTTCGGCGGCTACGGACTGTACTGGCTGATCCTGCGCCGCTCCGGCGTCACCGAAGTCAACAGCCTCATGTTCCTGATGGCCCCGGTCACGGCCGTCTGGGGCGCCCTGATGTTCGGCGAACCGTTCAACGCCGCGACCGCCCTCGGTCTGGCGGCCGGCATCGCGGCCGTCGCCATCGTCCGCCGCGAGGCCGCACACTTCACCCCTCCGGACTCCCCCGCTCCCGTTCCGTCACCCTCCACGCGTCAGCGAGTGCGGTGACGAACAGCAGGCCGTCACCCAAGCCGGCGGCCGGCTCCGCCTCGCCGGGCCGCCCCCCGTCCTGCGCGTCCTGCAGCTCGTCGGCGTCGACCAGCTCCTCGACTGCCGCGACACCCTTCACCACGCCCTCACCCCCTGATCGCCCGCAGCCGCAGCCGGGCACACGCACAGGTCCGCCTCGGCACCAACGCCCGCGGCCGGGCACCAGCGCCCGTGGCCACAGTCGGCGACAGCCGGCGCTTCCAGGGCCACCGCGAGCACCACCGCCCTCACCCCCGAGCAGCTGGCTCCGTCAGTGCCTCGACGGGTGACCTCTTGCCGGAGCGGTCGTTGAGCAACACGGCACACTCACGCGCCATCCGCCGTCTTCTCTCCCGTCGGCGGATACCGCGAGAGGCGAGGGTCAGGGCATCTGTCGGCCCTGGGCCCTCGCCTCTTGTACAGCGCTCCCCTTCCCGCCCGGCACGTATCCGTCCCAGGACGGCCATGTCCACTTCCGTACACGTCCGCCGTCGGCTCTGAGCGGTATGTGACCCTGGCTGTGTTCACGAGAACGGGTTCTGGCCCAACTTCTGTGAAGGCGGCTGATGCTCTGACCCTTCGGGCAGTACTAAGTTCGGGTCCGCCCAGGTCAGGTGCCTGCGGACGATCTGAGCAAGGATGTCCTTGTTCTGTTTCACAGAAGTTGAGCCAGAACCCGAGAACGAACAGCACATGTTCGCCACTTCGGGAGGCAGCGGAGGCACCACGGATTCGAACGGCCCGCGAGCTTCGATTGCGCAGGGCGGAGCGTTTAGTCCCACCAGTCGTCGCCTGTGTGCCAGCGCCGCACCCACTCCTCGAAGCCCCACGTGTGGTCATTACGCGATGGGATGGCACCGACGTCGGCGACCATCCACACCTCGCCGCGGCGGCGGCCGGCGGTGAGCAGGAGCCAGAACGACTGCCCGTCCTCGGACCCGAGGACCACGGATCCCTTGTTGAATACGGCGTCGATCCGCGGATCGTCCTCGACGGGGTCGACGCTTTCGTCGTCCTCCCATGCCCAGGCTGCCTCCAGGGGGAACGGTTCGCCCGGCTGTCGTGGGCCGAGGTCGGGCCACGCGCCGGGCAGTCGACCGAGTGGCTGAAGACCGCCGTCGCGGGCGGGGCCGAGGCTGGAGCCGTTGCTGATCTCCGCGATAAAGGTCCTGTACGGCTCAGGGAGGACGACCCGGTTCTCCCGCTCCCATTCCGCGACGGCCTCATGCCCGAGTGCCGGTTCGCGCCCTTCCGGCGGGAACGCGGAACGCAGGAAGTCGAGAGTGGCTTCGCCGGGACGCTGATCACTTGTAGCTGTCACGTAAGCATGCTGGCAGAAAGGCCTCCAGCCGATCGCCGCCCCCTCCGGCAGCTGTGCCGCCCGAAGTCGTGAACATCGAACAGGGCCGGGTCGAGCTGCCTCCCGAAGTGGCGAACATGTGCTGTTCGTTCTCGGGTTCTGGCTCAACTTCTGTGAAACAGAGCAAGGACATTCTTGCTCAGATCGTCCGCAGGCACCTGACCTGGGCGGACCCGAACTTAGTACTGCCCGAAGGGTCAGAGCATCAGCCGCCTTCACAGAAGTTGGGCCAGAACCGGTTCTCGTGAACACAGCCACCTGCGGCTCGTTCACCACCACCGCCAGCACCGGCGTCGACGCGCTTAAGGTGTACTGCCGCGCCTGCCGCCGCCCCTACAAGGACGTCGTCGGCAAGGACTGCGAAGCGCTCGTAGACAACCGGCACCTCATCGGCGGCGACCAGACGGTACGTGCCAAGAGGAAGATACCCAGCCGTCCCCGCACGCCAAGCTCCTGTCCGGCGGCCACATCCAGCGGCGCGGCATCGGCGCCTGCGTCTCCGGTGCCTCCCGCCTCGCCTGATAGGACCCCCCGTGCGTGTCTTTCTCCCCGGCGCGCTGTGCGGTGGCCTCATCTACTACGGCACCGGCCACGGGCAGCTCTCCGCGGTCGTCTTCGCTCTCGTCGCCATCGTCACGTGGCTCGGGATGTCCTGCGCCGTGATCGCCCGGGACAGCTCCCGCAGTGGGGCTGACTGGGACGACACTGGCTGCCCTGGTGATCGCGCGCCGCGTAGCCCGCGACGCAAGCCGGCGGGCCTTCCTACCGTTCGCCGCGTGAACCCTCCAACACAGCCCTCACCGCTCCCCAGCCACCAGACACCGCGGCGGCGCCTCACCCGCGACCTGATCGGCCTCTTTCTGGTCGTCGTCGGGACGGTCGGCCTCCTAGTGCCGTGAGTCGGAGATTCTCTGGCAGTAGGCGGCGACCTTGTCGAGGATCTCGTCGGCGGTCTTCGTCCAGTCGAAGGGCCGGGGGTTG
>NZ_JBITSF010000038.1:0-48680 GCF_044540485.1 Streptomyces sp. NPDC085946 | reverse complement strand
CCTCGATGAGGCTCCAGGCCGCGTCGTAGGCATAGGGCCCGTACCAGCCGGCCGGCTGCGGATACCCCGCCTCGCGGTACCGGGCGAGGAAGTCCGCCCCGCCCGCCTGGTGTTCGGCGGGCACGCCGATGTTGACGGCGAGGTCACCGTCGGTCTTCGGGCCGAAGGCGAGGAACTGCTGGTCGAAGATGCCGTCGCCGCCCATCAAGGGGATGCCGACCCCGGCCTGCTCGAGCCGGCGGGAGAGCGCCCCGGCGGTGTCGTAGTAGCCGCCGAAGAAGACGGCCTCGGCACCCGAGGCCCGGATGTCCGCGGCGAGGCCGGGAAACTCGCTCTGCCCGGGATCGACGTGCTCCGTGCCGACCACGTTCCCGCCGAGCTCCTCGAACTCGGCCGTGACACCGGAGGCGAGGCCGGTGCCGTAGGCGCTCTTGTCGTCGATGACGTACAGCTTGTCCTTCCCTGCCTCGGCGTGGAGGTACCGGGCGGCGAACGGCCCCTGGTCCGCGTCCGTGGCCACGGTGCGGAAGTACGTGTCGTACGGACGGGACTTGGAGCCCGCGGCCCAGTCGGAGCCCAGCGTCAGCGCGGGGTCGGTGTTGCCCGGTGAGACGTTGACGAGGTCCGCTTCGGCCAGGGGCGCCACCAGGGTCCGGGCCACGCCGGAGGTGAGCGGCCCGACCACGCCCAGCACCTTCGCGTCGGACACGAAGCCGGCGGCGTTCGCCCGGCCCTTGGCGGGGTCGGCCGCGTCGTCCAAGGCCTTGATCTCGAACTTCACACCGGGGACCGTCCTCCTCTCGTTCGCGGTCCTGACCGCCAGGTCGGCGGAGTTCCGCACGCCGAGGCCCATCTCCGCCAGACCGCCGCTGAGCGGTGCGTCCACGCCGATCACCACCGTGGCGGCGGAGGCGTCGGCGCCGCCGCCGGCCGCACCACCGCCGGGAAGTGTCTCGTCCTGGTGGGAAAGGGTCCAGGTCAGCGCGGAACCGGCCATGAGGGTGGCCAGCGCCGCGCTCAGGACCACGGAACGCCGGGTGAGGGCGCGCGCCCGTGCGGGCTCGTGTGCGCCCGCTTTCGCCTCGACCGTCGCTCGCAGCGACGCCAGGTCCCCGGTCGGGGGAACGGGCGTGGGCGCGGGTCCCGGCGGCGGGCCGGCCGACCGGTTCGGACCGGGGCGCCGGGGGTCGGCCGAGGCCGCCTCGGAGTCCAGGACCGTGGGCGTCCGCGGTGCCGGGGGCGTCCGCGGCGCCGGGGGCGCGGAGGGCTCGGCGGGTGGCGCCTGCTGCGTCGCGGCGTCCGGCGCCGGTCCGGGCGCGGGTCCGCGCTCAGGCTCTCGTCCCGGCTCCCGGGCGGCGTCCGCGTCGTCCCGGGCCGGGAAGGAGCGGAGCACCGACGCCAGCATCCTGGCGGCCTCGGCGGCGTCCGCCCGCTGTTGCGGGTCCTTGGTGAGCAGCGCCTCCAGGACGGGCGCGAGCGGTCCGGCGTGGACCGGCGGCCGGTGCGGGCGGGTGAAGACGGCCACGGCCAGGGCGTGCAGCCCGTCCGCCTCGAACGGCGGCTGCCCCTCGACGGCGTGGTACAGGGTGGCGCCGAGCGCCCACAGGTCGTTGGCGGGAGTCGGCCGCTTCCCCTCCAACTGCTCCGGGGGCATGTACTGCGGCGTGCCGATGACGATCCCGCTGTGGCTGAGCTTGGTCGTGGCGTCCGCGAGGTGCGCGATGCCGAAGTCGGTGAGGACGACCCGGTCCTTGGTCAGGAGCACGTTGTCCGGCTTGATGTCGCGATGGACGATCCGCGCCCCGTGCGCCTCGGCGAGGGCGTCGAGGACGGCGGCACCGATTTCGGCCACCCGCCGCACGGGCAGCCTGCCCTGTTCGCGGACGGCGGCGGCCAGGGACTGCCCGCGGACGAACTCCATGACGATCACGGGGGCGCCGCGGTGCTCCACGACGTCGTGGATCGTGATGATCCCGGGGTGGCTGAGAACGACCGCCGCGCGGGCCTCGCCGGTGAAGCGACCGATCAGCGTGGCACGGTCGCCGTCGTCCATTCCCGGCGGGAAGACGATCTCCTTGACGGCGACCTCACGTCCGAAGAGCTGCCGGTCCAAGCCACGCCAGACCCGGCCCATGCCGCCCTGGCCGATGCGTTCGACCAGCTGGTACCGGCCGGCGATGAGTTCGGAGTTCTGCTCGCTCACCCGCACACTGTAGGTCCTGCCGAGCCATTCGGGTGGCGCAACAGTGGCTTGATCACATCCCTGAGGAATGAGGGGGGAACGCGTCCGGAGCAGACCTTTCCATCCCCTGCGAATCCCGCCCCCGCCCGCCGGTCGCGCAAGCAAGCGGTCGCTGTGTGCTGGTGTCGCAGTCGGTGGCCCGAAAGCCCCGGAGGAACGCGGATCGGCGCGGGACCGCCGCCGGCAGCGGCATGAGCCGGGTGACGTCGTTGCGGTTCCCACCGCCCGACGCCGCTGCGAGCGGGATGCCGGTGCGGAGGACGAGGAGGATGCCGCGCAGCGCCCTGCGGTCATCCGGTGCCTTCCGGCCCGGGCGCCGGTCCCGACGCCGCCGCACCGGCGGCAACGGCTCGATCCGCGCCCACGACTCGTCGTCCACCGGCCGCGATCGGGGGTCCGCTTCCTCACCCCCAAGGAACCGAGCCACCCGGCCGGAGGGCACGGACCGCCGTGTCGTCAGGAGCTCCGGCCGCACCGGGCCGCGGCGGGCCCGGCAGCAGCCGGATCAGCCGGTCGGTGCCGGGCCCCCGGCCGCCGTTCCGCCGGGGGCGCCGGTCGTCGCGTCAGCTCATCCAGCTGCCCGCGGCGCACTCGGAGGCGGTGACCCACCTGTGGGACCGGATGTTGTTGTCCACGGAGCCCTCCACCTGGTTGTGGAACCGGTTGCGGGAGAGGTCGTCCACGTACAGCTCCCCCGGAGCCAGGCAGGCATACCCGCGCTCGTAGTCGTGGTACTCCATGTAGTAGAAGGCCACGACGTCCCGGCCGCCGTAGTAGCCGCTGTTCATGACGGACGATGCCCGGTCCATCTTGTCCCAGGTGAAGGCGCCTTCGCCGTCGCCCCAGTGGGCGTCGTCGCCCACGGTCGCCCCGAGGAGGGTGCCCTGGCAGTCGTAGCCGTCCCAGGCGCGGACGTAGCCGTCGCGTCCGGGCCACTTGGCGTCACATCCAGGTCCGGCATGAGCGGCCGTGGCCGGCAGTACGACGCCGGCCGCCGCCAGGCCGACGGCCCCCAAAAACGTGCCCAGTCTGCGCATGATTCTCTTCCTTCACGAAGCGTCGGGGCTTGCTCGTCCGCGGCAGGTCGCCGCGGAAGTCCGAAGTGACGTGGTCAGGTCCGCGGGGCAGCGAGCCGCTCGGCGCGGCGCAGCGCTTCCCGCTGCACCCGGGCGTGGTCGTCGAGGGCCTTTCCGTACTCGTCCCGCAGTTCGCCCAGGTAATGGGCTTCCAGTTGCCGGCCGACCGTCCGGAGGGAGGACGTGCGGGTGCAGACGGCGTCGGAGACGGCGATCTCCCTCTCCACCGTGAACGCCTCGTCCGTCCCGCTCCCCGCGGCCCGCGCGAGGGCGGCGCTGCGGGCCTCCTGCGGATCGGCGTACGGGTGGCCCGCCCGTGCCATGCACCGGGCCCAGCTCGCGAGGGCCTCGGTGAACCTCTTGTCGCCCATCACCCGCGGCACGTACATCGGTCTAAGGCCCGCCGTCGTCTTGTCGAGTCTGAACCAGGCGCCCGGGTCGCCGTAGAGGACCCGTTCGGCTTCGGCCGCGCACCCTCCGATCCGTTTGCGCACCTTCCCGCCGCCCGGCAACTCCGCCGAGACCATGGGCGCCTCGAGCCCTCCGTCCAGCGCGGCGTCGTACGCGCTGCGCCGCTCCGAGGACAGCGTCCTGCGATAGGCGAGGTTGGGGTTCGTGCGCCGCGCGCGGTCCTCCTCGGTCCGTATGCGGCTGCCGTAGCCGTGCTTGCGCGCCCAGGTGACGTCTTCCGTCGCGTAGCCGAGCGTGCGGCTCTCCTCCAGGGAAAGGCGTTGCGCCGGCCAGAACTTGAAACCCTGCCGTCTCATGCACCGTTCCATCAGCACCTGCCGGGCGTCGGAGATCCGCAGGTGCTCGGCATCGGTCAGCGGGCGCGGGGCCGCGGCCGAGGAAGACGGCGCAGGAGTGCGCTGCGGCTCCTGCGCCCGGCCGCACCCGGTGACGGCGACCACGACCGCGGCCAGCGCCGCCACCAAGCCGGTGCACCCGCGTCCCATGTCGTCTCCCCCCACGCTGCGACCTTCGCCGCATCCGAAGCCCGGCTCGCCCGCGGCCACCGGTCTCCGCGGTCGGGACACCACGGTAGGAGCGGGAGACGGCGGCCGGTCCCTGACACCTGTCAGGGCATCCCAGGCAGAGGCACTCGAAGGCCGGCTCGCATCCGAACGCCACCCGGGTCGGACGCGGGCTCACACGTCCCTGCGGCACCGGCTCCCGGTCGGTGTACCGCACGCGACGTGCCCGCAGGGGCACGGCGGGCGTCGCCGCCTGCTCACCGCGGCGAGACGTCGTCACCGGACCGGCCGGCGGCGGAACCGGGGAGGGAATTCCCGTGAGCCGGCCACCCGGTCACGGTCACCGGCCGCATCCTGTCGGCCCGCGGCCTCGACAGCGCGCCGCGTGCTCCGCGCACGGCGGAGAGGGCGATGTCCCAAGCCGGTGAAGCCGCGCGGCTGGAGCAGGCCAGGAACGCCCACGCCCGCGCCGAAGCCGTCTTCCAGGCGGGCGGCGGTCACGCGGCCGAGGCCGAGGCCGCCCGTGTCGCGGCCGGGCCGGTCCTGCCGGGACGGGTCATGGGCGAGCCGGTCGGCGTCCTGTCCGGGAGCAGAAGCGCCGGGTGGAACCGGCGCGCATCCTGTTCGCCGGGCACGACGGCGCCCTGCCGCTCGACGAACCGACCGACGACCTCGGCCCGCGTCCCGCGACGGGATCCTGGCAGCCGTCGGCTCCTGCTCCGGCGCCCTTCGTCATGGTCACCCACGACGGGGCACCGTCGACGCACTGTGCCCCGACCGGGTCCTGCTCCTGCCGGACGCGGACGAAGACCTCTGGAGCGAGGACCACCGCCGACTGATCACGCTCGCCCGACCCGCCGAGCGGACCCGCCGCGCCCCGGGCGGTCATGCGGGACGGTCCTCGGGCGCGGACGGGGCCGGGGGCGCGTGGTCGGCCGGCGGACGGGTCAGTCCGGGGGGTCCTCGGCGCTGCCCTGCCGGGGCGCCGCGGGTTCCAGGCGGACCACGATGCCCTTGTACGTCGGCTGGTTGCTGCCCTCCGACACGCTCTCCAGGGGCACCAGCAGGTTGGTCTCGGGGTAGTACGCGGCGGCGCAGCCGCGCGCCGTCGGGTACGGGACCACGTGGAAGTCTTCGGCGCGGCGCTCGACGTCGTCGGCCCAGACGCTGACCAGGTCGACGTTCTGCCGGTCGGCCAGGCCGAGTTCGGCCATGTCGTCCGGGTTGACGAGCACCACCCGGCGGCTGCCGTGGATGCCCCGGTAGCGATCGTCGCTCGTGTAGGGGACGGTGTTCCACTGGTCGTGGGAGCGCATGCTCTGCAGCAGCAGGTGCCTTTCCGGGACACGCGGCCTCTCGCCCGCGTTGCGGGTGAACAGGGCCCTGCCGACTCCGTTGGCGTACACACCCTCGTTGACCGGATTGGTCAGCGGGATGCCACCGGGGCGCGTCACGCGCCGGTTGTAGTCGTGCAGCCCCGGGACGACGCGGGAGATGCGGTCGCGGATCGCCCCGTAGTCGGCCTCGAACCGCTCCCAGGGGATGTCCGGCGTACCGCCGAGGACGCGGCGGGCGAGCCGGCTCAGGATGGCGACCTCGCTGAGCAGCAGTGGGGAGGCCGGCCGGAGCCGCCCGCGGGAGGTGTGCACCTCGCTCATCGAGTTCTCCACGGTCACGAACTGCTCCCCGCTCGCCTGCACGTCCCGCTCGGTGCGGCCCAGGGTGGGCAGGATGAGCGCGGTCTCGCCGCACACGGTGTGGGACCGGTTGAGCTTGGTGGAGATGTGGGCGGTCAGCCGGCAGGTGCGCACCGCCTGCTCGGTGACCGTGCTGTCGGGAGCGGCCCGCACGAAGTTGCCGGCCAGGCCGAGGAAGAACCTGACGCGGCCTTCGCGCATGGCCTTGATCGCGTTGACCGAGTCCAGCCCGTGGGCGCGCGGCGGGTCGAAGCCGAACTCCCGCTGCAGGGCGTCGAGGAAGGAGTCCGGCATCCGTTCCCAGATGCCCATCGTGCGGTCCCCTTGCACGTTGCTGTGTCCGCGCACCGGGCAGGCGCCGGTGCCGGCCCTGCCGACGTTCCCGCGCAGCAGCAGGAAGTTGACGATCTCCCGGATGGTGGGGACCGCGTGTTTGTGCTGGGTGATGCCCATGGCCCAGCAGACGACGACGCGTTCGCTCGCCAGCACCTCGTCGCGGACCTGCTCGATCTCCTCGCGGGTCAGGCCGGTCGCGGCGAGGACGTCGTCCCAGTCGACGCCGCGGATGTGCTCGGCGAACTCGTCGAAGCCGGCGGTGTCGGTACGGATGAAGTCGTGGTCCAGGACCTTGCCCGGCCGGGCGTCCTCGGCCTCCAGCAGCAGCCGGTTGATCCCCTGGAAGAGGGCCAGGTCGCCACCGGCGCGGATGTGCAGGAACCGGTCGGCGATGCGGACGCCCTGTCCGACCACCCCGCGTGGCTTCTGCGGGTTCTTGAACCGGCGCAGGCCTGCCTCCGGCAGCGGGTTGACCGCGATGACGCGGGCGCCGTTCAGCTTGGCCTGCTCCAGCGCGGACAGCTGCCGCGGATGGTTGGACCCGGGGTTCTGCCCCACCAGGAAGATCAGGTCGGCGTGGTGCAGGTCGTGGAGGCTGACGGTGCCCTTGCCCGTGCCGAGTGTCTCGTGCAGGGCGTAGCCGCTGGACTCGTGGCACATGTTGCTGCAGTCGGGCAGGTTGTTGGTGCCCAGTGCCCGGGCGAACAGCTGCAGCACGAACGCGGCCTCGTTGCTGGCTCTGCCGGAGGTGTAGAAGACGGCCTGGTCGGGCGAGTCGAGCGAGGTCAGCTCCTCGGCCATCAGCCCGAGGGCGTCGTTCCAGCTGATCGGCTCGTAGAAGTCCGAACCGGGCCGTTTGACCATCGGCTCGGTCAGCCGGCCCTGCTGGTTGAGCCAGGCGTCGGACCGCCGGGCCAGCTCGGAGACCGGGTGCCTGCGGAAGAAGTCGGCGGTGACGCGCCGGGTCGTCGCCTCGTCGTTGATGTGCTTGGCGCCGTTCTCGCAGTACTCGTTGCGGTGCCGGTGGCCCGGGGCGGGGTCCGCCCACGCGCAGCCGGGGCAGTCGATGCCGTCCACCTGGTTCATGGTCAGCAGCGTCCGGCCGGCGCGGCGGGCGGAGGTCTCCTCCAGGGAGTACTCCACGGCGTGCACCACCGCGGGCACGCCCGCGGCCCACTCCTTGGGAGGAGTCACGGTCAGCGCCTCGTCCGGCTCCTCGCCGGGCGCGTTCTTCATCGGATCGCCTCTCGCTCACGCTGTTGCGGGCATCAGCCGACCGGCCAGCAGGGCACCCCGCTCGTCTGTCGTTCCTCTTCCGTGCGCCGCAGGCGGCCGTTGTGGATGGTGCCCCTCCAGGCGCCGCTCTCCTCCCCCAGCCCTTCGATGTACTCCTTGAAGCCGCGCAGCTCTCCGCGTACGACACGGCCGGCCAGCCCGGGCACGCCGGCGAGCAGGCCGGTGGCGCCGCGCGGGGCGACCTCCATCCGTACGGTGACCGCCGTACGGTCCGTCGCCACGGGCTCGAACGACACCTGACCGCGGTGCGCGGGCCGCTGCCCGAGACTGCGCCAGACCAGGTGGGAGTCGGGCTTCTGCTCCACGATCTCGGCCTCGAAGACGCCCCGCAGGGGCCCGAGGGCGAGGGTCCACGAGGTGAGGGACGGTTTGATCTGGTCGACCTTCCTCACCGTGGTCATGAACCGGGGGAAGCTCTTGAACTGCGTCCACTGGTTGTACGCGGTGCGCACCGGGACCGCGACCTCGATCGTTTCCTCAACGCTGTGCATGGCCCACCCATCGTCAGGCGCCGCTCGCCCCAGTCTCGCCGCTCGCCCCGCGCTTCGCCACACGGCACGCGCCGCCCGGCCCGTCCCGCGCAGGGCGACCGACTACCCCTCATCGAACGGGCCCTAACCCGCCGGGGGCCGGGCGGACACGGCTGGGACGCTCCGACGCTCCGCGTCGCGCCGGCCGAGTGCGACGGTGCCGATCGGCCCGCATCGGCCGGTATCGGCGCGGGTGGCCGGGCGACGGGTCCGGGTTCGGCCACGCGGGCAGCCGTCGACGGCCCGCCACGGGTGCTTCAGCCCTCCGTCTGTACGGGGGCGCACTGCCCACCGAGCCGCCGACGGAGGCGCGCCTACTCCTCCACGAACGCCAGCAGGTCGGGGTCGACGACGTCGGGGTGCGTCGTGAGCATGCCGTGCGGCAGTCCTTCGTAGGTCTTCAGCCGGCCGTTCCGCAGGAGCTCGACGGACAGGGGTGCCGAGTTCTCGTAGGGCACGATCTGGTCGTCGGTGCCGTGCACGACGAGCACCGGGACCTCGATCTTCTTGAGGTCCTCGGTGAAGTCGGTTTCCGAGAACGCCTTGATGCACTCGTAGTGGGCGACGGCCGCGCCTTGCATGCCCTGCCGCCACCAGTTGTCGATCACGCCCTGCGACACCTCTGCCCCGGGGCGGTTGAATCCGTAGAACGGGCCGGACGGCACGTCGACGTAGAACTGCGCGCGGTTGGCGGCGAGAGCGGCGCGGAACCCGTCGAAGACTTCGATCGGGAGACCGCCCGGGTTGGCCGGCGTCCGCAGCATGAGGGGCGGGACGGCGCCGACGAGGATCGCCTTGACGACCCGGCCGGGCTCGGCGCGTGCGACGTAGCGCGCGACTTCGCCGCCGCCGGTCGAGTGGCCGATGTGGACGGCTCCCCGCAGGTCGAGGGCGTCGGCCAGAGCCGCGACGTCGGCGGCGTAGGTGTCCATCTCATGGCCGGTCGCGGTCTGGGAGGAGCGGCCGTGACCTCGCCGGTCGTGGGCGACGACGCGGTAGCCCCGGGCGAGGAAGAACAGCATCTGGTTGTCCCAGTCGTCGGCGCTGAGCGGCCAGCCGTGGTGGAAGACGACCGGCTGGGCGTCGCGTGGTCCCCAGTCCTTGTAGAAGATGCTCGTGCCGTCGCTCGTGGTGACCGTGCCCATGGCGGATCCTTCCGGCTTGCATCGCTCGATCGGGGTGGCGGAACCGGCAGCCGCACGGTGCGGTCCGGGCACGCCCGTGGGCCGGCCCGGCCTGTCACGAATGCGGCCTTGTCGGACATTACCCCTCGGGTGGCCGTCACGCTTCCGGAGCAGCGGAAAGCACGTGTCCCGGCAAGCGGAGGCCGGCCCGGACGCCAGACGTCCCCGGGACCCCGGCCGGTCGCCGCGCGGCACGACCGACCGGGTCCCTTCGGTGCCCGCCGTGCGCGCGGCGCACGGTCGGCAGCGCGGCGGTGAAGGACCGCAGCCGCACATCGGCCATGCCGGCCGCGTCAGGGTCGTCCGCACGCCGGAACACCGGATCAGCACGGTCCACAGCCCGCGACTCCCGCAGACGAGTGATCCTGACGCATCCGGGTTTCTCCACCGGACCGGACGTGCCGGTGAACCCGTGCGGTCAGCGAACTAGAGAGAGGCACCGCCGTCGACGACGAGGTCGGTGCCCACCAGGGAGGCCGCGGCGTCGGAGGCCAGGTACAGCACCGCCTGCGCCACCTCCTCCGTCGACGCCACCCGGCCCAGCGGCGACTCCTCCTTCATCCGCACGGCCCGCTCCTCCTCGGTCTCGCCGGGCCGGAGCGACATGGCCGTGTCGGACGCCCCGGGGCTGACCGCGTTGATCCGGACGCCCTCACCGATGTGCTCCAGGGCGGCGCCCCGGGTGAGCGAGGCGACGGCCGCCTTGGTCGCCGCGTAGGCGGTGGCGCCGTTCACCTGCTGGTGGACGCCCAGGTTGGAGGCGATGTTGACGATCGCGCCGCCGCCCGGCTGGGTGCGCATCTGCCGGACCTCGGCCGCCATGGCGAGGAAGACGCCGGTGACGTTGACGTCCAGCAGGGTCCGCCAGTCCTCCTCCCCCATCTCGGGCAGCGGCCCGCCCCGGAAGACGCCCGCGTTGTTGACGGCCACGTCGAGCGAGCCGAACCGGTCGACGGCGGCCCGCACCAGCGCGGCCACGTCGTCGGCGCGGCTCACGTCGGCGGTGTGCGCGAGCGTCGTGCCACCGGCCGCCCCGATCAGGGCGGCCGTCTCGTCGAGCGCCGCCCGGCCGCGCCCGGCCACGACGACCCGGGCCCCCTCGGCCGCGAACGCCAGGGCGACGGCCCGGCCGATGCCCGACCCGGCGCCGGTGACCAGGACGGTGCGAGCGGTGAAACGTGCATGGGACATGGTGAACTGCCTTTCGGACGGAAGGGTTTGCTTCACGGGAGACAGCGGTCAGGAACGCGCGAGGCGCAACAGCGGGGCGGCGAGTGCGAAGAGCCCGGCCGCCGAGGCGAGGCTCGCCCGGTCGCCGCCGGTGGCCAGCAGCAGGGCGAAGACGACGGTCGGCCCCACCTCCATCGCGGTGTTGTGCACCCCGCCGGCCAGCCCGGTGCGTGCCGCGGGCACCCGGTCGGTGGCCAGCACCGCCGCTCCGGCGAACGCGGCGGCGGCTCCGGCGGGCAGCAGTACCAGGCCGGGCAGGACGCCGTAGCCGTAGGGGACGCCGTCGTCGAGTCCGGTGAGGGCGAGCAGTCCGAGCCCGGCGGCGCCCGCGGCCAGTCCCCCGCCGGTGACCGCGGCGGGCCCGTACCGTGCGACGAGCCTCCCCGCCGCCCGGCCGGAGACGAGCAGCGCCGCGGCGAACGGGACGAACGCCGCCGAGGCGCACAGCGCCGACCAGTTGCGCTCCTGCTGGAGGTGGAGCGAGAGCAGTACGAAGACGGTGCTGGTCCCGGCCGCCGTCAGCGCGGTGGCGACGAGTCCCAGCGCCCGGCGCCCGTCCCGCAGGAAACCCGGCGGCAGCAGCGGATCGGCCGCGCGCCGCTCCACCCCCACGAACACGGCGAGCAGCACGCCGCCCGCCAGCAACGGGCCGAGCACCCGCCCCGAGGTCCAGGGCCGGGCGTCGGTGAGGACGAGTCCGTAGCTGACGGACACGATCCCGGCCGTCGCGAGCAGCGCGCCGGGCACGTCCGGGCGGGGGCGGCGGGCGGCACGGACCCGTGGGCCGTCGGCCGGGAGCAGACGCGGCACCAGGGGCAGGGCCGAGGCCGTGACCGCGAGCGGTGCGGCCAGGGCCCAGCGCCAGGACAGCAGCGCGGAGACGACGCCGGAGAGCAGGGTGCCCGCCGTGGCACCGAGCACCGACAGCCCGCCCCAGGCCGCCACCGCACGCCGGTAAGCGGGCGGTTCGGGGAACAGCGTGCGCAGCACGGCCATCGCGGCGGGCGCGACCAGCGCGGCACCGGCGCCCTGCGCGAACCGGGCGGTGAGCAGCGTGGCGTATCCGGGGGCGAGCGGGACGGCGGCCGAGGCCGCGCCGAACAGCAGCAGCCCGGCGAGCAGGGTCCGCCGCCCGCCGTACCGGTCGGCGAGGCGGCCCCCGAACAGCAGCAGCCCGGCGAAGGTGAGCCCGTACGCCGCGCTCAGCAAGATCAGTTCCTCGCGCGCCAGTCCGAAGCAGCGGCCGATCTCGGGCAGGGGCACGGCGACGGCGGCCAGCGTGAAGATCAGGGTGACCTGTAAGGAGCCGAGCAGGGCGAAGGACGGACGGGTGTCGCGCACCGGCCCGGAGGGAGCCGGTGCGGCATCGACCGGGGGCATGAGCCCTCCCCTTTCTGGATCGATCGGTCAAGTATTAGGGCGGCGAAAACGGCCGCCTCCCGGCGGCCGGACGTCCGCGTACCGGCTCTCAGTCCAGCAGGGCGAGCGCCTGCTCGGCGGCCTCCCGCACCCGTGCCGGGTCGGTGGAGGCCTTGCCCACCACCCGCAGGCCCTGCATCAGCACCAGCAGCATCCGGGCCAGCGCCCGCGGATCGCGCCCCTCGGGAAGCTCGCCCTGCGCCTGGGCGCGCAGCAGCGCCGAGTGCAGCAAGGTCTCCAGGTGCTCCCAGCTCAACTCCACGCGCCGGGCCGCCGCGCTGTCGTGCGGTGCCAGTTCGGCCGCCGTGTTGGTCACGAAACACCCGGCCGACCGGCGGGCCTCGTCCGCGGCCTCGCCCGCGAACCGCCGGACGACCGCCCGCACCGCCGGCAACGCCGGTCCGGGCTGCGACAGTTCGCGAAGGAGCAGGGGGTTGTGGGACTCGCCGTACCGGTCGAGCGCCTTGAGGTACAGGTCGCGCTTGTTGCCGAAGGTGGCGTAGATGCTCGCGCGCCCGATGCCGAGGTGGTCGACGAGGTCCGCCATGGACGTCGCCTCGTACCCCCGCCGCCAGAACAGTTCGAGGGCCGA
The DNA here is from genome assembly GCF_044540485.1 of Streptomyces sp. NPDC085946. Taxonomy (NCBI): domain Bacteria; kingdom Bacillati; phylum Actinomycetota; class Actinomycetes; order Kitasatosporales; family Streptomycetaceae; genus Streptomyces; species Streptomyces sp. NPDC085946. Next base: position 36,104 of record NZ_JBITSF010000038.1, on the reverse strand, counting down.
CTGCAGCACGGCGTCCGGATCGAATTCCTTGCTCCTGGCCATACGGCGACCCTAGGCGATTCAAGAACGATCGGTCAACTACGAATGGTCGCGTACGAGCGGTCGGCTCCGGGTGTGCCGAGCGAGCGGTGCAGCTGGATCGGTCGGGTCACCGGCGGGGGCCGTCCGCCGCGTGGGCGGGCAGGGTCGGCGAGGTCGTCGAGGAGGACCGGCCGGCGGACGGCCCGGCCTCACTTCAGGTGCCGGTCCAAGAACCGGCACCCGTCCTCCAGCTCGAACCACGGGGTGCCGGTGTGTCCTCCCGGATCGGCGTGCAGGGTCTTCTCCTCGCTGCCGAAGGCGTCGAACAGGTCCAGGGCCCGCTGCCGGGGATTGCCCTCGTCGTCCCACCGCAGCAGGAACAGCAGCGGAACGGTGACCCGCCGGGCCTTTTCGCGCCGGGCGCGGGGCACGTACCCCCGGCGAAGAAACCGGCGGCCGCGATGCGCGGCTCGGCCACCGCCAGCCGAACGCCGAGGGCGGTTCATCCTCCGGAGCACCCGACCGGGCCGCCGGTCTCGGGCAGTTCAAGGAGGGCGTCCAGAGTGGTCTGCCCTTCCGGGGCCGCGTTGTCGACCAGCGGGCCGATGAGGGACTCGAGGATCCCGTCGTCCGGTTCGCCGGCCCGCATCGCCCGCCGGAGGTCGGCGCGGGCCTGTTCGTCGGCGGAAAGGGAGCGGCCGCCGCACCCTACGGCGTCGATGCCGGCCACCGCGTAGCCGCGTGCCGCGGTGTACCGGGTCCGGGCCACCAGCCGGGGCTCCGCCTTGGGGCACTCCCGGACGACCTGTCGCCCGACCATGATCCCGGAGGGGAGCACCCATGTCGATCCTGCGTTCACGGGCACCACCTCCCTGTTCTCTCGCACGGCCTCCGGGAGGCTGGCAAGGGCCGCCGTGGTCCCCCCAACGGGTTTTCGCGGAAGTCTCCGTAGCCCCGGATGCCGCCTCACCGCGGAGGGCACGCTCCGGGCCCCGCCTTCGGCGCCGCCTGCGCCCCCCATCGCACCAACGCCCGCGCGAGCGGCGCCCGGAGCGGGCCGGGCCGCGCGACCCGGCCCTGCGGCCCTCGCTCCCTGGACATGGCCGGCCGCACCCCCACCACCGCCGGTCTCACCGCTGCCGCCTCGGGCACCGCGCTCACCTCCGCCGCACCCAGGATCGCGAGAAAAGACAGGGCGGCGGGACGATCTGGTCCTTCCTGGGCCGGGCGGCCGACGCCTGCCGGCGGTGCGCACGTCATGGCCGGTGGCTGTCCGGCGTCGGCGGCGGGCATCCGCTGGAGTCCCCTCGATTCCGGGACGTCGGGGTCTGTGCAGCGGCGGTGGCGGGTGCCTGCTCTATTTGGCGCCCATCTCGAAAAGCAGCCAGATGAAGGCGGCGAAGAGGTGGCCGACAACGAGGTAGATGACGAGACGCACCCACAGGGAGCGCGGGAACTTCTCTTCGAAGCTGGACATGGCAGGTCTCCTTAGACGACGCGTTCGGCTGCCGAGCCGAGGCACGGGGCCGCGCCGGGGTTTTGCAGCAAGGTGTGGACGAAAAGCAGGTCGACCCCGTCGGGGTCGTCCGCGACGAGGCGGTGGGGGGTCAGCGAGTCGAAGTGGGCACTGTCGCCCGCCGGCAGGGGGTGCACGGCGTCTGCGAGGTGAAGTCGCAGCTGTCCTCTGAGGACGTACAGCCATTCCTCGCCCGGATGCGAGCGCACGATGTCGCTCTGGGCTCCGTACGGGACGTGGACCCGCAGCGCCTGCAGACTCCGGCCGGGAGCGCCGGCCTGCCGGTAGGTCCAGCCGCCCGACCGGGTCGGCTGCATCTCGGCGGAACTCATCACGGCGTCCCGGCCGACGGCTCGTTCGAGCAGCAGGTCGGAGACGGTGGTCCCGTAGACACGGGCCAGTGCGAGCAGGGTCGGCAGTGAGGGCTGCCGTTGCCCGGTTTCCATGCGGGACAGGTGCGCGGGCGACAGACCGGCGGAGCGAGCCGCGGCTTCCAGGGTGAGGGAGGCGCGGCGTCGCAGTGCGCGAAGGTGCGGTGCGACCACCGGCAGGCCGTCAGCCCTGCCCGGCTCATAAGGGCTCATGTGTCCATTAAGGCGAACCCTTACCTCAAAGACAAACTTTTTGCCACAGAGGCAAGGAGTCGGGCTTTACCCCTTTTCGTACAACCGCGACCGCCGGGCGCGTGTTCCTCGCCGGAGCGCGGCCGTGTCCGGCAGGGGCGGCTGTACGCGGCCTCGGGCCCTCGGCGCCCCGTTCGGAGTGCGCTGCCGTGCAGGGCATCGACGTTCGTGCGGTCGAGCTCGTGCCGGATCAGCCTACTGAAGCGGAGGTGGCCGCGTTCCCTCACCACGGTGCCGTGCCGCTTCGCCTCGTTCTTGCTCCGCGTCGTACCGGTGCGGTGCAGCGGACGCCGAGCGGGCGCCGGCCCCAGTGCCCTCCGAAGCCGACGCCCGGCGTCACTCCACCGCGCCCGCGTCGTCGTGCCGACTGAGCAGTCAGTCAGTCGTCAGAGGCCCACCCACAGGTTTCAGTCGCCGTAACTGCGGCTCCACACGTAGCTGTAGCCGGTCGAGCCGTCCGCGTACCCCTGACGGGTGTGGATGCTGCCGGCACAGCCCCGCACCGGTCCTACGGCGCACCGGCAAGCCGATGCCCTCCGAGCAGAAGACGGTCCCCGCCGCGCATCTGGGCGCCTGCCCGAGTCGAAGCCCTGGCCGCCGCGCAGGCGGCCGTCGGCAGGCCGGACGGGCCGGGCCTGTCGGTGGCGTACTCGCTGCTGCGGGCGCACGGGGGACGGTCGGGCCGGCGAGCGAGCCGGGGGTGACGGTGTTCACCGCCCGGCTCCCGCCCGGGGTCAGGAGTAGGTGACGTCCGAGGCGGTGTAGCGGCAGGAGGTGCCGTCGGGGCCGCTGCCCAGCGAGGTGGGCTCGGCGCCGGTGTCGTTGCCCTTGAAGCGCTCGCAGATCTTGATCTTCTTGCCGCTGTCGCCGACGATCTGCAGACCCGAGATGGTCGCGGTGTCGCCGTAGTTGGTGTTGATGCCGGCGAGCACCTTGCCGGGAGCGGTCACCTTGACGTTGCTGATGACCACGGCGCGCTTGTACTGGGTGGAGCAGTTGCCGCAGGAGCGGTAGAGCTTGCCGAAGTCGGAGACCTGGAAGTCCTTGATGGTCAGCGTGCCCGCGCCGTTGTGCTGGAAGACCTTGTCGTCCGCGCCCTTGGCTCCGCCGCCGCTGACGAGGTACGTCGCGGAGGCCGACTTGCCCTTGAAGCTGGCGGCGTCCTCGCCGACGTTCTCCCACCACACGTTCTGCAGGGTGCAGCTGCCCAGGCAGTGCACGCCGTCGGCGGCCGGGGTGCCCAGCACCACGTTCTTCAGCACGGCGCCGTCGGCCAGCGTGAACAGCGGGTCCTGGCCCTCGCCCTGGTCGTCGCTGCCGAGCGCGCCGGAGCCGTAGAAGCGCTTCAGGGAGCCGTCGTAGGTGCCGGAGACCTCGATGGTGGAGGTCACGGCCTGCTGGCCGGACGGGGTCGGCCAGGCGCCGAGCGCGGAGGTCGCCGACGCGGTGGGCGTGGCGGGCCCGGTCGCGGTCGCCGAGGGGACGGCCGAGGTGGCGGACGCCGAGGGGGCGGACGCCGACGGCGAGGCGGGCCGGGAGGTCGCCGAGAGGGTCGGCGTCGTCGGTGCGGCGGAGGCGGCGGCGAGCGTCCAGGTCTTGGTGGCGGCCTTGTCGCAGGAGTTCTGCTGGGCCAGGCCGCCCTTGAGGTTGAGGCACTTGTCGCTGTGCGCGTTGACCAACTGGTGGGCCTCCCCGACCGCGGCCGGCTTCCACACCTGGGAAGCGCCGCCGTCACAGGTCTGGTGCTCGACGGCCTTGCCCGCGGAAGCCGAGCCGTCCTTCACGCCGAGGCACAGCGCGCCGTTGGTGACGGTGAAGCCGCCGGCGGACTCGGCCAGCTTCCATACCTGGCCGGCCGATCCGTCGCACGTGGTGGCGCCCGGCTGGGTGCCGCCGACCGGGGCCGTCAGACAGGTGCCGTCGGCCCCGTTGACGAGCCGGTAGGTCCCCGCGCCCGGACCGGACGCGGAGGCCGACATCAGTACGCCGGTGACGACCGCGCCGCCGGTCAGCGCCGTGGCCAGCACGGCGACCATGACGGTCCTACGACCTGCGGTGCTCCTGCGCCGCGACCGGCGCGGGGCTGCGTTCTCGCTCACGTGATCTCTCTCGTTCGACACGTTCCGAACCCCCGTTGCGCCCCTTGGTCGCCGCCGGGCGCGGGGAGGTTGCCGTGTCCCTCGAAAAAAGATCAAGAGTTTTTCCCGCGTCCGTCAGTCCCTCCCGCGAGGGGAAGGGGAGCGCGTCGCACGATCCTCCTCCGTGGTGCAGCCCCGCTCGGGGCAGGACGTCCGCAGGGGTACGTCCGGTGCTCCGCAGGCGGGCCGCGGCCCGGCTCGGGAGCACGCCGAACTGGCGGTGGTACTCGCGGCTGAACTGCGAGGGTTGTCGTAGCCGGCGCGGTGGCCGACTCCGGTGACGTCGCCCGGGTGGGTGGCGGGCAGCGGACGGGCCTCCTGGAGCCGGATCTGTCCTGGGCGGGCGGGAGAAGCGGACGGCGGTGACCTGGCGGCGGCCGGCGGTCGCGTGCGGTCCGGGAGGGCCGCCGCAGGCGACGTCAGCGGCGGCGAGCGCGAGGTCCGGGCCGCCGTCCATGGCGACGACGTGCCCGGTCTCCTCGAAGCGGGGCTCGAAGCCGACCTCCTTGCGGGCGGGGCGGACCGGGGTCACCTTGCCGTGGCGGACCACGCCGTCGACGCCGGTCTCCGGCCTCCGGTCCCTGAGCGAACTGCTCGACCAGGATGTCGCGCTCGTGTGCCGGAAGGCAGGGAGCCGACTCGCCGCTCGCGCCCGTGAACGCGACGGCCTCCGCCAGGCCGGCGGGCGAGCCGGCCCGTGTCACGCCGAGGCTACCGGCCAGGGCCTGTGGCTCGAGGACGACCGGAGAGCCGATGTCCCGGCCACAGCGAAGGCCTCTTCTCGCGGCCGGAGACGAGCACCGAGCGCGCCGGTGCCCGGCCCGCGTGAAGAGTTACGCGGGTGCGGTGCTTGTCCCGGCAGCGCTCGGCGCACCGCCGGTCCCCTCCGGCCAGTCCGAGCAAGGCGGCCACCCGGGCGGTCTGCTCCCTCCAGGCCTCGTCCCGGCAGATGACGCCGTCCGGCTTCCGTCCGTCGGCCACGGCCCGGGCGACCCGCACGAGGCCGTCGCCGCCGGCGGAACCGGCCGCACCGGTGTGGCCGACCGTGTACGCCGGTCCCGACCGGTGGCAACCCCTGCCGTTCTGACGGGAAAGGGCCGCTCACCACCTCGTACGTACGGTGCGCCCGCGGGCTACTCGTTCCGCTCCGCGACGAAGATGCAGAACGGGTGACCCTCGGGATCCCGGTAGACACGGAAGCGCTCTCGGTCGTCGGGGTCCGGCCGGTCCCGGTTGCTGAGCAGGCTGCCGCCGAGGGCGAGCACGCGCTCGTGCTGGTTCCGCAGCTCCTCCAGTGAGGTGACGCTCAGGTCGAGGTGCATCTGCTGGGGCACCGGGCCGTCGGGCCAGTCCGGTTCGCGCAGGTGCGTCACCTGCTGGACGGCGAGCTGCGGACCGCCGTCGGGGTCGCGCAGTACGAGCCAGTCCCTGCCGCGCTCGTCCGGCTGTCCGGCCGGGGGCGGCTCGTCCCCCTCGGCGTAGTCGAGTCCCAGCAGGGACCGGTAGAACTCGGCGAGCTTGCGGGCGTCGGTGCTGTCGAGCACGGTCTGCACCAGCCGGATGCGGCTTGCGTCGTCGGTCATGGCCTCCAGGTGCCCGGCACGACCACGCCCGAACGACTCACCAGGAGGAACGAACGGCCCGACCTCCCGCCTCGCGGATCCTCGGGCGCGGCATCCGGCCCGCGTGGGCCGGCAGGCCCATCCGGCGATCCACACCCGGCCGACGACGCGCCTCTGCCTCGCGTGCCTCGCGCCACCAGCGGATCAGAGGAAGGGGTCCGCGCTCCGCAGCCCGGCCGGACAGGCGGTCGCGGTCTTCTCCGGGTCACCGAGGACGGATGCGGCACCGCGAACGCCCCCGTGAGGTCGTCCTCGACCGTCCGGGCCGGTCGGTTCAGCAGGGCAGCCGTGAACGTCTCGCGGTGGTCCACCAGCCAGGTCCGCATACGGTCCCGGCGTTCCCGTCCACCGCGCTCGGCCGGCGCCCGGAGATAGCCGGTGTCACCGTCGGCCACCCGGGCGGCGACGAAGGCCCGGCAGACCTCCGCGGCCTGCTCGATGACGCCGGGCAACTCGGCGCGGTCCCCCGGCGAGAGGCCGTAAGGGATGCCACCGTCCGCGGCCTGGGCCGTTCGCGGCGCTCCGGCCGTGGCACCCTCGGCGGAGAACGGGGCGCGGCCCCGGCGGACGGCCTCGACGCCGGGCCGCTGGGCAAGCCGGGCGGCCGGACTCGTTGCGTCCTGGTCCGGAGCGGATCGACCGGGCGACGGGGTTCGACGCCCATCGGGGCGGTGCCGCAGGAGCGGCCCTCGCGGGTGGCGTACTCGTCGACGCCGGCTGCCGCGGAGGCCGAACGCAGGGGTGCGGCGCGCCGGCCGCCCCCGCGGGTCGGGCCGCGAGACGCGCGGCCGTCACTCACACCGACGGGCAGCGGGGGTTCGCCCCTTCGGGGAACGCCCGGGCCGCCCCGGGAAGTGAACCCTTCGCGTCCCCGGACGTGTCCGGGAGAGCCGGTTTCACCGGTGCTGCCGGGCGAAGGGCCCGTCCAGGGCCGCCCATTGCAGGAGCAGGACGGTCTTGCCGTCGGTAATGCGTCCGTCGCGGGTCATGGCGAGGACCTCGGTGAAAGGCAGTTCGAGGACCTCGATGTCCTCGCCGTCCTCCTCCAGTCCGCCGCCGGTGCCGGTCCGGTCGGCCGGGGTGTAGGGGGCGGCGAAGAAGTGGAGGCGTTCGGTGACCGAGCCGGGGCTCATGTAGGCGTCGAGGACGGGGGTGAGCGGGCCGAGGGTGACGCCGAGTTCTTCGGCGCTCTCCCGTCGGATCGCGGTGTGCGGGTCGTCCGCGTCGAGCAGTCCTGCCGCGGCCTCGATGAGCATGCCGTCGGGGTGGTCGTTCACGTAGGCCGGGTAGCGGAACTGCCGGGTGAGCAGAACGCAGCCGCGTGCGGTGTCGTAGGGCAGGACGACGGCGCCGTTGCCGCGGTCGTAGGTCTCGCGCTGCTGGGTCTCCCACCGTCCGTCGCGTCGGCGGTAGTCGAAGGTGGTGCGGCGCAGGACGTGCCAGCCCCGGGAGGTGAGTTCGACGTCGCGGACCACGACGTCGGGGTTGCGGTCGAGGTCGCGTCCGGCCCGGTCGAGGCCGGTGCGTCCGCGGTGGTCGGGCGTGTCGATGCCCGGGCGGCTCATCGCGCGGTCTCCTGCGGGGTGCGGCGGGGGATCTCGGTCACGTCGTGGTAGACGGGCAGGCCGCGGCGGCGGGCGGTGGCGACGTCCTGGTCGGCGCCGGCGGACTCGCCGGGCAGGCGCAGCACGGCGTCGCAGTGGGTGAGCAGGCGGTCGGCGGCCGGGTAGAGCACCCGGTCGGCGAGGGGGTCGGTGGGGCCCGCGCCCGCGGACCGGAGGACGGGCAGCGCGATCCATTCGCCGATCACGGGGAGATGGCCGGCCGCGAAGACCGGCCAGGCCGCGGCTTCGAGGCGGGCGAGGTTGGCGGCCATGGCCTGCGGGTCGCCGCCGGTGCCGGAGCGGTAGGGGCCTGCGATCAGGATCAGCAGGGGCTTGTCGGTCATGGCCGCTAAGATACATGCAGAAACAGGAAAGAACAGGAAGGAACGTGAATGCTGGCCGCTGAACGACGCGAGCACCTGCTCGATCTGCTCGCCCGTACCGGAAAGATCGTGGCCAAGGACGTCGCCGCCGAGCTGGGGATCTCCGAGGACAGCGTGCGGCGCGACCTGCGCGAGCTCGCCGCCGAAGGGCTGTGCCAGCGGGTGTACGGCGGAGCGCTGCCCGCGTCCCCCGCGGTGGCGGACTACGACGCGCGGCAGGAGGTGGCCCCGGACGGCAAGCGGAAGGTCGCCTCGGTGGCCGCCGGCCTGGTGCGGCCGGGGGGCTCGCTGATTCTCGACGGCGGCACCACCGCCCTCGCCGTCGCGCGCGCTCTCCCGAAGGACCTCGACTGCACAGTGATCACGCACAGCCCGACGATCGCCGCGGCCCTGCTCGGCCATCCGCGGGCGGAGCTCTTCCTGCTCGGGGGGCGGGTCTTCAAGCACTCGGCGGTCACCTGCGGCGCCGCCGCGGTCGAGGCCGCGCAGAACGTCTCCGCCGACCTCTGCCTGCTCGGCGTCACCGGTGTGCACCCCGAGGCGGGACTGACCACGGGGGACGCCGAGGAGGCGGCGATGAAGCGCGCCCTGTCCGCGCGGGCCGCGGACACCTACGTCCTCGCCTCCTCCGAGAAGATCGGCACGGCCTCGCAGTACCGCGTCCTGCCGTGGGAGAAGGTCAGCGGACTGATCACCGACGCCGATCCCCGCGACACGGTCGTCGAGCAGGTCGCGGCGCTCGGCGTGGAGGTCCTGGCGGCCGGCTGAGCCGCGGGCCGGACACGGCGCAGGACCGGCCGGCGCCCTGCGCCGAGGCACGGCCCCGTCACCGGAAACGGAAGCGCCGTACCGGGATCCGGCCGCGCCCCGGACCGGACGCGAAGACCCGTGCCTTCCGGGCCGGCTGCTCCGCCGGGCCGTCCGGTCCGGTGGTTCGTTCCGACAGTTCGGGAGGCGCACGCACAGGATCGCGGAGGGCCGTCCGGTCCCGGCGCGACGCCGTCCTGCGATGCGCCCGCTCCTGGCCGGGGAAGGGAACGGCTCGTCGTCAGTGCGCCCAGGGCAGACGGACCGCCTCGATCTCGGGGTCGTCCAGCAACGCGTCGATGAGGGCCGGCGGTCCGGCGACCTTGGTGGCCCACAGGTCGTAGTCGGTGCACAAGACCCATGAGCGGTCATCGGCCCAGAGGTTGGACGGGCTGAAGTCGGCCTCGGACCGGTCGTAGAGGACCTCGGCGTCGCCGAGGCGACCCGCGCGCACGTGGAGGTGGTCGAAGTCGACGGCTCCGAGCACCAGCGGGTTGTAGTAGGCCAGGCAGCGGGTGTCCGGACCCGCGGGACCGTACCGGGTGAGGACGGCGATCAGCCGGTTCCAGGTCTCGCGGTCCAGGCTCCCCTCGGTCGGCGGGAGCATGCCCAGCGGCCAGCTGCCCTCCTTCTTGACCGAGGGGAAGCAGCGGCAGGAGGGCATCCGGCCGTCGGGCACGGCCGGGTCGCCGGTTCGCCGGGCGAGCTCGGCCCAGCGCAGCCGCCGCCAACCGGGGCCCGGGTGCCGGGCGCGGCCCAGCCCTCCTCCCGTGGCGACGCCCACGGCATCGAGGTCGATGCCCGCGACGGTGCGGGGCAGGGTGCTCCCCTCCGCCGGACATGCCTGGTGGTACTCGTGGAACGACATGTCGGTCGGCCCCCGCTCGTGCTCGTACATGGCGTTGAGCACCCACACCGCGTCGGGCATCGCCGGAGGCATGAACCCGGTCATGCCGTCGCCGCACAGCTCCCGCAACCAGTCGGTGGCACTGGGCGGCACGAGCGGCCACAGACCGGACATCGAGTTCGACTCCTCGGACACGCGCTCATGATCCCAGGTGCGCAACCCGCCCCTTCCCTGGAGGCCGGCATCACGGCGCCCGCGCCTGGGGGGTGTTCCCACCGCACCAGCCGCGGCACGAGGCTGCTCGGAGCGTCGTAGTGGGCGACCGGCCGGTGCGGGGTGGTGGGGCGGAGGGCGGTGCGGGCCCGCCGCCGGGATCGGCCGGGGCTGCCGGCGGCGGCGCCTTCACCGGGCGGTCGGGGTGGGACGGACGAGACCGCCGGCCCGGTCGAGCCGGCCCGGCGCGGGCGAGGCGCAGCGTCGGCGGTCGGCGTCCTGCCGGCCGGTATCGCGGCGGAGGCCGTTCGCCCTCCCCCGCCGGTCGGCGTGGGGCCGTACTCGGTGCTCGCGGGGTGCCTCGGCCCTCCGGGGGGTCGTACCCGTGCGCGACGGCGTGGGCGTGGGACGCGTCGAGGACCGTGCCGGGGCGGCGCTCCGGCCCGTGGCCCGGCAGCGGGGGCCGGCCGGGGCCCGCGGGACCGCATGCCGCGCCCCGGGCGGTACGCCTCCGAACCCCGGTCCGGGCCGGTCCCGGGGCGTGCGGACGGGACCGTGGTGCAGGTCCCGTCCGCCGGGTGATCCGGTCCGGCCGGTGTGCGGGTCAGGCCGAGACGAGGGTTTCGTCGCGTGCTTCCCCGGCCAGCTGCCGGTTCAGTTTCTCGCCCTCGATGTCGAGGTCGGGCAGGGCCTTGTCGACGGCCTTGGGCAGCCACCACGCGGCACGGCCGAGCAGCGACATCACCGCCGGGACCAGCGTCATGCGGACGACGAAGGCGTCGATGACCACGCCGACGGCGAGGGCGAACCCGATGGATTTGATGATCGGGTCGTCCATCAGGACGAAGCCCGCGAACACGGACGTCATGATGAGCGCGGCGGCCGTGACGACGCGGGCGTTGTGCCCCATGCCGCTGACCGTGGCCGCCTGCGGGTCGGCGCCGTGGACGAAGTCCTCGCGCATGCGGGAGACGAGGAAGACCTCGTAGTCCATGGCGAGGCCGAACAGGATGCCGATGAGCAGGATCGGCAGGAAGCTCACCAGCGGGCCGGGGGTGTCGACGCCCACCAGGCCGGCGAGGTGGCCCTCCTGGAAGATGGCGACGGTGATGCCGAAGGTCGCGCCCACGGTGAGCAGGAAGCCCAGGGCTGCCTTCAGCGGTACCAGGACCGACCGGAAGACCAGCATGAGCAGCAGGATGGACAGGCCCACCACCAGGAGCAGATACACCGGCAGGGCGTCGGCGAGCTTCTCCGAGACGTCGATGCCCAGGGCGGTCGCGCCGGTGAGGGCGATGTCGGCGCCCTCGATGTCCGCGACCCGGTCGCGGATGTCGTGGACGGCGTCCTCGGTGGCGACGGCGGTCGGGCCGGCCTCGGGGATGACGGTCAGCAGGGCGGTGGTGCCCTGCTCGTTCAGCTGCGGCGGGGCCACGGTCAGGATGCCGTCGGTGTCCTTGATGAGGGCGGTGGCCTTCTCGGCGGCCGCCCGGGTGGACGGTGCGTCCTCGCCGTTGACGACGGCGATGAGACGGCCGTTGAAGCCCTCGCCGAAGCCCTCGGAGGTCAGGTCGTACGCCTGGCGGGCGGGGGATCCCTCGGCGGCGGTGCCCGCGTCCGGCAGGGCTATGCGCATGTCCTGGGCCGGGAGGGCGAGCGCGCCCAGTCCGAGGACGCCGACGACCAGGAGCGGGACGCGCAGCTTGGTGACGAGCCGGCCCCAGGTGAAGCCGAAGCCCTCGGCGCCGGTGCGGTCCTCGGCGGCGTGCCCGTCCGCGTGACGCTGCTTGCGCGGCAGGATCTTCTTGCCCGCGAAGGAGAGGAAGGCCGGCAGCAGGGTGAGGGCGACCAGTACGGCGACGGCGACGGTGCCCGCCGCGGCCAGGCCCATCACGCTCAGGAAGGGGACGCCGACGACGGAGAGACCGGCCAGGGCGATGACGACGGTGGCACCGGCGAAGACGACGGCGGAGCCGGCGGTGCCGGTCGCGCGGCCGGCGGCCTCCTCGGGCCGGAGGCCCTCGGTGAGGTACTGGCGGTAGCGGGAGGTGATGAAGAGCGAGTAGTCGATGCCGACCGCCAGGCCCAGCATCAGCGCCAGGATGGGGGCGGTGGAGGTCAGTTCGATGACACTGGTCAGGGAGAAGAGACCGGCCATGCCGACCGCGACGCCGACCAGCGCGTTCAGCAGGGTCATGCCGGCGGCGACCAGCGAGCCGAAGGTGACGACCAGGACGACCGCGGCGACCAGGACGCCGAGGGCCTCGGTGGAGCCGACCTCCACCTCACCGCCCATGACCTCGCCGCCGTGTTCGACCCGCAGGCCCTCGACGTCGGCGCCGACGGCCTCGTAGGCCGACTTCTGCGCGTCGGTGACCTCGTCGGCGGCCTTGTCGAACTGCACCTGGATCAGGGCGTAGCGGCCGTCCTGGGAGACGGCGCCGGTCCGGAACGGGTCCATGGCGGCGGTGACGCCGTCGAGCTCGGAGGCCTCCTTCACCACGGGCGCCACCACGGCCGGGCGCAGCTTCTCGCCCTCGGGCGCGGCGACGACGATGGTGCCGGTGGCTCCGCCGGCCTGCGGGAACTGCCGGTCGAGGTCGTCCAGCGCCCGCTGGGACTCGGTGCCCGGCATGGAGAACTTGTCGCTGGTCGGGCTCATCAGGGTGGCGGCTCCGACACCCAGCAGGGTCAGCAGGAGCAGCCAGACCGCGGCTATTCGGCCTCTTCTGCGGAAGGAGAACCGCCCGAGCCGGTACAGCAAGGTCGCCATGGAGGAGGGGTCTTTCCGTTAGGGGGTCAACTGGGGGATCAACTGGGGGTGTGGTCAAGGGCCCGCAGCGCACTGCGGATCATTTCGGCGCGCAGCACCTCGTCCGGCGCCACCTCGTCCTCGGAGGCACCGGTGATGAAGACGGCGCCCAGCACCATCCACGCCGCCACCCGGGCCGGTGCCTGCCGCGAGCGGCCGGCCAGCGCGTCCAGCAGCCCGTCCGCCAGCTCCATGACGTCGAGGTCCTGGTGGCAGGACATCTCGGCGATGTCCTCGAAGAGGAGCCGGATCTCGCGGCGGAACCGCAGCGTCAGGTCGACGTATCCGACGACGGTCTCCTCCACCAGCCGGCCGCCCTCCAGCCCGGCCACGCGGTCGAGCAGCGTGGCGAGGGCGTCCCGGGCCGGGGTGAGCAGCTCGGTGAGGATCTTTTCCTTGCCTGCGAAGTGGTAGAGGAGCGACGCCTTCGAGCAGCCCGCGTCGGAGGCGATGTCCTGCAACGAGGTGCCGCGGAAGCCGTGCACGGCGAACAGCCGCAGTGCCGACTCCAGGATCTGACCGCGCATGGCGGAGGCGGAGCGTGCCATGCCCCCACCATAACTGTCCGATCGGTCAGAACTGACCGATCGGACAGTGTGTCGTTGTGGCCTGCATCACTCCCCCGGGCTTGCAGGGGCGCACGCGGCCGCTCCGCCGGCTCGCGCACGAAAGGCGCCGGCCCTCGGGGAGCGTCGGTCCTCGGGGAGCGCGGCGCCGCGGGCCATCTCGCCGCGTCGGCAACCCGCGGGCCGGCGTCGACGCCGTCCCGCAGTTCTTCGCCCGCGCCCAGCACATAGGCGTCGGCCTGCTGCGCGACCCGGACGACACCAAGGGCGGGCGGCTTCCGTGCCACCTCGTCGGCTACCGGCTCATCGGCCTGTCCACCGCCCGGGCCTCCGGCCTCGCCGTCGCTGCCCTGCTCCCCCTGCGCCGCTGCCACCGCGGGCGGCGCACCCTCGTGCGCCGCCCGTGACCGCCGTGGACGGCCCGGTCGTGTCCGGTGCCTCCCGCGCGCGGTGCGCCCCGTCCCGGGGCTCGTCCCACCCTCGCCTCTCGCCGCCGCGAAGAGGCCGTCGGCGGTGAAGGGGACGGTGTCGGTGGACTCCACGGTCGTCCGGGCGCACCAGCACGCCGCCGGAGCACTCAAAAGGGGGTGACCTACTCCGGCGAGCCCGCCGATCACGCGCTCGGACGCTCCCGCCGCGGGCTGAGGCACCAAGGTCCACCTGGCCGCAGACGGCCGCGCACGGCTGCTCGCCTTCACCGTCACTGCTGGCCAGGCAGGTGATGCACCCGCCTTTGAGACGGTGATGTCGCGCATCCGCGTGCCGCCCGACCAAGTCGGCCACCGCCTGCGGCGAGGCCGATCGGCCGGCCGGCCGCCCCGCTTCGACAGCGAGGCATACAAACAACGCGGCACCGTGGAGCGCTGCGTCAACCGCCTCAAGCAACGGCGCGGCCTGGCCACACGAACCGACAAGCTCGCGATCACCTACCCGGCCGCACTCCGCCTCGCAGGCATGCTCATCTGGAGCCGACGCTGACCAGACAGACAGAACTCAACGGTGAACAACAGGATTCGGTGGAACTGACGGTCCCCAGCCAGGCGGCAAAAGAGCCCAGGAACCGTGGTTCAACCACTCCCCGAATCGAACGGGCCGGGCGCCGCCGACGTGGTCCATGGACAGGGGGACGATCAGGTCACAGGTAGCCCGTCCGTCCCACCAAACCGTGCCTGCCAGAGAGCCGGTCAGAACCAACAAGGTGGAGAAGCCGCAGCCGTGCTCCTGGATGACGACCGCACCGGCCGTCTTCAGGTCCTCGAACCTGTCGGCCTCGTCGTCCCAGGCACGCCGGGCCTCCCGGTACGCGGCGTCGTCCTCGAACGCCTCAGGCTGTGGCTCACGCGCCATCAGTTCGTCGTCGGCCCCGGCGTAGGAGTCGGGATGCGGAAAGGGGGTAGCCAGCAGCTCGCGTCGCCCCTCATCGTTCCCGGCCCACCACCACCCGCGCCCGGTCCGCTCAAGCCGGAAGAGTTCCCCGCCTGCGCTCACCTCGCGCAGATACACCCGGTACTCCTCGGGAGAGGAAACACCGAGTTCCCGTTCGGCCTCGACGATCTCGGCTTCGGTGAGGGGCGACTCTGTCATGGGACGAGCCTAAGGGTGTCGCGCAGCCCATCGGCCCGCTCACACGGACGTCAGCGCCAAGGCGGAGTCAGACTGATCCAAGAGACAGGCTCCAGCCGTGGGAGCCCCGGGGCGGGACGGCGGCGGTCCGCCGGAAGAGGGCCGGGCGAACAGTGACCCGCAGTCCGAGCTCCAGCCGGGCTCCCGTACCCGGGCCGGGACGTCCGGCTCCGGCCGTGTGCTGTTGACGTACGGCGCGCCCTCCGGGGCCGCCCTGCCGACGCCCGGCAGCGCGGGCTTGTCGTCGGCGGCAGCGGCCGGCGGCCGGCGGCCGGGGGGATCTCGGAGGGCAGGCTCCGCCGGATTACTTCCCGTGCGGGTCGGAGGCGTTGAGCGTCGCGACGACCCGGTCGTAGTCGCCGCGGGCCTCGCCGTAGCGCAGGAACTTCACCCGCTCGACCTGGATCTCCTTCGCGTCGGGCTGCGCCTCCAGCAGAGCGACGGTCTCGGCCACGAACTCCTCCAGCGGCATGGCGAGTTCATTGTCCTCGTGCCCGGGCAGGAGGGCGGTGCGCACGGCCGGCGGCACGAGTTCCACGACCTTCACCGAGGTGCCGGCGAACTGCAGCCGGACGGACTCGCTGAGCATGTGGATCGCCGCCTTCGACGCGTTGTAGCTCGGGGTGGCCTTCAGCGGCGCGAACGCGAGGCCCGAGGAGACGGTCATGATCGTGGCGTCCGGCTGCGCCAGCAGGTGCTCCACGAACGCGGCGATGAGCCGGATCGGGCCGAGCACGTTCGTCGTCACCGTGGACTCCGCGGAGGCGAGGAACGAGGCGGGATCGCGCCAGTCCTCGACGTTCATCACGCCGGCCATCGTGACGAGGACGTTGAGGGCGGGGTGGTTCGCCAGGACCTCCTTCGCGGCGGAGGCGATGCTCGCGGCGTCCGTGGTGTCGATCCGCACCGTGCCGATGCCGGGGTGCTCGGCCGCGATCCGTTCCAGCAGCTCGGTCCGCCGGCCGCCGACGATGACGGTGTTGCCCCTGGTGTGCAGTTCGAGGGCGAGGGCGAGACCGATGCCGCTGGTGGCGCCGGGGATGAAGACGGTGTTTCCGGTGATGTCCATGCTTCGACTGTCACCGGTTCCGTGCCGCGGGTGCAGAGACCGGTTGTCGGGGGATCGGCGATCCCTGGCTCGCCCGCCGTGACCGGGCGACAATCGATCTCATGGACCGTGCAGCACTGGCCGACTTCCTGCGCCGCCGCCGCGAGGCGCTCCAGCCCGAGGACGTCGGGCTGCCCTCCGGCGCGCGCCGCAGGGCCCCGGGCCTGCGACGCGAGGAGGTCGCCTCCCTCGCCGTGATGTCGACCGACTACTACACGCGGCTGGAGCAGCGACGCGGCCCGCAGCCGAGCGAGCACATGCTCGCGTCGCTCGCCCGGGCGCTGCGGCTGACCGGCGACGAGCGCACCTACCTGTACCGGGTCGCCGGGCACAACGCCCCGGTGCCGCTGTCGTCGTCGGCGCACGTCGCTCCCGCGCTGCTCCGCGTGCTGGACCGCCTCGACGACACTCCGGCGTGCATCCTGTCCGACCTCGGGGAGACCCTCGTGCAGAACAGGATGGCCGCCGCCCTGCTCGGCGACGCATCGGGTCACACGGGTCTCGCCCGCAGCGCGGTCTACCGCTGGTTCACCGATCCCGTGGAGCGATCGCGCTACCCCGAGGCCGACCGCGACCGCCACAGCCGCGCCCAGGTCGCGAGCCTGCGCGCCGCCCACGGGCTGCGGGGCCCACGGTCCCGGGCCGGCGAGCTCGTGCGCACCCTGCAGAAGACCAGCGGGGAGTTCGCCGAGCTGTGGGAGCGGCACGAGGTGGCACAACGCTTCGAGGACCACAAGACGCTCATCCATCCCGAACTCGGCGCGCTCGAACTGGACTGCCAGGCCCTGTTCACCGAGGACCAGTCCCAGACCCTCCTCGTGCTGACCGCTCCGCCGCGGACCGAGAGCCACGAGAAGCTGCAACTGCTCGCCGTGCTCGGGCTGGACCGCTTCGCCGAGGGGGAGCACCGGGACGCGCATCGAGGCGTGGGCGACTGATCCGGGCGGGGACGGCGCACTCCGGTCCGCCCGCCGGGTGCGGCGGACGGACCGGAGTCGCCGGGCATCTCAGACGGTGTTGAGGTCACACGTCGTCGTCACCGTGCACGGGAACAGGCCGAGGTCGGCTTCCTCCTCCTCAAGCAGCTGCAGGGCGTCCACGCCGGACTCGAGTTCGGTCTCCATGATGTTCACCTCCCTCCTCCGGTAGGGCGGGTGCGGATGGCCGTGCCGTCGCGGGCGGCCCGCGGCGGCACGGGGTCAGGGGGCGGCCGCCGGGAGGTGACCGGTCAGCGAGCCGGGCTGCCACAGGCGCGGCCCGCCGTGTCGGAGGCGGAGGTGGAAGGCGAGGACGCCGCTGAGTCCGGTGGCGTAGTCGGCGACCACGGCCGTGCCGGTCTCGTCCGGGGCGAGGCGCCGTCCGTCGCGCAGGGCGTGCCGGTGGTGGATGCAGGCGGCCAGCCGGCCGGCCGCGTCGCGGTAGTGGTCCTCGCCGGTGGCCTCGGCGAGGTCGAGGAGGAAGTCCCCGTCGCCGGCCAGGCCGTGGCACTGGGCGGGCGAGGCGTGCCGCCGTGCCCGGAACACCGCTTCCGCCGCCTGGACCGCCAGGTCCAGGTACCGCTGTCCGCCTCGGGTCTGCCAGTACCGCAGGAGGAAGGTGCCGACCCCCGAGGAGCCGCTGCACCAGTGGGTCTTGTACCGCCGGCCGGTGTCGGCCGTCGGCCAGTGGGCGGCGCCGTCGTCGACCTGGGCCACGTCCGCCAGGGTCCGGGCCGCGGCGTCGGCCTGTTCGGCGTACCCGCCGTCCCCGGTGGCGCGTGCCGCCGCCAGCAGGAACGCGCCCACGCCGGCCACTCCGTGGGCGAAGCCGTAGTGGCTCACGCCGGCGAGGGCCGACGGGTGGCCGGCCGGGACGGGCCAGCGGATGCCGTCGTCGCGGTGTTCGGCTCCGGCGGTGACCGCGTCGGCCGCCTGGCGGGCCCGGTCCAGGAAGGCGGCCTCGCCGGTGGCCTCCCAGAACCTCAGCTGGGTCAGTCCGGCCCCGGAGGTGCCGTGGCAGACGTCGGGGTTGGGGCAGGACGTCGGGACGCGGAAGGCCAGGTCGCGGGCCAGCCGGCCCAACTCCGGGGCGTCCAGGGCCCGTCCGGCGTCCAGCAGTGCCCATGCGGTGCCGGACCGTCCGAAGTGCAGACCGGGCAGCGAGCGCGGTTCACGCGTCACGTGCCCGCCGATCCACCCCGCGGCCGCGGCCACCGCCTGCCGCAGCGCCGGGTCCGGCTCCGCCTCGTACGCGCGCACGAGGACCCCCAGGATTCCGGCCGCTCCGTGCTGCACCGCGAACGGGTCGGTGGTGGCGCCGAACTTTCCGGAGGGCCAGAGCCGGTCCGTGTTCCGCGGGTCCATCGTCGCGAGGAGGTGCTCGACGGCGTCGGTGATGAGGGGTTTCAGGTCCGGTCCGGTCAGCACGGCCTCGGTGTGGCCGGCCGCTCGCGGGGCTCGCCGTCCGTGAGCCGGGTGCGGCCGCGGGGGTTCGGCGAGGCGGGCCGAGACCTCCTCCAGCGGGGGCCTCCGCGCGGGGTCCTCGCGCAACAGCTCCGGGATCAGCTCCCCGAACTGGCCGGCCGCCGGGTTCCCGACGGCGAGCCGCTCCAGCCACGCCCCGATCCGGTCCTCCGTCGTGCGGACCGGCGGGTCGTCGGCGGGCAGGAGCGGGTCCAGGCCGGTGGCCAGGTGGAAGAGGGTGGCGCCCAGACCGTGGAGGTCGGCCGGCGGACCCGGTGCGGGTCCGTGGGCGGGGGCGTCGCGCTGTTCGGGTGCGGCGTACCCGGGGGTGCCGGCGCGGCCGACGTGCTCGCCCGGCCGCGCCACCAGCTCCAGGTCGATCAGCCGGACGGAGCCGTCCGGGGTGACCATCACGTTGCTGGGGTTGAAGTCCCGCAGCACCAGGCCCCAGGCGTGCGCCGCCGCCATGAGCGCGGCCAGCCCGCGTGCCAGTCGCCGGGCATCCTGCGGGGCGGGGCCCCATGTGCCGCCGTGCAGGGTGATGTTCTGGAGCACCCACCGGCGCAGGGAGACACCGGGTACGGCTTCCTGGACCAGGAACAGGTCCCCTTGCTGCTCGAACAGCCCCAGGGGGCGGGCGCTCAGCCCGGTCGGCTCCAGCAGTTCCAGCATCCGGGCCTCGTGCCGCCGCAGGTCGCGGACGTCGCTCCCGGTCAGTTCGGCACCGGTGTGCGGCCGGGCCTGCTTGACGACGACGTCGGTGCCGGTGCGGCGGTCGGTGCCGCGGTACACCCCGCCGTGGAACGAGTGCCGGATGACCTCCCGGACCAGGTACCGCCCGTCGAGGAGGACGGGGCCGGGGCGCGGAGCGGGTGCGGGGGTGTCCGGGGCTGAGGGCGCCTCCGGGCCGGCGGACCGGAAGGGATCGCGCGGCGCCCACGGCGGTGGGCTGAACCAGGCCTTGCGGTGGTCCGGTGCGAGGGACCCGTCCGGAGCGATCAGAAGAGTCTCGTAGGTGCCGTCGTTCCCCAGCACGGGTACGCCGCCGAAGGCTCCGTAGCGGTAGTGGACGAGGCTGTCGGGGCGGTACCGCCGGTCCGAAAGGATGCCGGGTCCGGGGAGGCCCCGGGTGGCCCGGTGCAGTGCTTCGGCGAGTTCGCGGAGCCGGTCGTCGTCGCACTCGGGGTAGACGGTGAGGAACTTGCCGCCGCTGCCGCGGTCGGCGTGCCGGGAGACCAGTTCGCGCACCCCATCCACGGTCGCGGCGAACTTGAAGGCGAAGCGGTCGGGGATCAGGACGTCGGCGGCACGGGCCAGGACGTACGGTGCGGACAGCGGTGTGGCGGAGAGGTGCAGCTTCCACCCCTGGGGGCGCAGCGGACGGTCCGCGGGGCTCACCCGGCACCAGAACCCGCCGCCGGTGCTCACCCGCCAGCGGGTCCCGTCGGCGTGGTGGTCGAGTCGTGCCCGCACGATGTCGGTCAGCAGCCGGTCGGGGCCGGTCCCGCCGGAACGGTCCGAGGAGTCCATCGGGTTCCCCCTCACCCGGGTCAGCGGCGGGGCGCCGCGTAGGCGGGGCGGCGCTCGACGCGCGCCAGGTCCTCCGGGGCGGCGAAACGCCGGTCCAGGGCGCGGGTGGCCTCCGCCCAGCCGGCCATGGTCCGTACCGGGGCGAGGGTCTCGACGACGTACGGGTCGCTCCAGCGGGCGACCGCCCGCCGCCACAGCTCGGCGGGCGGGTCCGTCAGCAGGCTGCCCACCGTGCCCTCGTAGATCGGCATGGCGCGCACCGCGCCGTCGGGCTCCACCTGGAGGGCGTGGAAGCCGCCGCCCTCGGCGACGGCGACGTCGTACCTCCAGAGAAAGGCGTTGTCCGTGGTGCGCACGGTGAGGGTGTCGGGTACGAGCGTCTGCAGCCGGGCGGCGAGCCCGCCCTCGGCAAGTTCCCCGGCCTGCGCGTCGGAGATCAGCTCGTGGTCCTGGAATCCGGTGCGGCTGGCCAACCCGGCGGGCACGGCCGCCCCGAAGAAGACGAACCCGAGTTCCGGGAAGCGGTCCGCGACGGTGGTGCACAGCCGGGCCATCTGCGGGAAGTTGGTGCGGACGACGACGTAGTCGATGCCGAGCCAGGGGTTCCGTCCCCGTGTCACGCGGCGGTGGCGGGCCCCCTCCTCCAGCAGGCCGAGGGCCCGCATGGCGCGGTCGTACGCGCCGGCCCGGCCGCGGATCCGGTCGTGCGTCTCGGGGGTGCCGCCGTCGACGCTGACGCTGACCCGGGAGAACAGACGGGCGACGGGCTCGACCATCCACGGCTCCAACGACCAGCCGCTGGTGTAGAGGATGACGTCGATGCCGGCCTGCGTCAGCCGTTCCGCCACCTCGAACACCCCCTTGACCAGGAGGGGTTCGCCGCCCGCCAGCGCGATGCTGTCGGGCCCGAGCTCGATGAGCCCGTCGGCGACCCGCAGCATCCCGTCGAGGTCGAGCTGCCTCGCCGAGCGGCGTCCGGATTCGGAGTAGCAGTGCACGCAGCGCAGCGGGCAGGTGTACGTGATGTCCCAGACGATCTGAGCGGGGCCGTTGCGGGTCATGTGTCCCCCGGACTGTTGGGTGGCTGAGGTGTGACCGGACAGGTGGGCCGGAGCGGGAGCGGACCCGCACGTTCCCACGGGCCGCACAAACTTGCCGGCGTGTGGTCGGCTCCGCCGTCCTCCGCGGCTGTTCCGGCCCTTCCGACGGGCGGAGCGAGGGGTGTCACGGGCACCGCGTTCCGGTGGAGGCGCCGCGACGGGCCTGGAAGGGGTACGAGACGATCGCGGAGTTTCCGCGGGCGTCCGGTCCGGCGGCGGGGAGGCCCGCACCGGCCGGAGCACCGGTGCCGGCACCTGGGTGGGGCGCACGGCGGCTCCGCCCGGTCCGCGTGCGGGCGCCGGTGCCCGCCTCACCCGCTCCCGCGTGCCGCCCGCGCGTAGAGGAGGCGGCCCGCGGCGGAGAGCATCAGGCGGCTCTCCGGTGCTGGTCGCCCCGGGAGTCCCCGCGGCGGTCCCGGAACCGTCCCCGCCCCGTGCCGCCGCCGGCCCTGGCGCGGATCCGGTCGGCGGACCGCTTCCGGCGTGCCTCGCCGGTGCGGTCGCGGAGTCGGGCGCACGCCCCGCTGAGGGTTCCCCCCGGCGATCGGGCGGCGGTCGTCGCAGGTGCTGACGGTGCCGGCGGCATTGGTGGGAACGGTCCGTGCGGCGGCGGGGTGCCGCGCCTCCGCCGGAGCGGCCCGCGTCGGTGAGGCGCCGGGGAAGGCCGCCGGGAGGGCGGGGTCGCCCGTGGTGGCGGCGGGCCTGCTGCGCAGCGGAGCCATGCTGTTCCCCCAGGTCGTCGACGGAACCACAGGTGTCGGTGCCAGCCGTTCGCGAGAGCGGCGGCCGGCACCGACAAGGCTGGCAGTCCCGCCGGACCGGGCCAATCCCAGAAATATGGGGGGGCGGCGCGGTTTTCCTCTTCCGGCCGCCCTTGACGCGGTGCCCGGCGTCACGCTCCGGCCCCTGAGCGGGGGAACCACCGCAGGGCGTGCCGGCCCCGGCCGTCACATGACCGGAGGGCTGTTCTCGCGGGCCCGGTGGGGTCCCGGCGAACCGCTGGGACCCCGGTCCGTCCCGCTCCGGGAAGGAGCGGGACAGACCGGGATCACACGGTCGGCCGGGGAGCGGAGTGGCGGGCCATGAGGTGTTCGATCAGGGCGAGCAGGACGTCCTTCCCCTCGGCCCGTTCGCGTGCGTCGCACAGCACCAGGGGAACCTGGGGGTCCAGGTCCAGGGCGGTGCGGACTTCCTCGGACGTGCGGTCGCGGACGTTGTGGAAGCAGTTGACCGCGACGACGAACGGGATGCCGCGGCTCTCGAAGAAGTCGATGGAGGCGAAACTGACCTCCAGACGGCGGGTGTCGACCAGTACCACCGCTCCCAGAGCGCCGTGCACCAAGTCGTTCCACATGAACCAGAAGCGTTCCTGGCCGGGGGTGCCGAACAGGTAGACCACCAGTTCGTCGCTGATGGTGATCCGCCCGAAGTCCAGGGCGACGGTGGTGGTGGTCTTGGCGCCGATGCCGACCAGGTCGTCCACGCCGACGCTGGCACGGGTCAGGTACTCCTCGGTGTGCAGGGGGGTGACCTCGCTGACCGCGCCGACCAGGGTGGTCTTGCCCACGCCGAAGCCACCGGCGATCAGGATCTTCACGGCCTGGGCCGTCTGTGCCGGATCAGAGCCCGCGGAGCCCATCTCTCACCGCCTCAAGGATCGTCATGTCGGGGAGGGTGCCGTTGTGCGCGAAGGCCAGGGGTGGCCGGGCCCGTACTCGGCCCGCGTCGATCAGGTCACCGATGAGGATCTTGGTCACCGACACCGGCAGGTCCAGCTCGGCGGCGATCTCGGCCACCGCGACGGGCCCCCGCGCGCACAGGCGCAGGACGGTGCGGTGTTCGGGCTGCAGTGCGTGCCGGTCGGCCGCGGCGTCCGTGCCGGACGTGGTCCGTGCCGTGATCAGGGTGATCAGGGTCAGGTCGTCGCGGTCGGCGGTGGTACGGCCGCCGGTGATGGTGTAGGGGCGGACGAGCGGTTCGTCGGCGTCGTCTTCCTGCTCCTCCGTCCAGTGCCTCATGCGCCGGCCCCGGGACCGGCGGGCGGAGAGGAGTCGGACTGCGGGGTACGCGCGTCGGTGCCGAGCTTCTGGCCCACCTGCTGGACCAGGGTGTGCATGGCGACCGCCATCACTTCGGCGTCGACCTCCTGGGAGGCGATCACGGCCAGGTGGGTGCCCCGACCGGCCGCGGTGACGAACAGCCACAGGTCGGCCAGCTCGACGATGACCTGGTGGACCGGGCCGCCCCGGAAGAGCTGTCCGACGCCGCGTGCCAGGCTCTGCTGGCCGGTGGCGATCGCGGCCAGACGCTCGGCGTCGGAACGCTCGATGGTCTTCGAGCTGCTGATCACCAGGCCGTCGTCGGACAGCACGATGGCGTGCCGGGTGCCGGCGATCTGGTCGACCAGCCCGTCGAGGAGCCAGTCCAGGTCTGCGTCGGTGGCGATGGTTCGCTGAGTCATCCTCGGTCTTCCGTCGTGAGCGGTTCGGGCTGGTCGGTGCTGGGCGCGGACGGCCGCGTACCGACGGTGCGGTTCTTGCGGGACTGCCGCTGGAAGGCGCCGATGGTGGCGCCGGAGCGGGCCGGGGCACCGGTCGGGGCCGGGGAGGCCGGGGGGTCCTGCGGAGCCGGCGCGCGCAGTTCGGCCACCAGGCTGGCCTGGCGCGTCCGACGGGGCAGCGGCGCGGGTCCGGCCTGCGGGTCCGGCGGGGGCTGCTGAGCCGCGGGGTCCGGCGCCGGTGCGGTGACGTCGGCCATCGCCTGTCCCCGTGACCGCACCGGCAGGTCGTCCGGGCCGTCCGTGCGGGGGGAACCGTCCGCGGGGCGGAGAGAGCCGTCCGCGGGACCGGGGTCGGCGTGCCGGCGCGGCGCGGGGACAGGGGCGCCGGCGTCGTCCGGCGACGGGCCGTCGGCCGTGTCCGGGACCGATCGGGGCCGCTCGGCCACGAGGGCCTGCGGGACGAGGACGATGACGCGGGTGCCACCGAACGCCGACGGCCGCAGCTCCACCTGCAGGCCCAGGCCCGCCGACAGACGGGCCACCACGTACAGGCCCAGGCGCACGTCGTCGGCGCGGGTCATCACGTCCATCTGCGGGGGCGCCTGCATCAGGGCGTTGGCGGCCTCGTACTGCTCGGCCTCCATGCCCAGTCCGCGGTCCTCTATCTCCACCACGACGCCGCGGCTGACCGGCGCCGCCTTGATCTCCACCGGGGCCGGCGGCTTGGAGAACGCGGTCGCGTTCTCCATCAGCTCGGCCAGGATGTGGATCAGCGGTCCCACCGCCCGCTCGGAGATCCACGGCCGGCCCTCGACGTCGATCGCGATGCGCCGGTAGTCCTGGACCTCGCCCTGCGCGGCGCGCAGGACGTCCAGCAGCGGCACCGGCTTGCGCCAGCGACGACGCGGCTGGCCTCCGCCGAGGATCACCAGGTTCTCCTCGTAGCGGCGCAGCCGGGCGGTGAGGTGGTCCAGGTCGAACAGGCCCTCCAGCAGCTGCGGGTCCTCGTGCCGGCGCTCCAGCTCGTCCAGCTTCTTCAGCTGCAGGCCGATCAGCAGCTGGGTGCGGCGCGCGATGCGCTGCAGCAGTCGCTCGAAGCCGCGGTGCTGCTCGGCCTGGCGCACCGCGGTGTGCACCGCGCTGCGGCTGGCCAGGTTCAGCGCCCGGCTCAGCTCGCCGAACTCGTCCGGTGCCGGTTCGAGCACCGGCACCTCGGCGTCCACGTCCACGTCCTCGCCCTGTTCGAGCCGGGCGACCACCTGCGGCAGCCGCTGTCCCAGGTCCTGCGCCTGGTCGCGTACGGCCAGGACGCGCCGGCGCAGGAGCGTGGTCAGCCGCCAGGTCACCAGCACGACCAGGGCGACCGCGAGCAGGCCCAGGGCGGAGGCGGAGTACAGGAACAGCTCCAGCCTCTGCACGCCGGCGGCGCCGGCGGCGTTGGAGACCTGGCTGTGCACGCCGAGGAGCTCCTGGAGGCGGGCGACCGAGGCGTCCGCCGCGGCCCGCCACTCCTTGGCGCGGGCGGGCGACAGCGAGACGTCCTCGCCGTCGGTGGCCTGGAACTGCTCCTCCAGCGCGACCCGTGTCTTCCACTCCTTGCTCTTGGTCATCGCCGTGTACAGCCGCTTCTCCTCGGCGTTGAGGTTCGGCGCCACGCGCGACGCGAGCAGGTACTCGTGGGTGCCGACGGCGTCGGTGATCAGGTCGTACTCCTCGGGGGACAGCCGGCCCGACGCCCAGCCGCGGGCCAGCACCGCGTCCTCGCGGCCGATCATGTCCACGACCCCGTTCAGGTCGAACAGGACCTGTGACAGGCCGGTCACCTCACCGTTGATGCCGCGGGAGATCGCCGCGAAGACCTCGGTGCTGGCTTCGACGGCCTCGGTGTAGTAAGCGAACGCCCGGTCCACGTCGGCGGTCCCGGCGTCCACCGCGCGGCGCTCCTGCACGATCCGGCCGGCCACCTGCACGGTCCGGGAGATCGCGGCGGCCAGGCCGTGCTGGCCGTCGCTGGTGTCCGCGGAGGCCAGCGGCTCGAAGGCCCGCAGGGCGCGGTCGGTGACCGTGCGCTGCCGGATCAGGGCGGTCCGGGACGCCCGGGGCGAGGCCAGCACCTCCTGGGTCAGCCTCCGTTCCCGCTGCAGGGCGTTGAACAGCTCCGCGTTGCGGGGGCCCACGGTCGTCTTGAGGTTGTGCTGGGCGGCCTGCTTCCGGTACTCGTCGCCCAGTTGGTACGTGGCCAGGCCCCACAGTCCGACCAGCGCCACGCTCGGTACGAGCAGCAGCACCAGCAGCACCGTGCGCAGCGGCAGGCGGCGTCCGCCGGTCGTCCACGGCTGCTTGCCCTTCGGGTCCGTCCGTCGGCGGCCGGCCCGCGCGCTGTCCGTTCCGCGCCGTCCGACCCTGCTCAATCCGCTCACGCGCAGGACACTCTCCTCGTCACTGTTCAGCCGCACCTGTGACGAGAACGCGCCAGACAGTAGCGGTTGGTGGCTTGATATTAGCCATACAGTGCGCGAATACCGAAAGTTCATTCGGCAGGACATGTGAACGCAGCGTCCGGAGACGCACCTCCCATCCGGCAATGGGACCTTTTCCCGCGTTCCCGCCGTGACGACCGACCGGCCCGGCCGACCCGGCCGTGCCGTCGGATCGCCCTGCCGCCGATGCCGGTTCCGGCGAGCGGCGCGGATTCCGGGGCCCTGGCCACCGGTTCCGGCGAGTGACGCGGACTCCGGGACCCTGACCACCGGTCCGCGCACCGCGGGGTTCTCGCACCGCGTCCTGCGTGGGGGTGGCTCGCCGAGCCGTGCACGGGGCGGGGCGCGACCGACACGGGAGAGGACCGCTCCCGGCGCCGGACCCTTCGGGTCGCTCCCGGCGTCGGCGCCCACCCCACCGGCCGCCGCCCCGCGATCGAGCACGTGCGGTTCGCCGTCTCCACCCGAGCCCTCGGCACCGCCGCCCCGTCCCAAGTGGCCACTCGCGCGGGCGAGGAGCGCATTCCGGCGATACCCGGCACCACGCCGGAGCCAGTACCTCCCGGCGCCCGACGCACCGCTCCCCCGCCCGGCCGCGTCGATCCGAAAATGTCCGCGAGATTGCTGTGCATATTGTTAACAATCTTGTAGCGTGCGTCACGCCTCGACTCCGGGGCCTTGAGCGAAGCACTCGTTGCTCGATGAGGGGAGACCCATGCCGCGGCTCACCGCGTCCTTCGGACGCGACGCACTCACCCATTCGGCCACCACGCGGTCAGGACGCACCGTGATCCGCACACACCTCCTGAGAGGCATGGCGCTCGCGGGCTCCCTCGCCCTCACGGCCGTCGCGGTCCCGGCCTCCGCCGCAGCCACCGCGTCGGGCGCGGCTCCCTCGCAGAGCCGTGGCCCTGCCGCGGATCCCCAGGACTCCGTACTGGACTTCGACTCCGCCTCCTACACCACGATCACCGTCACCGTGGACGGCCGGCCGGTGAACGTGCGCTGGTACAAGGAGATCTGCTACGTCGCGGACCCGGTCGCCGCGGCGGCGCAGCAGTCCGGCGGCCCCGGCGGCGGGAGCACCACGATCCCCGACACCGCCTGCGGCTACCAGAGCATGAACGTGTTCGTCCCCGAGAGCGCCTTCGGCGACCAGCGGGCGCCGGTGTACTTCGCGGTGAACAACGGCGGCTGGATGGCCAGTTACCTCAGGGCGAGCGTGACCGCCGGCACTTCCTACAACAGTTCGACGAGCAACGTCGGCGCGGCCCTGAAGGCGGGTTACGTCTTCGTCGACGTCGCCAGCCGCAGCCGCGGACTGGTCGGCGCCGACGGCTCCGCCCCCGGCAAGGCCCCCGCGGCGGTGGTCGACGCCAAGGCCGCCGTCCGCTACCTGCGCCTCAACGACGCCGCGATGCCCGGCAGCGCGGAGCGGATCGTCGTCAACGGCACCAGCGGCGGCGGCGCACTGGCATCGATCCTGGGCGCTTCCGGCAACAGCGCCGAGTACGACCCGTACCTCGCCGCGATCGGCGCCGCCGGCATCGACGCCAAGGGCCGCAGCACCCTGCGCGACGACGTCTTCGCCGTCAACGCCTACTGCCCGATCACCGACCTCGGCAACGCCGATGCGGCCTACGAGTGGCTGTACACCGTCCTCGCCACCCGCGACACCACCGGACAGAACCCCTCGCCCGGAGCAGCCGCAGAGATAGCGGCCCGGTTCGCGGCCTACGAGAAGAGCCTCGGGCTGCGCAACCCCGACGGCTCCCCGCTCACGGCCGCGACCATGCTCGACACCATCAGGAAGGAGGTCGTCCGCTCCGCCGAGGCCTACCTGAAGGCGGATCCCGCCCACACGATCCCGCCGCTGGGCGGCACCTTTCAGATCACGGCGGGGGGCACCACCAAGTCGTACGTCAACGACTGGATCGACGTCGACACCACCACCGGTACGGTGCGGTCCCTCGACATGGCGAAGTACCTCGCCTTCGTCGCCACCCAGGCCGCCCTCAAGACGACCCCCGCCTTCGACGCCGTAGGTGTCAACGGGAACACCACCAGCCGCACCGAGACCAACCTTTTCGGCCCGCCGACCCAGAAGTACATGAACTACACCGAGTACAGCTGGAACCACAACGACGTGCCGGGCGACGGCAGCGGCCTCGACGACACCGGGCTGACCTGGGACCAGTACACCCGCAGGAAGAGCACCACCGTCGACGACCAGGTCCACCTGATCAACCCGATGGACTTCATCGGCACCGCCGCCGACACCGCCCCGAACTGGTACGTCCGCCACGGCACCCGCGACCGGGACACCGCGTTCACCGTCTCGGTCAACCTCGACCGGGCGCTGGCCGCCGACCGGCAGGTCGAGGACCTGGACTACCGGCTCGCCTGGAACCAGCCGCACGCCGGCAACTACGACGTGCCCGAGGCCATGGCCTGGATCGCCGGCGTCGTCCGCAAGGCCGGCGACCCGCTCGCCTCCAGCCGCCGCGGACAGCCGGCGCCCTGACGCGCCGCGGCGCCGGCGGACCCGACCGCGCGGCCACGCACCTGCGGCAGACCGTGCGCGACGCACGTGCCGCGGATGCGGGCCCGCGGTCGCGTCCCGCGCCGTTCCCCGGGAGCGTCTCGTCCGGGCACGCCCGCCATGGTCCCGGCGGTCCCGGTGGCGTTCGTCTTCGGCTGCTCGTGCAGGCCGTTCGCGGTCGTCCACGCCCACCACCGGCAGCCCGGCCTCTCCTGCTCCGTGCCCCGCGGGCGTCCGGCGCGGCCGGGACGCCCGGTCGCGCTCACGTCGGCGTCGTCCACCGGGGCGCCGTCCTCGCCCACGCCCGGTCCCAGTCGGCGAGGTTGCGGCGGCGCAGGACGAGACCGGCCAGGCCGTGGGCGGCGGCGCCGGTGAGGGCGACGCCGATCGCGGTGAGCAGGGCCCAGCCCATGCTGCGGCGGCGCACCTGCTCCCGGGTCAGCGGCGGACCGGTGGCCTCGCCGCCGGAGGTGACCCAGACGCGTACGGGGCTTCCGGCGGGCAGGCCCGGCCGGACCTCGGTCCTGGTGGTGCGGATCCGTCCCTCACGGGTGGTGAAGCGGGCCTCGACCGGGTAGCGCGTCTTCTTCTCCTCCTCGGACCCCGGCTCCGGATGGCGCGGGGCGTCCCGGACGAGGGTCGCGGTCGTCGGGTGCCGGGTCCGGGCCTGATGGTGCGCGGTGTCCCGGTAGTGACGGTGGGCGGCGTCGCCCACGAGGACGGCGGCCACCGGCCCCACGGCCGCGACGGCGAGCAGCACCCCGAGACCGATCCAGGCCTGGAGCACGTCGGTGCGGCGGCGCAGGGGATTGCGCCGCCAGCGCCACAGCAGGGGGCGCGGGGGCGGTCCGGGAGCCGGCTGCGCCGGAGGTGTCTCGCCCGCCACGTGAGGCTCCTTTCCGGTGCCGGGCCGGGTGCCGAGGGGTCAGAGCGTTCCGGTGACGGACGGGTGGCGGCGGGCCGCGGCGAGGAGCCCGGCGGCGCCCCGGACGGCGGCGGTGTGCGGGGACGGCACCGGCCGGACCGGGCAGCCGAGCCGGCCGGGAAGGGCACGGGTGACGTCCGGGCGCAGGGCGCCGCCGCCGGACAGCAGGACGCCCCGGCGCAGGGCGGAGCGGGTGCGGGCGGTGCGGTCCTGCCGCAGCATCGCCGTCACCATGGCGGCCACCGCGTCGGTCAGCCGCCCCGGCGCCGTGCCGTCGGACAGGTCCCCGGTGCCCAGGGCGGCGCACCGGGCGTCGGTCACCGCGCCCTCGACGAGCAGCACCTCCACGGCGGTGCGGGCCGCGGTCCGGAAGGCGAGCCCGTCCAGCACCGGCGCCGTCAGCACCACCAGGGGACGCCCGGACCGGGGCAGCCGGTGGCCGAGCAGCCGGTCGAGCATGCGGGCGGTGCCGGAGGTGTCGACGACGGCGCCGCGCCGGACGGGACGGACCGCACCGGTGCCCGGGAAGGTCACGGTGGGCACGTCGAGGACCATGCCCCGGCCGGCGATCCAGGCGCGCGTGCGGGCGCTGCCCAGGTCGATCGCGACGCCGGAGCTCCCCCGGCACAGCGGACAGGAGATGTGCCGGGTCCACGCGCGGCGCGGGCACCGGATCGTGGTCATCGGCCGGCCTCCCTGACCTGCTGGCAGCGGCCGCAGTAGCGGGCCTGCGGAATGACCAGCAGGCGCTCGCGTTCGACGGGCCGCCGGCACAGGTGGCAGTCGCCGTAGGCACCCGCGTCCATGCGGGCGAGCGCCGCCTCGACGTCGGCGAGCACCATGCGGGCGGACGCGGCGAGTCTCACCCCGACCTCGATCCGGGCGGCGGCCTGCGGCTCGTGCGGACCGCCGGGACGGTACGGGGAGTCGGCGGCGATCTGCCGCAGCTGCTCCTCGCGGAACAGCCGCTGCTCGTGCAGGTTCTCGCGCAGCGCGGCGAGGTCCTCGGACGTGAGGGCCGTGCCGCGCTCACCGATGGTCCGGTGGGTCACACCTTCACCCCTTGGGCAGAGCGGGAGGAGTACGGGACGGGCGGGCTCAGGCCGCGCGGCGCCGGCAGGCGACGCAGTGCCGGGTGTGCGGCAGGATCTCCAGCCGCTCCGGCGGCACGGGCTTGGAGCAGCCCAGGCAGGTGCCGTAGGTGCCGTCGTCGAGGCGCGCGAAGGCCGCGTCGATCTCCGTGAGGACGCGCTCGATGGCGTCCTTCTGGTGGGACACCAGGTGGTCGTCGGGACCGCTCCCGGTCTCGTCGAGCGCCTTGAGCTGCGCCAGCCGGGTCGTGCGGGCGTGTTCGAGCCGCCGGCGGACCTCGTCGGCGACCGGGTGGGCGGGGCGCGGTGCGGTGCGGGGCGCGTCGGGCGACACGGGGTCCTCCTGGGTGACGGACGGGTGGTGCTCCCACCCTCGTCGCCGCCCCGCCCCGGGCCCATCGGGCGCGGTACCCATCTGTGCCGGGTCCGGGGACCCAGTCCGTACGGCATGGGGCGGCGGACCGCCGGAAATGGGGGTCAGGGCCCATCGACGCGGGGGCCGGACACCGTGCACGCTGGCCGCTGTCCGCCAGGACCGAGGGGTCCGCGGCCGCGCCGGGCGCCGCGGTGACCGACAGTAGAGGCAGACGAGTGAGAGGAAGGCGCGACCTCCGTGTCCTTGTACTGGCGGATCTTCGGGCTCAACGCGGTGGTGCTGGGCACGGCCACCGCGCTGCTGTTGTGGGCTCCGGTGACCGTGTCCGTCCCCGTGCTGCTGACCGAGGCGGTCATCCTGGTGGGCGGCCTGGGTGTGATGCTGGTCGCCAACGCGGCCCTGCTGCGGATCGGCCTCGCCCCGCTGGACCGGGTGACCCGGCTGATGACCACCGTCGACCTGCTGCGCCCGGGGCAGCGGCTCCCGGTGCGCGGGGGCGGCGAAGTCGCCGAGCTGGTCAGCACGTTCAACGCCATGCTGGAGCGGCTGGAGAAGGAGCGCGCCGCGAGCAGTGCCCGCGCCCTGCTCGCGCAGGAGGCGGAGCGCCGCCGTATCGCGCAGGAGCTGCACGACGAGGTCGGGCAGAGCATGACCGCGATCCTGCTGGCGCTGAAGCGGGCCTCGGACGAGGCGTCCGATCCGCTGCGCGGTGAGCTCCGGCAGGCGCAGGAGATCACCCGGGAGAGCCTGGACGAGGTCCGCCGGCTGGTGCGCCGCCTGCGTCCGGGCGTACTGGACGATCTCGGCCTGGTCAGCGCGGTCACCTCGCTCGCCACCGAGTTCGCCACGCACACCGGGCTGCGGGTGGTGCGCCGCTTCGACGCCGACCTGCCCCCGCTGGACCACGGGGCGGAACTCGTGATCTACCGGGTGGCGCAGGAAGGGCTGACCAACGTCGCCCGGCACGCCGAGGCGCGGTGCGTCGAGGTGAGCCTGCGGCGCGGCGACGGCTCCGTCGTCCTGGAGGTGGGCGACGACGGCCGCGGCATGGGGGCCGCCCGTGAGGGCGCCGGGATCCGCGGCATGCGCGAACGCGCCCTGTTCGTCGGGGCCGCCCTGGACATCTCGCCCGCGACGCCCGCCGGTACCCGGATCCGGCTGACCGTGCCCGCCCTCAGGAAGCAGTCATGAACCACGACGCCCGCCACCCGGCCACGATCCGGATCCTGCTCGCCGACGACCACGCGCTGGTACGGCGCGGGGTGCGGCTGATCCTCGACGGGGAGCCGGACCTGGAGGTGGTCGCCGAGGCCGGCGACGGCGCGGAGGCGATCGCCATGGCGCGCGCCCACGAGGTCGACCTTGCGGTGCTGGACATCGCCATGCCGCGCATGACCGGGCTCCAGGCCGCGCGCGAACTGGCCGGGCTGCGGCCGGGCCTGCGCATCCTGATGCTGACGATGCACGACAACGAGCAGTACCTGTTCCAGGCGCTCAAGGCAGGGGCGAGCGGCTACGTCCTGAAGTCCGTCGCCGACCGCGATCTGGTCGCGGCGTGCCGGGCCGCGATGCGGGACGAGCCGTTCCTGTACCCGGGGGCGGTGACCGCGCTGATCCGCGCCTACCTGGACCGGGTGCGGCACGGCGAGGAGGTGCCCGAGCGGTTGCTGACCCCGCGCGAGGAGGAGGTGCTGAAGCTGGTCGCCGAGGGGCACTCCTCGAAGGAGATCGCCGAGCTGCTGTTCATCAGCGTCAAGACGGTGCAGCGCCACCGCGAGAACCTCCTGCACAAACTCGGCCTGCGCGACCGTCTGGACCTGACCCGCTACGCCATCCGCGCGGGTCTGGTGGAACCTTGACGACCGGCCGGCACGACCACGCGCCCCGGCCCCCGCACGAGACGCGCCCGCACGCGCGCGGGGCTCGGCACGGGGCCGGTGCCCGCCTGCCGGGACGGGCCGCACCTCCCCGGTGGCGGTTCCACCGGGTCCCCGGCCGTGAGCGGCCGGGCCCTGCCGCCTCGCCCGTGCTGTACGCCGTGGCGGCCGTCGCCGCCCTGGCCGCCGTCCTGCTGGCCCTCGGCCTCGGCTCCACCGGCGACGGGGGCACCGGCCCGGCCGGCCGGACGCCCGGCCTCGCGGCACCCGGCCTCACGACGTCCTCCCCGCCGTGGCCGCGCCCCGCCTCGGCCCTCCTCACGAGCCCGGACCGGACCGCCCCGGCGGCCCGCGTCCCGGCCGCCCCCGCCCTCGCCGACCCCACGGCCCCGTCCTCCTCCTCCCTCCCGGGCCCGTACGCCGTCACGGCCGTGCCCGCCCCCGCCCCGGGTACGGATCCGCCCCCCGCCTTCCGCTCCGCCGACACCCACCCGCGCACCGACGACGCCCGCGTCGGCGTGCGCACCCTCCTCGTCCAGCCGCACCGGGACGGTGGCGAGCGCTCGGCTCCCAGTGATCAGCTGCTCCTCACCCCCGCGTGCACCCCGTGCGGGCCGCACCGGCCGGCGCTGCCCGCCCCCAGGGCCGGGCATGCACAGGCCGGCACCGCGCACACGCCGTCCGATCTCGGGCGGGCTCCTCCCCCGGCCTCCGGCACCTGAGCCCCGTCCCATCTCTTCCCCGCCGCGCGCCTCCCGGCCGCGGCGTGCCTGCCGGAGGCATTCGTGAAACGTCCCGCCCGCCTCAGGGCCCTGTTCGCGCTCGCCGTGATCGCCCTGTCGCTGTACATCGCCGCCACCGTCCCCGTCCGCCTGGGTCTGGACCTGCGCGGCGGCACCCAGATCGTGCTGGAGACCCGCTCCACCACCACCGAGCCCGACGGGGAGGCCACCGACCGCACCCTGGAGGTCCTGCGCGGCCGCATCGACGCGCTCGGCGTCTCCGAACCCACCCTCGTCCGTTCCGGGGACGACCGGATCATCGTCGAGCTGCCCGGCGTCCAGGACCCGCGCAAGGCCGCCGACGTCCTCGGCCGCACCGCACAGCTCTCCGTCCACCCGGTCCTCGACTCCGGCTCCGACTCCGGCTCCGACTCCGACTCCGGCTCCGACTCCGACTCCGGCTCCGGCTCCGGCAAGCCGAAGACCGAGGGCGAGCGCCTGCTTCCCGACGAGTCCGGTGAGCGGCTCCGCCTGGGTGCCGCGTCCCTCACCGGCCGGGACGTCGAGGGCGCCGAGGCACGCCTCGATCCGCAGAGCGGTGCCGGCTGGCACGTCACCGTCGACTTCGAGGACGACGCGGGCTGGGCCCGGCTGACCGGCGAGGCCGCCTGCCACCCGGCGGGCGACCCGCAGCGCCGGGTCGCGATCGTGCTGGACGACAGGATCGTCTCCTCCCCGCAGGTCGACCCGTCCGTCTCCTGCGGCGCCGGCATCACCGGCGGCTCCACCCGGATCACCGGGTCCTTCAGCAGCGACGAGGCCCGTGAACTCGCCCTGCTGGTCCGCGGCGGCGCCCTGCCCGTGCCGGTCGAGACGGTGGAGCAGCGGACCGTCGGCCCGACCCTGGGCGCCGAGGCCATCGCCGCGAGCACCTGGGCGGCCGTCGTCGGCACGGCCCTGACCGCGGTGTTCATCGTCGTCGTCTACCGGCTCCTGGGCATCCTGGCCACGGTCGCGCTGGTCTGCTACGGCCTGATCTCCTACGCCGCCCTGGCCGCCCTCGGCGCCACGCTCACCCTGCCGGGCCTGGCCGGCTTCGTGCTGACGATCGGCATGGCGGTGGACGCCAACGTCCTGGTCTTCGAGCGCGCCCGCGAGGAGTACGCCGCCCGCGACCGGCCCAGCGGCCGCTCCGCCCTGACCGCCGGGTTCAGGGGCGCGTTCAGCGCCATCGCCGATTCCAACATCACCACGCTGATCGCGGCGGTGCTGCTCTTCCTGCTCGCCTCCGGCCCGGTGCGCGGCTTCGGCGTGACCCTGGGCATCGGTGTCCTCGCCTCCATGATCAGCACGCTGGTCGTCACCCGCGTGCTCGCCGAGTACGCCGTGGACCGCCGCTGGGTGCACCGCCGGCCCCGCTCCACCGGCATCGCCTCCACCGGCCGGGTTCGCGACCATCTCACCCGCCGCGACCCCCGGTTGATGCGCCGCCCGCGCCGCTGGCTCGCGGTCTCCGCCGGTGTGCTCGTCCTCGCCGCCTCGGGCATCGCGGTGCGCGGCCTGGACTTCGGCGTGGAGTTCACCGGGGGCCGGCTGATCGAGTACTCCACGACCCGGCCCGTCGATCCCGACCGGGCGCGCGCCGCCCTGGCCGACGCGGGCTTCCCCCAGGCCGTCGTCCAGTCCTCCGGGGACAACGGGCTGACGGTGCGCACCGCGGAGCTGAGCGACGCCGAGGCCGCCGAGGTCGCCGAAGCCGTCGGCGACCTCGGCGGCGGGGCGGAGAAGGTCCGCGACGAGCTGATCGGCCCGAGCCTCGGCGAGGAGCTGCGCCGCAACGCCCTGATCGCGCTCGGCCTGGCCCTGGGAGCGCAACTGCTGTATCTCGCCGTCCGGTTCCGCTGGATGTTCGGCACGGCGGCGGTGGGCGCCCTGGTGCACGACGTGGTGATCCTCACCGGGGTCTTCGCCTGGCTGGGCAAGCCCGTCGACGGGGTGTTCCTGGCCGCGCTCCTCACCGTGATCGGCTACTCCGTGAACGACTCGGTCGTGGTCTTCGACCGCATCCGTGAGCTGTGGCGGCGGGACCGCGGGGCTCCGCCGGCCCGGGTCGCCGACCGGGCGATCCTTCAGACGCTCCCGCGCACCGTCAACACCGGCACCGGGGCCGCGTTCGTCCTCACCGCGCTGGCCGTGCTGGGCGGGGACTCCCTCACCGACTTCGCCCTCGCCCTGCTGATCGGGCTCGCGGTGGGCACCTACTCGTCGGTCTTCACCGCCACCCCGCTGGCCATCGAGCTCGACGTCCGCGGCTCCGCCCCGCGCGGCACGGAGCCGGGCACTCCGCGACGCGGCAGCGGCAGCGGCAGCGGCAGCGGCAGCGGCAGCGGTGACGAACGGGCGAAGGCGCTCACCCGGGAGGGACCCGGCCGATGAGTCCGGCGGGCGGAGCCCGCGAACGGCGCGGGCCGGTGGTGCCGTAGGCCACCGGCCGCAGCTCCGTCGCCGTGCCGGTCCGGCGGGGGGGGGGGGGGGGGGGGGGGGCACCCCCCCCCCCCCCCCCCCCCCGGCCCCCCCCCCCCCCCCCCCCCCCGCGCCCCCCCCCCCCCCAACACAGCGTGCATTCAGTCCTCCCCG